>CAWFGU010000013.1:0-78633 GCA_963815505.1 Rhodothermales bacterium
TCATCGCCCCTCGTACCGCTTTTGTCTATAACGGCGCTGCATCCAGCCCGGCAACCCGCTCGCGCTCGGCTCGTTGACGACGTAAACCACCTGAAACCATGCGCTTCCGCTATACCGATTTCGTCCCCGAGCGCCACGGAGCGCAAGGGCAATCGCCGTTCGAAAACCTGCTCGACATCTTTCAGCAGCTGCTCAACATCGCGGCGGGCGACGCGAACGAGGCGCTCGACTGGATGAACGAGCTCGACCGCCGATACGACCTGACGCCGGGCGACTATGGCATGGGCGACTTCATAGAGGACCTGCGCAAGAAGGGGTATCTCGAAGACGACCAGAACAAGCTGGGCGAGGTCCGCATCACGTCCAAGACCGAGCGCGGACTGCGCCAAAAAGCTCTAGAGGACATCTTCGGCAAGCTCAAGCGCGGTGGGCTCGGGCGTCACAAGACACCGTTCGCCGGGCAGGGCGACGAGAAGCTGCCCGAAACGCGCAGCTGGCAGTTCGGCGATGACCTGCACTCGCTCGACGTGACGAGCACGCTCTCGAACGCCTACAGGCGCGGCGATCTGGACCGGCTCGACCTGCGCGAGGACGACTTCGAAGTCTACGAGACCGACCACCACACGTCTATGGCTACGGTGATGATGATCGATCTCAGCCACTCGATGATTCTCTATGGTGAGGACCGCATCACGCCCGCCCGCAAGACCGCGCTGGCGCTGAGCGAACTCATCCTCACCCGCTACCCCGGCGACACGCTCGACATCGTCGCGTTCGGGACCGACGCGTGGCAGGTCGACATCAAGGATCTACCCTATCTCAACGTCGGCCCGTTCTACACCAACACGCGCGCCGGACTGCAGCGCTCGCGCGATCTGTTGCGTAGACGCAAGAACAAGAACAAGCAGATCTTCATGCTGACCGACGGCAAACCGTCGTGCCATTACGAAGGCGCCAAGCTGTACCGCAACGCGTTCGGGCTGGATAAGAAGATCGTCAACAAGGTGCTCGACGAAGCAGTCGCCTGCCGCCGTGAGGGTATCTCGATCACCACGTTCATGATCGCCCGCGATCCGCTGCTGCAGCAGTTCGTGCACCAATTGACGGAAGCCAATCAGGGCCGCGCCTACTACTCGGGCTTGGACGACCTGGGATCGTTCGTGTTCGAGGACTTCGAGCGCAACCGCCGCAAAAACGTCCGCTAAGGGTCTCCGAGCCGTTCCTTCGCGCACAGGGTTTTGAGTGTGGTCGGGATAGAGACCGCGTTCGTGCTCCTGCTGGACGCGGTGCTAGACAATCCGCGCGCGGAGCACGGCTCGGCGCTACCTTTCAGGCATGATGCAACCCAAGAAGTCGCTCGGGCAAAACTGGCTGCGCGACCCCAATACGATCCGCAAGATCGCCGCGTCGCTGGACGCTCAGCCGGGCGACGCCGTCGTCGAGATCGGGCCGGGAACGGGGGCGATGAGCAGAGAGCTGCTGACGATCTATCCACAGATGGTCGCGCTCGAAGTCGATCAGCGGGCTGTTGCGCATCTGAACGAGGAGTTGCCCGGACTCGACGTGCGGCACCAGGACGTGCTAGAGGCCGACTGGCGCGCTCTGAGCCGCGAGCTGGGCGGACCGCTGCACGTGATTGGTAACCTGCCCTATTACATCACCTCACCGATCCTGTTCGGGCTGGTCGACGCGCGCGACGTGGTGGCCGAGATCGTCGTGATGATGCAACTCGAAGTGGCGCAGCGGATCGTAGCCCAACCGCGGACCAAGGCATACGGCATTCTGAGCGTCGTTTTTCAGCGGTACTGCGACGTGAAACTGCTCTTCAAGGTCTCGCCGCACGTGTTTTTTCCGCAGCCCGACGTGACGAGCGCCGTCGTCCGTTTTCGGTTTCGGACCGATGCGCCGCCGCCGTCGCCCGGCGAGGATCTGTTTCGGCAGGTCGTGCGGGGCGCGTTCGGGCAGCGCCGCAAGACGCTGCGCAACAGTTTGCGCGCCGCGTTTCCCAGCCTCGACGAACTGCCGGAAGAATGGGCGAAGCGCCGCGCCGAAGAGTTGACGCCTGACGAGTTCGCCCGCCTATCGCATTACCTTGGCGACGTGCTGAAACAGTAGGCGGCTCTCGTTCCGGCTCCCTCGCCCGCCCCTCTTCTACCGGCCCGCCGCCCGTGACGCCTCCGCCCGACCTCCTCGAACCGGACGCTCCGGACAGTGGAACGTCGGACGAACACACGCCGCTGCTGCCCGACGAACCACACGCCGTCGGCGGGCAGGACGATGACGAGCAGGGACGCTACGAAGCGCCCGAGATAGACGACGCATTCGTCGAACACGTCGAGACCCTGCTCCACGCCGGAGAAGAGCGGCGTTTGAAAGCCGTCCTGGGCGACCTCGCGCCGTACGACTTGGCCGTTATCCTGGGCAACGTGTCGCCCGACGACGCGCGCGCGCTCTTCGACCTGTTTCGCGTCGACCGCGCCGCCGACGTACTCGTCGAAGCCGAAGAGAGCTTCCGCGAGCGCCTGCTCGAAGACGTGTCGCACAGCCGACTGGCCGAAATCGTCGACCAACTCGACACCGACGACGCCGCCGACGTGCTAGGTGAGCTGACCGACGAGCGGGTCCGCATGGTGCTGCCGCGTTTGGAGGACGCCGACGAACTGCGCAGCCTGCTCCGCTACGCCTACGACACAGCGGGCGGGCGCATGGCGACCGAAGTCGTCTCGGTCCCCGACTACGTGACCGTCGGCGAGGCGACCGAGATCGTGCGCGCGCTCTCGGACGAAGTCGAAGACCTGTACGTCCTGTTCGTCGTCGACCGCGATGAGAAGTTGGTCGGCATCGTGCCGCTCAAACGCCTGCTCCTGTCGCACGCGACGACGTTCATCTCGGACATCGTCACCCGCGACGTAATCGCAGTCACGGTCGAAGAAGATCAGGAAGACGTGGCACGCATCATGGAGCGCTACGACCTGGTGTCGCTGCCGGTCGTCGACTTGCAAGACCGGCTCGTAGGCCGCATCACGATTGACGACATCGTCGACGTGCTGCGCGAGGAAGCCGAGGAAGACTTGCAGGTCATCTCGGGTACGAGCGGCGACGAAGAACTGTCTGATTCGGTCTGGCGCATCGCGCGGGGGCGCTTGCCGTGGCTGACGGTGGGGTTGTTCGGCACGCTGTGCTCGGCGTTCATCGTCAAGTCGTTCGAGGGCACGCTCGAACAGGTCGCCGTCCTGGCAATGTTCATCCCGGTCATGACGGCAATGGCGGGCAATGCGGCCATTCAAAGCGCGGCGATCACGGTTCAAGGCCTAGCGTCGGGCCGGCTGGTGATCGGCGAGGCGTTCGGGCGCGTCGGTAAGGAGTTGGGCGTGGCGCTGTTCAACGGTACTCTCCTTGCAGCGATTTTCTGCGTCATCATCTTCTTACTCGACCCCGCCGATGGGCAGTCGGCCAAGCTGGCGAGTGTGGCATCGCTGGCCCTGCTGGTCGTCATCGTTCTGGCGACCGTCAACGGAGCGCTGATTCCCGTCGTCCTCAAACGGGCCGGTCTCGACCCTGCACTGTCGATGGGCCCGTTCGTCACGACGGCCAACGACATCCTGGGCCTGAGCGTCTACTTCGGCATCACGACGCTGCTGTACGTGTAGCACGCTGCTCCGCGATGGCGGCTGAGCCATGAGGTGGCGTCGGGCCTGGTCGAAGCGGTGATCTGAGTCGGGGAGCCACAACCCGGCGCGCCAAAGCACTTCGTCAACTTTGACGCGAGGCGAACCGCTCGGCGCGCGTACCTTGGGAGCACCAATCGTTCTTTGCCTCGCGCTGCTTGTTCTGCCTTAGGCAGATTAAAAGGGAATCGGACGCCTCACGGCCAACCCGAACTGTACCCGCAACTGTACGCCGCCCCGTTCCAATCGGAACACGCCTGCTCTACTACGAGCGGCTCGCCACTGCGCTCTGCGTGGGAAGACGAGCCGGTTTGGAGCCGGTACGCGGAGAGTCAGGAGACCTGCATCGGCGCCGCGCTTCGCCTCCGGGACCAGAGGAATCAGCCGCACCCCCTCACCGTTTTCCGCGTGCTTTGCCAAGCGCGTTCGGGAGCGTGACCGTGCCTGTTTTCCACCTTGGAAGGCAGGTTTTCTTCGTTCATGCTCTTCCGTCTCCTCTCGCTCTTCCTGTTCTGCCTCGCGCTTCCGGCTCGCGCGCAGGTGGCCGACACGGTCGCTCTGGGCGGGGTCGAGGTGACAGCCACGCGCTGGCAAGCTGCCGAGCGGACGGCGCAGGTCGAACGAATCGGCGCAGCCGAGATCGAACGCGCCAATGCGCTGTCGCTGGCGGATGCGCTCCAGTCGCACACGTCGGCGTTTGCGCGGCGCTACGGTCCGGCGGGACTGGCGACGATCAGTTTGCGCGGCACGAGCGCGGGACAGACGGCCGTCTTGCTGGATGGATTTCCCATCGCCAATCCTCAGTTAGGGCAGGTCGACGGATCGCTCGTTCCTGCTTTCGCGCTAGCGAGCGTCGACGTGCTGAGCGGCGCCGGATCGGTGTGGCATGGGTCGCAGGCGGTCGGTGGTGTGGTCAACGTGATGCCCCGGGCGGCGCGCGGGCGGCTGGTCGGAGTCGAAGGCCAGGCAGGCGCGTGGGGCGAGCGGACACTGCGGCTGCGCGCGTCGGCAGGGCCGATCCTGGTCGCAGCAGAACACGCATCGGGCGACGGAGATTTCGGCTACACGCTCGAGCGGCCGGATGGCGAGCAGCGTGTACGAAGAGACGGCGGCGCATTCGAGCGGACGAGCATACTGGCGACGACGACGCACGGCGCGACGCGCGGCGGAGTGCTGGCGTCGATCAGCGCGCGCGACCTGCCCGGCCCGGCGGGCCGCGCTCCGCAGAGCGAGCGGCAGGACGACGCGAGCTTGAACACGTGGGCGCGTCACGCCCGGCAGGTCGGCGGCGGCGTCCTCGGGCTGGGCGCGATGGCGGGCTGGGCCGACCTGCGCTACCGCTCGCCGGGCATCGACATCGACGATACCGGATCAACGCAGACGGCCTACGCCGAAGCGACTTATGCGCTACCTGTCGGATCGGGATCGATCGATGCGGGCGCGAGCGTGCAGCACGCCACGGCGACGCATCCGAGTCTGGCACGCGACGCAGCCGAGACGACCGGAAGCTCGTGGGTGAGTCTGGCGTTGAACCAAGGCTCCCTGCTCGTCGCTCCATCGGCCCGCGTCGATCTGCGCAGCGACGGCACTCGATCGGCGACGCCGCGTCTCGGACTGGCCTACGACGTAGTGGACGGACAGACGCTGCGCGCATCCGTATCCGGCGCCTTCCGCGCGCCGACGCTCAACGACCGCTTCTGGCGCCCCGGCGGCACCCCCGATTTGCGAGCCGAGCGCGGATGGGCCGTCGATGGCGGCGCCCGCTTCGAACGCGGCAACTGGCACGCAGACGCTTCCGTCTATCGACACGAGCTTCGCGATCAGATCGTGTGGCAACCTGCCGCGAGTGGCATTTGGTCACCGTCGAACCTGAGCAGGACGCGCACGACGGGGCTGGATCTCTCGGCAGCGTGGACACCGACGCCGACTCGCTTCGTCCGCGCCGGATTTGCGATGACCGACGCCCGGGACCGCTCGAACGGTTCATCGGCGATAGGCGAGCGGCTGCGCTTCGTTCCGCTCGCTCAGGCGCGGCTGCACGTCGGCACGCGGACGGCAGGATTCGAGATCGACGCGCTCGCCATCGCCATCGGCAAACGCCCCGTCACGTCGGACGGCTCGCAGTTTCTGCCCGGCTTCGCTACGGTCGACGCAGGCATTCGGCGAGCGTGGACGGCTCGCACGGCTCGCCTGATGGCTTTCGCTCGCCTGCACAATGCCCTCGACGCACGCTACCGTCTGATCGAAGGCTACCCAATGCCCGGGCGCCACGCCCGCATCGGCCTCTCCCTCACCCTCGGCGAGAGCCGCTGATTCTTCCTTACCACCCCACTCCTCGCTCATGCGCGCACTTTCCCACCTCCTCCTGCTCCTGCTGCTCACGACCGCCCTCTCCGGGTGTGACCTGTTCGGCGACTCCGACGACGGTGACGGTGACCGCGACCGCGAGCTGTCGACCAGTGTCTTCGTAGGCAATCAGGGCAACTTCTCGGACGGAAACGGATCGGTCACGACCTACGACCCCGAGAGCGAGGCGTCGACCGCCCGCGCCATCGGCGACTTGAATTCCATCGTCCAGAGCGTGACCGTTGCGGATGGCGTCCTCTTCGTAGCGGCCAACACGGGCGACCGGCTCTACCGCTTCGACGCGCGCTCGCTGGCGGCCCAACCGAGCATCAAGGTGTTCTCGCCGCGCTACGTTGCCGTTGACGGCGACCGCGCCTATGTGACCAGTCTGTTCGGCGCACGAGGTTCGTTTACGGGCGGACGCCTCAACCTGATCAACCTCGCGGGCGACGGCGTGGTGACCGACTCTCTGGGCGCGGGCAACAACCCTGAAGGCGTGCTCATCACCGAAGACCGCGTCTACGTGGCCGTCCACGGCTTCGGCAACGCGTCGACCGTGTTCGCCTATGACCGCGACGGGCGCCTCCGCGCCGAGATCGCGACGGGCTGCAGCGGTCCGCGGGCGCTCCACGAGGACGAGCAGGGCGACGTCTGGGTCGTGTGCACCGGCGCGCTGGAGTACGACGGCGATTTCGCTGTCGTCGGTGAGACGCCCGGCCAGGTGCTCGTGCTCAGGGGCAACACCGTCGCCGCACGTTTTCCGCTCGATGCCCGAACAGCGACGGCCGGACCGGGACAAGAGTCGTTTTACAACTCGGAAGATGAGACTTTGGTGGTCGTCGTCGGCGGCAGGCGCGTGCTGCGGTTCGACACTCAAACGAACCAGTCAACGGGAGAACTCACGCTTCCCGACGACGCCAACCCGATCGGCGCTATCGCGCTCGACGGCACCCGAGATCGTCTCTACGTCGCCCGCGTGCCCTCCTTCGACGTGGCGGGGTACGTGACGATCCACGCCTCGAGCGGGGGAGCCGAACTGAGCCGGTTTGCGACGGGCGTCGCCCCGACCTCCATCGCCATCGCAACACGCGACGACTGATGCGCATCGACCGCTGCGTCTGCTTCAACGAAACGTTCTCCGACCTCAAAGCCCGCGCCGACGCGAGCCAAGCGCAGACCGTGTCCGAGCTCCAGCGCCACGTCGCGTTCGGACTCAAGTGCAAGATGTGCCACCCCTACGTCCGCGCGATGCTGCGAACGGGCGAGACCTGCTTTGGCCGCGTGATTCGCGAGAAGGACGCAGGCTGATCCGATGCTGCCCAGCGCCGGGTAACGCTGCGGTCATGCGCGCTGCCCGAGGCGTGCGTAAGTTGCCGCTTCATAAGCCCATCGCCCGATGTCGGAGCCCACGCCCAAAGTCCTCATCGTCGACGACGAACCCGACCTGCGCGACCTGCTCGTGTACAACCTGCAGCGCGAGGGCTACACCGTCATCGAGGCCGCCGACGGCGTCGAAGCGCTCGAGAAGGCCGAGGCCGAGCAGCCCGACGCCATCGTACTCGACGTGATGATGCCCGGTCTGAGCGGACTCGACGTGTGCCGCCGCCTGCGTGAGAGCGCCAATCTGCGCAAGACGCCTATCCTGATGCTCACCGCTCTCGACGCGACCGACGACTACGTGCGCGGCCTCGATGTGGGCGCAGACGCGTACCTGAGCAAGGACGTAGACATGCCGGTCTTGATCAGCCAGATCCGCGCGCTGATGCGGGGTGCCAACCGGCAGGAGGATACGCCGGACCGCATGTTCCTGCACGACCTGGAGATCAACCGCGAGCGCTACCTGGTTTTCCGCCAGCGCGAGGGCCACGAGCGCGAAAGCTTTCGGATGCCGCGAAAGGAGTTCGAGCTGCTCTACTTTCTGGCCTCGCATCCGGGCAAGGTGTTTACGCGCCAGGACGTGCTCAACCGCGTCTGGGGGAGAGACGTGTACGTGGTCGACCGCACCGTCGATGTGCACGTGCGCAAGGTGCGCGAGAAGCTGGGCGACGGCTACATCGAGACCGTCAAGGGCGTCGGCTATCGGTTTCGCAAGTAACCGTGGCGGCGGCGAAGAGACGCAAGCCGAGTAAGGTCGGCCTCAAGCTGGGGCTGTCGACGGCTGGAGGCGCGCTGGCCGTGCTGCTGCTGGGGCACCTGACCGGCCTGACGAGCTCGGTAGCTGGACTGATGGTCTGCGTAGTCCTGATCGGGCTGGTGGCCTACGCGGCATCCGAGTGGCACGTGCGCAGGCGGCTGGACCTGGCGCGGCTCTCGCTCAAGCGCGTCCGCAAGCTGCGCTTCGACCACCTGTCGACGCTCGAGCTGCCCAAGGGCGACGAGTTCAACGCGCTGCTGTGGCAGGTGTACCGCACCGGGCAGGTGATGGAGAAGGAGATCGCGGCGCTCAAGAAGATGGAGACGTACCGCCGCGACTATCTGGGCAACGTGTCGCACGAGCTCAAGACGCCCGTCTTCGCGATCCGAGGTTTCGCCGAAACCCTGCTCGACGGCGCCCTCGAAGACGAGGAGGTGCGCGAGCGCTTCGTCCAGAAGATCTTGCGCAACACGACGCGCCTGCAGATGCTCACGCGCGACCTGACCGAACTGACCAAGATCGAAACCGGCGAACTCGAAGATGGAGCGGACGGCGTTCGACGTGCTTGCGGTCGCGCGCGAGGTCATCGAAACCGTCGAACCCATCGCCCAGGCCAAAGGCGTCGAGGTCGGATTGCGGGCGCGCGGCGATCTCCCGCTTGTGCTCGGCGACGCGTCGCGCGTCGGGCAGGTGCTGACCAACCTAGTCGAGAACGGCGTCAAGTACAACGTCCAGGGCGGTTTTGTGGACGTGGTACTACGCGTGCTCCCCCGAGGCGGCCTCAAGGTCACCGTCGCCGACAACGGCATCGGCGTGGCGCCTCAGGACATCGGCCGCATCACCGAACGCTTCTTCCGCGTCGACAAAAGCCGCTCCCGCGACGCCGGAGGGACGGGCTTGGGACTCGCCATCGTCAAGCACATCCTCGCCGCCCACAGCGCGTCGCTCCAGATCGAGAGCACACCGGGAAAAGGCTCGTCGTTCGGATTCACGTTGCCCATCGCCCCCGAGCGGATCGTGCCTCAAACGGGTGCGACAAACGGCCGCTTGGAGCACGAGGGCGTCTAGCCATCGTGCTCGCTACTGTGCGAGGGCAAGCTGACGCGACCCGAGCGAACCGCCCGCTCTCTCGACGTGGAACGCGCTCCGACGCGACTCCGTTTGTCGCAACACCTTTTGAGTACTGTCGATGTCTTCCTCCCTCGCCAAGCGTCTCCACCAGCGCGCGTTCACTTCGCCGACCCAGGAGACACTGCTCAACCTGATGGTGACGCAGGCGTGGCTGTCGGGCGAGATCATGGGACTGCTCGCGGGCTGCGGCGTGACGCTGTCGCAGTACAACGTGCTACGCATCCTGCGAGGTAGCCACCCCGAGAAGCTGACCTGCTCTACCGTCGGCGAGCGCCTGCTCGATCGCACGCCCGACGTGACGCGCCTGCTCGACCGCCTCACACGCGCCGGACTGACTGAGCGCGGTCGGTCCGAGAACGACCGCCGCGTCGTACTCGTGGGCATCACCCAGGCCGGGCTGGACGTACTCGCCGACATCGACCCTGGGCTGGACGTTTTTCACGAGCGCCTGTCGCACGCCCTACCCGGTGATGACATGCAGACGCTCAATGCGCTGCTCGAACGCTTCCGCGAGAGTGGAGAGGAAATTTTGGCGGCCCAGTCCGAATCCAGCCAACCTGCTGACGCCCTGTGAGCAGCAATCGCGCGTTCTACGTGATCGGTAGGCCCGAGAAGCTGTTCGTCATCTGCACGGCTATTTTCCTGACCGCGCTGGTCGTGGCAGAGGCTACGGCAGGCAAGCTATTCACCGTCCTCGACCTGCCCAGCCCACTGGTGCTGTTCGGCGAAGAGTTTGGATCGGTCGTGATGACGGCAGGCGTGATCGCGTTTCCGGTCACGTTCATCGTGACGGATCTGATCAACGAATACTATGGCAAGGCGGGCATCCGCTTCGTGACCTACATCGGCGTGGCGATGATCGTGTTCGAGTTTGGGCTGATCCAGATCGCGATGGCGGTTCCGGCGGCGTCGTTCTCGCCCGTTTCGGGAGCGGCGTTCGACGAAGTGTTCGGCGCGTCGGCGTGGATCATCGTTGGGAGCATCGTGGCCTACCTGGTCGGCCAGCTCGTCGACATCGCGTTATTCCACTGGCTCCGCGACCTGACGCAAGGCCGCATGCTGTGGCTTCGGGCCACCGGCTCGACGCTGGGATCGCAGTTTCTGGACACGTTCGTCGTCCTGTTCGTCGCCTTTTACCTGTCCGGCCAGATGACGATTCAGACAGTCGTGGCCGTGACACTGTTCAACTACGCGTACAAGTTCAGCGTTGCCGTCGCCGTGACGCCGCTCATCTACGCCGCCCACTGGGCGATGGACCGGTACCTGGGTCATGCACAGGCCGAGCGGATGCTCGACGCGGCCGGGGCAGCATGAGACGTTTGCAACCGCGACAGAGGCCGACGGTCGTTTCTGCGTTTCAAAAAACACAGGCCGCGACGTACTTGTCAGGTTGGAGGTGAATGGCGAACCCACAGGCTCCGAAGTCCCATACGACTCCAGATATGGAGCACACATCCAGTCAATAGCGAGCAGCGATCGAAATCTGACGATACGATTGGAGCGTCGCCCTCAGTTCTGACTCGGCAGACCATTACTCTCTCCCCAGGGCTTCTGGACTTCGCGCTGAGGGAGGAGATAGGGAAGGGACTTTCGCCGGGCGTTCCTTTGTGGTATCTAGCCCGCCCCGCCCGACGCCTTTTCATGCGCCCGATTCTACTGCTCCTCGTTCTGACGACCGCGGCTCCTGCCTTTGCTCAGACGATCCGCCACCCCTTCACGTTCTCGCGGATGCCCCAGACGCTACCCGCGATCCGTTGGGGTTCGGCGGCCTGGGCCGACATCGACGGCGACGGCGACCTCGATCTGTTCGTGACGGGTCAGATGCGCGACGACGCGTTCTCGAGCGCCACGATGCGCGGCCTGCTCTACCGCAACGACGGCATGACGCCTGACGCGAGCGCGCCTGGTGGGGAGCGCCTCGCCTTGACCCTCGTGCAATCCGACTTGGCCGGTTTGGCCCACTCAGACGCCAGTTGGACCGACTATGACGGCGATGGCGACGTGGACCTGATCGTGTCCGGCAGCACGTCTGCCGACTTGCCGTATGCGCCATCGACCGTTCTCTACCGCAACGACGGCGGCGCGCTCGTAGCGTCCGGCATCGACCTTCCCGCGCTCCACAGCGGAACGGCGCGCTGGGCTGACCACGACGGCGACGGGCGCGCTGACCTCTACCTCACCGGTACGTCGGCGACGCGCGCTCCGTACGCTCCGCAGGGCTTGCTGCTCGTACAAAACGCGGCGGGCGGATTCGACAGCATCGACGCCGGGCAGCCCGCGCTGGTATTCGGCGACGTGGACTGGTCGGATCAGAACGCGGATGGACGTCCCGATCTGCTCGTCACCGGGCTTGCTCAGGGGCGCACGCTGACCGCTCTCTACCGCCACACTGGGTCAGCCTACCAATCGACGCGCGAAACCGAGGGACGCGTGTTCGGCAACGTGGCGCGTGTTGCGGACGGATGGATCGAAGTCGGCGCCGTTGCCAGCCGCGGTGGTCTCTCCCCGACGACACGCTTCGTTGGGCAAGGCGTCACAAACGACGTTACCGAGGTCATCGCCGGACTGTTCGGCGGCACGATTACGTCGGGCGATTTGGACGGCGATGGAGACGAAGACCTGGTGCTCTCGGGCACCTCGGCCCCCTCGTCCGGCTTCGAGACTGTCGTCTATCGCGTCGACGGCGAAGACATCCGCCGAGCGGCCAACCTGATCGGCTCGCTGGGGACGGCATTCGACTTGGCCGACGTGGATGGAGACCTCGACCTCGACCTGTTCGTCGGCGGATACAATGCCTCGGGTGCCTCGACTGCGATCTACCGCAACGAAACCGGCAACCGGCGCGGCATCCCCGCGACACCGGGCGGTCTGACTTCGACCCTCACGCCCGATGGCTTGGCCCTGTCGTGGGACGCCGTCGAAGGTGTGACGTATGACGTGTGGGTGGGCACACAGGAGGGTCTCTCCGACGTTCGCCAACCCGACGCGCGCCTATCAGACGGGGCGCGGCTGACCACGGCCGCCGGGTTGCGGACAGGATCGCTCACGCTGCGCCTGCCTGGTGGAACGTATTGGTGGGGCGTCCAGGCGGTCAGCGCCGAGCGGACCGGAAGCGCGTTCGCCAGCGGCGGAGCGACGCAGGTCGTCACCTCGCTGGAGCCCGGCGGCCTGCCGACGCGCCTCGCGCTTGGAGCCGCCTACCCCTCTCCCGCTCGCGACGCCTTCTCCATTGCCCTCGAACTGCCCGCAGCGGCTCACGTACGCGCCGACCTATTCGACGCGACGGGACGCCGTGTCACTACGATCGCCGATGACGCGATGGCACCGGGACGCCATCCGCTGAACTGGTCCGGCGCACTCGCATCGGGCGTCTACCTGTTGCGCGTCGAGACGGGCGGTGTCGTACTGACGCGTCCCGTTCACCTGCTGGGCCGATGACGCAGGCACGACCGTTAGCCCTGGCCTGTCTCCTGGCGCTCAGCGTCGGGTACGCAGGCGCGGCGCAGGCGCAGGTGATTTACAAAACCTACCAGCCGATCGAGAATGTACCTCGGATGGTGGGCGTGTCGTTTTCGCAGGGCGATCTGGACGGATCGAACCGGCCTGGCTTCGTTTTGTCGGGCAGGGTGCCGGGCGGCTCCATCTCCACGCGGCTCTACGAACCGCAAGGGGAAGAGACGATCTTCAACACTCCGCCCCAACAGAACCAGTGCCGGTTGGTCTTCGCCGTTTCGCGCGTCCCGCTTCCGCAGGTGTGGATCGGCGACGTGAAGCTGGCCGACGTTTCGGGTAACGGCCGCAACGACCTGCTCATCGTCGGCGCGCAGGCCACCGAGCCGCCCTACGATCCCGTCGGCGTGCTGTACGTGCTGAACAGTGGCGCGCTGGTACCGGGCCCTGCTCTTCCCGCCGTCTACAACGCCACACTCGCCACCGACGGTAGCCTGATCGCTGTCAGCGGAAACACAGGCTCGAGCACGATCCTCGAGGTATTGCGCTTCGTCCCCGGCACCACCCCTCGGACGGCACGGTTCGACTCAGAAGCCCAGCTGCCCGGTCTCGAGCTGGCCGCGCTCGCCCTCGCAACGGAAACCGACGGCACCGTCGTCCTGGTCGCCAGCGGACTGGGTGCCAGTGGCGTTCCGACTACGCGCCACTATCGCAGGTCGCCCGGCGAATCTGCCTTCCGCGCCCTGCCGACGACCAACGTACCTGCCCTCTTCGGCGCCTCGGCGTTTCTCCGCGATCTCAACGGCGACGGCATACTCGACCTGCTCATCGCCGGGTCGACCTACGGTCCGCAGTTCGTAGAAGGCACGACGACGCTCCTGCTCGGCGGGGCCGATGGCACGTTTCAGCCCAGCGGCCTCGACCTTCCGCAACTCGCGCAACCTGTGATCGACGTCATGGATCACAACGGGGATGGACACCTCGACCTACTCCTCACGGGCCTTTTGGGCAGTCCGCTAGGCGGTGCGGGCGCTTACTATGCCTACGACGGCGACGGGGCGGGAGGATTCTCTCTTTACGCTCAAGGTCCGGCCCCCTACGGCGGCGACGGCGGCTGGTTCGAAGGCAACCGCCGAGGCGACCTCGAAATCATTCTGGCCGGTACGTTCGGCGGTCGGCCCGCTTTCGAGGCGTACAGTGGTCAGCGCAACCCGCCTCCTAACCCTCAGGTCGGGCCGATCGGCTGTCCCGATAACTGAACTCCGCTTCGACGCGCTCCGCTCTGACGCTCCCCTCCCCCTCGTATGCGCTTCCTTCCTCTTCTTCTCTCGCTCCTACTCGGAGTCGCCGAGGCGCAGACCTCATATGACGTATTCCTCTCCGGCTCGGGGGTGTCTCCGGTGAGCGAAGCGTCGCTCACGCAGGGTAATGTAGCGGGAGGCAGCCTTCCCGGCCTCGTCGTGTCGGGTCGACTGGGCGAGCGCTCCTTGTCGACTCGGATTTACTCGGCGAGCGGCGAGACCGCGGTTGCGTCTCCCAACGGATCGGTGCGCTACCGCCTATCGTTCTCGACCCAGCCGATCGCTCTGCCTCAGGTGGCACTGGGCGACGTGCTGGCCGCTCGTCTGACCGGCGGAGCGCAGGCCGATGTGCTTCTGGTCGGAGCGCAGGCGCCCACGCTCCCCTACAATGCGACCGGCACCCTGCTCTCCAGCAGGAGCGGTTCACTACGCTCCGACGCTGCTCTTCCGTCGGTCTACAACGCCAAACTGGCTTCGACAGGAGATTTGGTAGCCGTTAGCGGCACCCTGGGTACCACGCGCGTGCTCGAAGTATTGCGCTACCAGACCGTCAATGCCAACTCAGGCGTGTTCGAGCGCGTCACCAGTCTGCCCGGAGTCGAACTCGCCGCGCTCGCTTTCGCCACCGACGCATCCGGCACCAACGTGCTCGTCGCCAGCGGCATCAGCGAAGGCGGAGCGCCGACCGCGCGCGTCTACGTCCGTCGATCAGGCGAAACAGGCTTCTCGGAAGTGGCAGACGCAGGCGTCCCCGCGACGTTCGGAGGTGCCGCCACGCTCAACGACCTGGACGGCGACGGCTTGCTCGACCTGCTCCTCACCGGGTCGGTGGTCGGACCGCAGTTCATCGAGGGCACGACGACGCTGCTGATGGGCAACGCCGACGGCACATTCCGCCCCGGTACCCTGGCACTCCCCCAGATCGCCGGATCGGTCGCCGACGCAGCCGACCGCGACGGCGACGGCGACCTCGACCTGCTGATCGCTGGACTCGACGGAAGCCCGATTGGTGGGCGTGGCACCTACTATGTCTACGATAACGACGGATCGGGCAACTTCACCCTCTTCGCTACCGGGCCAGCACCCTACGGCGGCGACGGTGCCTGGATGGACCTCAACGGCAGCGGCGAACTCGACTTCGTGATTGCAGGCATCGCGTCCGGCGCAGCTGAGATCCGCTTTTACCGAGGCGTGGGCAGCAGTTCGAACTAGGTGGAGGGTTCAAGCCGCGTGACGGCATCCACTCAACCGCTCCGGGTTTGACGGATGCTCTTTCTCGCAGTTCGGAACAGGTCACACCAGCGCCCCCGCAACCGCGAACAGAACGACGCTCACGCCTGCGATGGCCAATCCGTAGGGAAGCTGCGTGTTGACGTGGTCGACGTGGTCAGCGGCGGCGGCCATGCTGCTGATGATCGACGTATCCGAGAGCGGTGAGCAATAGTCGCCGAATACGCCGCCGGATAGGACGGCTCCAAGCATCAGAGCGGGCGATAACCCCAACGACTCGGCGACGGGCAGGGCGATGGGAACGAGGATCGCGAAGCCCGTCCACGACGAGCCCAGGGTGAACGAGACGAAACAGCCCAGCAGAAACACGACCGGGGCGACGAGCCAGCCCGGCAGGTCGTCGCCCATCAGGCTTGCTACGAATGGCCCGATTTCGAGTGCGCGCGACACTTGCCCCAGCGCAAACGCGAATACGATCAGCAGCGTCACGCCGACCAGCCCCGCGCTGCCTTTGAGCACCAGATCGGTCGACTGCGACAGCGTCAGGATGCGGCGGCCAGGGAGCGCATAGAGGATCATCGCCGTACCGATGGCGAGACCGACGGCCCAGAGGACTGAAGTGGAGCCGGAGCCAGCGGCTAAGTCGCCGTCGCCCGTAATCCAGAGCCCTACGAAGACCGACGCGACGAGGACGAGAATCGGCAGGAACAGGTCGAGCGGGTTGCGCGGCGCATCGTCGACTGGAGGCAGGTGAGAGACTTCGTCGGACACGAGGGGGGTTGCGCCCGGGCGCAGCAGCTGGCCAGTCTCCCGGGCGCGGACTTCGGCTCTGCGCATCGGCCCGAAGCCCCAACCGGTGAGAGCGGTGAACAAGGCGAAGATCACGGTCCCCCACGCGAAGAAGTTGAACCCCAGCCCGGCGAAGAGCAGCCCGATGCTGTCGTCTTCGGCGACGCCCTGCGTCGCCAGCAGCCCCAGCACGTAGGCTCCCCAACCGTTGAGCGGGATCATCATACAGATCGGCGCGCTCGTGGCGTCGCAGTAGAATGCCAGCTTCTCGCGCGGCAGATTGAGTTTGTCGAAGAACGGACGGGCGACGGCGCCGGTTGTCAGGATCGTGATCGACGACTCGACGAAGATCGACAGGCCCACGAAAAACGCCAGCAACTCGGCTCCCCTACGCGTCTGCCCCCATCCTCTACGCTGCGCCCACGCGACGAAGCCAACGACGCCGCCCGATGCCTGAACCAGCGCGATCAGGCCGCCGACGAGCAGGCAGAAGAACACGATCCGCACGTTACCCGCATCGGCGAAGACAGCGACCATCTGATCGGCCAGTTCGCGCAGACCCAGCAGCGGGTTGCCGCCGACGAGGATCGTCGTGCCGAGCCACAGCCCGGCGAAGAGCGACAGGTAGACTTGCCGCGTCGTCAACGCGAGTCCAATGGCGAGAATGGGGGGCAGGAGGACAATCCAGTCCATGATCAGCGAGGTGAGGGAGACGCGAAAAGTAGGCATTGGCGCGCGCTGCCGATCCGATAGTGAGAACGCGCGTTTCAATCGCAGACACCTACGCCCCTCCATGGACTTGCTGACCGACCTTCCACCTGCCCCCGTCACCAACCGCGTCGCCGAGAGCGCCATCGAAGTGTTCGACCTCGCCGGATTGTGGCACGACGCTCCGATCGACGAGATCGACCTGGAGCCGTTTCTGTACAAGGGCTTGGTTTTGCGCGAGCGCGACTTCCGTGACCAGCTCAAGGCGTACGACTGGCAGCAGCACGCTGGCCACCACGTCGCCCTGTTTTGCTCGACGGACGCCATCGTCCCGACGTGGGCATGGATGCTCATCGGCAGCAAACTCGAAGGCGTCGCCGCTAGCGTCACGCACGGACATAGAGCCGACCTCAGCCGTGAGTTCTACGCCCGCGCCCTCGACCGCGTCGATTGGTCCGCTTACGACGACGCCATCGTCGTGATCAAAGGCTGCGGGTCCGCCGTCGTGCCTGCGAGTGCCTACGTCGAAGCCACGCAGCGCCTGATGCGCGTCGCCCGCAAATTGATGTACGGAGAGCCGTGCTCGTCCGTCCCGCTATGGCGCAAGCCCAAAGCCCAGCCTGCCATGCGCACGACGGCCCAGGTAACTGCGCTCAAACCGATACTCTTCGCGGCCGACGGCGACGCCTGCGACCCGGCTACCGGGCTGTGCTGAGCAGGATGCGGCGGAGCGGTGGGAAGGGCGATGGGAGTCGACGCGACTTTGGAGACCGCCACGTCGCTGCGGTTCTCGCAACGACGAGAGGGGAAGAAGGGTAATCAAGGCAAAGAAGACCAGCGCAGCCACAGAGGAGACCCATCATGCACGCCACCTACTACGCCTACCACGCCCTCGTCAGCGAGTGGCAAGACCTGCTCGGCACGCGCCTGATCGACGCGTTCACTCAGCAGCGCGGCGAACTCACCCTTGCCTTTGAGGCAGCCGACACCGTTCATCGCGTCCAGATCGGCACCAAGCCCGTCTACCTGTTCCGCAGCGAAGGCTACACCCGCGCCAAACGCAACACCACGACCCTGTTCGAGACTATCCAGGGACTGATCGTGAAGGCTGTCCGCGTGGCGGATCGCGACCGCTTTGTATTCCTCGACCTGCGCAACGACAGCGGCACACCCATCGGAACGCTGTGGCTGATCCTGTTCGGATCGCGCGCCAATGTGCTGTGGACCAGAGACGGAGAGACCGTCGCCGAGGCGTTTCAGCACAGCGCCGATCTGGAGGGCGAATCGCTGCCGACCACTCGGCCCGCTCCTCTCCCCGCCAACGCCCATGAACTCTCCAGTCGCTGGAAAGGTGACGACCCCGCCCGCGCCCTACGCCGCGCGTGGCCGCTGTTCGACGACCTGCTCGTCCGAGAAGCGCTGCACCGTGCGGACTTCGACGGTGGCGCGCCCGACTGGCCCGCCCTCTTCGCCGCCTGCACCGACCTCCACGCCCATGCGCTCGTCGCCCAATCGCCCGGCATTCTGTGGCGAGGCGAGATTGCTCAAGCGTTGACGCTCGTGGCTCTCGAGCAGCCGATTTCCGGCCTGCGCTTGGAGCCGTTGCCGACCGTCGACCGAGCGAGTCAGGTATTTACGCGTCGGACGCTCGGGCAGGAGCGGTTTGCCGCGCGCTACGACAAGCTGCACGGCAGGCTGAAACGCGCGTCCCACCAGGCCACGCGCCGCGTGGATCAGGTGCTCGAGGCGCTGAGCCAACCCTCGCGCGCGGATGAACACGAAAGCGCGGGGCACCTGCTCATGGCGCAGCTGCACCGCGTCGACGCGCGAACCGATTCGGTCGAGCTGGACGATTTGTTCAGCGCAGACGGTGGAACGCGCTTGATTGGGCTCGACCCCGCCCTATCGCCCGCTGCCAACGCCGAGCGCTACTACGCCCGTGCCCGAGCGTCGCGCCTGTCGCGTGCCTCATCCGAAGAACGGTTCGAGCGCTCCCACGACGAGGCTGAGCGGCTGTCCGCTACGCTCGCCGAGCTGGAGACGGTGCGTACGCTCGACGCGTTAGACGCCTTCGAGGCGGCGCATGGCGAGTGGGTCCGCCAGTCGACGCCCGATGCGCAGGCCGAGTCGCTGCCCTACCGCGTGTTCGAGATCGGCAGCGGCTACCAGGCTTGGGTCGGCAAAGGCGCGCATCAGAACGACAAGTTGACCCTTCACCACGCGCGCCCGTTCGACCTGTGGATGCACGCACGCGGAACGCCTGGATCGCACGTCATCGTCCGCCTCAGAGGCCGCGACGACACGCCGCCGCCCATCGTGATGGAGCGCGCTGCTGCTCTCGCCGCGTGGTACAGTAAGCAGAGAGGGAGCAGCCTCGTGCCCGTCATCCACTCGCCCCGCAAGCACGTCCGCAAGCCGAAGGGCGCACCACCGGGATCGGTTCGGGTGCTGCGCGAGGAGACGCTGCTCGTCGCGCCGGGCGTGTGGAAGCCGTAGCGGAGGGTGCGCGCAACGTCGGCACAGTTGGGGAAAGCCGATTGGTTGTATTCTGCTCTATCCAAACGCCTCGCCCATGCCCCGCCTGACCTTCTGGGGAGCCGCACAGACTGTGACCGGCTCCAAACACCTGCTCGACCTCGCCAACGGAAGCCGCTTACTTCTCGACTGCGGCCTGTTTCAAGGGCGTGGAGGCGAGAGCCGGAACGAACAGTTCGGCTTCAAAGCCGACACCATCGACGCCGTCGTCCTCTCGCACGCGCACATCGACCACATCGGCCTGCTGCCCAAGTTGTGGAAGGAGGGCTTCCGGGGGCGTGTCTATTGCACGCACGCCACACGCGATTTGGCTGCTCTGCTGCTGCTCGACAGCGCGCACATCCAGGAGAAGGACGTCTACTACTACAACAAGCGGCGCGTCAGCCGAGGGCAGGAGCCAGTCGACCCGCTCTACGAAACCGAGCACGCCGAGGAAGTCCTCAAGCTGTTCGTCAGCCTCAACTATCGCCAGCCGTTCGAGCCCGTCCCGGGCGTGACCGTTCACTTCCGTGACGCCGGACACATCCTCGGATCGGCCAGCGTCAACTTGTCGATTAGGGAAGAAGGCCGCACCGTCACGCTCGGCTTCACGGGCGACGTGGGCAATCCGGGCCGACCGATCCTGCGCGATCCCGAGCCGATGGCCGACTGCGACTACGTCATCAGCGAGAGCACGTACGGCGGCAAAACGCATGCTCCGAGCAGCGAGAGCAAGGAAGCCCTGCGCGAAATCATCGCCCGTACGGCCCAACGCGGCGGTAAAGTCATCATCCCGTCGTTCGCCGTCGGACGGACGCAAGAGATCGTCTACGCGCTCGACCAACTCGCCAACGAAGGGAATTTGCCCGACATCCCGATGTACGTCGACAGCCCACTCGCCGTCAACGCGACGAGCGTGTTTCTGTCGCACCCCGAGTGCTTCGACGCCGAACTCAACGAGTACATGCGGACCGATCCCAACCCGTTTGGCTGGGACCGCTTGCAGTACATCCGCAAGGCCGAAGGGTCGAAAGAACTCAACGAGCGGACCGACCCGATGGTCATCATCTCGGCCAGCGGCATGGCGACGGCGGGACGCATCGTCCACCACCTGCGCAACAACGTCGAGAACCCCAAGACGACCGTGATGATGGTCGGCTATTGCGCCGAAGGCACGACCGGCCGCGACCTGATCGAAGGCGACAAGACGATCAAGCTCTTCGGCGACGAGTTCGAAGTCAACGCCGAGGTCGAAGTGATGAACAGCTTCTCGGCCCACGCCGACGAGCCCGGCATGGTCGATTTTCTTTCGCATCTCGACCAAAAGAAGCTACGCCAGACCTTTCTCGTCCACGGCGACAAGGAGCGGGCCGAAAAGCTCAAGTCGGCGCTCAAACGGAAAGACTGGGGCGAGGTCATCATCCCAGCGCATGGCCAGTCGTTCGACCTGTAGCGCCGCGCGATTTACACGCTCTTCGTTGCCTGGCTACGTCGGCCCGCGCTATATTTGCCGTCCGATTGGCCTCGTGCCTTGCTTGGAGGAGTGGGTGAGTGGCTGAAACCAGCACTTTGCTAAAGTGCCGTGCGCCTAAAGCGTACCGGGGGTTCGAATCCCCCCTCCTCCGCACGAAAACGCCGCCTCAGACAACAGTCCGAGGCGGCGTTTCAACGTCATGGATATCCGTCAGTTGATCGTGACGGGGAACGTGAAGTCGACGTCGTTCTCGACGACGCCCGCACGCTCGGCCGCCGTGGCGGTGTCGTTTTGCTTGTCGGCGGGCAGATTGGCGTCCTCCTCGTAGTGGCGCAACTTGACGCGGAACGTGCCCGAGTCGCCCGAACCTCCGGTGACGGCGAGCCGGAACGTGAGGCCCAACGGATCGCCGTTGGTGTCGAGGCTGAGATTGGAGACGACGATGTTGTCGCTCACCCCCCCTTCAGGTGTGTAAAAAAAGCGATGCACCAGAGATTCCTCCTCGATCTCGGCCGTGATGCTTTCGGGCGGCGTCTCCAGCGTGTTCTGGAGGTCGACACTGACGTCGTAGGTCGTGCCGCTCACGAGATTGAGCGTGGCAGCGTTTTGCAGCACACCCGCTTCGTCGAAGTTGGCGTCAGCCGTAATGGCGGCTCCACCGCTCTGAGGCGTCAGCGTCATGCGGACGAGCGTGATGACTTCTTCTTCGCCCGCGCCCTCGTCCTCGTCGGGATCGTTGCTGTCGCAGGCGGTGAGCAGGAGGAGTCCGGCCAGCAGGGGCAGGAAGGCAAGGCGGCGCAGCGCGCGGAGGGAATCGGTGGTACGCATGGGTATGGGGTTGCGTGGTTGGGGTTGACGAGTGAGTCGAACGACTCGCAGGAACGATCCGAGAATCGGCCCTGCGGGTCGTTCGGAGTCAGTCGTGGTGGTCGCCGCGGCCGAGCGGCACGTCGACGCGCAGGGCGACGTTGCGGCCGGTATCGTGAGCGAACAGGCGGTAGCGGCTCAACGCGTCGCGGTAAGACGTATCGAGCAGGTTGTCGACGCCGAGGCTGACGCGGATTGGGCGGCGGCTGCCCAGAACTAGGTCGGTTTGCACTCGGGCACCCAGGAGCGTGTAGGCGGGCGGTGGTTCGGCGTAGCCCAGCGCCACGGTCGCACCGGTTTCGTCAAGGGTCGTCGGGAATCGGTCTTGCCGCCGGACGTGCGTTACCTCGACCGTCGCCGAAGGACCTCGCAGCATCGCTGCGTCGGGCAGCGCGTAGCCGAGCGACAGGCGCACGCGATCGGACGGCATCTCGAACAGCGGCTGATCCAGCCCTCGGTCGGTCCCCCGCACGAGAGCAAACGCACCGCCCACCGTAAACCGCGACACGTCGACTTCCAGCCCGCCATCGGCACCGACGAGAATGGCTTCGGTCTGCTCATGAGCGAAAGCGGGAAAGACACCGCGCACAGTCGTGACGACGCGCCCCTGAGGCAGCAGCAGCAGATAATTGTCGATTCTGTTGGCATAGACGCTCGCCTCGCCGCGCACGCTGACCGATTGGTGGCGGAGCGTCGCGTCGAGGCCGTAACTGCGTTCGGGGTTCAGATCCGCATTTCCAAACTCGAATTGCCCTGTCCCATGATGGACGCCGTAGCTGAACAACTCGTTTGGGCCAGGCGGACGCCACGCAAGCGATGCGTTTCCGGCGATCGACCAGGACGGAGCGAACCGCCACAGCGCTCCAGCCGCTGCGCTCAGGCCGCTCCACGTTCGGTCGGTCCGCACGAAGTCGCCGCGTCCGCCAGCCTCACGCGGATGGGCAATCAAATCGTGGACTTCCCATCTCAGGCCCGCCTCGAGCGTGACCGCACTGCGCGTCCACAGACCACGCCCAAAATGCGCCGCCGGACACCATCCGGCTGTTGGGAACGAGGTAACCGACGTCGTTGGTGTTGCCCTGCGTCTCGCCCGAAAGCCCGACGGTCCACAGCGCGTCACCGCCTGCCAGTCCGACCGGACGGTGACGGTAGACGGCGTCCAGCGTGTGCGTGCGCAGCGTCAGATCGATCTGAGGACGAGCGAGCGGATCACGTCCGGCGATACGATCGGCGTCGAACTCGCGGCGTCGGTTCTGCTGATAGCCGTATTGGACCTGCGCGCTCGCGCCCTGCGGCAACGCACGACGGAGGCGAAAAGCAGCCAGGTCGTGCGCGACGACCTGCTTGGGCGCGTCGATGGTGTAGCCGAAGGAGTAGTCGACATTGGGGCGCCCCTTCGCGAGCACGTCTTCGAGCGCGGCGAACGTGTTGAAGTGTGAGCCCCTGTAGATGCCGAGATCGGTTCGGTAGGCGCTAGCGTGCGCCTCGGCCTCCCATCCGCCTCTGACGTAGGCTGCCGCCACTTCGCCCGCACGCTCGAAAAACGCCGTGTTGCCTAGCACGTAGTCGGGCGTCCGCGCGTCTCCCGCGCGTCGCAGGCTCACTTGTGCCCGGACGCCCAGGCCAGGAACTGCCTCCGATGCACCCTCGACTGCGGCCGTGCCCGCCACCTGCTCGCTGTTCGAGAACGCATTGAGCGCGACGCGTCCACCCCAACCCGGAGTCGTCGGAAGCGCTGCGTCTTCGAGCCGCACGACGCCGCCGATGGCACCCGCCCCATACTCGACGCCCGCCGCGCCCCGGACGATCTCGACACGCGCCGGAGCGAATGGGTCCACTTCGGGCGCGTGCTCGGCGCCCCACTGCTGCCCCTGCATCACGATTCCACTACGCACGATCACGACGCGATCCGAGTGGAGACCGCGGATGACCGGTTTGCTGATACTCGGCCCAGTCGCCAAGCTCGCTACACCAGGCACCCGGTCTAGCGTAGCTCCAAGCGTCTGCCCCCGCACGTCGGCCAGTTCAGCAGCGTCCAGCCGCGCGACGGACTGCGCACTCCGCTCGAGCGCTTCCGTCATCGCATCTTCGGTCACGACGACCTCACCCGCCTCGTCCACTTCGGCCACCATCTCGAACCGGGCCGTCGCATCGCCTAGCCGCAGATCGACCAAGCGCCGAACTGCCACAAAGCCGACGAAGCGCACTTCGACCGTCAGCGTGTCCGAAGGGAGACGAGACAAGCGAAATCGCCCGTCCGATTCCACCGCCGCGCCGACTCCGAGGCGCGGAGCAGTGACGGTAGCACCCGGCAGCGGTGCCTCATCGGACGCAATGACGACGCCCGAGAGCGTGCGAACAGGAGTTTGTGCAGACGCTCCGAGAGGAACGCAGGCCGCGCACAAGACGGCCAGGAAAGAGAGTAAGCGCATCGAACGATCTGGACCCGAACGCCTCGGTCGGAGGCATCGGCGGCGAGACTACACGCGCCTAGCAGTCTAACCTAAATCAGACCCGGCGCGCACTTCGTCGGCACACACCTGAAATCGGCTCGGCGCGGACTCAGGCGTATCCGTCTGCGCGCGCGGGCGGACCGCGGTCATTCGGCTGCTCGGAGGCTGCACTGGCCAGCCTGGCCACGACATCGACGCGCGCATCAGAGGACTCTATCGTTCCGGCGAACGACACGTCGCTGGAAATGAGCGCGGCTAGCGAGACGGCGCACAGACACGGTCCATGGTCGCTCGCCTGTTCGTGCGCGGCGGTACCTGCGTGATCGAGTCCGTCCGTGTGGGTGCGATGCGAGTGATCGATCTCGTGCGCAATCGGCGCAGCCACTCCACCAATCCCAAACAGGATCAGAAGCAAAAGGGCAAACGCTGGTCGCTGAGTCGACATAGGGGATGACACGGTGAGGAGAACTCCGGGTTTCTTGGACCTACTCGTCTGCCACCACATGTCCGCAAAACTGACTGTCGGCGCCCAAGATCACCCCTCCGCGCCTAAAGCCGACGGCGACCGGCTCGCCGTGAACGACGAACAGTCCCGTCTGGTACAGGCTCATCTGCTCGTCGTGCGGCAAATCGGCGAAAGCCTGGTAGACCCGTGGGTAAACGGCGTTTTCGCCCTCTGGACTGCGCTCCATCTGCTCGCCGTTGGGAGCGTAAACGACGACGCTTTTTCCCTCGCGTCCGAAGAACGGCTTTTCGACGTGCTGCTGGCCCGAAAGCGGCGTGCGCGATGCCTGGAGAAGGTATTCGTGCGGACCCTCGCGCTCCCATACCTCGGCGAGTAGTGCCTTGCTCTGCATCAGCAGCGTGTAAGGTGGATTGGCGATGGTGACGAGTCGATCGAAAAGCAGGCGTTCGATCCGGCGAAGCAGTTCGGGTTCGTCTTCCACGAGAAACTCCCATGGGATCAGTTTGACGACAAAATCGCATCGCTGCCACTCATCGCCCGACAGCACGAATACGCCTTCGTCGGCCCACGTTACGTCGTGCAGCGGGGCCAAATGCGTATCGAATCCGGCTTCCTGGGCGGCAGCGTCCATCACGGCTAGGTTGGCGGTGTCCTCACGCAGTCCGTCGAGGTAGGTAAACAAGACGACGGGTGATCCGTCCTGAGCAGCCCGGTCCTGCCACAGATCCGCATTGTTGGCCTTCCAGACGCCGAATGCTTGTACTAGGCGTTCGTAAAGCAGATTGAACTGCTTGGACTCATCTCGCCCGTTGGCTTTGAGCAATGCCCACTGCAGGATGCTCGTCTCAGGCAGCGTGACCGGCGTGTCGGCGTTGAACTCGATCAGGCGCGGCACCTCGCCGTCGATGCCGCCCGCCAGATCGAAGCGGCCGTAGAGCGGCATGTGGCGCTCGTCCTCCCACGTCAGCCGGATCATCTCGTGCATCGCTTCGGGAATGCCGCACTCGGCCATGCGTCCCTGCTCGATGACCGCGTCCGCCGCGTCGACGATCATGTGGTACAGCGTCTCGCCCGCCAGATACAGCCGGTCGACTTCGTCCTCGGTCACCTGGACCACGTCGGATTGAAAATAGTCGGATGCGCCCTCTTTGGTCAGCCACTCCCAACCGGGAACGGGCACGTCGGTTTGGGTGATGGGCGACAGGCGCTCGGTCGTCACCACCGGCTCAGCCTCCGCGCGACGCTCGGCCGGACGAGTTACCATACCCGCTGCGTCCGCTCTGGCCGGGCCGAGTGCTACGCGTGGCCGGAGCCGTCGCGCGAGCCCGCATCTGTGTGGCCTGCGACGCCGACGCCGGTGCCAGTCCACGCGACTGCAGGCTGGAAAGCCTGGAGGTCGTCTGCGGGCGGTTGGCGAGCGTCTGATTGTTCGAGAATGCGGCACGCGGCGCGGCGGCAGAGAAGTTCGAGTAGGCCATCGGACGCCAGACGTTCATCAGGAGCGAGAGCATCAGCACGTCGCCCAGCCCAAAGCCGCTCTGCCGGACCTGTTGCGGCGGCTCGGCGGGCAGCTTGGAGGCGAACTCAGCCGGATCGGTCAGCGTCTCGGTCCGCCCGTCGAGGTAGAAGATGACCGTCTTGCTCGGCCCCTCGGTGATCTGCTCGTCGTCGATCACAAAACCCTCGTCCGTCTCGCGGATGACGACCGTCACGCCCTGCATCTGCGCGGCCTGCTCGGTCGCGCCCGCATTCCAGTCGTCGTGAGGAGGCGCATCGGTGCCGCACCCGGCGAGCAGTGCGGCTCCACTCGATCCGAGCAAGCGCCGCGCCGAGCGACAGGTAGCGAGCGGATCGGCCTTCGCCGACGGTTTTGAGCGAAACAGACATAGCGGTTGGATGTGCTACCGGACGTACGACGAGGACAAGATCGCGTTTCGGATCGCGGACTGGGCCGAAAGCAAAAACCTGACAGGTCTCGAAGACCTGTCAGGTTTGAACGTGCGAAGGAAGCCGAATGCTACGCGTTCTCGAGCGCGTTGGCACCCGACACGATCTCGATGATCTCGGTCGTGATCGCGCTCTGGCGGGCACGGTTGTAGGTCAGCTTCAGGTCTTTGAGCAGGTCGTCGGCGTTGTTGGTCGCGTTGTCCATCGCGATCATCCGCGCGCCTTGCTCGGACGCGTTCGACTCGAGAAGTGCACGCCATACCTGATAATTCAGATAACGCGGAACGAGTGCGTCCAGAATGGCGGCGGGCCCCGGCTCGAAGATGTATTCGGTCGCTTCGGCGTCGCTCGTCGGCACGCCTTTGTAGGCGTCTTCCATAACCGGCGTTGCAAACTGCTCGTGCGGGATCGGCAGCAGCGGCTCGGCGACGCGGTTCTGCGAGATCGTGTTCTTGAACTCATTGTAGACCATCACCACCTCGTCCCACTCATGGGCTTCAAACCCCTGAACGGCGACGTTGACCACGTCCTGAGCCGTCTTCACGTCGAGGCTGTCGAACGTGCCCCTATAGTCGCCGACCATGCTGTACTTGCGGCGCGAGAAGTGATCGTGGCCTTTGCGACCGACGGCCAGGATCTTGAGTCCGCCCGCTTTGCGAACGTCCGAGTAGCGCTCGCGAATCGTCTCCTCGGCCGTCTTGATCGCGTTCGTGTTGAAGGCACCAGCCAGCCCGCGATCCGCCGTGACGACGATGACCAGGGCGCGCTCGACCGGACGCTCACTAAACAGCGGATGCCCGGTCGCGTCGACTTCGCCCTGCAGGTGCGCGATCACGTCGCGGATTTTGAACGCGTAAGGGCGCGTCGCAAAGATGCGCTCTTGGGCACGGCGCAGCTTGGCTGCCGCCACCATCTTCATGGCGCGCGTCACCTGCTGCGTGTTCTTTACCCCACCGATGCGGGTACGAATGTCGCTGAGCGAGGCCATGCAAGTGGGGGAGTTTATCTATCTGTTTGTCGTCGCGAGGACGTAGGTCGCGGCGATTTACGCTTCGACGGCGGGGGCCATTTGGGTGACGAGCGTTTCGGCCATCTGCTTCAACGTAGCCGCCGCGTCGTCGGTCATCGCGCCCTTGCGGAGCGTCGCAAGCGTTTCGGGGCTGCGGGCTTCGAGCATCTGCAAGAACTCCTTCTCGAAGGCGCGCACCTGATCGACCGGCACGTCGTCGATGTAGCCTTGGGTAGCGACGTAGATGATCGCGACCTGGTTTTCGACGGCGAACGGCTGATACTGGCCCTGCTTGAGAATCTCGACCAACCGGGCACCGCGCGTCAACTGGCGCTGCGTGGCGGCGTCGAGGTCGGATCCGAACTTGGAGAACGCCTCCAGCTCGCGGTACTGAGCGAGGTCGAGGCGGAGCGATCCCGAAACCTTCTTCATCGACTTGATCTGCGCCGATCCGCCGACTCGGCTGACCGAGATACCGACGTTGATGGCCGGGCGGACGCCTGCGTTGAAGAGGTTCGACTCGAGGAAGATCTGACCGTCCGTGATCGAGATGACGTTGGTCGGGATGTATGCCGACACGTCGCCCGCCTGCGTTTCGATGACCGGCAGCGCCGTCAGCGATCCGCCGCCCTTGACGATGGGACGCAGGCTCTCGGGTAGGTCGTTCATCCGCGAGGCGACACCGTCGTCGGCGATCATCTTGGCGGCGCGCTCCAGGAGGCGGCTGTGGAGGTAGAACACGTCGCCGGGGTAGGCTTCGCGGCCCGGAGGACGGCGCAGCAAGAGCGACAGTTCGCGGTAGGCGACGGCCTGCTTGGAGAGGTCGTCGTAGATGACCAAAGCGTGGCGGCCCGTGTCGCGGAAGAATTCGCCGATGCACGCGCCTGCAAACGGAGCGATGAACTGGAGCGGTGCCGGGTCGCTCGCCGGAGCGTTGACGATGACCGTGTAGTCCATCGCGCCGTTCTCTTCCAACGCGCGACGCACCTGCGCAACCGTCGACGACTTCTGACCGATGGCGACGTAAATGCAGAAGACGGGCTTGTCGAGGTTGTTGCCCTCGGCGTCCTTGGCGTGCGTACGCTTCTGGTTGATGATCGTGTCGATCAAGACGGCCGTCTTACCCGTCTGGCGGTCGCCGATGACGAGTTCGCGCTGGCCGCGTCCGATCGGGATCATGGCGTCGATGGCCTTGATACCCGTCTGAATCGGCTCGGTAACGGGCTGGCGGTAGATCACGCCCGGCGCCTTGCGCTCGAGCGGCATCTCATAGGTCGGCTCGGCGATGGGGCCGTTGCCGTCCATCGGGCGGCCGAGCGGATCGATGACACGGCCCAGCATCGAGTCGCCGACCGAGATCGAGGCGATGTTCTTGGTGCGGCGGGCTTCGTCGCCTTCGCGCACTTCGTCCGCGTTGTTGAAGAGGACCGCGCCGACGTTGTCCTCTTCCAAGTTGAGCACCATGCCGGTCGCGCCGGACGAGGGAAACTCGATCAGTTCGCCTGCCTGCACGTTCGACAGGCCGTAGAGACGTGCGATGCCGTCGCCGATCTGGAGGACGGTGCCGACTTCGTAAACGCCGGTTTCGGACGTGAAGCCGCCCAACTCACGCTGGATGACCGAGGTGACTTCGTCGGGGCGGATTGCGGATGCCATAGCTAGGAGGAAAAGTCGGCCGAAGCCGGAGGTATGCTTAGTTAAGGACGGTAGTCGACACGGCAGGCTGGGCGAATCGTTCGCGCAGCGTCTGCAGCTGGTGGCGGACGCTTCCGTCGTAGACCGTATCGCCCAGTCGGACGATCATGCCGCCGATCAGGTCGCCATCGACCTGCGTCTCGAGCCGCACGTTGCCGCCGGTCTGAGCGGCGAGCGCCTTCTGCAACTGAGCCGATTCGTCGGGAGCCAACGTCTTGGCCGTGCGCACCTGGGCGACGACAATGTTCTGCTGCTCATCGCGCATCGACTGATACGCCTCGACGACGCCGGGAATGTCTTCGATTCGGTCCTTGTCGATCAGCAGCGAAAGGAACGTGTCCATCAACTCGTTGACCTTGCCCGAGAACAGGCTCGTCAGGATGGCCTGTTTCTTCTCACGCGAGACGACCGGGCTCTCCATCACACGCCGCAAATCGGGCGAGTGGCCCAACGTGTCGCGCATCAGTTCGACATCGGCATCGACGGCGGCGACGTGACCAGTCTGATCGGCCTGCGCATAGAGCGCCTGTGCGTAGCGGCGGGCAACGGGAGTCGTCATGCGGCAGTCGTCGGCGAGGGATGAACCGCTACCGGATCAAGGGACGGAGCGGCAAAAGGAAAGGGCGACCGCCCTAGTTGCGGGGGAGCGTATCGATGAACTGATCGACCAAACGGCGCTGCTCGGTAGCGTCGAGCTTCTCGCGCAAGATCTTCTCGGCCGCCGTAATGGCGAGACCGGCGACTTCGGCGCGGAGTTCGCCCAGGGCCGACTGCTTTTGGCGTTCAATGTCGGCTTCGGCAGACGCCAGACGATCGGCGATGCGCTGATCGGCTTGGGCACGCAGATCGGCGGCGGTGCGCTCGGCAGCTTCGCGCGCTTCACGCAGGATCTGCGTGGCTTGAGCCTCGGCCTGGCGACGGGCTTTCTCGTTATCGGCCTGGATCGCCTTGGCTTCGGCCAGCGCTTTCTCGGCTTGCGAGAGCGAGTCCTCGATGTTGCGCTCACGATCTTCGAGCGCCTTGGAGATCGGCCCCCACGCATACTTGCTCAGAATGAACACCACGAGACCCGAACGTGATCAGCGTGAAGATCAGCAGGCCCGGCTTGGGCTGGAGCAGTCCGGGGACCGGCTTCTCGTAGGTGGATTCGGCGCTGTATGCTTCCTGGCCAGCTACCTGCGGCGCGTCGGCGACGAAGGCAACAGGGCGGGCAGGAGCATCTCCGGTCGGAAACGTAAAGAGCAGCGTCGACATCGTCGGCCAGTCGGGTTGGAGGCGAGTCGGCCTGAGCGCAGAGCGCCGTCGGCCTGAAAAAGGTGCGGGGCAATCCCCCGCGGGACGCTACCGCCCAGCCCTTTCGAGCCAAGCGGCAGCCGGGCGTTCGCCTTAGATGACGAAGAAGAACACCAGCGAGAACACGAGCGCGATGATCGCCACGCCTTCGATGAAGGCCGCGAGGATGATGGCCGTGCCACGCAAATCGTTGGCGGCTTCGGGCTGGCGGGCGATGCCTTCGAGGGCCGAAGAAGCAAGGCGACCGATGCCCATTCCGGCACCGAGAGTAGCACCTAAGAGGCCGAGTCCGGCGGCGAGGAAGGCAAAAGCTGTACTGTCCATTTCAGTGGAGCGAGGTTTGGGGTGTGGAAGACGGGTAAGATGCCCTACTAAGGGCGAAGTTGGCTTGCGAGCGCCGTGGAGATGGCGCTAAAACGTGACCGATTTGGTGCACTCTCCGAGCACGAAGTCAGGCAACGGCAGCCTGCTTCTTCTCGGGATGATTGGGCGTGGCGGAAAGGTAGTCGGCGAGGTGATGCTCGCCCTGCTGCAGCGCGCCGTCGCCATGCGGGATGCGGTTGTGGCCCGCTGCGTCGCCGACCGATTCGTGGTCGTGATGTTCGTGCTCCTCGGCTGCCATGCCGATGAAGACAGCCGAGAGCATCGTAAAGATGTACGCCTGCACAAAACTCACCATAATCTTGAGCAGGTAGACGAAGATCGTAATCGCGATGGCGACCGGTGCCGCCAGTCCGCCCACGAGCGGGCTAATGCGAGCCGAGAAGATGAAAATGAGGCCGATGATCGACACGATCACCAAGTGGCCCGACACCATGTTGCCAAACAAACGGAAGGCCAGAGCGAGCGGCTTGGTGAACAGGCCGACAAACTCGATGGGCACGAGGATCGGCTTGACGAAGCCCGGCACGCCCGGGGGATTGAAGATGTGCATCCAATAGTCCTTGGTGCCCGCCAGCTGCGTCACGAAGAACGTGAACAAAGCCAGCGCCGCCGTCACCATGATGTGTGAGGTCGCCGTGACGCCCAGCGGGATTAGCCCGAGCAGGTTGCCGATCAGGATGAAGAAGAACGCGCTCAGCAGGTAGGGCAGATACTTACGATACTTGACGCCGATCGATGGCTTGGCGATGTCGTCGCGGACGAAGACGATGATCGTCTCGATCATGTTTTGCCATACGCCACGCGGAGCCGTGCTGCTGCCGATCCCTTTCTTGTACTTACTCGCCATGCTCAGCCCGATCCACAGCACGAGCAGGGCCGAGAGGAAGACGAACAGCAACTGCCGCGTGATCGAGAAGTCGATCAAGATCTCGCCGCCTTCGACGTACGAGACCGGGAAATAGTAGTGCATGTGAGCACCGACGATCTCGTTGACCTGCGCCGGAGTCGCCCGCGTGATGACGCCCGTGTTGGCTGCGTCTTCCTGCCCGTCGACGAGCGTTTCGGCGGCTTCGGTATCCGTAACGCCATCGCCCAACAGAACCGATGCAGATTTTTCGATACCGTTCGCGGTGAGCGTGATCGGCCCGAGCGTGTAGTCGCCGCTGCGCAGCGCGCTTTCGGTCGACCAGAACGTATCGAAGCCCAGCGAGCCATCGGCACGGCGGACGAGAAAGAGGCGCGGAAGCTCGAACTTGCCGTTGCCGTAGTCGAAGTAGTTGCCGTCCGCCGAGTGGCCGACTGCGTCGGGGTCGCCGCCTGCACCGTCGGCAGCCAGAAGCGGGGCCGGGGCGAGCAGCATCAGGAGCAGCAGAGCCGCGCGGCGGAGCAGAGGAGCAGACATCGGGTCGGAGAGAATCAGAGTCAGGAAGCGCGGCGCAGCTGCCGGAGCGTGAGCAGGGTTTCGGCCGTCATGCCGAGCAGTACGAACGCGGCCATCGTGACGGCAAACGCGACGGGCTGGGGCGGCGTGAACGCGAACAGCACCAGAGCCGTCAGCGCCAGCGTGAGCACCATCCGCACCATCAGGCCGCCGACGAACGTCGCCATGAACGCAACGCCTTCCTGCCGGGCCGACCGAAGCGCCGTCACGACTGCCAGAAACGCGTACAGCACGCCGATGCCGACGGCAGGTGCGATGCTAACCCAGAGCGGTGACGACATGGAACGGCGTTTCGTAGAAGAACGCCAAACTACGCGCAGCTACGTGAGCGCGTCCGCAAGACCCATTGAAATGCAAGTGAACGCATCCTACTCACCACCATGCCTCTTCTGCTCAGCCCTCTTGCGATCCGACGCCCGGCTCATCTCGGCGTTTACCCGCCACAACTGCGCGACGACGCTCGCCATCGCCACGCCAGCGCCCGCCAGAATGAACCAAGGCGCGGTGTCCAACCACAGATCCAGCGCGATTCCGATGCCGACAAACATCACCAGCGTTCCGGCAATCTGCCAGCCTAGTCCGGCGTAGCCCCCACTCTTGCGCGTCGATTCGAGCCAGTGGGTATCGTCGTTCTTGGCCACGTCAGGCTGCCTTGTCAACGGGAGTCGTGCTCGAACCAGGAGATTTAGGCAGCGGGTCGAGCGAACCGGAGGCGACCTTGCGCTTGCCCATCACGACATCGCCGTCGAAGACCGCCCCCTCTTCAATCACCAATCGGGCGACGTTAAGCGTGCCGGTGACACGCGCGTTGCTGCGAAGTGTGAGCCGCTCCTCGATCGTCGCTGTGCCGTCGAACGCGCCACCCAGGTCTGCACTCGTCGCGGCCATCTCGCCTTCGATAGACCCACTCTGGGCCACGACGACTTTTCCCTTGACCAGCACCTTACCGATCACTTTGCCGTTAATATTGAGATCGCCATCAGCACGGACGGTACCCTTGAGGACCGTGCCCTCGCCGATCATGTTGATCTGATTAGGCGTGGCTGGACCTGCGCCACGAGAAGCAGACGAACCACGCGAATTGGAGTCGGACGAACCAGGATTGAAAAGAGCCATTACGGATAAGAGTAGTAGGATTTAGAAGAAGCGTACCGGCCTACAACGCCAGCAAGAAGGCTTCGGGATCCATTGGCACACCATCGCGCCATAATTCGAGATGGACATGCGGCCCCGTTGTCACCTCGCCTGTGTTGCCCGACAGTGCGATCACGTCGCGCGCTCTAACAGGATCGCCCGTTTTGCGAAGGAGACTGCTGTTGTGCTTGTAAATGGATACGAAACCGTCGGAGTGCTGAACGGCGATAGTATACCCTCCCTCATGCGTCCAGTCAGACAACACCACGAAGCCCCCCTCTATGGCACGGACGGCCGACCCTTCTTCAGCCGCAATGTCGATGGCGAAATGCCCCGACACCGTGTCGAAACCCCGCGTCCGGACCCCCTGAATGGGGAAGAGCGCGGGGAATGCCGCCCCTGATACGTCTACTCTTCCACGGCGAGAACCACGCCCCGCCCACGACACAGCTGCCGACGGGGTGACGGCGGGAGATTCACTGCGTACATCATCGACAGGATCCCCAGCCCCCTTGCTGAACTGGAGCACCCACTCCGCCCATCAGCCTACGCAGGTCCAAGACGTACTCGCGCTGCAGTCGCAACGAGTCTTGCAAGGCATCCAGCACGACCTGCTGCTGCTGCGCTGCGTCATGAGCTTCCTGAGCCTCGTAGCCTGGCATCAACCGCTCTAGGGGACTGACAATAGTTAGCGCTATCGTTAGCAGAATCAGCGCCAGTGCCAACGCCATGCTGCCGTAGAGCAGCCGAGCCGGTGTCACTCGGTATTGCCGAGGGGCTCCGGTACTGTCGTCATCCATCACCACGACGGTGCGCACCACTGGATCGAGCGAAAAGAGGTCGAGAAGGAAAGATTTCATGAGGGTAATCGGCGGGTAGGGACAGGATCAACTTCGGAGATACCTGTCCGGTTTTGCGAGACTGCGTTGTGCCTTTCGAGTGAAACACATGAGCCGATGGTTCTGTCAAGCGAGACACACGCGTAGTTTACCGCGCTCCGCATACCTCTACTCCTTTCTATCCATGCCGCAGCATACATCAGCAGCCAAGCGCGTCCGCCAATCCGAAAAACGCAGGGATCGCAACCGCGTGCACCGGAGCCGCATGCGCTCGCTCATCAAGCAGCTCAAAGCTGAGACAGATCGGACGCGCGCTCAGGAGCTCCTCTCAGAGACGAAAGCCTACCTCGACCGGATGGCGACCAAACGGATCATTCATCCCAACAAGGCAGCCAACTACAAGAGTGCCCTAGAAAAAGGAGTCGCTGGCTTATAGACACGGCCTAAGATAGGTAGAGCATAAGGATATGACTTCTGACGTTTGCATGATCGCATACCGACCGTGCAAAGTAAAATCGGTGACTCCTCACTCTTCGTGCTGTGGCCCAATCCCTTTCTCTACACAGGCTTGTACAGCTTGGCCAGGAGCGTCAGCCGTCTTCACCTTGCTCTCGTTTTGAGCTCGCGCTGTTGCTTTATCACACCACAGCGCGTCTCAGGAGAGTGAGAGTGCGCACACGAAATGAGCGGAGGCGTAACACGTTTCTGCTAACTCGCCCTCTTGTCTGCCCTGTAGTTTAAACCCTGTGCTGCACAGCCTTGCAACACACCCCATCACCCGAATCCACCCCATCTCTCCCAAAGGAGGCTACCTCATGACCCGAAACTCTATTAAATCATCCGCGCTGCTGCTATTGGCTCTGCTGATGGCAGGCGCCTCTTGGGCGCAAGACCTGCGACCGACTGAAACTCTCTACTTCACGCCGCGTGTTGGCGTCAGCAATTATTACGGGGATAACGACCCTGACTTCGATTTTGACGAGTGGTCGGTCGACAAGAAGATTCCGTTTTACGGCGGCCTCGAAATAGGGTACCAGTACACGAAGACCTTCGCTCTCGGATTCGGTGTGGGAATCACGGATCTGCCTACCTCTGCTGGTCCAAACCTAGGACCTGTTCTCGGTCAAGGGGGTGGAGGCCGCGGGTATACGCGGGACGAAAACTCGTTCAAGTACCCGTTCTATCTCGTCGGACGTCTCCAAAGTGCTGGAAACTTCTCTCCTTACATCGAAGCCGGTGCAGGAGCCGCTATCTCTGTATTCAACAGAGTCGGTGACTTGGGCAATGTGAGCCTCGCCTACGGCCCGCAGTTCGGCCTTGGATTCGACTATTTCTTCAATCCGCGCACCGCGTTCACAGTTGGTGTTCAGTCGTCTGCTGGCATTCCCGGACGAAGTCATCGACAGCGATGAGTATCGTACGCGCCATTCATGGATCCAACGTTCGCGAAGTGGCTCCGTTCGACCTGGTGAGCAACCTGTCATTTGGCCTCAAGTTCAACAACAAGAAAGCCTTTACCCCTGTCGACGTGCTGTCGATCGACGGACCCTCGACCCTCCAAGTTGGACAGAGCGGCACCTACGAAGCGATGGTCAACCTGAATGCCACGCAGCCGGTCGAGTACCGCTGGGACTTCGGTGACGGTAACATGGGAACAGGCCTCGTCGCTACGCACAGCTACGATCGCGCCGGTACCTACACCGTCACGTTCACGGCGTCGAACGGCCGTTCGATGGACAGCGAGTCGATGACGACGACCGTCGTTGCGCCGCCTGTCGGTGCTTCGGTCGTCTCGATCAACTCGACGCCCAACCCGTCGACGACGGGACAGACGGTCCGTTTCAGCTCGAACGTACGTGGCGACACGCCGCTCGAGTACATGTGGAACTTCGGCGATGGCACGACGGGCACGGGCGCAAACCCGACGCACGTGTATAGCCAGCCGGGCACCTACACGGTATCGCTGACGGTCCGCAACAACGCCGGAAGCGACACGGCCACACTGACGCAGGTCGTCAACGCTGCCATGATGGCCAATCCGTGTGCGGACATCGCCGAACTGAACTCGGCGTACTTCATGAACAACTCGTCGGTCCTGACCGCCGAAGCTCGTGCCGAGCTGATGGAGAACGTCGAAGTGCTGCGTGACTGCGCCTGCATCACGACGCGCATCGAAGGCTTCGCCGGACCGCGTGAGCGTAACCCGCAGCGCCTCAGCGAGGCCCGCGCCAACGCTGTCATGCAGTTCTACGTCGACAACGGTATCTCGGCTTCGCAGTTGAGCATGTCGGGCATGGGCCGCGTCGGTGCAACGACGACCAAGAAGGACGACACGAGCCAGTTCCGCCGCGTCGACTCGATCCCGATGACCTCGGATTGCACGATGAACTAAAGCGACATATGATCGCTGAATCGGCCGGACTTCTCTGTCCGAACTGATCGAAGCGATCTTCGCTAGAAACCGCAGCGGGCGGGTGTGCTTCGGCGCATCCGCCCGCTGCTTTTTTGCGCGCAGCATTCGCCGAGCCGTCTCGATATGGGCAATGTCCAACCGTCCATCATTTTGGTAAGGCTTTTGCGGAGTACCTGGTTGCTTCCCCCCTCGCCCTATGAAAGTCTTCTTCGCCCTACTGGGTGTCTTCCTGCTCTCCACGCCGCTCCACGCGCAAAGCAACCAGTTTCGCGACTCCCGAGCGCATATTGGAATTGCGGGTGGCTTGTTCACCTACTATGGTCCCGTTGACCTAAATCAGCCTGATCGAGGGACCAACTCCATCACGGCGCATGACCCGGCTGCTGTTCTGCTCGGATCGTTTCCCATCGTAAGCGACCAGTGGTATTTCCGTATGATGCTCGGCGTCACAAACTTCGACCGTGACGATGGGCAAGTGGGACGCACTGACCTCGACCAAAATGCGTTCCTGGGGGAATACCTGTACTGGTTCGAGCCCGAGGTAGTCTACACGCCACTGCCGGGGTCGACGAGCCCGATCATGCCGTATCTCTTTACGGGATTCGGTGCCCTGCTCGCCGATCCGTTCACCGCCGAAGAACGAATCAATATCCCAAATGCCGGCACGCCTGGACCAGAGAGGAGCGTGTTCGCTCTACCCATCGGAGTGGGGGTCGACTTCGCGCTGAGTCGGTACTTTTCGTTCTTCGTAGAGGGGTCGTACCGATTCAACTTCAATTACGCCCTCAACAACGAGAACGGAGGCCGCAATCCACACAACACGTCGCTCGTGCTCGCTGGTCTGCGCTTCGGGCTCGACCGCCGCGACCGCGAGGTGCAGTACATCCCCCCGCCACCGCTTCCGCCGGTATCGGTGATCCCGCCCTACCAGCCGCCCATCGCGCGTCCGACGCCGATCCGTGAGGAGTGCACGCTGATCGAACTCAACACGATCTACTTCGCGCTCAACAGCACGACGGTCGATGCCGAAGCACGCGCGCTACTCAACGCCAACGTGCAGGCACTCCGCTTCAACCCGTTGTGCTGCGTGGATGTCATCGGATACACAGATCGGTCAGAGGGTACGGATGCCATCCGAGTATCGCGCGCTCGCTCGCAGGCGGTATACGACTTTTATATCGATGCGGGAATTGAGCGAGATCGCATTACGCTGGGTGCTGTCGGCCGCGGATTGGCGGCGTGTGGTAAGGGCAAAGATGCCGACGGCTGTATCGGCAACCGACGCGTGGAGTCGATACCGCGTATGTGTAAGCCTGCCGGATCCCAATAACCCGACAAATTGGAGCGAGTTGGAGGCTGCCCGCGTTGACGCGAGCAGCCTCCTTTGCTTCTGAGCTTCTGTGACTTCCGACGCTACACGCCATTTGCTGACTGCCGAACTCAAAGCCGAAGCGAAGCGGTTGGGCTTCGACGTATGCGGGGTGTCGCTGGCAGAGCGGTTGGACGAAGAGTCTGAGCGACTAGAAACGTGGTTGACCGAAGGACGCAACGGGTCGATGGCGTGGATGGAGCGCAATTTCGAGAAGCGCGTCGATCCGCGACGATTGGTCGATGGAGCACAGTCCGTTGTGTCTGTTTTGCACTCCTATTACCGGCCGGAGTCGAGACCGGACGACGAGCGGATCGGAAAGATCAGTCGCTATGCGTGGGGCGACGATTACCATGATGTACTCAAGGACAAGCTGTTCGCCCTGTTCAACTGGCTCGACGAGCGGACGCGCGGATGCAGCGGACGAGCATTCGTCGACTCGGCGCCTGTTATGGACAAAGCATGGGCGCAGCGGGCAGGGCTGGGCTGGATGGGCAAGCACTCCAATCTGCTTCGGCAAGACCGAGGCTCATTTTTCTTCATCGGCGAGTTGATCGTCGACGTGCGATTGGACGCTGACGAGCCATTCACCGCCGATCACTGCGGCACCTGCACACGCTGCATCGACGCGTGCCCGACCGATGCGATCTACCAGCCGTACGCCGTCGACGCGAGGCGGTGCATTTCGTATCAGACGATCGAGAACAAGACGGGCACGATTCCTGACGACCTGGCGGCTGATTTCGGGAGCTGGATCTTCGGGTGCGACATTTGCCAGGACGTGTGCCCATGGAACAAGTTCAAGCGGGCGACGACAGAACCGCGCTTCGCCCCACGCGACGGCATCGTCGACACGCACCTAGAGCAGTGGGCCGAACTCGATCTGGAGGCCTTCGCCCTACGCTTTCGTAAGAACCCCGTCAAGCGCGCCAAACTCAGCGGTTTTCTGCGCAACGTCGAGGTCGCGATTCGCAACTCGGAACGCTCAGAGCGCGGGTAAGAAAATGCGAAAGGTAGACCCATGTCCTTTCTCGCTCTCGGCCGTAATCTCCCCACCCAGCGCCGCCACGATGCGGTGCGCGAGCGCCAAACCGACGCCTGTGCCCTCGTAATCGCGATTGAGGCGGCGATCCTCCTGCAGAAACGGGGTAAACAGTTTGTCCAAGTAGGTGGCGTCCATGCCAATGCCCGTGTCTTCGACTTCTATGCGCACGCGGTTGGCCTCGAGCCGGGTCGAGACGCGCACGTATCCCGCCTGGGTAAACTTGGCGGCGTTGGAGAGCAACTGGTCGAGTGCTTGTCTCAACCGGTTGGCATCGACGAGCACTTCGGGGTCGGACGGATCCAGGTCCAGGTAGAGCGCAATTCCGGCGTTCGACAGCTTTTCGGCAACGAAGCCGACCGAATCAGTGACGGCGTCGTTGATGCCCAGCGGTGCGCGAACGAGCTCGGCAGATCCGGTTTCCAGGTTGGCGAGGTCGAAGATGTCGTTGACGAGCGATAGGATCTGGTGCGTCTTTGCTCGAATCGTGTCGATGAACTCGTCGATCTGTGGCGGAAGTTGGGCGCCGGTTTCGGCTTTGAAGTCGTTTAGTTCAGATTCGAGCAGTTCTGAAAACCCGCTAATCGTACCCAGAGGCGTGCGGACTTCGTGCGAGAGCGTGGCGATGAACGCCGTCTTGTCTCGGCTCTGCGCCTCGGCATCTTGCTTGGCTTGCAGCAGCACCGCTTCGGCGCGCTTCTGCTCGGTTACGTCGGCGAGCGTGCCGACGACGGATAGCGTACCGGTAGCGTCGCGGTGGGGAACGGCGCTTTCCCGAATCCACCGATAGCCGCCGCCCGCAGAGTGCCGGATGCGGAAACTGACGGTACTCTCTTTTCCTGCGCGCAGCGCGGAGTCGTGCTCAGCCAAGCAGGTCGTGCACGTTGGAGTCGGCGGCGAGCGTGGGCCAGATGTCGTGCGGAGGCAGAAACTCCGACGGCTCACGCCCTGTGATCGCTCCGATCTGCGGAGTGATGAACAGGTAGTGCCGCCCGCCCTGGTCGAATACGAAGTTGAAGAGCGCATCTTGAATCGTCGAGACGGTCAAGCGGTAGCGATTGGTCGATCGGAGCCATGCCAACAACGTTTCGAACAGGCGCACTAGCCCGAGCACAAACGTCTCGTTGACGCTCGTCAGCAGCGGGTCGCTGCCATGCGTCCGCTCGATCAGCAGGAAGCCATCCAGTTCGGTGTCGAAGAACGGAAGCAAAAGGCTCTCGCGCGCGTCGCTCAGCCGAAAAGAGGGATCGTCAGCGAGACCGGGCAGCAGAATCGGAGCGCCCCGCTGAACGAGCCGGGCTAGATATGGATGATCGGACGGCTCAAAGGACAGACCTTTGAGATCGCTCGCCGTCTCCCCCCACAACGCGCCCACGCTAAAAGGCGAGGACTGGGTGACGGGCGGCGATAGGACGGCCGCGCGCTGCCCACCCAACGTTTGAGCGAAGATGCGAGCGGCTTCACGCCAGAACGTGCCCTCGTCAGCATCCTCGAAGACGGCTTCGCGCAGGGCACTCTCGGCACGTATGAACCGCTCGCGCAACCGCTTTTCACTCCGCCGCGCCCGCTCCTCGGTGACGTCCTGAAACAATACGACCGCGCCCACGACTGTCCCGTCCTCCTGGCAGATCGGAGAGCCGTTGAGTACGAGTTGACGTGGCGGTCGGCGCTGCGGTGCGTAGCGTACCTCCAGTTCGCGCACGGGCTCTCCAGCCAGCAATTTGCGCATAGCGCCGCCGAACAGCCCGTTCAGACCCAGGACGTTGAACGCGCTCAACCCAATCCACGCGTCCTCCGCTTCCTCACCGATGATCGAACGGAATTGGTGATTCTCGAACGTCACCGTCCCCGTCATGTCGAGATGAATCAGGCCGACCGGACTCTGCTCGAGAAACGTGTTGTACAGCGACTCGCTCTGAAACAGCGCAGCCTCCGTCTCGCTCTGCTGGGTCAGGTCGAGCAGCACGACATCGGTCGCGGCGGGGTTGGATGAGGGAAAGAGATGGGCCTCGACCAATCGTTCCGTGCTGTCGGCGTGGCGAAGGCGAAACGACGACGTTTGAGCCTTTCCACTGATCGCGCGCGTCATCGCCTGCCGGAGCGACTCCCGATCTTCGGGAAGCAACCGGTCGCGCATGATCTGCCACGCTTCGAGCCGATGCGGAAGACCCGTGATTTCGTATGCTGACTCGTTGGCATAGAGCACCGTCCCGTCGTGGGCCACGCGAAGCATCGCAATGGGGCCTCGGTGAACGAATGGCGGCACGACCAGTCCGGCGAACGGCGCCGTATCACCTCCGGTCTCATCCCGGTCCGCGCCCATATCACCCGTCGAATCGTCCGCCGCGGCGAGCGTGTCGAGGCGTGCCCAGAGGGGCGGAGCTGCGGGATCGACGAAATCGGTCATAACGCATACGTACCCGCAAAATCAGCGCCAATCATTGGCCTGTTGCAGCAACTGCGTTTTTCTCGCGGGGAACGATCAGCGCCAGCCACGCCAGCCCGCACGCCACCTGCACTCCACCAAAAACGAGAAAGCCTGTCGAAAGCGACATGCCAGCCTCGACGAGTGCGCTCGCTCCCAGCGTGGAGATGGTCTCGAACAGCGTCAGCAGCAGGAACTGCGTGGCGAACACGCGGCCGCGAAACTCGTCGTGAGCGCGTTCTTGCAGCAAGACGGTCGACAGCACCCAGTTGGCGCCGCTCGCCACGTGCGCGCCAAAGACGAATGCCAGCATCGCCAGGGAAACGGACCACAGACCAGGCTGCATGTAGCAGATCCCGCTCGCAACGATGCACACACCCAGAACAGCTGGCCATACGCGCTGATCGTTGAACCACGTGCGCGCCAGAATCGGCCCCAGCCCCGTCCCCAACCCGCGCGCCGAGAACACCAGTCCGATGCCCAGCGCCGCTCGCCCGTCGATCAACTGCTCGCCCGCCAGCGTCGCCAGGTAGATGAGTCCGCCGCCGCCCAGCGTCCACGTGCATTTGGCGAGCGCCATTCGGCCCACTTCGGGACGCCGCACCATGTAGCGCCAGCCGCTGACGATCTGTCCGACAGCCGACTTCAGCAGGGGCACATCGCTTACGTCTCGCTCAGCCGGAGGCACGCGCAGGCGCCAGAGGAATGACGCTGAGACGAGATACGTCAGGCTATCGAGCAGAAAGACGGTTTCGCGCCCGAACGCATCCGTCGCCAGTCCCCCCGCCGCGGCGCCAACGGCCAGCATAGTCGACCACGTGGCCGACAGAATCGTGTTGGCCGTCACCAGCCCTCGCTTTTCGACGATTCGGGGCAGCAGTGCGTTCTTAGCGGGCTGAAACACCGCGCCGACGATCACCTGCAGCGCAGCGAGCACGTAGAGCCACCCAACCTCGCCCGGCTCGTCGACGAACAGGAAGCCGAGCACCAGCACGGCGCGGATCAGGTCGGCTCCGATCATCAGGCGCCGGCGGTCGAAGCGGTCGGCCAGCACTCCGGCAAACGGCGACGCCAGGGCCCACGGCAGCAGTTTGACCGAGAGGATAGCCCCGAGTGCGAACGCCGAGCCGGTCAGCTCGCGGACGAGGGTGTAGAGCGCGATCGTGTTGAACCAATCGCCCAAGAGCGAGACGACCGAGCCGAACCACAGGCTGCGGAAGTTGCGGTTGCCCCGGATCAGTTCGGAATAGCGAAGCGGGACAGCGGCGTGTGGTGGCATCGAAGCCTCAACCTATGCGCGCTCGCATGGCTCCTTGCCGAGCCGTGAAGACACATGCACGTTGCCTCACCGTTCGGCTCGAAAACAAGAACCAGACAACCCAACAGTTCGTCGCCGGATTAGCGCGGCACCAGAGCTAGGCATCAGCGATGCGTGCGTAAGGAGGATTGAGCTTGTCCGACGCAAAGGTGGAAGGTGCGCGTGCACCATCCGCAGAATCGTATCTAGGCGTCTCTGGTCCAACCGAGGTCGTCCTGGCGGCGCGAACGTCGAAACTCGAACGCCGCTTCGCATCCTTAGACAATAAAGGCGCTGCGCTGGGCCGCGCGCATCATTCTTTCTCGGGCACAAGCGCCGGGTCGATCGTCGAGTAGACGTTCTGGATGTCTTGGTGATCGTCGATTTTCTCCATTAGAGCGAGGACTTTCTCAGCGGCCGACTCGTCGACCTGAGTGTGCGTCGTCGGGGAGCGGCGGAGTTCGGCCTCGCGAGGTTCGATGCCTGATGCTTCGAGCGCTTTCTGAACGTCACCAAACGCCTCGACGGGCGTCGTGACGACGTACGTGTCCCCCTCGTGCTCGAGATCTTCGGCTCCGGCGTCGGCCACAAGTTCTAGAGTTTCGAGTTCGTCTCGGCCACCCGCATCGATCTCGAAGACGCCTTTGCGATCAAACATGAACGCCACTGACCCGCTCTGTCCGAGGCTGCCTCCGGCGCGCGAAAACATGGCTCGGAGGTCGGCCACGGTGCGGTTCGGGTTGTCTGTCAGCGCTTCGACGAGGATCGCGACGCCACCGCTCGCATAGCCTTCGTAGATCATCTCCTGGAAGTCCTCACCTTGGATCTCGCCCGTCCCCCGCTTGATGGCGCGTTCGATGTTGTCCTTGGGCATGTTGGCCGCCTTGCCCTTATCGACCGACAGCGCCAGGCGCGGGTTCATCGACACGTCGCCGCCGCCTTCCCTGGCCGCCACCATGATATCGCGTGTGATACGGGCCCATACTTTGGCGCGCTTGCCATCGGTGACGGCTTTCTGGCGCTTGATAGTCGCCCATTTACTGTGTCCGGACATGGTGTGGTTCAGTTAGACGCCGAAAGGTACGCCGCACGGCGATGCGCGTTCGCACGCTCGTAGCTTACGCGTTCGCCTCACGACTCGAATCTCATGACACTGGAATCCCTCGTTCGCAGTGCTGCACGGCTCCTCGGAGTGTCCGTCAACCGGCTACCCTCGGATGCTTCACCGCGTCATTACGTGCCCGTTCGCGATCCCTACGAACTTCTGGAAGACCACATTGGAGGTGCCGGAGCCATTCTGGTCGACGCCGGAGCATACGTGGGGGAGACAAGCTTGAAGCTGCGCGACCACTTCTCCGATGCTACGATCCACGCACTCGAGCCTTTCCCCGATTCCTACGACCGTCTGTGCGCCGCAGTCGAGAGCGATCCGCTGACGCACACGCATCAGATCGCGCTCGGCGCGACGACGCGCTCCGTGGCTCTGCACGTCAACGCAGGACAGGCTACCAACTCGCTGCTTCCCAGTCATGAGAGCGGCGCTTCGTTTTGGGGTGAGGGCCTTCTCGAAACGCAAGATACCGTTATCGTACCTGCGCTGACGCTAGATGAGTTCTGCGCGCGTCAGAACATCGGACACATCGACTTGCTCAAACTGGACGTGCAGGGCGCCGAATACGACGTGCTGGAAGGAGCCGCAGGATTGTTGGACTCTCAGGCCATCGACTTCGTCTTTCTCGAAGTGCTGATCGCTCCAACTTACCAGGGACAGCATGCGCTCAGCGAGTACCTGAGTTTGCTCGAGTCACATGGATACGCCCTCTTCGGCTTCTACGACCTGGTTCACCACCAGGGACGGCTGATCCAGTTGGATATGCTGGTAGCCAGCCGCGCCGCGCTGAGGCGCTCTGGCTCATCGCCGGTACACGAACAGCGCGACGGCAAACGCCAGAACGGCCGTGTACAGAGATGAGCCGAGCCATGTCCCCCAGACCAGACTCATTTGCCGCATGCCTTCGCTCAGCGCGAGCAGCAGCACGTAGAGGCCATTGTGGACCAGAGCGACGACCAGCCCGCCCAGGAAGGCCTGCCCCGGAGCGATGATGAGCAGTTCGCGCTCGGACGCTTTGAACGTTCCGCCGACGAAGCCCAAGACCGTTTTGGTCAGCATGTGCAGGCCCCACGTGCCGAGTGTGGCATCGACGGCCAGTCCCAAGCCGAAGCCGGTAAGCGTACCGGCCATCCGTCCGTAGCGGAGGCTCACCCAGATGATGAAGAGCAGCGGGGCGTCGGGAGTGGCGCCGAAGATGGTCAGACGCGAGAAGACTAGCCACTGCGCGAGGAACACCAATCCGCCGATAATGGCGAGGCGCCCCGGCTGCGACGTGCGGAGGGCAGACGAGGAGCGGACGGACGTCAGAGACACGGCGGGCGGGTACGAGGGCGAAAGGTAAGGTAGCAGCCTTACAATGCGGGCTGCTGTGCCAGTCCGGTCACGATCCGGTCTATCGTGCTCGTGATACGGTAGGGTGGGACCGAGAAGTTGTTGGCGAAGATCACGAACACCAATTCATTACCGCCCGGCGCTTGGACGTAGCCGCTCAACGCGCGCACGAACCCCAGAGAGCCGGTTTTCGCGAGAACCGGCACACCAGACATCCGGTAGCGGAGCGTCGACTCGGGCTCGCCTCCGCGCGCGAGCGTCGCGCGGAAGGCGTCGCGCTGATCGCCGCCGTTCATGAACGTGAGCACCTGGCCCATCGCGCGCGGCGTGACGAGGTTCTTGCGTGAAAGACCCGATCCGTCGCGCACGGAGAGGTGGCTGGGGTCGCCGCCCGCACGCTGGATCAGCGTCTCGACACGGTCCTCTCCCCCTTCGGCCGATCCGCCGAAGGCAACCGAGCGGAATATTTGCTCGGCGAAAAAGTTGTTGCTCTTCTTGTTGACCACATGCAGCAGATCGCTCAGCGGCAGCGACTCGTGGACGAACAACTCGGCCATCCCATTGCGGTCGGGTGCATCGTCGATGTCGTCCACATCGTGGAGCGTCGCGGCTACGGTGATTCCAGCCTCCTCCAAAGCGTTCTTCATCGCCTGGACGGCCAGCAGTGTGGGATTGAAGATGGGCATCTCGACCGTCGATCCGGTTTGGCCGACCGAGCCTCTCAGGACGAGATCGTCGGTGCCGAGCGTGCGGGTGACACGCAGCGCCTGTCCTCGGCGGCGGCTCGTCGTAACGGCGCGGTTGTCGATGCGGAGAAAATTGTCCGGGCGCGTGGTGACGGTGGGCTTCTCCCCTCGCCCTGCGCCTCGTACCTGCACGATGACGAGGTTGTCGCCGAACGAAAGGCCCGACGCACTCACACCCAGCAGCCGACTCGACTGCGTTCCGACGTAGTCGATGTCCCAGCCTTCAGCGTACGCTTCGTCGTCGAACGTGTTGTCCCAACCGATCAGCCGCCCCTCAATCCGACGCACGCCCTGACTGGCCAGCGCTTCGGCCCAGTCGTCAAACGGGTTGGTGTCGCCTGCGATAACGGTCGATCCCAGCGACGGGTCTCCCGTACCGACGATCATCAGGTCTCCGCTCAGTGTGCCGCCCGATGCGGGTTTGGAGGCGAGCAGGCGCGTTGGGAACGTGTAGTCAGCGCCGCGGGCGTCAAGAGCCGTTGCCGTAGTCAAAATTTTCTGGTTCGAGGCGGGAAGCATCATCAGCCCCGCATTGCGCGTGTACAATTCCTCACCCGTCTTGGCGTCGGCCACGTAAACGCCCCAGAACGCTTCCTCGCCGATGGACTCGCTGAGCACCGCATCAATGACGGCAGCGATTCGCTCGGAATCGGCTGACGGTGCAGGAGAAGCAACCGCCGTCGTATCCAGCGCAGCCTGTTGCGGGGCCGATGAGGTCGGCGGAGTGGCGGCGGGCAGCAGAACCGCGAGCGGTAAGAGGAGCAGCGGGAGAAACGTGAGCAGACGGCGCATTCAGGGCAGGCATGGAAGGAGGACGCGTAGTGTAACCGCCCAAGTCGGACTGAGACGCACGGGCTGTGTGCGAATCGCGCGGAACAGCGCGTTTTACCGAGCGTGTTTCGCAGTCGTTACAGCCGCACGTTATGCCTTCTCGCAAACCTCCCGCCGCCCGCCGCTCGTCGGCGCGGTCTGACACTTCGACTCGGTCGCGCGCTCGCGCGGGCAGCCAGCGCCGGGGAGCCGCTCCCGCAACGCTCGTGTTTCAGCGTCACAACTACGTGCTGCTGCTGATCGGTCTCGCCCTGGTCGTCGTCGGCTACATCGTGATGCGCGTCGACAACCAGGTGGACGGCTTTCTGTCGCTCTACGTCGCGCCGCTGCTGATCTTGGGCGGCTACATGGAAGTGATCTACGCGATCATGTGGCGTCCTAAGCAGGAAGAAGAGGAGGTAATCGTCGTGGAGGTCGAAGGGTAACGCAGGGTGGTTTCTCTTGGCCGAGGTCAACGATTTGCGCCCTCTGGGCAGCAGGTGCATGATTTCCGTGCCATCGGCACTACTCAGCTATCGCACGATGCGCCATTCACATCTCAGAAGCACGCGCTCTGCTCGGCGTCGCGGTAACCCAAGGCGGTGAGTACTCCAAACTGCGTGTGGCGCGTTGGTCGGAGCCTACGCGATCGCGCAACCCTTTCAGCAGCGGTCACCAATGCCTTCAGTCGCGCGGTCTGAGAGTACAACGGCAGTTTGCCGCACTGATTCGGGTGGCCCTCTCAAACCTGACAAGTCTAGGAGGCCTGTCAGGCTTCCATCGCCGAGCACGATTTACCGCTCCGACGTTTCGAGCGCGACGCCTTTGAGGTGCAGGCCAAGCCAGCGGTCCTGCTCCCAGAGCATGTGCAGCAGCGACTGGCGCGCACGGTAGCCGTGACTTTCGGCAGGTAGCAAGACCAACCGCACGTCCGTCCCCAGACCTTTCAGCGCGCCGTAGAGGCGTTCGGATTGAAGCGTGAACGTGCCGGGGTTGTTGTCGGCCTGGCCGTGAATCATCAACAGCGGCTCGTTGATCTTGTCCGCGTTCATGAACGGGCTCATTCGGTTGTACAGCGCGGGGTCCTGCCAGTACGTACGCTCCTCGCGCTGGAAGCCGAACGGCGTGAGCGTCCGGTTGTAGGCACCGCTTCTAGCGATGCCGGTCGCGAACAGATCCGAGTGGGCGAGCAAGTTGGCCGTCATGAACGCGCCGTAGCTGTGCCCGCCGACGGCCACCCGAGCCGGGTCGACGACGCCTCTCCGAGCGCCTTCGTCTATCACTGCCTGGCCGTTCATCACCAGCTGCTCGACGAACGTGTCGTTGGGCTGATCGTCCGCCTCACCGATGATCGGGAACGCGGCGTCGTCCAAGACGGCGTATCCGCGCGTCACCATCGGGACGGCCCCCCAATAGCTGACGTAGGTGAACTGGTATGGGCTATCGCTGCGCTGACCAGCAGCAGACGCGCTCTTGAACTCCTGCGGATAGGCCCAGACGAGCGTCGGCAGCGGGCCGTCCCGGTCCTTGTCGTAGCCTGCGGGCAGGTAGAGCGTTGCCGAGAGCGGTACCCCGTCGGCTCGGGTGTATTCGATCGTTTCCTTCTGGATGTCGCGCAGGTGCGGATAGGGATGCGGGAAGTCGGTCAGCGCGCCATTGCGTCGCCGGACGACAGGTCGCGGGAATAGTAGTTGGGCGGATCGGTTACGGTCTCGCGGCGCGTCAGCAGGCGATCACCCACGTCGAGGAAGGCGACGGGCGATTCGTAGTACGGCGCCTCTGACCGGAAGAGTTCGGTCGTCTCTTGGGTGGCGAGATCCATCCGCCGCACGAACGGACGGTTGCCCTCGTCCGAAGCGCCCTGGCCTTGCATAAACACGGAGTTGTCGTCGAGCAGCAGGACCGAGAAGCCGCGCGCGTTCGGCTCGGTCATCGGGCTTCCGGGGTCCGAGTAGCTATCCTCGAACGAGCGCTCGAATAGCAGGTCAGGCGGCGTATTCGGCGCGTCGGGGCGCAGGCGAAGCGTTCGCTGGCGGCGCGTCTGCCACTCGTAGTCGGAAGCAATCGCCGTCTGTCCATCGCCCCACGTCAGACCACTGAAGCGGAGTTCGAGGTCGGCCCACGCGCTCGGGGGCGAGGTGAACGGCGCGGCTTGCAGGAACAGGCGGTCGCGGATGTCGGCGGGCGCACCGGCGTCTCCGCCGTCTTGGGCTTCGGCCCAGAACAGCGTCGCGTCCGCGTCGGCACGCCAGCGGATGCCGCGAGGGCCGGTTCGCGTCGAGCCGAACGCGATGGGAATACTCTCGGCGAGGGGCAAGTTGGCGACGGTGTGGAGAACGGCCCCGGTCGACAAATCGTGGACGCGCGTAGCTGTCGGGAAGCGCGAAGCCGGGACGAGGTAGGAATACGGACGGCTCAGTGTCTCGATGAGCACGTGGCGACCGTCGGGCGAGGGCGACGCCTCGGTCACGACAGCAGGCGTGGACAGCGTCATCACGTCGCCGCTAAGGCTGGCAACGACGAGTTGGCTGGTCATGAAGTAGTCGAACAGCGCCTCGTCGTGCGGACTTTGCAGCAGGTCCTGATAGGTGCGGGCCGCGGCTGCTTCTCCGCTGGCCTCACGAATGACGGGACCGGTCGGAACGGTCGCCTGCGTCGGCATCGCCCCACGACCGCGCGGAATGGTGCGGGCGACAACGCTCTTGCTGTCGGGCGTCCACTCGAACGGCGCTCCCGGAGCCGCGTCGTTGACGGCTACGCCAAGCCACGGACGCGCCTCGCCGCTGGCGACGTTGGCCACCCACAACTCGACCCGGTCGGCGAAGTCGAGCGTAAACGCGACGTGCGAGCCGTCGGGACTCCACTGCGCGTTTCGGATCTCGGAATTGCCGGGCAGTCCCGTCACGCTGGTCGGATCGCCGGTCGTCTCGGTAGCGCGAAAGGCTAGGCCGACCGACGCACGGGCGCGGCTCGGTCCGTTGGTCGCCGGGTTGACGCGGATACCGCCCAGCCCCAGTTCGGGCTGGGCGAGCGAGGCGATGTCGGGCACGCCGGATTGGGCGAAGAACGCCATCGTCTGCCGGTCCGGGCTCAGCGAAACGGACGGGGTGCGCGGCGCGTCGACCAGGGCTGCCAGTTCGGGCGGCGGCGTCTGGTAGGTGAGCGGATCGGTCTGGGCTTGGGCCGAGGCGGCGCAGAGCAGCAAGAGGGCGAGCAGGCGAGTCATGGCAACGGGCGTGAGATGTGACTCTATCTTACGAAGGCACGAGCGGTAACGGAAGCAGCGCCCCATCTTATCGGAATCCCGAGTGCGCAGATGGCTAGACGGTTTTGGTTTGGTAGTTTTCGCTGTGCTTCCCTCCTCCCCCCTTCCCGTTGCTTCCGGCTCACCGGACGACCGGGGCGCTATTTCCAGACTGGGCGATACGCCGCGTCCGAAAGCCTATGCCGCGTTTCTAGTATTGGGCGGGGCGGCAGGCCTGATCGGCAACCTGAGCTTCACCCAGTACGGCTCGGTGTTCGGTATGATCGTCGACGTGTGGGCTTATCTCACAGCCATCGCGATGGGCATCGGGGTAATTGCTCTCCCTGTTATGGAGCGCCGGGCACGCACAATGGGACTTCTGGTCTGCTACGTCGTCACGCTGATCGAGATGATCGGCATCGTCACGGATGCCGGTGATTACGCGCTTCTCTGGGTGTTCATCACAGCGAGCGTCACATCGGCGGCGCTGTCGTCGGTCGCGAGACGATGGTGGGAGCCGCTGCTCTATGGGCTGTTCGTCGTGGGCGTGCTGCGCTACCTCTTTGCGAGCGGACTGGTCGTTGAGGGCACGTCGGTGGCGGCGCGGGGCGTCTACATCGTCGGACTGGGGCACCTATTTCTGTCGGCGGCGATGAGCATCGCAACCTGGCTGCGCATCCAGACCGAGCAGCGGCTAAGCAAGGCGAGGCAGGCAGCCGAGGCGGCGAACGAGGCCAAGAGCGCGTTCCTGGCGACGATGAGCCACGAGATCCGTACGCCGCTCAACGGCATCCTGGGCATGGCGGATATAATGGCGACGACGCGGCTCGACGGCGAGCAGGCCGAACTGTTGGACATCGTTCGCTCGTCGGCGGGCGTCTTGCAGACAGTCATCGACGACGTGCTCGACTTCTCCAAGCTCGACGCCGACGCCGTAGCGCTCGAGCGCGTCGCGTTCGATCCCGTCCAGACTACGCGAGATGCGGTCGCCATCGTCGCCCAATCGGCAGACGCGCAGGGGCTCGAGCTGACCGTCGATGCTCCCGACCAGCCGACGCGAGTGATTGGCGATCCGACGCGCGTGCGGCAAGTGCTGCTCAACCTGCTCTCGAACGCTGCCAAGTTTACCCACGAGGGCAGCGTCACGATCGACGTAGCACACGACGCCCCGACCCAGACGCTGCGCTTGGCCGTGCGCGACACGGGCATCGGCATCGCGCCCGACAAGATTGCCACTCTGTTCGACGCCTTCACCCAGGCCGACGCCTCGACGACGCGACGCTATGGCGGAACCGGGCTGGGCCTCGCCATATCGCGCAAACTGGCGCGTCTGATGGGTGGCGACATCGAGGTGACGAGTGTGGCCGATCAAGGCTCTACGTTCACGCTCCGGCTGCACGCCCCGGCCACTTCTGCTCCGCCGGATGCCACGCCGCAGCGCCCGGTCGTCCCCATCTTGCATCCCGATCCGTCGGGCGTGCGCGTACTCGTAGCCGAAGACAACGCGATCAACCGAAAAGTCGTCGCCCGCCTGCTCGGCCGGCTGGGCGTCGATGCCGATTTCGTTGAAGAGGGCAACGAGGCCGTCCGCGCGCTACACGAGGCGGCTACGGCTGACATGGCGTACCACGTAGTACTGATGGACGTGCAGATGCCGACGATGGATGGGTTGGAAGCGACGCGCCTGCTCCGCGCCCAACTGGCCGACGCGCACCAGCCGTACGTCGTCGCACTCACGGCGAACGTCTCGGACAGCGACCGCGCCGACGCCCTAGCAGCCGGATGCGACGACCACGTGGGCAAGCCTGTCCGCATCGCCGACCTGGAGCGCGTGCTGGCCGCGTCCGCCACTCGCGCAACCTGAGCCAGCCTGGGCGCGTCTCCTCGTCTCCCCACCGAGAGAACCGATGGCGCATCCCGACTGGCCCTCCCTCCCGCTCGCCGACTGGCGCGACACCTACGCCACACTCCACCGCTGGACGCAGATCGTCGGCAAGGTCCGGCTGGCTCGGATGCCGTGGATCAACCACTCGTGGCACGTCCCACTCTACGTCACCACGCGCGGCATGACGACTGGCCCGATGCCGCATGGCGCACGCACGTTCGCCATCGCTTTCGATTTCTGCGCGCACCGTCTCACCGTCGATGTCAGCAGCGGATCGCAGCGCACGTTTGGCCTCGAACCGATGAGCGTCGCTCGGTTTTACGCGCAGGTGCAACGGCTGCTGGCGGATCTCGACCTCCATACGCCGATCTGGCCCATTCCCGTAGAGATCGCCGACGACGCTGCCGCCTTCCAGGATGACCACGAGCACGCGAGCTACGACGCGGACGCCTCCCATCGGCTGTGGCAGATCCTGGTCCAGGCCGATCGAGTGTTCACCGACTTCCGTGCCCGCTTCGTCGGCAAGGTCAGCCCCGTCCATTTCTTCTGGGGCGCGTTCGACCTGGCCGTAACGCGTTTCTCGGGCCGGACGGCACCTCCGCATCCTGGTGGCGCGCCCAAACTGGCCGACCGCGTGATGCGCGAAGCCTATTCCCACGAGGTCAGCAGCGCCGGATTTTGGCCTGGCGAGGGAGTCGGAGAGCCGATGTTTTACAGCTACGCCTACCCCGAACCCAAGGGCTACTCGCGCGCCGATGTGCAACCCGACGCAGCCTACTATCATGCCGAATTAGGCGAGTTCGTGCTCCCCTACGATGCCGTCCGCATGTCCGCCGCCCCCGACACGACCCTGATGGCGTTTCTCGAAACCACCTACACCGCTGCCGCTGACCTGGCCGATTGGGACCGCGATAGGCTGGAGGCGCGCGACCTACCTCCGACCTGAATGGTTTACGTTGTAGCTTGACCAACCCGCACTCCGCAACGCCATGCTCGACGATCTCACCACGTGGTTTTTCGGGTTGGGTGAAGCGTACGGCGTCGACCCGCTGATCTTTGGAGCGATCTACGTCGGCGCGATTCCGCTGTTTGCGCTGTCTGTCGCGTGGCTGGTGCGCAACGTGCGGCAGAAGAAGAGTCCGGTCGTTCCCGCATTGGCTGCCGGTGTGTGCTTCGTCTCGGCGTACGTGTACCTGCTCGTCGCGGGCGAGAACGTGCCGCTGTGGGTGTACGGAGCCGTCGTGATCCTCGTCGTTGGGGGCGCGTGGTCGGCGGTCCGGTCGGTGCGGGGCAAGATCGCGGCGGCGAAGACGGAAGATGCCGGTGATGCAACGCCCGGCGTGGACGCGTCAGGCGTCGTTTGAGAGGCGCAGCACTTCGTCCGTAGGTTGGTAGGACTCGCCATAGAACTCGTCGTCGCGCCACGTGTGGACGTGCTCGTAGATCGCCTTCATGTGCGCGTACACCTGATCGTCGGTCGTGTCGGGGTCGGGCGACCAGTAGAGGATTTCGAGCGGATTGACCTGGCCCGTCGCAATCGAGCGGCGGCGGTAGCTGACGCGGTCGGCGCGCAGAAAACCTTCGCGCGAGTAGAAGCGGTGGCGTTTGACCGTGTCGGTGTCCTTGTAGTCCTCGGGCTCGACCTCGAGCAAGATCGGTTTGCCGATGGCCTTGAGCTGGTCGAGCAGCTTTCGCCCCATGCCCATGCCGCGCGCCTCCTTGGCGACGAGCAGGTAATCGACGAACACGAAGTCGGTCCCTTCGACGTAGAGCAGCACGTGATACTTGTCGTGGTCCATCCTATACACATCGGCCCGCTCGTCGATCAGCGCTTCCAAGTGCTCCTTCGACTTCATCTCTTCGATGGGGAAGTAGGTGCTGAGTTTGTCGTACCAGGACATGGGCTGAGGGCGGATGCTTCGGAGGAACTGGGCGGGGTAACACGGACCAGGCGGCGTATTGTTGGCACAGCGCGCGTGAGCGGTCGAGCAAGACGAGGTGAAGTAGAGGCCCGAACGAAAAAGCCTGCCAGGACACGGAGACCTGGCAGGCTAGAAATCGAAGCAGTCGTACAGGCTTACGCCGGTCGAACGCGGGCAAGCCAGTCGGGCGCCGACGCATCTTCTACGAGCGACACCGCTTTGGTGCGGTACGTTTCGAGCATACCCCTCACGTCGGCGCGCATCTGTTCGAGCGCGTTGGCGATCAGCTCGGCGTCGTAGCCTCGCTCGCCCATCTCGATCGTCATCTCCATCGACACGATCCGGCTGATGGCCTTGCCCAAGTCGACGAGTTTGCGCTGCGGCATCTTCCAGTCCACGTCGAAGTCGAGCAGGTCGCCGAACATAGTGGCAGCGCGTGCGGTCGTGGGTTCGCGTCTCAGGTAGTCGCCCAGGCCCTCGCTCTTCATCTTGCGCATCGCCTTAGCGACCGTCTCGGTGATCTGCTGGTAGAGGATGTCGTTCGAGCCCTCGAAAATCTGGAACGGTCGGCTGTCGACGGTGGCGCGCCCGGCCAGGTGATCGCTGCGATAGCCCTGCCCGCCCATCAGCTGGAGGAAAGACTGCGAGGCATCCTGCATCCAGTCGGTCACGCTGGTTTTGAACGCATTGGCCTTCATGCCCACGCGCGTCAGGTCGAGGTCGACGCCCGCGTTCTCGGACGTGTCGAGACAGAGCGCGGCGCACGAGGTGATCTGGGCCTGGATGCGGGCCAGACGCGCGCGCACCTGGTCGTAGTCGATCAGCGACGTGCCGCCGACCATCCGCTCGCGGCAGTGCGCGCTGGCCTCGTCGAAGATGCGGCGCAGGAACCCCATGCCCATGCCGGGAAACTGCAAGCGGCTGCGGTGGAGCAGGTCGAGCATCATCTTGACGCCCGTCGACTCGGGCTCGAGCTTGGCGCTGGCCGGGACGCGCACGTCGACGCGGTTGCGACCGTACGGCAGCAGGCGAAGACCCAGGTTGGGATAGACCTCCTCGACCTCGACATGCTGCCCGGCCTGAGTCTGATCGACGACGAAGAAGTCCACGTCGCGGCGCAGGCTTCCGTCGGCGTTCTGGCCACGCGCCGTCATCAGCCAATAGTCGGCGATGCCGGTCAGCCCGGCCCAGTGCTTGGTGCCGTCGATGTGGTAGCCGCCCGCCGCGCTCTGCGTCCAACTCGTCTGCATCGCGAGCGCGTCGCTGCCATAACCGGGCTCGGTAATCATCAGTCCGCCCAGGCGCTTGTGCTTCAAGAAGCCCTCGAACGTGCGGCCCTTGACCTCGTCACCGCCGTACTTGCCCACGGGCTGCAAGAACAACGCACCGTTGATACCGACCATCAGCGTCAGAGCCAGCGAGTGATAACCCGTCGCCTCCAGCACGGCCTGCCCTTCGGCGATGGCTCCGCCGCGCCCGCCGTAGGCTTCGGGGATATAGACCGACAGCGGATCCGTTTCGCGCACGCCGCTCAGCACGTACGACGGCAGCGCACGCGACTCGTCCATGCGGTCGGCGTTGGCGCGCGTAGCGAACAGATGGGCCAAGCGCTCTCGGTAGCTACTCAGAAAGACGTCGAACGATTGCCGCGTGCGGACGGTGCCGTTGGCAGACGGTGCGGCGGGGCGCGACGGGGCGAGGGGAGCAGCGCTCATGAGGGACGGTCGGAGTTGAAAAACGGAGTTCAGATTACGCTCGTGTCCCCCAGCGCGATCCCACTCGTTCCGTGACACATCCTTTTGCGCGTTAGACCGGTCATACAAAGATGTGATGGATCGCACAAATGGACGATAGTGTGCACGTCCGGCTTCATTGCACTGCTACTCTGCCGATAGCAAACCTCATCAGTTTCCGTGTGCCATGTCGTCCCCTCCCGACTTCCGTTTCCCTGACTTCGAAGTAGACCGAAGAGGCCGTCTCACGCACGTCGGTCCCGGCGTCGAGCGTGCGACGGGTCGAGCGGCGAGCGAGATCGAAGGGCGCTGGGTAGGACGGCTGCTGCATACCCGTCATGTGGCCGGACTGCAAACGCAGATCGAGATGCGGCGCGATCACCCTGCCGACTGGCACCGGTTTGACTTCCACCTAAACCATGCGGACGGCGCGCACCGCTTGGTGACGCTCGAGACCCGCCTGAGCTTCGACTCTGTTGGGCGCTTCACCGGAGCGACGGGCCGCGTCGTGCACGCTTCCGACGACGCACAACAGGCCGACGCCGACTTCTTTGGCGGACTGGCCGCGCGCTATGCGGGAGACAGCGTCATCGTGACCGAGGCCGAGCCGATGAGCCGCCCCGGCCCCCGCATCCTCTACGTCAACGAGGCCGTTTGCAAGGCGAGCGGCTACACGCGCGATGAGTTGATCGGACAGACGCCGCGGATTTTCCAGGGTCCCGACACCGACCGAGCCGCGCTCGGCCGCATCCGCCACGCGCTGCACCGCTGGGAGCCGGTGACCGAAGAGTTGTGCAACTACCGCAAGGACGGATCGCGCTTCTGGGTCGAACTCTCGATCACGCCCGTCGCCGACTCGGGCGGATACTACACGCACTGGGTGGCCGTGCAACGCGACATCTCGGAGCGAAAAAGGCTGGAGGAGGAGCTACAGGCTACACAGACGCGCTTCCAGGATTTGGTGGTCAATCTCCCTGCTGCCGTCTACCGCCGTTTACCCGACGCAGGAGGAACGGCTCTCTACCTGAGCGAGCGGTTCACCGAACTCACGGGGCATCCGCTTGCAGGATTCGACGGCGCGGGGGGAGAATCGCTGACGCAGCTCCTACACCCTGATGATGTGCGCCCAACGATACATCAGATCCGTCAGTCCATACGCACGAGCAGTGGCTACGACCTGACCTACCGTGCGCGTCACGTGGACGGCTCCTACCGATGGGTCAACGACAAAGGGCGTCCCAAGATGGACGACAGCGGACGCGTGGTGCACATGGATGGCGTCCTCTTCGACGTGACGGACCGCGTGCTCGCTGACGAGCGTCTGCGGATACTCGAAGCCGCCGTCCAGGATGCGACCGAGTCGATCCTCATCACGGATGCCACACCGCGCGGCGAAATCGTGTTCGCCAACCAGGGCTTCGAGCGGATGACGGGCTACTCCGCCGAGGACGTGATCGGCCAAACGCCCCGCCTGCTCCAAGGCCCCGACACCGACCCGGCCGTCATCGACCGGCTGCGCGCCAACCTGCGCGACGGCGACAACTTCTTCGGTGAGACGATCAACTACCGCAAGGATGGCATGCCCTTCGACATCGAGTGGTCGATCAGTTCGGTTGCCGATGCCTCTGGTGCGACAGCGCATTACGTCGCGGTTCAGCGCGACATTACCATGCGCAAACGTACCGAACGGCGTCTGCGCGTACTCGAGAAAGCAGTCGAGGGTGCTCAAGATGCTGTCCTGATCGCGCGGACGAGAAGCGGTACGCTGCCCGTGACGACGTACGTCAACACCGCATTCCGCACGATGAACGGCTTCTCGCCCGGCGAACTGGTCGGCAAGGCAATACGCCTGCCGACCGGCCCGAACACCGATTCCGACCAGCTGGAGCGCCTGCACCATCTGTTTGCGACAGGCACCGCCGGAACCGTTGAGGGAGCAACGTATCGAAAAGATGGCTCTGAAATGTGGTCCGAGGTCAGCCTTGCGCCTGTCGTCATTGACGAGGACACCTACTGGGTCGTCATTCAGCGCGACGTGACGCACATGCGGCGCTTCGAGGCCGAACGCGAGGCCCGGTTGCGCGCCGAGCAGATGGTGCGCGCCAAGAGCGTCTTCTTCGACAACCTCAGCCACGAGATTCGCACCCCGCTGACGGCCATCCTGGGCGCCGCCGACGTTCTCGCTTCAGAAGTGCCGCCGGACCAGTACGAGTTCGCCGAGATGGTCCAGCAAGGCGGCGAGCGGCTGCTCTATACGCTCGACTCGTTCCTCGACCTGGCCCGCCTCGAGAGCAGCCGCGAAGAAGTCGATCGCGCAGAAGTGGCCTTGGCTCCACTCGTCGAGACAATCGTGAGAACGCACCGGCCGTCCGCCGTTCGCAAGGGCGTCGCACTCACCGTTCACTGCCCTGTTGACCTGTACGCCCACACCGACGGCCCCACCCTGAGCAGCGCTCTGGGCCACGTCGTCGGCAATGCCGTCAAGTTTACCGATAGGGGAAGCATCACCGTCGACGTGGAGAAAAACCGCGATCACGTCGCGATCCGCGTGCGCGACACCGGTGTCGGCATTTCGCCCGACTTCATACCCCGCCTATTCGATGAGTTTGCCCAGGAGTCGGACGGGTTGGCCCGGACGCACGAAGGCAACGGCTTAGGCTTGACAATCGCTCACCGCCTCGTCGGTCGAATAGGTGGCGGCATAGATGTGGAGAGTGTCGAAGAAGAAGGGAGCACATTCACTATTGCCTTTCCAGCCGAGCCGACGAGCAGGTAGCTTAGGCGAATGACCCGCTCGCTGCGCCCGTTCATCGCCCTCTTGCTACTCGCCGTGCTGCCCGGCTGCGTAACACACGTTCCGATGAGTCTTACCAGCGGACTACGTGGCGCGTCTGACGCAGGCATCCAACTCGCCGCCGAGTCCAATGGCGCTCCGTTTGCGCTCCCGACTCGCACGCTGATCGTTCCACCGAGCGACGGATGTGTCTTCGGTGGTGGAACGGATTGCGGAGGTGAGGAAGTGCAGCGCGCCACGTTTCGGAGCCAAAACGGTGGAGTCGGTCTCCACCTGACACGATGGAACGACGATGCTGGCGTCGGCTTCTCGACGACTATCGGCGCCGGGGTGTTGGGTGCCGACCTCACGCTTCGCCCCTTCGGGCAGACGTACCTGACGGCGTCGCACTCGTTTCACGGAGGGTCGAGCGTCTTGGTCTCCCAGCGCGTTCTCGACACCGGATGGGCGACGATAGCCGTGGGCACGGGCTACGAGCGCAAGCACTACGTGTATACCTTTTCGCCATCGCGATATACCTTCGAATTCGTCGGCCCAACGCGGACGCGCTTCGTGGACGTCGTCGGCCTTCGAGGCGTGGTAGCATTTCAAGGCATCGAGCAGCCACGCGGCACGATCAAAGGCGCCCTCCACCTCCACGCGGGCTACGCTCCGGCGCACGGGCAGATGCTGATCCGCTTCGGCATATCGTTAGGCGTATTCTGAGGTCGGGCTGAACGTGCCACGCGTAACGAGGCCGATGGAATAGCTGCGCCACTCGTTCGGCAGCCGTCCTCAGGCGTGTCACGGACCATGGCTCCACTCGACCGACTCCGGCACACCCTCCACACGCTCCGCGAGCGCAACGACCTGTTTCTGCTCCTCGCCGTCGCGGCGCTGATGACGGGCGGATGGGCCTTCGCCGAACTCGCCGACTGGGTGGGCGACGGCGACGCCCGCACGGCGGACGCGGCGATTCTGCTCTTCTTCCGTAACGCATCCGACCTCGCCGACCCCATCGGCGGCGCGGCCGTCGAAGAGGCCATGCGCGACCTGACAGCCATGGGCAGCGTGTTCGTGACGACGCTCCTCAGCGTCACCGCCGTGAGTTACTTCCTGCTCGACCAGCGCCCGCGCGCGGCTCTGCTACTCGCATCGATCATCGTGCTGGGCGTAGGCGTCGTGTTCGCGCTCAAGTTCGGTATCCACAGACCGCGTCCCGATCTGGTGCCGCACGCGATGAACGCGCTCTCTCCGAGTTTCCCATCGGGCCACGCGGCGACGGCGACCGTTGTCTACCTCACGATAGGCTCGCTGGCGGCGCGGTCCATGCCGCGCAGGCGCGTCAAAGTGTTCGTGCTGGGCGTCGCCGTTTTCCTGACGATCGGCGTCGGCATTAGCCGCGTCTACCTGGGCGTCCATTGGCCGACGGACGTGCTGGCAGGCTGGACGATTGGTTCGGTGTGGGCGCTGGGCGGATGGCTCGTCGAGCGCGGGTTCCAGCGGCGCGGATGGGTCGAGCGCAACCGCGTCGGCGACGATGTCGAGCCCAAACCCGAACGCCGAGCAGGCGCCGTCGACTAGCGTCGGCCGATCTTCGCCTGACGCTCGGGCGTAGAGTGACTCCCCTTTGCCCATCTTCTACCTCACCCATGAGCCGCGCTTTTCTCAAAGACGACGCCGTCGAAGACCCCGTCCTCGTCACCCCGCGCGCGCCGCTGCCCGCCGGTCAGATCAACTACGTCACGCCGCGCGGGCTGAGTTTGCTCGAAGAGGAGCGGTCGACCTTGGAATCCGAGCGCGAAACCCTGCGCGCACTCCCCGCCGACAGCAACGAGCGCAAACGCGGGCTGACGCGCGTCGTCGGTACGCTCAAACTGCTCACCGAACGCGTCGCCTCGGCCCGCGTCGTCGACCCGGCCGCGCAGCCCCAAGACGAGGTTCGCTTCGGCGCAACCGTCCGACTGACGGCGGATCGGCAACCGCCGCGCACGTTCACCATCGTCGGCGTCGACGAGGCCGAGCCGGTCAGAGGCCGTGTCCCCTTCACCGCGCCCGTCGCCCGCACGATCAGCGGCAAGCACGTCGGCGACAGCGTGAAACTGCCCGGGCCGCGTCCCGACACGGATTGGACCGTCGCCGAAATCAGGTACGAGTAATATCTGCTTCGCCCCTCGAGAACACGCCACGATCAAACCGGTTTTTATGAAGGCAGCACGAAAGCGGGTGAGCCATTCAGAGGGATCGGTGACCTTCTCCGAAGCGCGCATAGGGCACGAAAAAGAGTGGGCAAGCCTGTCCGAAGCGCGGGCCGGACGAGTCGAAACGCGGGCGAGCGGCTCCGAAGGGTGAGCGACACGCGTCCGAGTATGGGTGGAGGCATTCGAAGTGCGGGTGAGGCACGTCGAAGTATGGGTTAAGCGACTTCGCGGAGCGGCTCGGCCCTTTCGTGATGCGGATGCTGCACCTGCTACGGGAGATAGCCTCTCACCGCTGTGCTCGACCGATACGCATCGTCAGTTGCTCCATCCGTCCGCCACGCTCCACGTCGAGCGTGACCCGGTCGCCGGGACGGAAGTCGTAGATGCGGGCAACGTAGTCAGATGCGCTCGCAACCGACTCGCCTGAGATGCCGACGAGGATGTCGTAGGGCTCGACGCCTGCTGCCGCTGCCGGGGACGACGGGTCGACAGAGCGGACGAATGCCCCCTGGGTGCGACTCGTCTCCAATGCGCGCGAGATGCGGGCGTCGAGGTCGACCACGCCCAGACCGGTGTAGTAGCTGCGGTCGATCGACCCGCTGGCGACCAGTTCGTCGACGATGGCGCGCGCGCGAGCCGCAGGGACTGCGAAGCCGATGCCGACGCTCCCGCCGCTGCGCGAGTAGATCGCCGTATTGACACCCATCACCTCGCCCAGAGCGTCGAGCAGCGGGCCGCCACTGTTGCCCTGATTGATGGCGGCGTCGGTCTGGATCATGTCGCGGTAGAGGCGGCCTTGGCCCTGTGAGTCCAGGTCGCGCCGCGTCGCGCTGACGACGCCGACGGTTACGCTCGGCTCGGTCGCCTCGAACAGGCCAAACGGGTTGCCCAGCGCAATCGCCCACTCGCCGACGACCGGCGCTCCGACCCGACTCCACTCGAGGTACGGCACGTCCCGACCCGCGTCGATGCGCACGACAGCCAAGTCGGTCGCCTGATCTGCTCCGACGAGGCTGGCAGGAAACGTCTCGCCATCGGGAAAGGAGACGGTGATCCGCGACGCGTTGCCGACAACGTGTTCGTTGGTCACCACCAGCCCGTCTGCCGACACGACGAAGCCGCTTCCGGTCTGCTGGACCTGCTGGCGGCGGTAGCGCTGCGGCGCGAACGAACCGAACCACGCATCGTAGCGCGGGTCGCGGACGGTACGCACTTCGAGCACGTTGATCGACACGACGGCAGGCCCGGCCCGGCGGACCGCGCGCGTGATGGCCGTTTCGCGACCGTCGACGATCTCTTCGTTGGCCGCCGTCAGGCTCTGCGGATCGCCGGCCGTCTGCTGCGACTGTGCAGGCTGTCGGCATCCCACTAGCGTGGCAAACACGAGTGCGAGCAGGACGAAGCGGACGACCGATAAGGGCATGACTCGGGGAGGATTGAGGAGGGAGCGTAGAACGATAGGCCACACAGCTAGGTCCGTCGCCGTTACGCTGACGGCACAGCGCGAACGCAACAGATCGCCCCGATCCTACATGTAACTAGCCTCAACTCACTCACTACAACCTCTCTTATGGCCAGCATCGCCAAAGTAATCGAAATCCTCGCCCAGGGCGACACCATCGAACAAGCCGTCGAGAACGCCGTCGCCGAAGCGTCGAAGAGCGTGCGCAACATCCGCCACGTCTACATCAACGAGCAGCAGGCGCACGTCAAAGACAACAAAGTCATCGGCTACCGCGTGAACTGCAAGGTCACGTTCGTCGTCGGCGACGACACGGACGCGGGCTGATCCAGCTCCAGCGTAAAACCGCCAGCGGCGACGTGCTCTCGGGCGCGTCGCCGTTTTGCGTTCGGATCACGTCAGCAGCAGTCGCAATGCAACGAATGCTGCCAATGCGGCAAAGGCCCAGCGCAGGTATTGTGTGCTCGCTTTTTGCCCGACACGGACACCCAGTTTAGCAGCGAAAACGGCAGGGACACCCAGCGCCAGCGCGTGCCCGAACGCGACTGCGCCCATGGTCCCATTTGGACTCCCAAACGCCGTATCGACGGTGAAGGCGTAGGCCAGCACACCCGCTGCCGTCGTGACGAGTATAGTCGCGCTCGACGTGCCCAGCGCCAGCCGCAGCGGCAGCCGAGCGAGTCTGTTATAGGCGGGGACGAGCACGATGCCGCCGCCGATGCCTATGGCCGCCGACAGTGCGCCGCCGCCCAGGCCGATGGCCGGAAGCCAGCCCGTACGCACCTTGAGCCCGCGCGAGTCGTCGTCGCGGCCCGTCACCATGCGCACGACGACGATCAACAGCACGACCGCGAACACGCGCGAGAACACTTCGCGCGTGTACCAGTCGGCCGTCGTGACGTACTCCTTGACGAGCCACACGCTGACGATGCTGCACGCGCCCGTAATCAGCGCCGTCCTCCAGTCTACGGCCTCGCGCTTCGCCTGAAACCACGCGCTTGCCGCCGACGAGAGCCACGTGCACAGCAAACTCGTACCTGCGGTCAGCGGTACCAAGGCGTCATCCGGCACGCCGATCCAGCCGAAGTAGGTCAGCAGGACGGGCGCGAACACGATGCCGCCGCCAACGCCGAGCAGACCGGCCAAAAAACCGCCGACGGCCCCGGCCGCCAATAAGATGAGGAGCTCAGCGGTCATCTGCCCAGCGCCCGCGCGTACGCCGACGGATCGGCGAGCAGGTCGAGCGCCTGCCGCAAGTTGAGATCGGTGTCGACCGAAGGGCCGCGCGTGACGCCGTAGCGTGGGCGGATAGTCTGAACGAGGCGACGCTCGAGCGCGTCCGAGTGGCGGCCGAAGTCGCGCCGCTGATCGTCCGTGAGCGCACGCGCGACGCGGTCGGTCTCGCCCAGCGCATCCGAGTATCCAGCCGCCTCCAGGCGCGCGCGCAGATCCGAGAGCAGGTCTCCGGCGTCGGACTCGTAGGCGAAGCCTTCCGAATCGAGGAAGCTGCGGAAGTCGTCCAACAGGCCGCGCCGCCAGTCGCCCGTAAGGCTAGCGGTTCGCGTTTCGAAACGGTCGGCGTAGCGGAAGAACCACGCGCCACGGAGCAGCGCGGACTCGAGCGCGCTGGGGTCCGGCTCGTCTCCGTCTAAGTCGGGTGTAACGCCGCTGCCTCCGGCGACGGGCCGCCCACTCGTCGTCGTGAAGCCAACCGCTTCGGCGACCGCGCTGCCCGATCCGCTGCGTCCGTAGTCGAGCCGCTGTACGACGCGTCCCGACGGCAACTCGTAGCGCCCGACCGTCAGCTTGAGCGCCGTGTTGTAGGGCAACCGTCGGACGACCTGTACCAGCCCTTTGCCAAACGTCTGATCGCCGACGATGACCGCGCGGTCCAGGTCTTGCAGCGCCCCCGACACGATTTCCGACGCCGACGCGCTCAGGCTGTCGACCAAGATCACGATGGGCACGTCGGGCGCGATGGGCGGCGCGGTCGTCCGATACGTCTCGGTCTTGGACGGATCGCGCATCCGGAGCGTCGTCACGTTGGTGCCTGTCGGCACGAACAAGCCGACGATCTCGACGGCCGCGCCAAGCAGTCCACCGCCGTTGCCTCGCAGGTCGATCACCAAACCGTCGAGCTCTCGCTGAGCCAAGCTCGTGATGGCGGATCGCATCTCCTGCCCTGCTCCATTGCCGAAGACCGTCAAGCGAACATAGCCCATTCCACGCGTCGTATCGGCCCCGACGAAGCCGCTGAACGGCACGCTGATCGGCGAGGGGTCCTCGCGCGTGAGCACAAAGTCGACCGCCTCACTTTCCCCCGGACGCTCGACTGAGATGGCGACCGTCGTGCCCGGTTCTCCGGACAAAAGCGTAGCCGCCTCGGCCAGCGGTAGCTCGCGCACGTCTCGCCCAGCGATCCTCACCACGCGATCGCCGACGCGCAAGCCCTGCGCGTAGCCACCCGTCGACGTACCCTCGTCCGGCGGAGCGACGACCAACTCGCCGCCTCTGCGCTCGAGCGTCACGCCAACCAGTCCATACGTGCTCCTGAGCAGCGCGCCCTGGGCCAGCGTCGCCTCATCGAGCAAAACGGTGTAGGGATCAAGTTCGCCCAGAAACGCCCCCAGTCCATCGCGTACGATGCGCTGCGGATCAAGCGGATCGGCGTATTCCTCGGTCAGCGTCGCGTAGGCCTCGCCGAAAATCTCCAAGTTCTTGCGCAGCAGAAAGAAGTCGTCGCCGCTCGCCCGCTGCGCCTGCATCGCCGGAGCGAACATCAGCGCGATTGCCAGCACCCACATCGTAGGGGCACTCCTGCCTCGCCCTGTTGACGCAGCAGCCGGGAGTGACGCACGCGTCGATCCAGAGGGAGTGAGCGGGGTATTCGCCGTCATGCGGTTGCCTCTGCCTTAGCGGCTTTTGCGAGCGCGCGAGCGCGTTTGCGTTCGACGCGGGCAGCCAGTAGCGTAGCCACTTCGTAGAGACCGAAGAGGGGCAGCGCGACGATCAGTTGGGAAATCGGGTCGGGCGGCGTGATGATGGCGCCCAAGATCAGGATGATCACGATGGCGATTTTGCGCCCCTTGCGCAGCATGTCAGACGTGAGGATGCCCGCTTTGGCGAGGAAGTAGATCACGACCGGAAGCTCGAACAGGATGCCGACTCCGAGCGACCACATCGCCACCATAGAAAAGTACTTGGTGATGTCGAACTCGTTGGCGATTTCGCTCGACAGTTCGAATGCGGCGAAGAACTGCAGCGACAGCGGCGTCACGATCAGGTAGCCGAACGCGATGCCCGCCATGAAGCACAGCGTCGCGCCCAGCGAGGCAAACCGCATCCCTTCGCGCTCGTCGGGGTAGAGCGCAGGCTCGACGAACTTCCACAGGTGGTAGATCAAAAACGGCGCGCCGATGATGACACCTGCCGTGATGACCGTCCCGGCCCACGCGAAAAATTGCCCCGTGATCGTCCGGTTGATCAGTTCGAACGCCGTCGTCTCCATCCCCAGCACACGGTACGTGATGAAGTCCGGACGACTCGGTCCAATCAGCAGCACGTCGACGATCCAGTCGGCGAAGAAGAAGCAGCAGCACGATGACGACCGCCATACTGCCCATGCCTTTGATGAGCCGCCAGCGCAGCTCCTCGAGGTGGTCGAGAAAGGGCATCTCGCCCGGATCCACGACCGGTGGCGGCCCAGACTGTCCATCGCCCGAGGCGAGGTTGCGAGGATCGGGTTTGCGGCCCGTCAGCACGCGGCGAAGCGACTTGACCATGGCGGTAGTTACTGACTGGGAGACGAGTCGCCGCCGCCGCGCAGGTTGAGGTCGAGCAGTGCGTCCACCCAAACGCCTTCGCTTTCGATGCGGCTGCGGCCATTCGACCACGTGAAGTGGAAGAGCGTCGTCAAACCGGCCACCTGGAAGCCGTCTGCGCGGAGCAGTGCTAGAGCGCGTGCGGCGCTTCGGCCCGAATTGAGGATGTCGTCGAGCAGGACCACAGGCTTACGGCGATCGAGCGGGCCTTCGACCAGACGCCGCCTGCCGTGCGGCTTGCGCTGCTCTCGGATGAGTCCGCCTTTGAACGACGGCTCGCCGGTATCGGCCAGCAGCGAGCATACCATCGCGTGCGCCCCAAAACCATAGCCGACGACCTGGTCGATGCCGCGTCCGCGCAGCCTATCGGCCAGGACGTATCCGACCTCGCGAAAACTCGGCCCGTCGAGCATCGGCATGCGCGTGTCGAGAAGCCAACCGATGGGCTGCCCGCGCGGATCGGTGATCAACTCGTCCTCGCGTCGCACCAGGGCTTGGTCGTAGAGCACGCGCCCGAGCTGCACCAGATCGGCGTAGGTCGTCGGGGTGAGGGCGTTCGCGTCCATGAGGTAGGGTAGTTCGCCGCTGTAGACAGAGACCCTGCGTACAAGAGCGGGGCCGACCGCGTTCCGCAACGACAAAAGCCGATGCCTCCGGGGAGAGACATCGGCTACGGGTCGGAGTTTGGGCCGCTTACTGCTTAACGAAGCGCGTGCCGACGTTGCCCTGGTAGAGCGGCGGATCGTTCGGGTTCTGCCGCGGGAAGAGGCCGTTCATGACGGCAGCGGGGATCTGCGCGGTAAACTCGCCATCGCCGTTGAATGAGTAGATCACTGGAGCTGGGACGGTAGCGCCGCTCGTCCCGAACGGAAGCTGGAGCGTGAGCGTGTTGATCTGCTCGTTGACCGAATAGGTAAACGAGGCGCCTGCCACGACGAGGTCGGTAGCTTCGGCGGCGCGGTAGTCCGCGCTGAGCGTGTAGGTGCCGTCCGCGTTGAAGCCGAGCGACAGGCTGTTGAGCACGCCAGTCGAGCCGATCAAGCCAGCCGTCAGGTCCATCTCGTTAGCGCCGTCGCTGTCGTTGACGATGCTATTGACGGTCCATGATCCGACAAAGCGGTCGTTATCGGATGTGCCTTCATCGTCGTTTGAATCGCAGCCGACGCCTACGAACAGGGCGAGGACGATAGCGAGGGGGAAAAGCTTGCGCATGGAGGGAATGTGAGAATGTTGAACAGGTGGGAGCCGCAGCGTGCGGCATAGCCTGTCTGTACTGACAAACGGCTTTGTGGATCCGGAGAAGCGCTTTCCGCCAATGGGTCGCACTTCTGAAACGCAGCGAAGGCCACACCCCGATGGAGCGTGGCCTTCGAGCCGATCAGGACAATCGAGGGGTTTACCGAACGACGGTCAGGCGCGTCGTCTCGGTCCGGTCGCCCGCTTCGATGCGGATGACGTAGAGCCCCGAAGCCAGACGCCCCGCGTCGAGGTCGGCGGTGTAGCGGCCCGGTGCGTACGTCCGGTCGGCGAGCGTGGCGACCGAGCGGCCGAGCATGTCGTAGACCGTTACGACGACGCGCTGAGTCGACTCCACGCCGAAGCCGACGACTGCGCCCGAGCGAGCCGGGTTGGGATGTGCCGTCAGCGCGAGGTCGATCGTACCGATGCCGGTTTCGACGGACGTGAAGATGGCCGTCAGCGCCGCGCGCAGTTGAGCCTGCTCCTGCTCGCTGGCTCCGCCCGTGATATTGAGCGTCACGGCTCCGCCATCGTACACCTTGGCAGCGACGATGCGCATCAGGTCGGCGTCGGTGACAGCGTCGCCGTCGACTACGTCGCCAGAGAAGAGCAACAGCGCGCCTCTGGTGGTGCGGAGCGTGCCGTCGGGCAGTTCGCCGTCGCTGTCTTCTCCACCGAAGCGGAAGTCACGTCCGGTTGATACCTGACCGTCCGGCGTGCTGGAGAATCCGATGGTCTGAGTCGAGTTGTCGTAGACGGCGAACGTGCAGCCCGACAGGTCGGTCGTCGCCGTGCCAATGGCCGTCAACGTCACGAACTGATCGTCGCCCACACCATAGTCGCCGAAGGCGACCGGCGAACCGGGCGCGCACGTCGGCGAGGCGGCTCCGCGCTCGAACGCGCCGATATCGGCTTGGCCGACGCGCATGAAGCCACGCTGGTCCATCGCGAACGCCGAAGTTCCGGCGTCGATGGCCGGACTTCCCGCGCGCAGGGCATGGGTCGGCGTGTTGCCACCGTTGTCCATCAGATCGGCGAGAAGGGGTCGGCGATGATGGTATCGGAGTTGGCCGCAGCGATTGACACTGCATCCACTGATGTCTTCGATAACGTTAGCACCGGCGATGATGAACGTGGCCGAAGCACTGATTGCCCTGAGCCGAGCTGTTGTCGCCGACAATGGTGTTGTTGAGACGTAAACGTCGATCCGTCAGCACTTTCAGAGAGGAGTCCGCCACCGTTTCCGCCAGCCGTGTTGGCCGCAACCGTGACGCTGGAAAGCGCGATGCTGTCCACCATCGCCGTTGTCGTAGACGCCGCCGCCGTCACCGGTCGCCGCGTTTCCGCTGACCGTCGAGAGGCGAGAGGTCGAGAACTCCGCCGTCCGCTGATCCAGATGCCGGCCCCTTCGGCGGCCTCGTTAGAGACGAACGTGCTTCTGGTGATCGTAGCCACGCTCAGCGCCGCCGACATGCAGGCCGCCGCCGTTTCCGGGGTTGGCCGTCGCGATCGTGTTGCAGTGACGACGACATCGGTCAGCGACGAGTGTCCCAGCCGCGCCGTCGCGCGCGTCGTCGGCGACTTCGATGCCACCACCTGCGCGGTTGGCGCTGTTGCCCTCCACGTCGACGTCGGTCATCGTGACGCGACGCTCCGTCGGAGACGAAGACGCCACCGCCCGAGCCGGACGTGCCGGTGGCCGAGTTGCCTTCAATGGTAGCACCCGTGATGGTGAACGCGCCTCCGGTTTCGGCATAGACACCGCCGCCGCCGTTGGTAGCACCGTCGCCCGTGGCGTGTTGTCGTTGATGGCCGTGTCGTCGTCGTCGTCGTCCTTCTGAATGGTGACGAGTCCGTTCGACCAGACACCACCGCCCTCGACGGCCGTGTTGGAGCTTACCGAACCGCCCATGATGACGAGCGCGCCGCCTCCGCTATGGATGCCGCCTCCGTTTCCGGGAGCTGCCACAGCGATGGTGTTGTCGTCGACTTCGACGCCGTCGAGCGTCAAGCTGGCGACGCCGTCGTTCATCGCGTCGTTGGCGATCTCAATGCCGCCACCCGCGCGGTTGGCGCTGTTGCCCGACACCGTTCCGCCTGTAATGGTGGCCTGAACGTTATCCGAGAGGAAGACGCCACCGCCCGAACCAGCCGTGCCGGTCGCCGAGTTGTCGTCGACCATGACGCCGATCATCGTAAGCGTGCTGTTGGGGTTCATGAAGACACCGCCGCCGCCGTTGGTAGCGGCATCACCGGTTGCGACGTTGTCCATTACGAACATGTCGCCGCCTTCGGTACTGACGATGGAGAGTTGACCAGCCACCCAGATACCGCCGCCTTCGACCGCCGTGTTGCCCAGGAACGAGCTGTTGGTGATCGAGACGGTTCCACCGCCGCTGTGAAAGCCGCCGCCGTTTCCGGGGGCCGCTACAGCGATGGAGTTTCCACGGACCATGACGCTGTCCATCTGGACGATGCCTCGGGCATCTTCGATGCCACCGCCCGCGCGGTTGGCACTGTTGGTGTCGACGATGCCGCCCGAGATGCGCAGCGTACCACCCAGGTTCAGGATGCCACCGCCGGACCCGGCTGTACCGGTCGCTGTGTTGCGGACGATGACGGGCCGAATGAGCCGCATCGTGCCGCCGTTGTTGAAGAGCGCACCGCCGCCGTCGTCGGCTGCGTTGCCTGCCGCGGTGTTGCCGGTGAACGTAGTGCCGGTGACCGTCATCCTCGCCGCCTGCTGATTCCAAAAGCCGCCACCCTCGCGCGCGGCCGTGTTACCGGTTACGCTACCGCCGGTAACCGTTACGACGGCCGAGCTGGAGACGTGGAGCGCGCCGCCGTTGCCGGGGCTATCGCCGGTCGTGTTGGCGTCGAAGTCGGTGCCGGTCATTGTGAGCGTGCCCTCAATGATCTCGATGCCTCCACCTGCGCGGTTCGCGGCGTTGGCGCGGAACGTGGCAGATCCGATGGTGACACTTCCGTTGGTGCTGAGCAGACCGCCCCCCGATCCGCTGCCGCTGCTTGCCGTGTTTTCGGCCAGTACAGCGCTGTTGACGACGAGCGTGCCGCCGTTGTTGAAGATGCCGCCGCCGCCGTTGTCCGCAGCTTCTCCTGCCGCCATGTTGCCTCCGAACGTGCCGCCGTTGATGGTCATCGTCCAGCCGGCGTTGTTCCAGAAGCCACCGCCCTCGATGGCGTGTTGCGACTTACCGTAGCACTTGATTCGCGGTAACGGTGCCTTTGGTCACGTGCAGTCCACCGCCGTTGCCGGGAGAGGTACCTGCGTTGTTGCCGTCGATGTTGCCGCCCGTAGATCGTCAGCGTGCCGCCGTTGACTTCGATGCCGCCACCTGCGCGAATGGCGGTGTTGTTTGTGATGGTCGAACTCGTGATGGTCGCGGTGCCGCTTCCGTTGAGGAAGATGCCACCGCCTGACGCTCCAGCACCCATGGCCGTGTTGCCCTGATATGCTACTCCCTGACTGCACGACTCAGCGTACCGGCCTGGTTGAAGATGCCGCCTCCGCCTTCGAACTGAACGTCAGCATCGCCGATGGCCATGTTATTTGCGACCACCGCGCCGTTCGTGACCGTGAGCACTCCGCTCGACCACAGACCTCCGCCCTCTACGGCCGTGTTGCTCGTGACGCTGCCGCCCGAGACGATCACGTTACCGCCACCCGTGTGGAGGCCGCCGCCGTTTCCGGGGTTGGTACCTCCGTTGTTCTGATCTAGTGTTACACCGGTCAGAGTCGTCGTTCCACTCGCGTCTTCGATGGCACCGCCTGCGCGGTTCGACGTATTCAGCGAAAACCTGGACGAAAGGACGCTGAGCGTTCCGCCTTTGTTGATGATCGCGCCACCTGAACCGCTCGTACCTGACGCTCGGTTACTCGAGAACGAAGAGTTCGTGATCGTCGCCGAACCGCCGTCGACGCTGATCGCGCCGCCTCCCATGTTGGCCGCGTCGCCCGTAGCGACGCCGTTATTCGCCGAGATGTTGTCGGCGATGAGCGAACCCGTCGCGTTGACGTAGAGGATGCCCCCCTGCGGTGCCGTTCCTCCGTTGAACCGGATGTTGGTGAGTGTGACACTCGCTCCCATCACGGAGAATGCGCGAGCGCCAGTCGCCGACAGGGTAACCGTCCCGACTGCTATGCTGCCGTCGATGGTGACCGTCGTCGTAATGGCGCGATCTCCGGCGCCTAGCGCGATATCCGAGTCGGTGACGAACGCCGTCTGCGAGAAGATGATGCTGTCTGCGCCGTTTCCAGCCGTACAGCCGCCGACTGCCGTATCGGTGTTGGCCGAGGCGATCGCTTCGGTGAACGAGCACAGGCCGTCTGAGGCGTCGTCAGCCTCAGTGTTGACGGTGATGGTGTCGGCGAGCGCGGCAGGAGCCGTAAAGGCGAGCGCGAATAGCAAAAGCGGAAGTTGTACCGCTCGGAGAAGACTGCTTAGCGAGTGCGTCATGCGAGATAGGATGCGAGGAGGGAAGAGATCGAACTGGATTGTCCCCACATTACCATTCACTCGCTTTCTCATCTGTGACGAAAGAGACAGTCTGGATGCTCACCTTTTACTCATCTGCCCCACACGTAAACAATTCTACCCGGTGACATTACGACAATTCGGTAACCCCGCACGACTATCTCGTTTGACGAGACAGAGTCCGCTCTACACACAGAGCAACGGCTCCGTCTCAACCGAGACAGAGCCGTTGCCCAACCACTTAAGGAGATCCGACTTACTGACCGTCGGGGGCGCGGTCTTCGGGGTACAGGACGAATCGGGCGTAGCGCTCCAGATCGAGATAATCCTGAGCCGCTTGCTGGATATCGGCAGCAGTCAGCGAAGCGACGCGGGCGTCGAAGCTCGTCACGTTCGACAGGTCCTCGCTCGAGCGCATGCCGTAGAAGTCGAGCGTGTTGACCCAGAACGGGTTGGTGCGCAGACTCGTCTCCTGCGATCTGCGCAACTGCTCCTTGACCTTGGCCATGTTCTCGGCTGAAGGCCCATCGTCGCGCAGGCGCTGCACCTGCTCGATGACCGCGTCGGCGAGTTCGACGGCGCGATCGGGGTCGCACGTGAACTGGACGATCACCTGCTGCTCGGGCTTCGGCTCGTCGTCGCGCGATCCTTGCACGGCAGGTGAATAGACGCCGCCTCGTTCTTCGCGCAGGTCCTCGCGGATCTGTATGCCCAACACCTCGACCATCGCCTGGTGCGCCAGACGCTCGGACGGTGCGTAATCCATAGGGCCGTAGAAGACCGTTAGAACGGTGCTCTGAGGCGCGGCGCCTTTGTACACGTCGCGAATAGTAACGGCGTCCGGCGGGGTCGGCTCTACGTCGAGCGTCGCATCGTCGCGCGATTGCGTCGGCAGCGTGCCCAGGTAGAGGCGAGCCAGATCGGTCATCTCGTCCCGGTCGAACGAGCCGACGAACGTGAACAGGAAGTCACTCGCATCGGCGAAACGGTCCAGGTAGAGCGCCCGCAGCTCGTCCGTCGTGAGCGCTTGCACCTGCGCGACGGTCGGAAACTGACGCGCGCGCGGGCTGTCGCCACCGAGCGTCTCGGTCAGCGCGCGGATGAGAGCGACCTGCGGGACGTTGTCGAGGTTGGCGAGCAGCGCGGTCTGCTGTGCCTGGTAGCGCCCCAGTGCCGCTTGGTCGAAGTTCGGCGTGGCGAAGTAGGCGTGGATCAACTGCATCGCGGTTTCGGCCTGCGACGGCTCGAAACTGCCGTTGAACCCCTCGCTCGTTCCGCCGATGTAGGGCGAGACGCTGACGGTTTTGCCCGAGAGCATCTTGTCCAGATCGGTCTGGTTCATTCCAGCGACGCCGCTCTGCGTGGCGATCTGCGCCGACGTTTGCGCAGCGAAGTACTCGTCGTCGCTCACGCGCGAGAGTCCGCCCGGCGAGGTGGCCGTGAACACGACCTCGTCCGTCTTGTAGTCCGTCTGCTTGAGGCGGACGCGGACGCCGTTGCCCAGCACGATTTCGGTCGCTTGGGCTTCGGGCAGTTCCATCACGCGCTCGATGGCTGCGGGCGCCAGTCCATCCGGCACCAATCCACCGCCCTGGACGCCATCGTCGTAGGGCTGAATGTCTTCGCTCGCCACCATCGCTTCGGCTCGCTCGAAGAGGGCGCGCAGATCGGCATCGGTGGGTTCTTCGGTGTCGGGACGGTCAGTCATCGTAGCGATGACGAGGCGGTTATCGGTCCGCAGCAGGTCGTCGACGATCGCGTTCACGTCGGCCGCCGTCATGGCGGGCAGCATGCGCTGGGCGAGGGCGTACTCGGCTTCGGCACCAGCGACGGCGTTGCCCTGGAGGTAGAGATCGACGAGTTCGGCGGCGCGCGCGCGGCTGTTGGTCGTTTCGCGTTCGTTGTAGGCCTGCTCGTAGGCGCGCATCACGTCGGCACGGGCGCGCCCCAGTTCTCCGTCGGTGAATCCGTGGCGGCGGACGCGTTCGATCTCGCGCATCAAGCCTGTCAGACCGTCACCGATCGCGCTCGATCCTTCGACCTGAGCCGAGATGCCCAAGATTTCCGTCGGACGCAAGAAGCCCTGACGGTAGACGCCCGCTCCCAGAAACGGCGCACTCTCGCTCCGCGCGACTTCGGCCAGGCGGGCGTTCATCATACCGCTGAACAGGCGCTCGGCCAGGCGGCGCTCGAAATCGCCTTCGGTCTCCACGGCGCGCGAGGGAAGTTTGAAATCGATCTCGACCGATGCGACCGGATACTCCGGATCGGTGATCGAGCGAACGATGGTCTGGGCGTGCGTAGGCACATCGAACTCGCCGCTCATCGCAGACGTCGACGGGTTCTCGAGTCCGGCGAAGTGCTCGCGGATCATCGCCTCGGTCGCGTCCACGTCGATGTCGCCCACGACGACGACGGCCATGCGGCTGGGGCGGTAGTAGGTCTCGTAGAAGTCGCGCATCCGCTGAGCCGAGCCGCGCTTGACGACAGCCGTGTCGCCGATGGGCAGGCGGTCGGCGTAGCGGCTTCCATAGGCGTAGGCGGGAATCAGCTGCTCGAGGATGCGTCCCTGAGCCGACTGCTGCCGCGCGCGCCACTCTTCCATGATCACGCCGCGCTCGCGGTCCACTTCTTCGGCCGAGATCGTCGCTGCCGACGCCCAGTCTTCGAGCACGTCAAACGCGGTGTCGTACAGATCGGCGCTGTCGGTCGGGATCGTCAGCGTGTAGACGGTTTCGTCGAAGCTCGTGTACGCGTTGAGGCCGACACCGAAACGCATTCCGGCGTTTTCGAGAAAGCTGATGATCTCGTTTTTCTCGAACCGCTCGGTCCCATTGAAGAGCATGTGCTCCAGGAAGTGGGCAAACCCAAGCTGATCCTCTTCCTCGAGCGCCGATCCAGCGTCGACGACTAGGCGCATCTCGGCGCGGCCTTGCGGCTCGGAATTTCGGTCGACGTAGTACGTCAGGCCGTTCTTGAGCACACCGGTGCGAATGCCTGCGTCGAGAGCCAAGCGAGCGTCACCGGGCATTTCGCGCCGCTCTTCCGGCACGGGCGCCATGGGAGCGGGCACGTCGGTATCACCGGTCGGCACGTTGCCCGTAACGGCAGGGGGAGCCGGAGCAGGCGGCGTCGGCGGAGCGACGGAGGTGCAGCCGGTGACGATGAGGGCGAGAGCGCACGCGGCGCTGAGCAATCGAGACATGGGAGATCGTGCGGACGAATAGTGGTGTAGCGTGTGTAATCTACTGTCCACCCTCTAGCCTAGTGTGGCGGATTGGGGAAAATCCCGATCCGCCACACATGCCCGGCCTACCCAACTTATCGGCTGGATTCTACCGAATGCGGACCAGTTGTCCCGTCGCCCGGTGCCGCGTTCTGCCCTCCACCGTCACCCGTAGAGCATAGAGGTACACGCCGGATGCGACGCGGCTCAGATCGAGTTGCACGTCGTGCGACCCGCCGGGCAGCGCTCCCCCATCGACGCGCAGCACGCGGCGACCGAGCAGGTCGTATACCTCGACTTCGACCGATCCGGCCTGGGGCAAGTCGAACCCAAGCGTGGCGCGCTCGCCCGCCGGGTTGGGGTAGGGCGCGTGGAGAGCGAACTCGGCAGGCAACTCGGCCGGATCATCGATCGATACGAACGTGGCGCCTTCAGACGCAGTCTTGATCGGCTCGGCGTTTCCGGCTCCGTCGATGGCACGGGCGAAGAACTCGTACTCGACGCCAGCCGGGCGCTCGAATACGAGCAGGCTGTCGGCCACTCCCGTCGCCAGAGGCACGAACGCCGCGCCCGCCTGCGCTACCGAACCGGCGAAAGCTCCGGCGGCACGGTCGATCGCTCGTCCGTAGAGGGCAAACTCGGTCGTGCCCGAGCCTTCGTCCGCCGCCGAGAACCGCACCTCGACCGACGTGCTGTCGAGCGTCGTCACCGACGCGATGCGGCTTTGCGGAGCGGCCGAGTCCAGCGTGTTGAAGATCGGCGGCGTGTCGATGGGCGCGTTGCCGTCGAACACGATGCGCGCCTCGGCGTCGATGCGCGCGCCGACCGGAGCCGTCGGCAGCGGAGAGATGCGGTAGGCGAAGAAGCCCTCGCCTTGAGGCGCTTCGACGTTGGGCGGCAGGAAGCCTCCGAGCGGATCGGTCGTCCTGTCGCCCGTGAGCGGGTCGATGGCGATCAGGCGCAGCGTCACCACGCGCGATTGCACGTCCAGCGTCGTCGTCACGTCGACGAACAGGCCGAGGCTGTCGCGCAGGTCGAGGCGGTCGCGGTAGTACGCGCGGCCCGAGCCGGGCAGTTCGTAGCTGCGGTCTCCAAAGCCGAACGACGTGACGCGGAACGTGCGCAGGTCCAGGTCGGCGTCGAGCGTTTGGGTGATGACGACGTCCTTAGCCGGAGCGTTGGCCGTCTCGGCGTTGTTTTCGAAGCGGATCGTGTAGGGCAACGGAGCGTCGCGCGGTACCCAGCGGGCTTCGCCATATCCGTCCGGCCCCAGGATGTCGTTGGGGTCGTCCGAGCCGGCGATCAGTTCGCAACCGAACTGAATGGCAGGCGCGATGAGATCGGCAGGGCTTGCGGGAGTGCCTAGCCTGCCTAGCCAGGGTCCCCAATCGCGTTCGTTGACGAGTGAGTCAATCGCGATGACGAGGCCTACCGTCCCGGCGACGAGTCCGATTACAGCGATGAGGACGGATGAGCCGATGCTTAGCGCAATGATGCCTGGCAATGCGTAAGCGCCAGCAATCAATCCGATTATGCCAATGCCGATGCCCAGTCCCAGACCGATTTTTCCACACTGCGCATTGGTGATCGACGCGCTACCCGACAGCAGCGCTGCGTAGGCGACGGTGGGCACGATGGCGTCCGTGTCAGGTGGCGTATACGTCGTTATAAAAGCGCCACGTAGCACGCCGCCCTCGCCCAACCCTACGCTATCGAGCCAGCCGCGCAGGTCGGTGGCGAGCAGTTCACGGGCCTGGGCGACTAAAGGAGCCGCATCTGCTGAGAAGTCAGGCGATCTTCCGCTGCGGATCACGTTCTCAGCAGCCCCGAACGCGCCGTCCAAATTGCGCTTCAACATGGTCTCGAACTCACCCGCAGCATACCCACGCGCTGTTCGGCCGAAGAGCAAAAACTCGCCCGGCGTCGACACGATCAGAGGCGACAGTATTTCGACGGTGATCGACTCGCCCACGCGCAGGTCACGGCCAATCAGCGTCATAATGCCCATGCGTTCGCTCGTCTCATCGGGAAGCGTTATGTCGATGGCTATTCCTCCGTCAATGGCGTTGGGGACTGAACCCCCTGATGAGGGCACGAGAAACGCGTTGACCATGCGGTTAGACGATACAGAAAAGAACTGATCGCCGGGCAGCACGAGCGTGAGCGTGAACACGTCGAGGTCGGCATTGCCGTCGTTTTTGAGTACGACTTCGAGCGCGGCGCGGTCGTTGTTGAGCAGCGCCGTCGGGCGGATGAGCGTTTGACGCAGCGCGCGCAGGCTGGGCGGCTGTACGTCGAACGCGGCTTCCAACCGAGCCTCGACGGCACCCTGGTTGGCGACCACGTCGTAGGTGCCGACTGTCCGTCCGCGCAGGTCGAAGCGCACCTGGGCTTCCATCGAAGAGACCAGTTGAACTACTTCGCCTTGGATACGCTCGGCACCGTTTTGGAGCGAGAACGTCGTTTGGGCGCTCAGTTGAGCGCCGGTGACGTGGCGACGACGCGGCCCTGCGTGCCTCCGGCATCGGGCGTGGTGCCCAGCAGGCGAAAGTCGAAGGCTTCGGCGAGCAGCGTCACGTCGGCGCGGTCGCTTTGCGTGGCGAGCAGGTACGGGTTGCGGACCATCACGTAGTAGGTCCCAGCCTGCGTTTGCGGTACGAAGGCGACGGGTGAGATTTCGCCTTCGGTGTCCGAGAAGAATGCTGCGTCGTAGTCGCCGGGCGAGGGGACGCGCTCGTAGGCGACGAACAGCTCGAACTCTTCGTCCCTGAACGTCGTCGGGTTGCCCAGCGTCAGACGCAGGTCGCGGCCCGCGGGCACGTCGAGTTTGTAGTAGCGATCCGTCGCCGGGAGCAGCGCTACTTGCTTGGTTACGTCGAGCGTCAGCGCGTCCACGTCCAGCCCGATCTGCTGCGTCGATGCCGTTCGGTTGTTGTCGTTGTCTGTTTCTCTCACTCCGGATCGCACGTCGGTCCAGACGACGGCGAAGTACTGTCCGGGAACGAGGTTAGGAACGGTCCCGGACGCATCGGAGCGGTTTTGGGCCAAGAGGGCGAGCGTACTCGGTGCCTCGCCCAACTCGGGCCCTGAGTCAGCGATCAGTCCAGGTTCAGCCCGCTCGGTCAGCAGCGGACTGCGTCCTCTGGCGGCTTGCTGCGCTCGGATCGGCTCGCCGACGCGCGGAAGGCGCACGCGCATCGCGGCCTCGCTGCGGGCACCGGGAGCGAGCGTCAGGTTGCGGCGCACGAACGCCAGGCGCGGATCGTCGGCGTCGAACGTGGCGTCGGTCGACAGGTGGATGGCGTCGAAGAACAGGCCGCTGAACGCCGTCTGCCCCCTGTTTACGATCTCGTAGGTGATGGTGACTTCTTCTCCGGGCTGCGCACCCTGAGGCACCTGCACGTTCTCGACGACCAGGTCGACCGGCGGCGGCAGCAAAATCTCGACGGTACGGGCGTCCAAGTTGTTGGCGCGCTGCCCGCCCTCGGTGACTTGGGTTCGGGCGTCAACGACGGTGCGGAGTTGGTAGCTGCCCGACGCGAACTCGGGCAGGAAGAGGTCGACGGTATGCGTGTAACGCGCGCCTGCTGCCAGCGGACCTTGTTTGGCCTGGGTGAGCAGCGAGATGGTCTGGCTCGTGACTTCGGTGCCCGGCGAGAGTGTCCATGCGTCGCTCCACTGCGTCCTTGCCGGAATCGCAGCACCGTCGTTGACGACCTCGACGACGGCGCGTAGCGGCTGTCCGGCCTGGGGCGTTCCCGTCAGCGTGACCGACACGATGCGCAGGTCGGCAGGCGCTCCCAACGCGATGGA
>CAWFGU010000014.1:0-321837 GCA_963815505.1 Rhodothermales bacterium
ACCGACTGACTATGAGCACCCAGAACGAATACCTCCACGAAGTAGCCGCATCCGAGTACGAGTGGGGCTTCGTGACGGAAACCACGCCGGACAACGCCCCCAAGGGCCTGTCCGAAGACACGATCCGCTTCATCTCGGCTAAGAAAGAAGAGCCCAGCTGGATGCTCGAGTATCGATTGAAAGCGTACCGCCACTGGCTCACGCTCGCCGACGATCCGGCCAACAAGTACCCGCGCTGGGCACACATCAACTACCCGGACATCGACTTCCAGGACATCTCGTACTACAGCGCGCCCGGCCAGAAGGCCAAGTACGACTCGCTGGACGAGGTCGATCCGAACCTGCTCGACACGTTCAACCGCCTGGGCATTCCGCTCTTGGAGCAGAAGAAGCTGGCGGGCGTCGCCGTCGACGTGGTGATGGACTCGGTAAGCGTTGCGACGACCTTCAAGAAGGAACTGGCTAAGCACGGCATCATCTTCTGCTCGTTCACCGAGGCGATCCACGATCACCCCGAACTCGTCCAAGAGTATATGGGCAGCGTCGTGCCCCACACCGACAACTTCTACGCCGCCCTCAACGCCGCCGTGTTCTCTGACGGATCGTTCTGCTACGTTCCCAAAGGCGTCCGCTGCCCCATGGAGTTGAGCACGTACTTCCGCATCAACGAGAGCGGAACGGGCCAGTTCGAGCGCACGCTGATCATCGCCGAGGAGGGCAGCTACGTCAGCTACATGGAAGGCTGCACGGCCCCGATGCGCGACGAAAACCAGCTCCACGCCGCCGTCGTCGAGATCTACGCCAAGGCCGACGCCGAAGTCAAATACGCGACCGTCCAAAACTGGTATCCGGGCGACGAGAACGGCAAGGGCGGCATCTACAACTTCGTCACCAAGCGCGCCATCGCCGCCGGTGACCGCGCCAAGGTCAGCTGGACCCAGCTCGAAACCGGTTCGTCGATCACCTGGAAGTATCCCAGCGTCATCCTAAAGGGCGACGATACGGTCGGCGAGTTCTACTCGGTCGCCTTCACCAAAGGCAAGCAGCAGGCCGATACCGGCACCAAGATGATCCACCTCGGCAAGCGCAGCCGCTCGACGATCATCAGCAAGGGCATCAGCGCGGGCCACAGCAACAACAGTTACCGCGGGCTCGTCCGCATCGGCAAAAAGGCCGAGGGCGCGCGCAACTTCTCGCAGTGCGACAGCCTGCTGCTCACCGACACGAGCGGCGCGCACACTTTCCCCTACATCGAAATCCAGAACCCGACCGGGCAGGTCGAGCACGAGGCGACGACGAGCAAGGTCGGCGAGGACCAGATCTTCTATTGCAACCAGCGCGGCATCGGCGAGAGCGAAGCGGTCAAGCTGATCGTCAACGGCTTCGCCAAAGAAGTCATGGCCAAGCTCCCGATGGAGTTCGCCGTCGAAGCCCAGAAGCTCCTCGCCATCGAACTCGAAGGCTCCGTCGGCTAGCAAAGCTGTCAGTTCCTTAGCACCGATGGCGTGCTGATCGGGCGGATTGGCTCAGCAGCCGGACTACCCTGCCCGCTGGCGCGGCCACCCCTCGCATGAGAGGAGGGGACGGTCACTAGCCTAAACAGAATCCGTCCTCCCCTTTTGAAGGGGAGGTGCCCGCAGGGCGGAGGGGTCCTACTCGGTCTCTCAATATCACTTTTCAAACCACACATCTCCCCCATGTCACTTCTCAACATCCAGAACCTCCACGCCGAAATCGACGGCACGCCGATTCTCAAAGGCGTCACGCTCGAACTCGAAGCCGGAAAAGTCCACGCCATCATGGGACCCAACGGCAGCGGCAAGAGCACGCTGGCCAACGTGCTGGCCGGACGCGACGAGTACGAAGTCACCGAGGGCAGCGGTGACGTACAAGGGCGAGGACCTGCTCGACATGGATCCCGATGAGCGTGCACGCGAAGGCGTTTTTCTAGCGTTCCAATACCCTGTCGAGCTTCCGGGCGTATCGATGACGAACTTTCTCAAGGAGAGCGTCAACGCGGTCCGCAAGCACAACGGACTCGAAGAACTGCGCGCCGGACCGTTTCTCAAGCTGATGAAGGAGAAGGCCGAACTCGTCGAGATGCGCGCCGACCTCAAGCAGCGCTCGGTCAACGAAGGCTTCTCGGGCGGAGAGAAGAAGCGCAACGAGATTTTCCAGATGGCCCTGCTCGAGCCCAAGCTCGCCATCCTCGACGAAACCGACAGCGGCCTGGACATCGACGCCCTGCGCGTCGTCAGCGAAGGCGTCAACCGTTTGCGCGCTGCCGACCGCGCGTTCCTCGTGATCACGCACTACCAGCGCCTGCTCGACTATATCGTCCCCGATGTGGTCCACGTGCTGATGGACGGCCGCATCGTCAAGACCGGAGGCCCTGAACTCGCCAAAGAACTCGAAGCCCGCGGATACGACTGGATCGAAGCTGAGGTAGCCGCCGCGGCCTAACTCGCCGGCCTCTCGCCTCACCGATCTATGAGCGGCTCGCCGAGCCGCCTCGCACGCCCGACACCGAATCCATGACCGTAACCCCCAGCAGCCTCGACCGCTTCGTCGCCGCGCACGCCGCGCTCGACGGGCATACCCTCAACGGCTCCAACGCACACGTCCACACGCTACGCAGCGAGTCGCTCGCCCATGCCCAGCGCCTAGGCCTGCCGACGCGCCGCAGCGAAGCGTGGAAGTACACCGCGATCGAGAAAGTCCTCGTCCACGAGTATGCTCTCACCGCCGCCGAAGCGCCGTTTCTGCCCAGTTCGGCCGATGTGGACGACGCGCTCATGCCCGGCCTCGAAGCCGACATCGCCGTACTCGTCGACGGACGCTTCGACCCCAGCCTATCGCGCATCGGCGAGTTGCCTGAAGGTGTGATCGTCACCGGTATTCGGTCGGCCTCGACTCGGTATGCCGCACTAGTCGACAAGCACTTGGGCGCCTACGCCCGTCCCGACGAGCAGGTGTTCGCCGCCCTCAATACGGCGTTCCTGGCCGACGGACTCTTCGTCTACGTGCCCGACGGCGTCACGCTCGACCGGCCGATCCACCTGGTCTCGCTCCACTCGGCAGCCGAAGATCGGATGGTGCAGCCGCGCCTGCTGGTCGTTGCCGAGGACGACGCCAACGCGGTCTTGGTCGATACGACGCGCGTGCACGGCGACGGCAAACTGTTCGTCAACTACGTCGCCGAGTTCTATACCGGCGCCCGCTCGACCGTCACGCACTACCGCGTCCAGGACGAAGGGCCGCGGGTGACCGAAGTCGCCACGTTTGACGCGTTCCAGGCGGACGACTCGGTCTTCACGACGATCACGGTTGGCCTGTCGGGCGAGACGATGCGCAACAACATCCACGTCACGTCGGGCGGCTCGAACACCGACAGCCACATGAACGGCCTGTTTCTGCTCGACGGCAAGGCGCACGCCGACAACTCGTCGTTCATGGACCACGCCTCGCCCGACTGCGAGTCCAACGAACTCTACAAGCACGTCCTCTGGGACGACGCGACCGGCATCTTCAACGGCAAGATCCTCGTCCGCCGCGACAGCCAGCGCATCAACGCCTACCAGTCCAGCCGCGCGATTCTTCTCGGCGACGGCTCGACGATGAACTCCAAGCCCGAACTCGAGATCTACGCCGACGACGTGCAGTGCTCCCACGGCGCCGCGACCGGCCGCTTGGACGACGACGCCCTGTTCTACTTGCGCGCACGCGGCCTGACGATGCAGAGCGCGAGGGCCTTGCTCTTGCTCGCCTTCGCACGCGAAGTCACCGACACGATGGAGCTAGAACCCTTCCGCGCCTGGGTCGACGAGCGCTTGCAGGATCGCTTCCTCACCGGCTGAGTCCCCTTGCTGACTTCGCTTCCACACGCGCCCGCTTCGGACTTCCGGAGTGGGCGTTTTCGTTTTGAGTCGGCAGCGGTGCCCAATCTCGAAGACCGAGGCCATAATTCATGTTCACAACAAGAGGAGCCGGAGAGCGATCACCCCTAGCACGCGGCAACATTTAAGTCAGCGTGGTTGAGACCGATAGAAGGTGTATTCTCCTGCACGCTAGTATTTGTGCCCTTCCAAATCATAGCTCATCTCTGCCATGTCGACTGCTTCCGCGCCGGGCCGAACACTTACGCCTCTGCTGAGCAGCACGCGTAATTCAGCGAATGCCTATTCTCCTACTGACCCGCTGGTGCGCGCACTCTACCGCTCAACGGCGGCTATCGAGTTCGACCTGGACGGAACTATCCTGGCGGCCAACGACAATTTTCTGTCGCTAATGGGCTACTCGATTGGCGAGGTCCAAGGCCGTCACCACCGCATGTTCTGCGATGCCGACTACGCCGCGTCTGAAGAGTATCGAGAGTTTTGGCAGGCGCTCTCTCAAGGTCGGTTTCACTCCGACGAGTATTGCAGAATCGACAAGGGGGGACGCGAGGTGTGGATTCGCGCCACGTACAATCCCATCTTCGACGAGGAAGGGCGGCCCGAACGGGTCGTCAAGTTCGCGACCGATGTGAGCGCGGAAAAGCAGCGCACCGCTGCAAGCGAGGCGCGCATTCGGGCCATCAACCGCTCGCAGGCCGTGATTGAGTTCGACCTCGACGGTACCATTATCATGGCCAACGACAACTTCCTGTCGACTCTCGGCTATCGAATCGACGAAGTGCAAGGCCAGCATCATCGCATATTCTGCACTCCCGAATATGCACAATCGGCAGAATACAGAGCATTTTGGCGTCATCTGGGCGAGGGTGAGTTTCACTCGGGCGAGTATCCCCGACTTCGCAAAGACGGATCGACCGCGTGGATTCAGGCGACGTACAACCCCGTCTTCGACGCCAGTGGCCGTATTCAGCGCGTCGTGAAATTCGCTTCCGACATCACAGAGGAGGTCGAGCGGCGCGACGCGTTTCACCTGCTTTCACTCGTCGCCAATGAGACCGACAACAGCGTCATCATCACCGACGCGCACGGTAAAATCGAGTACGTGAACCCAGGATTCGTGCGTCTAACCGGCTACAGCGCCGATGAGGTCAAGGGAAGAAAGCCAGGCGACTTGCTCCAGGGCAAGCACACCTCGCCCGAAACGAAGGCTCGTATTCGAGCCAAGCTGGATGCCCAAGAACCGTTCTACGAAGAGATTCTGAACTACAACCGAAAGGGAGAACCGTATTGGATATCGCTGGCCATAAACCCCGTGTTCGGCGATGATAGACAGATGGAACGCTTCATCTCCATCCAAACGAACATCACCGAGACCAAGACGCGCGCGGTCGAGGTCGAAGCGCAACTCGAGGCGATAGGGCACTCCAACGCCGTATTGATCTGGGACGCCGACGGTCGTCTGATCGAGGCAAACGACTTCCTCCTGCGTCTGGCCGGATACGCCGATCACGGCACGCTCCTGTCGTCCGCCGACCGGCTAACGACCTATCTCGACGGAGACGCACGAGCCCAATACAACTCTCTACAATCGTTCGAGACCGACCTGAGGTTCGTCACGTCTAGCGGTGAGCCGTTTCTGCTGTCGTCGACCGTAGCTCCTCTGTGCGATCCCGAAGGCAACCTCACCAAGACAGTCGTCCTCGGTAACGACGCAGCCCATCGCACTGCGATCGTGGGGCAAACGCGCGATGCGATGACCGATCTGCTTGAGCGCATCACCGGCATCGTGGGATCAATCGATCACATCAGCCGCCAGACAAACCTGCTCTCGCTCAACGCCGCCATCGAAGCAGCAAGGGCCGGGGAGCACGGTCGCGGCTTCTCGGTCGTCGCCGACGAAGTGCGCAAACTGGCAGGCCGAACGACGACCGCGACGCAGCAGATCGGCGAACTCACCGGCGAGGTGGCCCGGCAAATCGAAACGCTCAGCGAGCAGGTCTGACACGCTCACGCTTCGGCTTCTTCCGGCTCCTCCTCATCGACGGGCTCGTCTTCGTATTCGTCGTCCTCATCGCCATCCGACTCGGACAGGTCGATCACGTCTTCGTCCGAGTAGACGCCGCGTTCGAGTTCTTCTTTGAGGTAGCGAGCCGTCGGCGTGTCCTGCTGGGCTAGCTCTTCGGGCGTTCCGGCGAACAGGATGTGACCGCCGCCTCGCCCGCCGGTCGGCCCCAGGTCGATCACGTGGTCGGCGACTTTGACCACGTCCATGTTGTGCTCGATCACCAGGACCGTGTTGCCCTTTGTCGACCAGCGCGCGCAGGACGGCGAGCAGGTGGCGGATGTCCTCGAAGTGCAGGCCGGTCGTCGGCTCGTCGAGGATGTAGAGCGTCTGCCCCGTTCCGGGTCGGCTGAGTTCCTTTGCCAGCTTGATGCGCTGCGCCTCGCCGCCCGAAACGGTCGTCGCCTGCTGCCCCAGCCGGATGTAGCCCAGGCCGACACTCGCCAGCGTTTTGAGCTTGCGCTTGATGCGCGGGACGGCCTCGAAGAGCGCCAGGGCGTCGTCGACCGTCATGTCGAGTACGTCGGCGATGTTGCGACCGTTGTAGCGCACCTGGAGCGTCTCGGCGTTGTAGCGCTTGCCCTTGCACGTGTCGCACGTCACGTACACGTCGGGCAGGAAGTTCATTTCGAGCTTGACGATGCCCGCGCCTTTGCACGCCTCGCACCGCCCGCCCTTGACGTTGAACGAGAAGCGACCGGGCTTGTAGCCGCGGATTTTGCTCTCGGGAAGTTGGGTGAACAGGTCGCGCAGGTGCGTGAACAGGCCCGTATACGTCGCCGGGTTGCTGCGCGGCGTCCGGCCGATGGGCGACTGATCGATGTCGATCACCTTGTCGACCAGGTCCAGCCCCTGAATGTCGGTGTGGGGGAGGGGCACGCGCAGCGCGTTGTGGTGGTGCGCGGCCAGCAGCGGGTAGAGCGTCTGGTTGATCAGGCTCGACTTGCCGCTTCCGCTGACGCCCGTAACGGCCGTGAACGTGCCCAGCGGAAGCGTCAGCGTGTCGCCTTTGAGGTTGTGGCCGCGCGCGCCTGACAGGACGAGGGCGTCGCCGTTGCCTGGGCTCCGCGTGGTCGGGATCGGGACGTGGCGCGTGCCGTCGAGGTAGGCGTTGGTCAGGCTGCCCTCGCCGTCCATGTCGCGCAGATCGCCCTGGGGACCTGCCGCCGTGATGTGCCCACCCAGTTCGCCCGCACCCGGCCCCATGTCGACCACGTAGTCGGCGGCTTCGATCATTTCGCGGTCGTGCTCGACGACCAGGACCGAGTTGCCCAGATCGCGCAGACTGCGGAGCGAGTTGATGAGGCGCGTATTGTCGCGCGGGTGCAGGCCGATGCTGGGTTCGTCGAGCACGTAGAGCACGCCCGTCAGTTGGGTGCCGATTTGGGTGGCGAGGCGGATGCGCTGGCTCTCGCCGCCCGACAGCGTCCGTGCGGGCCGGTCGAGGTTGAGGTACTCGACGCCGACGCCGACCATGAAGTCGAGCCGTTCGCGGATTTCCTTGACGATGGGCCGGGCAATCGTGCGCTGCCGTTCGGTCAGGTCGATGGGTGGTGCGGATGGTTGGGAGATTGCGGTTTGGGTGCCGGATTCCGGGGAGGGTTTGGGGATTGTAGGGGCGGATCCGGGATCCGCCCCTACGGGTGCCGTATCCACGACACCGCCGCCCCCATCCTCCGACACGTCCAGCCCGTGGAAGAACGTCGCCAGCGCGCCCAGGTCCATCTGCACCAGATCGGCGATGGTCTTGTCCGCGAACCGGTAGCTCAGCGCTTCGGGCTTCAACGCGTCCGCCGTTGCAGGTCGTGCAGGGCATCGGGCGCATGAAGGCCTCGGCCCACTTGCGCTGGGCGGGCGCCGACGTGTTGTCGAACGTGTGCTGGATGTGCCCGTAGACGCCGCCGAATCGGTGTTGGTACTTGACCTCGCGGCGCTTGTACGTGTACACGATCTCGAACTGCTCCTCGCCCGCGCCGTGCAGAATCACCTCCTTCTGCTTTTTGGTCAGCTTCTGGAACGGCGTCTGGAAGTCGAACCCGTAGGCCTCGGCGACCGCCCCAAGCTGCGAGAACACCCACACGTCGCGCGGCTGCCCCAGCGGGACCAGAGCGCCGTCGTCAATCGTCTTGCCCGGCTCGGCGACGACCAAGTCCAGGTCGATTTCGCGCCTGACGCCCAGTCCGCCGCACGTCGGGCACGCGCCGTACGGACTGTTGAACGAAAACGTGTTGGGCGACGCCTCGGCGTAGCTCAGGCCGCTTTCGGGGTCGACCAGGTGGCGCGAGAAGAGCACGTCGCGGCTCTCGTCCGGCAGGTGGGCGATGACCGTCCCCTCGCCCATTCCGAGCGCCGTGTCGACCGACTGGGCCACGCGCGTCCGGATGCCGTCTTTGATGACGAGCCGGTCGACGACGACTTCGATGTCGTGCGTCTTGTACCGGTCGAGCTTCATGCCGTCCTCGATCTCGCGCAACTCGCCGTCGACGCGGACGCGCTCGTAGCCCTGCTTGGCTACCTGCTCGAACAGTTCGCGGTAGTGGCCCTTACGTCCCTTTGACGACCGGCGCGAGCAGGATCACCTTGGTACCCGTCACCCAGACTGGCGATGCCGTCGATGATCTCGTCGTCGCTCTGCTTGCGCATCGGCGCGCCGCTGATGTGCGAGTAGGCCGTCGCGGCCCTTGCGTAGAGCAGGCGCAGGAAGTCGTAGATCTCCGTGACGGTCCCAACCGTCGAGCGCGGGTTGCGGCTGACGGTCTTTTGCTCGATCGAGATGACCGGCGAGAGGCCGTCGATGAAGTCCACGTCGGGCCGCTCCATCATGCCCAGAAACTGCCGCGCGTAGGCGCTCAGCGATTCCATGTAGCGCCGCTGCCCCTCGGCGTAGATCGTATCGAACGCCAGACTGCTCTTGCCGCTGCCCGACAGTCCCGTGATGACCACCATCTGATCGCGCGGCAGGTCCACGTCGACGTTTTGCAGGTTGTGAACGCGCGCGCCGCGAACGGTGATCTGGTCGTGCATGAGAGGCCGGAAGGTGAGCCTGTTGCTACCCCATGCGGCGGGTGTGCGTTCCTATGTCTACCGCGCGGCGATGTCCATCGAATGTGTACTTTGACTCTATCACTTATTCCGCTCGGCATGAACGCTCCCGACTACCTGCTCCACCAGCACCTCGACGCGCTGATCGCTTCTGCCTTCGCCGAAGACCTGGGCGAGCGTGGCGATGTGACGACGATCAGCACGATAGCCGAGGGCACCCAGGCCACGGCTACGTTCTTGCTCAAAGCCAACGGTATCGTCGCCGGGCTGCACGTCGCCGACCGCATCTTGGCTCACCTCGACTCTGACCTGAAGCCTGAATGGGCTGTCGCGGACGGCGATAAGGTCACAGCAGGAACGCGCATCGGAACCGTCAGCGGATCGGCGCGCAGTCTGCTCGTCGCTGAGCGGTTGGCGCTCAACTTCATGCAGCGGATGAGCGGCATCGCGACCGAAACGGCGCGCTACGTCGCCGCCGTCGAGGGGACGAACACTCGGGTGCTGGATACGCGGAAAACGGCTCCAGGACTTCGAGCGCTCGACAAGTGGGCCGTCATGCTGGGCGGAGGGACCAACCACCGCGTCGGCCTCTACGACCGCATCCTGATCAAGGACAACCACATCGCGGCGTGTGGGGGCATCGCCCGGGCCATTCACGCCGCCGCCAATTGGCGCGATGCCAACGCCCCCGACCTATCCATTGAGTGTGAGGCGCGGACGCTGCGCGAGGTTCGACTGGCCGCCGCTACGGGACTGCTCGACTACCTGCTGCTCGACAACTTCGCCCGAATGGAAGACGGAGCACTCAACGTCGCACCACTCGAAGCCGCTCTGGCCGAAGTCCGTACGCACGATCCCGAAGCGCGAACGGCGCGTCGTGTGCTGACCGAGGCATCGGGCAACGTCCGTCTCGAAACCGTTGGAGAGATTGCCCGAACCGGCGTCGACTTCGTATCCGTCGGCGCGCTGACGCACAGCGTGACGGCACTCGACATCTCGCTCAACATTGACCTCGACTAAAAAAGGGAGCCTGCCCAGTTGGACAGACTCCCTAGCGGGAATGCGCGATGCTGTGCTGAACGAGCGGGTTACAGCAGTTCGATTCGTACACGGCCGACGCCCTTGTCAACAAAGCCCAAGTCAGCGGCTGCACTCTCAGCCAAGTCGAGCACGCGGTTGCCGTGATACGGGCCGCGGTCGTTGACGCGTACGACGACGCTCTTACCGTTGGCGATGTTGGTCACTCGCACAACCGAGCCGAGGGGAAGCGTGCGGTGCGCCGCCGTAGGCAATGACGAGTCGAACGACTCGCCGTTGGCCGTCGGGCGACCTTCAAATCCATCGCTGTAAAAGCTCGCGGCGCCCTGCTGGTGCAGCTTACCGTCGTGCATGTCGAAATCGGACGGGTCGAAATCGCCCGGGTTTTTCAGCACAGTCGGCGATGTAAACGGGACTGTCACGGCTTCGGACCACTCAGCGAGACGAGCAGGAACGGCAGGCCCTGCAACCGTGGCAACGCTTTCGATGGCGTCGGGTGAGGAGGGCAGGGCGGTCTGAACGAGGTTCTGGGCCGGGCCGGTGGCGAGTGCTAGGCCACCGAGTGAGGCGAGCGCCAGGGTAGCGGCAGCTCTCATGCGGCGTCGGCTGAAACGTTTCGATCGCGGAGCCTGGGGCAGCGCGTCGGTTAGGTTGGTAGTCATATCGGAAATAGGCTCTGGTGAGGTGATCCAGGTTACAGACCATCAGCGGCAGAGTTCATATTATGCATACGTGAAAGTGTTATCAGAATCGAAATCGGCGATCTGTTACCTGTGCTTCTCAATGGTACGTCGGAATGGGCTTGACAACGGAGAAATCGTACTGAGGCCGGACGCCAACCCATCCGTTACCCGGTACCTGAATCCGATCAGGTTGATCAGCATTCACCTTTCAGTTATATCCCGCGCATGACCGATTCAACCTCCGCCGTCTCACTGACTCCTCCCGGTGCCCCTCTGGTAAGCGGAGATGACGCATGGATCGGACGGCTGCGCGGCGTGATGAGCCGCATCGGCACGCATGCCGAGCTGGGCAGTGAAGGGTATGGCGGAGTCGACCTCAACGGTATCGATGTCAGCCCGCGGGCGCTCGACGAACTGAAGCTCGATCTCAAACGCGATGCTCGGTTGGGAGGTATCGACCTCGCCGGTGCCTACCTCGAGCGCGCCGATCTGCGCGAGGCCAATCTGCGGGGTGCCAATCTGCGCAGCGCCCGGATGCGCGGCGCCGATCTGCGCGAGGCCGAGTTGGGCGGCGCCGACCTTTCGGACGTAAACGCCGAGGAGGCCAATGCTACCAACGTCGACCTCGCCGGGGCTATTCTCGACCGCGCCGTCCTCAACGGAGCCAGTCTGATTGGGGCGATTTGCGAGGAGTTGCACGCCACGCGAGCGATGCTTCGCTTCACGATCCTCGACAACGCGGCGCTCGAAGACGCGACGCTCGACGAGTCGGATCTGTGGGGCGCGCGCCTCGACGGCGCCGACCTGCGCAACGCGTCGCTCAAAGGTGCGCGCCTCCAGGAGGCTTCGCTTCGAGGAGCCAACCTCTACAACGTCAACCTGTCCGGAGCTGACCTGCGCGGAGCCGACCTGCGCGAAGTCAACTTGGACGACTCGGACCTGCGCGGCGCGCTTCTGGAGGGTGCCGACCTGCGCGGCGCTTCGCTTCAGGGCGCGCGGTTGCAAGAGGTCGATCTGTCCGAGACCAAGCTCGGTGGCATCCGGTTGGGCAAAGCATGGCTCGAGCGCACGCGGATGCACCGCAGCCAACTCGGCGAGGCTATCGGAGACGAGCTGGCAGCCGATTACGAAGGCGCTGCCCAAGGGTACCTATCGCTCGAACACAACTTTGACGTTCTCGGCGATCACGAATCGGTGTCGTGGTCGTATCGCAAGCGGCGTCGGATGCGCAAGCTGCAGGCGCTCAAAGCGGCTCGAACGGCGTGGAAAGAGGGCAGCTATGGCGACGCCATCGACCACTATCGTCGCTACGTGCTCGACGGCGTGGTAGAGGCTCTGTGTGACTATGGCGAGAGCGTCTGGCGCGTCGTCGTGACGCTATTCGCCGTGTACTGCCTCGCCTTCTTCCTGTATGGCATCACAGGCAGCGTCGTGCGCGTGGGCACCGGCGAAGTCATCGGCTTTGGCTCGCTGCGCGACCTCGTCGACCTGGCGACGTTCAGCCTGACGTGCGTCACGAGTCCCGAAGGGCCGAGCGTCGGGTTGGAGCCGCGCAACGCGTCGGTTCACATCCTGACGAGCATCCAGGTCATTCTGAGCGTTGCACTTACAGGTCTGCTCGGCTTCGTCTTGGGTAACCGCATTCGGCGGTAAGAGCGGGAGGCACGCTCCTACCTGCTCTAAGGCGCTTTGTCGCCCAGCAGGGTTTCCATTTGGCCGAGTAGTCGGGGCAGTTCGACGGGCTTGGTGTGGTAGTCGTCGCAGCCGGCAGCGATGGCTTTCTCGCGGTCTCCGGCGAGGGCGTGCGCCGTGATCGCGATGATGGGTACTTTGGCGAGTGCTTCGATCTGCCGGATGCGGCGCGTGGCTTCGAGCCCATCGATGCCGTCCAGGTTGACATCCATGAGAATGATGTCCGGTGCTTCGGCTTGGGCGACTTCTACACCCGCTAGTCCGTCGTGGGCGAGCACGATGGAGTAGTCGCGGCGCGTGAGGCGGCGCGAGAGCATGTCCCAGTTGTGCTCGTTGTCTTCTACGATGAGAACCTTTGCCATGAATCGGGTACTGATGAAAGAGGGGAAGATAGGAGGCAATCAGCCTTTCGGCGCATCGCCGATGCACGACGAGACACGGGCCAGCACCTGTTGCAGCAGTTCCTGACGGCTGTACGCGCCCTTCTGCAGGACGGTCTGCACCTTGCCGCTCAGCCGCTCGCGGTCCAGGCTGGAGAGTTCGCGCGCCGTCATCACGACGACCGGAATGTTGCGCCACTGCTCGTGGCGGCGCAGCTCTTCGGCAAACTCGAAGCCATTCATCTCGGGCATCATCAGGTCCAGCAGAATGACGTGCGGTGTCACGGTTTCGAGCGTGTCGAGTGCCTCCTGCCCGTTGCTGGCTTCGACGACGGTGCAGCCGTGGCTCTGCAGCGTGCGCTGAACGAGTTCGCGCGTCGGCTCGTCGTCCTCGACTACCATCACGACGCATTCGCTACGGTTGAGACAGACGCGCTGCAATACACTCTTGAGGCGCTTGCGGTCGACGGGTTTGGTCATGTACTCAGCGGCTCCGAGCGCGTAGGCCAGTTGGTCGTCGTCGACCATCGACAGCATGACGACGGGGATGTCGTGCAGGTGTGGGTCGCTTTTCAAGGCCGACAGCGTTTCCCATCCATCCATTTCGGGCATCATCACGTCCATCGTAATAACGAGTGGATCGTAGAGTCTAGCCATGCGGAGGCCGTCGCGTCCGTTCTCGGCGGTGACGACGGAGTAGCCCTCCTTGGTCAGAAAGCGGCGCAGCAGGTCGCGCGCGTTGGGGTCGTCGTCGATGACGAGGACGGCGGCGCTGTGATCGGACGGCTCGTCGGCTCCGGTCTCGAACATCTTGACGCGGTCGCTCTCGGTCGGATCGGTGACGCGGGCGGGCAGGCGGACCGTAAACGTCGAGCCGACGCCTTTGGCGCTTTCGACTTCGATGCTTCCGCCCATCAGACGGCATAGGCGCCACGTGATCGCCAGTCCCAGGCCTGTCCCTTCGAAGCGTCCGGCCTGCTCCTGCCCTCGATAAAACGCCTCGAACAGGTTGGTGACCTGCTCCTCGGTCATGCCGACGCCGGTATCGCGAACTTGGATGACGACCTCGTCGAACGGATCGCTTCCGTTTTGCCCGGCTCGCGAGGCGCGGTGCACGTCGAGCGCGATCGTGCCGCCTTCGGTGAACTTGGCTGCGTTGCCCAGCAGGTTGAAGAGCACCTGCCGAATCTTGGTCTCATCGGCGTGGACCAAGTCCAACGTCGGCCGAGCACTCGATGGTGAGCGTGTTGCCTTTTTTCTCGACGAGCGGTTCGACGGTCGTCACGACCTCGCGGGCTATGGTGCAGAGGTCGAACTCGGACAGGAAGAGCTCCATCCGCCCGGCTTCGATCTTACTCAGGTCGAGCACGTCGTTGATCAAGGCGAGCAGTTGGCGCCCGGCGCCTTTGATCTTGGCGAGTTCGGGCAGGAAGAGCGTTTGCCCGGCGTCCTCGGCTTCCTCTTCGAGCAGTTCGGAGTACCCGATGACGGCGTTGAGCGGCGTGCGCAGCTCGTGGCTCATATTGGCCAGGAACGCGCTCTTGGCCCGGCTGGCTGCTTCGGCCTGGTTCTTGGCTTCGGCCAGAGCGATCTCGGTCCGCTTGCGCTCCTCGATCTCGGCCTCGGCGGCTTCGAACAGCCGCGCGTTGGCGATCGCGATAGCCGCCTGGTTGGCGACGCCCGTGATCATGGCTTCGTGCTCCTCGGTAAAGCGGTCCGGCTCGCCGTGCCCGAACAGCATTCCGCCGATCACGCTCTTGTCGCGCCCAACGACCGGAACGGCGAGGTACGACTTGACCGGCAGGTGTCCCGGCGGCATACCTCCGAAGCGGCTTCCCTCGGCTCCGTAGCGCTCGTCCTGAGTGATGTCGCCCGAGCGGACGACGCCCGTCCCCTCGAACGTCGGTGCGAAGACTTTGGTGATGCGCGGGCGGGGAAAGCTGGCGAATGCTTCGAGGGGGGCGCCCGAGAGTGCGTGCAGCGCGTAGGCGACGCCGTCGCGGATCTCGACGTTGTAAAAGAACGCTCCGAACTCGGCGCCGATGATGTCGGTGCCGGTGTCGATCACGCGCTGGACCAGCGTCTCCACGTCCAACTCGGCGGCGAGGATGGCGTTGGTATCGTTGATCGTGCGCAGTACGCGGGCCTGCTCGCGCAACCGCTCCTCGTTGCGCAGTTTGCCCGACACGTCGCGGCAGAGCGACAGCACCACGTCGCGTCCGTCGAGCTTGAAGCGGTGCGCCGCCACGTCCATCGGAAGGATGCGACCGTCTTTGGTCACGTGTGCCGATTGAAAGCGTCCACGCCCCGTCTCCTCCAATTCCTCCAAGGCATCGGTCATGTCGATGGCACCCGGCGCAATCAGATCGTTGACCATCATCGACTCCATTTCCTCGCGCGTGTAGCCGTACAGCTCGAGTGCAGCGTCGTTGAAGTCGATGAGCTGCTTGGGGCCGTCCGTCGTAACCGGATAGACCAGGACCGCGTCGGCGGCGGACTGGAACAGCGTGCGGTAGCGGGCCTCCCGTTCGCGCAGGCTACGCTCTACGTCTTTCTGGTCGCTGATGTCCTCGTAGACACTGATTACCGCGATTACCTCGTCGTTCTGGTTGCAGATGGGTGAGGCGCTGACGAGGATGTCTCCCATCGTATCGTCGCCGCGCAGGATGCGCAACTCTTCGCCCAGCACGGTCTCGCCCGAGAGGGCGCGGGCAGCGGGCCAGTCGGTGTTGGCGATGCGGGCGCCGTCTTTTCCGAAGCCCTGATAGCGTGCGTACTCCTCCACGCTCTGGCTCGGCGCTTCCATCTTGTCGCGTCGCCAGATGCGTTCGGCGACGGCGTCGTTGCGGAGCAGCACGCGGCCCGACGGCGCTTCGAGCAGCGTTACGGCGATGGGCATGTGCTGGACGACGGCCTCGAGCTGCACCTGCTGCTGCTCGATCATCGTAGCGAGCCGCTGCCGCTCGGCTTCGGTCTCGTGCCGCTCGGTCACGTCGATGAACGACGAAACGGCGGCAATCACCTCGCCCTCGTCGTTGCGAACGGGAATACCATTCATCAGCAGCTGGAGCACGTCGCCGCCGGGCTGCACGTACTGATACTCGGTCAGCGCAACGGCTTCGCCTGTCCTCAGGGCAACGGCCATCGGGTAGTCAGTGTGATGCATCGGGGCGCCTTCTGCCGTCCGCATGGTGTACTCGCCAAAGCCATCGACCTCCATCTCCGGATCGAGCGGGCGCCCGAGCAGTTCCTCGGCGAGCGGGTTGGCGACGAGTAGCCTGCCGCGCGCGTCCGCAACCACGATGGCGTCCAAAACCGAGTCCAGCATCACCTCGAACAGCGCCGACTGCCCAGCCACCTCGCGCACGCGTCCGGCGTTGGGAATGATGAGATGCTTTTTTTCAACCGCCTGATCGCCCGCATCGGGGTCAGAGGGGGCGTCCGTGAGGGAGTCGAGCTTGGTATAGTCCGCCGCTTCCCAGATGCGCCTCACCCCGTCGAGAGCGACGAGCAGTGAGCCGTCCGAAAGCTGAGACGCCAGCGCCGAGGTCTGCTCTTCGGGACCGGTTGCCGCCACGCTCGCACCCGAGTCGGGCGCAGCGTTGGCCTCACGCAGCGCATCGACGACCGCTTTCCACGCCACGTCCGGTAGCTTGGGGTCGAACGGCACGTCGGCCAGTCCGAAGGCGACCGAAGGGGTGTAGCCGCTGGGCGGAAGCAGAAGGGCAGCGGGCGTGTCGAGGGCAGCGGCGGCGGCACGCACGAGAGCCTGAGCAGCGGCGCGCAGGGCTGCGACGGATTCGGACATGGAGGAGAAGCAGGTAGTCGAAAGGCAAGATCCTCAAGCTAACCGGTTGCCCCATCTGCGCTTGCAACGCTTGGGTTCGGCCCATGCGGAGGCGCATCTCGGCGAGGGCCAGTGTGCCGCATGTTCTACTCCGAGGCGCGCAGCAGCCGCAGCGGACGCCCCCGGACCGTCGGCGCCGCGGTCAGCAAAGCGCATCCGGCGGCGAGCGCCGTCGTGATCGCGACGAGTACGATCGCTTGTGGCCACGTCAGAAAGATGTCGGCGCTGCCGTCGGCGAAATAGTCGAGCGCGACTAGAATCAGAGCCGTCGCGCCCGCTCCGGCGACGCCCGCGACGAATCCGACCAACCCATACTCCATCGCCAACACGCCCAGGATGTGGCTGCGACGATAGCCGATGGACTGGAGCATACCCATTTCGCGACGCCGCTCGACCAGCGCCATGCCGACAGCGTTCGAGATCAGCACGACACCGGCCAGCCCCGCCAGCGCCGACATCCCGGCGACGAACCAGAACAGGCTGAGGAAGGCACCGTTGATGAGCCGCTCGATGTCGAGGCGGCTGAACACCATTCCGTCTGGAAACGTCTGGCCGATCGCCTGCACGCGGATGTCGTGGTTTGCGCGCGGCACGTAGCCCGAAACGGCTTGCGTGCTCGCCCCGGTCAGCGCCTGAGCATCGGATGGGTGGACGATGGCGACGAGCAAGCCTGACATCAGGGCATCGGGGCTGAAGCGCCCGACGACCGGAAAGCATGGCGCGTCCGCCGAAAGGCCGATGCACGCTTCGCCCTCCACGTCGCGTGCTTCGGGACCTAGCGCGACCTCGCCAGGGCCGGGCCAGTGTCCGCCGGATAGCTTCTGCCCCTCGTAGCGGACGCTGTCGGGCGCGTTGGCATCGGCCGGGATGAGAGAGGCGACGCGCCCCTCGGCGACGTTCGTGCCGTCAGCAGCGCGAACCGACGTACGGCGCACGACCGACACGACGGCGTTTTCGATCAGTCCTGAGTCGCGGCCCAAGGCCTCGAGCAGCGAGTCGGGCGCAACTTGGCCCGCGAACACGCGAATCGGTACGTTATCCGCTGCATCGAACCGGTCTCCGAGTTGATCGCTCGCACCCGAGATGATCGCCAGAGCCAGCCCGATCGCCAGCGATCCGGCGAAAAGTGCCACGCCCGCCGTCATCGTCCGCGCCGGCCTGCGCGCCAGTCCGGTACGCGCCATCCGTGACAGAAAGCCCCCCGGCAGCGGCAACCGTGCCACACCTTGGACCGCCAGCACAAGCAGTCCACCGACGACTCCCAGGCCAATCAGACCAAACAAGATCACGCCGAACCCTTGCAGCAGCGAACCCAGAACGACCGATGCGAGCAGCCCGAACAGGGCGAGGATCAGCGCCCACAACACGCCTGCGCGCGCCTGTCCCGACCGCGTCCGCACGTCGGCGACTTCGCGGAACAGGTCGGCGGGGCGGACACTGCTGGCCTGGAGTACGGCGTACGTGCCGAACAGTAGCGTCGTCACGACGCCCGCCGCCAGCGCCGTCCCCACGATCTCGGGCGTCACGGCCAGGTCGATGCGCGTCGCCGCCAGGCGCCCGAACAGATTCGCCAGTCCCGACGCGATGGCGACGCCGGCCGCCAATCCGATCAGCGCGCCGATCACGCCCATCAGCCCCATCTCGATACCGATCAGCCCGACCAGGTGACCGCGGCGGTAGCCCACGGCCCGGAGCGTCGCCAACTCGCGCCGCCGCGCCGCCAGCAGCACCTGTAGCGCGCCTGCCACGCCGACGCCTCCGAGCAGTAGGCCAAGCAGGCCGGCGCCCTTGAGCGCGGTGTCCATCAACTCTTCCTCCATGCTTCCGGGGGGCTTGCCGGTGCGGTCCTCGACGCCCCACCCAGCCGCCGCGAACGCCTCGCTCGCTGCCCGCACCGACGCCGTATCGCGTGTGACCAGCACGACGGCGATCTGTTCGCGCGGCGCCGCGACGCCTTGCAGCAGCCCGGCGTCGCTCTCGTGCAGCAGTAGCCCGCGCCCCGCGCCCGACGGCAGCGTGGCGACGATACCACCGACCTCGACTGCAACCGCCCCTGCATCCGCTCCGCCGACGCGCACCGTTGCGCCGACCGAGACGTTCGCGTCCTCAGCTACGTCGCGCGTCAACACGACCCGACCGGGCCGCACGATGTCGGCCAGTGTGGAGCCGGACGGTGCGACGACTTCCACGCCTCCGACGAGCGGATACGTCCGCGGGTCGACGGCGAGGGTGACGAAGAGCGGGTAGCCGCGCCCGCTATCGGCGCTGCGCAGCAGAATCAGACCTCCCATCTGCTGCCGCACGTCCGTTCGGGCGACGAGACCTTCGTCCTTCCATTGCCGAAGTTGGGCAGCCGATGTGCCGCTCGGCTCGTCCAGCCGCGAGGGAGGGCTGACGAGCAGGTCACCGCCCAAAATCGAAGCGGTCGGGCGAAACGTCGCTCCGGCGATACCCGATGCGAGCAGCGACATCGCCGTCAGCGCGAGCACGCCGAACGCGATGCAGCCGATGGCCAGGATCGTGCGCTGGCCTCCGCGCAGCAGCGAGCGCAGGGCGTAGCGGATGAGCGTCATACCGTCACCTCGCCCTGTGCTGAAAGAGGAGCGTCGGAGAGAAGCCCGTCTACCAGGTGTAGGCGGCGATCGGCCCTGGCGGCGACGAGCGGATCGTGCGTCACGACGACGAGCGTCGTACCGGTTTCGCGCTGGATCTCGCCCATCAGGTCGAGGATACTGGCACCGACGACGGTGTCCAGGTTACCCGTCGGTTCGTCGGCGACTAAGAGTTCGGGCTGTGTCACCAGTGCCCGGGCAATGGCGACGCGCTGCTGCTGTCCGCCGCTGAGTTGGTGGGGGCGATGGTCCATCCGGTCGCCCAGACCGACGCGTTCGAGCAGTTCGGTCGCCCGCTTCGACACGTTGCGTGCGCCGCGCTGTACGTAAAGGGGCGCCTCGACGTTTTCGCGCGCCGTCAGCGTAGGGATCAGGTTGAAGTGCTGAAAGACGATACCGACGCGCTCGTTGCGAAGCCCGGCCAACCGCTTCTCGGGCAACTGTCCGACCTCCACGTCTCCAATCCACACCTCACCCGACGACGGCGCATCCAGCCCGGCAATCAGTCCCAGCAGCGTGCTCTTCCCACTTCCGCTCGGCCCCGTCAGCGCGATCCACTCGCCGCGCTGCACGTCGAACGAGATGCCCCGTAGGATGTCGACTCGCTGATCGCCCAGCGGCAGCCAGCGGGTCACGTCGCGGATGCGGAGGACAGGGGAGGCGAGGTCGGTCATGCAAGCGCGGGGTAGGAAGGGTGACGCTACGCAGCCGTCCGATTCAGGTTACGCGGCGCGAACGCGTCACCATTCGAGTCGTTAGACTGGCGATGACTCAGACCGATACTTCCGATCTCGCGCTGCGCCTGTTCGACGAGTTGGGGCGCGATCTGCTCGGCCAGTCGCTGTCGGACAGGGGTTGGACGTTCGGGTTCGACCGCGCCCGCAAACGGCTGGGCGCATGCCGGATGGCCCGGAAGCAGATCACGCTGTCGCGTCACCTGTCGCGGTCGCTGCCCGATGACGAAGTCGAGGACACGATTCGGCACGAGATCGCCCACGCCATCGATTGCGAGCGGCGCGGCCGGTCGAACCACGACGCCACGTGGAAGCACATCGCCCGCGCGTGTGGCGCCCGCCCCGAGCGCTGCTTCGACGGCGACGTGCCGAACGATCCCGACTCGGCGTATGCGGGTGTTTGCCCATCGTGCCAGGTCGAAACCCCACTCTACCGCCAGCCCGCACGTCCGCTGCGGTGCCGGTCTTGCGCCCGATCCGATCGCTCGTCGTATCTACGCGTTACGCGTCGCAGGGATGCGCTCGTCGTCTGGTCCGGAGGCAGCGAGCCGGGCGATTTCGGCGGAACGACCGGTTACCGCGCCGTCTGTTCGCACTGTGCCCACGTCCACCACCGCGCGCGCCGATCCAAGCGCGAAACCGCCTGCTCCGCCTGCTGCAGACGCCATGCGCACGGACGCTTCGACCGCCGGTTTCTACTGCGCTTCGAGAGAGTAGGAGCGTAGGTGTCTGCTGCTGCTGCTGCTGCTGCGAGACCTCACCATCGGATTCGGTCGCCTCGACTCACGCCATACGTGTCGGCGAATCCGGCGCGGACTTCGAGCACGTACTTGGCCGCGCCCTCAGATGAGACGCCGCTCGTCGTGTTGGGCCGCACGTACTTGGCTATGTTGAGGATGGTCGAGTCGCCCGCCACGAACGCAATGTCGAGGGCCGACGGCGTGTTGGCCATCCAGAACGTCTGCGGGCCGGACGCGTCGAACACGAACAGCATCGCTTGCTCATCGGTCAGCGGCGCGCGCTCCATCAGACCTCGCGCGCGGCTGCTGTCTGTGTCGGCTATCTCGGTCTGGAGCGTGCGGTACGCCTCACCTCCTCGCATGAGCTGGAGATCGGTGTCGGCGCGAAACGGAATGCTATCTGCGGACGAAGCGGATGGGATGTCGGAATCACCGCAGGCGGTGGCGAGCAGGAGCAGGGCGAGCGGGAGAAGACGGATCATCGGACAGGGCGAAGGCGGAGCCGAAAACTACGCTGCGCGTCAGGTCAGACGGCGTCAGATGGTATAGTCGACTTGCGCGTCGTCCGATCCGGTGAAGCTGCGCAGGCCTGCCGATGCCCAGCAGTAGACGGCGTAGCACGCCAGCCCCAGGGAGAACGCGAACAGCAGCGCCTGTCCATAACGCTGCTGCGACAGCACGTCGAGCGTACCGTCGAGCCCGCGCGTCTGCTCGGGGTCGTGGCGCCACGCGGCGACGATCACGAATCCGCCCATCATCGCAAACGCGAGGCCTCGCGCGACCAATCCGACGCGTCCCGCCCGGCGAAGCGCGTGCACCACCGAGTCGCTCAACTCTTCGGTGTCCATCTTGTCGACGAACGACGCCTTGTAGGCTCGCACGAACTGCCGCACACCGACGGCCACCACAACCAACCCGGCGCCGACCAGCAGCGCTGTGCCCATGGGCCAGCCCAGCACGACGGCAGACCATGTCTCCTGAGCCGTCGGCCCTGTCGCACCGTCTACGTCGCGTCCGCTGTCGAACAAGGCGATGGTGGCCGCCGTGTAGGCCAGCGCTGCGTGAACGGCACCGCTGACAGCGAACGCCAGCCGCTTGACCGCTCCCTTTGCCCCGCCGTCTCCCGAGGGGTTGCGGATCGCCTCGAACCAGCGCCAGAAGCTGTACGCCGCCAGCCCGAGAGCCGCAAAGGTGAGGACGACGCGGCCGAACGGTATGTCGCTCAGCATATGCATCGTACCTCGCATGCCCTCGGGGTCGGACGCATAGCCCAGTGCGGCCAGCAGTGCCAACGTCGCGACGGCGAAGTACATCAGTCCTTTACCCGCGTACCCGGCTTTGGCGATTCGGCAAACGGAGAGGGGAGGCGTGGCGTCGGGCATCGGGGTGATACACGTCAGGCGCGATGGGAACCGCCCTCTACGCGACTGTCCGGCAACGCTTACCTCGCTCTAAGGCAACGGGCTTATCGCAGCTTTGTCTTACCCGACCCCGATCGGCTGCGATCCGTACGTTCGGGGCGGCGAGCGTACCAGAACGCGAACAGCACGCCCGGCAGCCACCAGAAAAACGTTAGCAGCAGGCAGAGCCAGAACGGCCAGCCCAGTCCGGCGCGTAGCCAGACCCGAATCGGCGGCAGAAACAGCGTCAGTAGAATCTTTCCCATCTCAGGCGTCCTCGGGTTGCGGGTCGGCAACGTACGCTTCGGCAACCGATCGCAGCCGGACCAGCGCGGCCTCGTCGTCGTCGGGGAGCGGGGCGGTGTCGGAGAGCAGGTGGCGAACGCGCCCCAGACCCCGTCTCAGCGAGCGCGGAAACGTCTTCACGGCCGTCTCGAACAGCCGGCCCCTGCGCAGCGCGTCGTCAACGTGCTCTAGCATGAACGCGTACGCGGCGTCGTGCTCGTTGGCAACGTGGCCGTCGAGGATTGCCTCTTTGATCCGGTCTTTGAGCAACCCCACCGCCAGTCCTTCGCTGACGCCCAGCGCCTCCATGATCTCGTTTCCATCCACGGGAGGCTGAAACGTACGCACCTGATCGCGCTCCTCCACGTCGATCATTTTGGCCTCGACCCGGTCGAAGCCCGTGAGATAGCGCCGCATCCGCTTGGGGTTCTTGGTCGTCAGATCGGCACGGACGAGCGTCATCAAGTCGTCGACGTGCTCTCCGGCGTCGAAGAGCAGGCGGCGCACGGCGCTGTCGGTCACCTCGTCATCGACCAGGGCATGCGGGCGGTGGTGCAGCCGGATCAGATGCTGCACGTACGTCAGCGGTTCACCCATCGGCAGCGTCAAGCGGCTGAACACGCCTTTCGCCATCCGCGCACCGACTTCGGGGTGGTTGTGGAACGTCCAGCCCTGCTTGGGCACGAACCGCTTGGTCGGCTCCTTACCGATGTCGTGCAGCAGCGCCGCCCATCGGAGCCAGCGCGTGTCGTCGGCAGATCGGTCCGACGTGCGCTCGGTCAGATTGGCGAGCACCTGCAGGCTGTGGTAGAAGTTGTCTTTGTGGCCGATGCCGTGGATCGCCTCGACGCCCGCCAGGTCGACCAGTTCGGGGACGATGGAGTCGAGAACGCCGGTCTCGAACAGGATGCGAAACCCCTCGTCGGGCGAGCGCGAGGCGATGATTTTGTCCAATTCAGTCGCCACGCGCTCCATCGACACGATAGCGATGCGCTCAGCCTGCTCCTCCATTGCGTCGAGCGCGTCGACGGCGATCTCGAAGCCCAGCTGCGCCGCGAACCGAGCCGCCCGCACCATCCGCAGCGGGTCGTCCGAGAACGTCACGCCCGGCTCGAGCGGAGTGCGGAGCAGTCCCATTTTGAGGTCGGATGCGCCGCCGTACCGGTCGACGAGCTCGCCCCACCGGTCGGGAAGGAGGGATGCTGCCATCGCGTTGACCGTGAAGTCGCGCCGCGCCAAATCGTCTTCCAGCGTTCCCGATTCGACGACCGGTTTGCGGCTACCGCTCCGATAGCTCTCACGCCGCGCGCCGACGAACTCCAGCGCTCCGTCCGTGTGGGGCGAGTGGACCGCCGCTGTCCCAAATGCCGGATAGACGCTCGCCTTGCCGCTCATCTCCCTTGCCACAGCCCGAGCCAGCCGCTCGCCGCTGCCCTCGCCGACGGTCACGAAGTCCAGATCGGTTGTTTGCCGCCCGATCAGCAGATCGCGCACCGCCCCGCCGACGAGGTAGGCGTCCAACCCGATCCGCTCGGCCACGCGCCCGACAGTTCGGAGCGTGTCGGCGAACCCTGAGGCGTCGAGAAGCGGTGCGATGGAGGTCATGGTCGGAGCAACGTATTTCGGTCACCTGCGATCCTCAGCAGGGGTAGCGGTTTCCCGGTCGGCTCCATCCGCACACGAATCCGTACCACGGCTCACCGACAGGATGGAGGTTCATTCGCCGAGCTTTTCGCTTCCACCGTCCGACGGAGGAGTAATGCGGTAGACATAGCCGTACCGATGCGGACTACCCGGCATACGGATGACGACGCTGCTGTCGGGGAGCACGTCGGTGCTGTACGCGCCGAGGGCTTTCATCTCGCGCCAAAGTGCCTCGTTGCGCTCGCGCCGGAGCGTGAAACCGGGCGCGACGGTGCGATGCGTGCGCAAAGCGAACCGCTCCATCGCATCTACGTCGGATGGTGCTTCTGGGGTTTGGCTGCAGCCGGTGACGCCAGTGTCAGTAGGACAACCACAACCAGAATACACGCTATCCACCCGGCAAAGGGGCGAACGGGAGCCCACTGCCGCAGAGCGCTCACGCCGATCCCAGCGGCGGTGGGCTGCCCGCGTCGGCGGAAAGGCGGCGGGCCGGGCGGGCTTCGACGACGGATTCGAGTTGGTCGACGCGCTGTTGCAGTTGGACGAGGCGTTCGTGCTCGCGCTCGAGCGTGTCGGTCAGCAGTTCGAGTGTACGCGCGTTGCGCTCGCCTCCGCCCCCGTCGCTGCCCTTGTGGATCTGCGCCATCTTCTGCTGATGTTTGGTCCAAACGGCGAGCATTCCAAGCAAGATGCCGAAGATGGGAACGAGGAAGACGACAATCGCAGGATCCATGACAGTCGATGAGTTGGGCGAGTGGGAAGAGGACGTACGAAACGTTCGCCATTAAGTTAGGGCGCTCGCCTACATCCTCGTCATCGTCAGGCTGAGCGTCGCGGAGTGCGTCTCGGACTACGCCAAATCGCCCCTTGTGCCGTATTTTGGCCCATTCCGACGCCGCGACTAGGCGAACCCCAGTTCACGCTCGGCGTATCAGATCAAGCCTTTGTTTTTGCAGATGATGCGGCCACATGTGCCGTGCCGTCTTTCTGTCCAGACCCCTACGTGTTGGAACCGACCTCCGCCCCCCTCGCCGCTGCCGCTTCTGCTCCCAAGGCCTACGGCGCCTCCTCGATCCAGATTCTCGAAGGACTCGAAGCCGTCCGCAAGCGCCCCGCCATGTACATCGGCGACGTGGGCGCGCGCGGCCTGCATCACCTGGTCTACGAAGTCGTCGACAACTCCATCGACGAAGCCTTGGCCGGACACTGCGACACGATCGGCGTCGTGATCCACACCGACAACTCGGTCAGCGTGCGCGACAACGGACGCGGCATTCCGGTCGAGATGCACCCGACCGAGAAGCGCCCGGCCGTCGAGGTCGTCATGACGGTCTTGCACGCCGGTGGCAAGTTCGACAAGGACAGCTACAAGGTGTCGGGCGGACTGCACGGCGTCGGCGTGAGCTGTGTCAACGCGCTGTCGCAGCGGCTCGAAGTCGAGATTCAGCGCGACGGGCACGTCTATACGCAGCGCTACCAGATCGGCGTGCCCCAGACCGAAGTCGAGGTCGTGCGCGAGATGACGGCCGACGAGGAGAGCGGCACGCGCGTCCACTTCTGGCCGGACATGACCATCTTCACGGCCAACGAGTACCGCTTCGAAACGCTGTCGGGAAGGCTGCGCGAACTGGCCTACCTCAACCGCAACGTCACCATCACCATCTCGGACGAGCGCGAGACGGACGAAGACGGCAACATGCTGACCGAAGTCTATCACTTCGAAGGCGGCATCAGCGAGTTCGTCGACTACCTCGACGAGGGCCGCACGCCGATCCTCGAAGAGGTGATCTACATCGCCGACGAGAGCGGCGAGGTGCCGGTCGAGCTGGCGCTGCGCTACAACAACGGGTACAGCGAGAACGTCCACTCGTTCGTCAACAACATCAACACGCACGAGGGCGGCACGCACGTGTCGGGCTTCCGTCGCGCCCTGACGCGCACGCTCAAATCGTACGCCGATAACAACAACCTGCTCAAAAACAGCAAGGTCACGCTCAGCGGCGACGACTTCCGCGAAGGGCTGACGGGCGTGCTCTCGGTCAAGGTGCAGGAGCCGCAGTTCGAGGGTCAGACTAAGACCAAGCTGGGCAACTCGGACGTGCAGGGCATCGTCGAGAGCTTGGTCGGGCAGAAGCTGGGCGAGTGGCTCGAAGACCATCCCAAGGAAGCGAGGCGGATCGTCGACAAGGTCACGCTGGCCGCTCAGGCCCGCGCCGCCGCACGTCGCGCGCGCGAACTGGTCCAGCGCAAGAACGTCTTCTCGGGCGGCGGACTGCCCGGAAAGCTCGCCGACTGCGCCAGCAAGGATGCGTCGATCAGCGAACTCTACTTGGTCGAAGGCGACAGCGCGGGCGGATCGGCCAAGCAGGCGCGTGACCGCCACTTTCAGGCCATTCTGCCGCTGCGAGGCAAGATCCTCAACGTCGAAAAGGCCCGGCTCGATAGGGTGCTCGAAAACGAGGAGATCCGCAACATCGTGACGGCGCTGGGCACGGGCCTGGCGACGACTGAAAGCGAGTTCAACATCGACAAGCTGCGTTACCACCATATCGTCATCATGACCGACGCAGACGTAGACGGCGCGCACATCCGGACACTGCTGCTCACGTTTCTCTATCGCCACCTGCGCCCGCTCGTCGAGCAGGGGTTTGTTTACATCGGCCTTCCGCCGCTCTACAAGGTTAAGAAGGGTAAGAAGGAGCAGTATGCGTGGACCGATGACGAGATGCACAAATTCGTCGAGGAGATGGGCGGAAGTGCGGGCAAGAAGGTCGGCATTCAGCGCTACAAAGGTTTGGGCGAGATGAACCCGGATCAGCTGTGGGAAACCACGATGGACCCCGAGCGCCGCATCCTCCAACGCGTCACCATCGACGACGCTGCGACGGCCGACCGTACGTTCTCGACCCTGATGGGCGACGCCGTCGAGCCGCGCCGCCTGTTCATCGAACGCAACGCCCGATACGCCACCATCGACGTATAACCGAGCTCGCCAAACCGCCCGCTGCCATGACCTGGGATGACGTACTCGCGGATCCGACACTTCAAGATCTGCCCTACAAAATCGAACTCAACGAGTACGGCCAGATCGTTATGACGCCTGCATCCAATAGTCACGCCTTGCGAGCGGGGGATCTCGGATTCGTGCTGCGCAGTGAGCTGCCGACCGGTCGCGTGCTCGTCGAGTGCTCGGTGGACACGCCACTGGGGGTGAAGGTGGCTGATGTGGCCTGGATGTCTGCCGACCGTCTCGAACAAGTTGGGACGGTCACTCCGTTCGCGCAAGCACCGGAAATTTGCGTCGAAGTGATGTCGCCGTCGAACACGCGCGCCGAGATGCGTGAGAAGATCGCGCTCTACTTCGGAGCCGGAGCACGCGAGGTATGGGTGTGCGAGCGCGACGGAGCTATGCGCTACTTCAGCGGAAAGGGCGAGCACGAGTCCTCGCCGATGGTACCCGACGCGCCCGAGCGCTTGTAGCTTTGGTTATCGCTTCCGAGCAGAACACGTCGGAGAGACCTGTGCTGTTTTTATTTTCCCCGCATGACCGACGACTTCCACGCACCCGACGTATCGCTCGTCGTCCCGGTCTACGAGGAGGTCGAGAGCCTGCCCGAACTGGCCGACCGCATCCGAGCCGCGTGCGACGGCGCGGGCCTGACGTTCGAGGCGTGGCTGATCGACGACGGTAGCCGAGACGGCTCGTGGACAGCTATCGAGGCCATCGCGCAGGACGACGCGCGGTTCAACGGTATCCGGTTTCGGCGTAACTATGGCAAGAGCGCGGCGCTTGCCGTCGGCTTCGAGCGGGCGAGTGGACGCGTCGTCGTGACGCTCGATGCCGATTTGCAGGACGACCCCGACGAGATCCCATCGCTCGTCGCGATGGTCGACGGCGAGAGGGGAGAGATGGGGCACGATCTAGTGTCCGGCTGGAAGCGGACGCGGCACGATCCGCTGGGTAAGACGCTGCCGTCGCGCTTCTTCAACGCGGTCACACGCCACTTTTCGGGCATCAAAGCTGCACGATTTCAACTGTGGACTGAAAGCGTACCGACGCGAAGTCGTCAAGAGCGTGCGCGTCTATGGTGAGTTGCACCGCTACATCCCGCTGCTCGCCAAGTGGGAGGGCTACGACCGGATCGCCGAGAAGGAGGTCACGCACCACGCGCGCAAGTACGGCCGCACCAAGTTCGGATTCGAGCGCTTCATTCGGGGCTTTCTTGACCTGCTGACCGTCACGTTCCTGACGCGCTACGCCGCACGGCCGATGCACTTCTTCGGCGGACTGGGATCGCTCGCTTTTCTGGGCGGCTTCGTGCTCGCGCTGTGGATCTCTTTCGACAAACTCGTGATCGGCCATCCCATCGGCGACCGGCCGCTGCTGCTGCTCGCCATCACCCTCGTCATCGTCGGCGTGCAGTTGTTCACGACGGGTCTGATCGGCGAGATGTTCGCCAAACCGCGCCTTGAACGGACGGCGGAGTACGACGTGCTCGAAGAGACTCGGGTGCAGGAAGTCGAAGCGGTTTAGCGACGGTATCTTGCGTCCCAACTCCATCTGCCTCCGCTATGTACCGCCTCCCACGCACACGCCAGGCTCGCCCGGCGTTCGCTCTCGGTCTCCTACTTCTCGCCCTGCTGGTAACTTCCTCGGCGACAGCGCAGCCCGTGCGTGTAGCCGACCTCAACCAAGACCCGGCTGGCAGCGAGATTCGCGACCTGACGGTGTTCGACGGCAAGCTCTACTTTCGCGCAATAGACGGCACGAGCGGAGACGACGTCTACCTCTTCGATGCTACCACAAGGCAGATCGAGCGCGCCGCTGACTTTGGACGAGGCGTACGGGGTAGCAATCCAGGTAGGATGACCGTATTCGGAGGCCGGTTGCTGCTGACTGCCAGCGGAGCCGACGGCGTATCGCTCTTCGCGTTCGATGGGTCTTCGGCCGTCGCCATTCCAGGGGAAGGCGTGCCCACTCAGGCGTTCTCGTCCGGCAGCGTATTCGCTGAGTACGAAGGTGCGCTTTACTTCGGCGGGCGCTCCGACGCGAACGGGTGGGGACTGTATGCCTACGACCCATCGGTGGGGCGCACCGCATTCGTCGCCAGTAGCAATCCCGCCTCGAGTGCAAGCGTGCCCAGCGACTTCGCGGTGCACAACGGCAAGCTGTTTTACGTAGCCGAAAACGAGGCGCGACAGGAGCGCCTCTATGCCTACGACGCGACTACAAACCAGGCGACCGCAGTCTCTTCTCGATCGATACAGTTCGCCCGAGATCTCACCGTGTACGACGGCGCGTTATACCTCGTCTTCTTCGATGGTTCGGGAGACCGGCTCTACCGGCTCAACGAGTCGGAGACAGACCTTTCGCTCGTCGCGCCAAACGTCCAGGTCGGTTTTAATACCAGTGAGGTGCTCGGCGGAGATCTGTACTTCACGGGAGTCGAGGCCGGCGAGAATGGGCTCTACAGGCACAATAGGGCGGCGGGCGTGGTTAGCCGAGTCGTCTTTCTGTCGAATCAAGGTCAGCCTCTATCCGCTCCCTACCTGATTGCCCACGAGGACAAGTTGTTTTTTAGTGGGAGCACCGAAGACGGGCGCTTCGGCTTTTACTCATTCGATCCTGTTGCTGAAACGATAGCGCGCATACCGTCCGCGACAGGGTCAGACGGAGGCTTGTTCGGGACTCCGGCAGTGTACGGAGGCGATCTCTATCTCGGCTGCAGCGCTCAGGGAGGCTTCGAGTTGTGCGCAGTTGACACCGATACGGAATCCATCGAGTTCGTCGCCGAGCTCAATAGGGGCAATCAGAGCAGTTCGCCCATAGGGTTGACCGAGTACGACGGCGATCTGTACTTCTTCGCAGGCTCGCTCGAAGGCGTCGGCTTGTTTCGCCACGATCCGCAGTCGGCAACAAGCGAGCGGGTCGCTGCTGTAGATCTTCCACTGTTCGGAAGCATACTGCCACTCGAAGCTGCCGGGTACGACGGGCGTCTGTTCTTCCCGGCATTCGACTCTGCAACAGGAGCCGAGTTGTACGTCTACGATCCGTCGTCTGGCGCTGTATCACTGGTCGCCGACTTGTACCCTGGCGAAGCATCTTCGCAACCCGAGGAGTTCACCGTCTACGACGATAAGCTCTTCTTCGTCGCCTCGTCGGGGCAGTTCGAGCGCGAACTGTTCGCCTACGACGCGTCGACCAACCAGGCATCGAAGGTGGCGGACTTGCGCGAGGGAGACAGCGGAAGCTTCCCCGAGTATCTGACGGTGTACCAGGGCAAGCTCTACTTCTCCGCAGATGCGGGAGCGGGCAGCATGGGACCTTCCAACACGTTCGGGCGCGAGCTGTACGCCTACGACGCTGCAACCGACCAGGTCACGCTCGCAGCGGACGTGTTTCCGGGCTTCAACGCAGGCACGCCGACGAACCTGACCGTCTATGGAGACGACCTTTACTTCCAGGCGCGCGGAAATCTGTATGCGTACGATGCCAGTAGCGAAGAGGTGGCCCAACTCACGTCGACGTTCAGGGAAGGGGCGGGCAGATCCGAGCAAGTAGTCGTATACGATGACCGGCTGTACTTCGTCGCTCGCGACAGCGAATCCACCGCGCTGTGGGCCTACGACGACGACACGGGCGAGACAACGCGTCTCAATGGCTCGGCATCGGGTGCTGATTTCTCTGCGCCGACGGGTATGATCGTCTACGCGGGCAAGCTGTTTTTCCACGCGGAGAATGCAGCGTCGGGCGTCGAGTTGTTCGTCTACGACAGCGGCACGGATGCGGCCGAGTTGATCACCAATCCCGAAACGCTGGGCGAGGTGTCCCCGATTGGCGGACTCGCCGTCGTCGGCCAATCGCTCTACTTCTCGATCCAGGACGATGACGCCGGTAGAGAACTGTGGCGCTACACCGACCCCCGTATAACGTCGACCGCTCCCGAGTTGCCTGTAGCCAGCGCTGATGCGTTGAGCGTTTCGCCGAATCCTGCATCGGGCGCTGCGCGGGTCGTGATCGCGATGAGCGAGACGGATGTCGTTCGCGTCCACGTGTACGACGCGGTCGGACGGCGCGTCTCGACGCTGCACGAAGGCGTGCTGCCAGCGGGCGAGAATGTGCTGAGCATGAACGGCTCTGCCTTACCGTCGAGCGTCTACCTCATTCGGATGGAGAGCGACGGCGGCCAGTCCAAGAGCCTTGTCGTGCACGTGGTGCGGTAGAGGAGCAGTATCGCGGCGGGCTGAGCAAAGTATCTTGGCGAGTCACTTTCTCCGCTGCTCGTGCCTCGTCCTTCTGTCGTCCTCGTCGGCCCCGCGTATCCCTACCGTGGCGGCATCGCCCACTTTCAGAACCGGCTGAGCCAGGCCCTCGCCGAGCGCGCCGAGACGCACGTCGTCACGTTTTCGCGTCAATACCCCGAGCGGCTGTTTCCGGGTGAGAGCCAGTTCGAGGACGACCCGCGCTGGGCCGACCGTCTGCCGCACGATCCGCTGCGGATGTTGGATTCGGTCGATCCGCGGACGTGGATCAAGACGGGACAGTGGATCGCCGAGCAGCGGCCGGATAGCGTCGTGCTGAGTCACTGGCTGCCGTTTTTCGTGCCCTGCTACCTCGGACTGCTGTGGGCGATGCGGCGTCGGTGCAGGCAGATCGGCGCTCCGATTCCGCGCGTGTCGCTGTTCTTGCACAACGTCTACCCGCACAAGGCCTTCCCGCTGACCAAGCCGCTCATGCGCGCGCTGACCAGTCAGGCCGACGCCTACTTCACCCTGTCGAGCCACGTCGCCGACGACCTGCGCGGACTGCGCCCCGACGCCGACGTGCTCGAGACCTTCCACCCGGTCTACGACATCTTCGAGCCTGCTATCCCGACTGCTCAGGCGCGCGAAGAGTTAGAAATCCCGGACCGACCGACGCTGCTGTTTTTCGGCTTGATCCGTCCCTACAAAGGGCTGGACATTCTGCTCGACGCCATGCCGCGCGTTCACCGAGAGACCGGCGCTGGGCTGATCGTCGCGGGCGAGTTCTACGACAACAAGGACGAGTTGATGGCCCAGGCCGAGCAGCTTGGGTTGCTCGACGGCGACGCGCCCATCGTCCGCTTCTTCCCCGGCTACGTCGACAACGCCGACGTGCATCGCTACTTCTCGGCTCAGCGACGCCCTCGTCCAACCGTATCGCCGCGCGACACCATCGGGCGTTGCGCAAACCGCGTTCTTCTTTGGCAAGCCGATGGTGACGACCAACCTGGGCGTCTTCGCCGACGTGGTGCCGGACGGCGTCGCGGGCGTTCTGGTCGAGCCGGAGGATTCCGAGTCGCTCGCCGACGGGCTAGCACGCTTCTACGGCCTCGGAGCCGAAAAGCTGGGCGAGGGCGCGTCGGCCCAGGCCAAGAAGTTCTCTTGGGACGCGCTCACCGACGACCTGCTGCCGTTCCTGACGCGCGACGATGGCTGACCGCGCCCGCTGCCAACCGTGCGGCTTTCTCCACGACGACGCCCGCTGCCCCAACTGTGGCGCTCCGCGGGGCGTAGTCGGTTGGATGTGGCGAGAGCCGATCATAGAGCTGCTGCGCGAGCATAAACTCCAAGCAGCGTTCGTGATCGGATGTGTGATGGGGCTACCGGCGCTGCTGTTCGGGGACGGCGGACAGGTGATATTCATCACTTGGACAGCCTTTGTGATTCTGTCGTATGGAGTGGGTGTGCTCGTCAAGGCGATCCGCGAAACGCGTGGAGACGAGAGGTCCGAACGAAGGTCGCCTTCCGGCACGCTCCGAGCACGCGAAGAGGATCTGCGCGCCGAACTCGGCGACGTAACCGCCAGACGAGCCCGTCTCCAACCCCTCGGCGCGGCGCTCGCATCGGCGGGGTCGGACCAAGCGCAGCGGATGTTCGAGCGCGCTCAGCGGCTGGTGGATCAGCGCCAAACAGCCATCGCCTACGAACAGGCGCTGATCGACGTGGTGCGGTGGCGCAACGGCGCTGAGCAGGCGCTCGTGCCCGCGTGGGTAACCGGCGGCGCGCCGGGCGTGCTGCAACTCGCCGACTATGGCACACGCCTCGCTCAGCGCCTGCACGCGTTCGACCGCGCCGATGCGCGCGAGATCGCCGACTCGGTCGAGCAGGCCATCGATCCGCTCCGCGCACTGGCCGCCCGCTACGCCGAATCCGACCTGGCCGACGCCCTCGACGGCCTGACCCACCGCGCCAACACGCTCGCGCCCGAAGGCGCCTCGCCCGCCGATCCGCTCGCCGACCGCCTCTACGCTTTCCTGGACGCCCTGCCGCGCCGCGCGTCTGATGTGGTGCAGCAAGACGCCCGCCTGCAACTCGAACTCGACGACGCCGAAGAAGCGCTCCATCACTCTCAGCCGAATCGAATGCGCGCCTGATCTCGCTGCACTCCTACACGGAACGCGTTCGGTCACGTACGTCCCGCCTATTGGAGCGTCGCTATGTTCGAGCGACGGATCTCACATTCCGAGTACACGCAACATGAAGTCAGCCGCCCTATCCTTCGCTTCTCGGTATCTCGACCTGACGGATGAGGAGGCGAGTGCGGTAGGCGAACTGGACCTCGTTGCGTCGTATGCGGCCGGCACCTGTCTGGTAGAACAGGGAAGCCGGTCCCGCGCGAGCTATCTGGTCGTCGAGGGCATCATCCGGTACCACGCGACGGTCGACGGGGTCGACAAGACGACGGACTTTTTCGTCGAAGGAGAGGCCGTCGAGCCGACCTGTGTCGCGGATGGGTCGCCTTCGACCCATCACGTGTCGTGCGTCGAAGACTGCGTTCTGTTTGCGAGCACCCCGGAGATCGAAGCCCGGGTCATGGCGCAGTTTCCCAGATTCGAGAAGGTCTGCCGGCTGGCTGCCGAGGATGCGTTGCGCGCCAACCGGCAGACGCTGCAGAGCTTCCAGCTCTCGACGGTTCAGGAACGCTACGAGCACCTGCTTCGGACTCGGCCGTCCCTGGTGCAGCGGGTACCGCAATACATGATCGCCAGCTACCTGGGAGTCGAGCCCGAGTCGCTGAGTCGGATCCGCGGGCGGATGGCTAGAACCTGAATCCGACGTGCAGGCCCGGCTCGAACAGGAAGTAGTTGGGCCAGTCGTCCTCCTCGACCTGAAAGGAATCGGGCAGATGGGTATTGATCGGCCAGTAGGTGGCGGCGATCGAGGGTTGGATGAACACTCTGCCGCTCAGGGCGCTGGCGTCGTAGCCGATGCGGAAGGTGTTGAAGAGTCGGAATCCGGTACCCAGACGCTTCTCGTTCTCGTCCAGATACTCTTGCAGCATGGGCGTCGAGTGAACCGCTGCGTACAGGCGGCCTGATCACGTTCCGCTTGTAGGCGATGCCGATCCCGTACGCCCGGACGCGGCCCGGATAGTTGGAGTCTTTGGACTCGAAGTCGGGCCCGATCGGGCGTCCGACCGGGCCGAAATACTGCCACGTCATGGCTTCTACGGAGACCTCGTCTCTGCGTGTGAGCCGACGCCCGGCGCTGACCTGGGCGAACCGAGGAGGCAGTGGGTCGGGTATGAGGTTGTACAGGACGAAGGCCGTCGTCCCGATGAAATATGAGTACTCGACCTCGCCCGAACCTGAGGATTGTGCCTTGACCAGTCCGGCGGGGAGGAGAAGGAGCAGGGTGAGTATCCAGCTTTTCTTGTTCATGGGCGCAAGGATGCGGCGTTGGTGATGGACCTATGCTACCGGCGCGGTTGCCGCCGCAGGGTTGACGTTGGTTAAGAAGTGCGCACGGATCTGAGTGCAGCCCTCTTTTTCCCTGCGTTCTCTACCCAAAGTTCGGTCCATCCCATTCGGCATGACGCGCGCCTGAAACTCGAACTCGACGCCGCCGAAGAAGCGCTCCACCGATGTCAGCCGAGCCGAATCCGCGCGTGGTCGAGTCGTCGGCGTTCGAGAGATTCGTCACTGGTACGCGCCTGATCGCAACCGCGCGCAACGCGTGCCGTACGTGTCTCGTGTCTTACAGGATCAGTAGAACGCATCGATATGACTCGCTTTTTCCTGAGCCGTCGCGCAGCCCCGTTGCTCGCGATTCTGCTTGTTCTCCTGTTCGTCGTCCGTTTGCTCAAAGGCGATCTGCCCACTGAGGCCATTCAGTACAGCGCGTTATGGAGCTTTTTGTCGACCGTAGTCTTCGTGTTGGCTCATCTGTACCGGCAGGGTCGTGAGCAGAAATGCGCGCTCTGCGACGAGTTGCCGGATCGGATCACTCGCCTGCATAGCGTCCTGGTGGAAGCCAGCCTGATGGACTGCCACGGTCATCGCGTGTAGGTCGAATAGTATCCTCTGTGGAGAGCATTCGGCTGTACCGTCGTATTGTGACAACTGCGATACTGTCTGAGTGGGTTATTCTGTCTCCATAGCCAAATCGTCATTGTCATCGTACTCCCATGCGTTATTACCAGCACACGTTGATTGGGCTGTCGCTCATCGTTGCTCTGTGCCCGACGCGTCGGCGCAGGTGCAGCTCGATGCCGAGTTACGCCTCGATCAGGAAGGATACCGCGCCATGCTCGACTACCGCCGTGCCGTTCTTCCCCAAGCCGACGCGTTTTCGCTGCCTACTCTCCGCGCGTATAACCGACAAGGTGAGGAGGTGCTGAGTGTCATGGGTTTTGAGCGAGAGGGGTTCGCCGACACTCTTGACGCCGCCGCACATCTTGGTCGTCCGTCTACACCTGCCTTCGACTTTCAGGCGAATTGGCTCCCGCTCGGGATGCGCGAGGCAGAGCCGCCGACGCGGACGATCTTCTGGCTGCGAACCTCACGATCGTCGAGTACTGGTCCGAATGGTGTGTCCCCTGCCACGCGCAAGCGGCATCCGTAGCTGAGTACGTCGCCGCGCGGGCCGATCTGGACAGCTTCTGGACGAGGAGATGCCGATTGGAAGCAATGACGAGCGAAGCGACTGGAGCAAGAACTGGACAGTCTTGGGTAGAGGCACGAAGATGGGCGGCCAGGCTGGTCTCAGGGTGAACGGACGATTCCTGCGCATGGATTTTGCCCTTTCTGCACCCGTCGCGCGCGTGGGGGCGGTACCTTTTCCTCACTTCGCCGGGCAGTGCTCGGCCCTCGTTCGATCCTCGCACCCGTTTAAAAAGAGCATGGAAGTCGCCCCCGTTTCTGCACCCCACGTAGCCGCGGCTACCGGCAAAGTCGTTCAGGTCGTCGGCCCCGTCGTCGACGCCGAGTTTCCGACCGGCTCGGTCCCCGACATCTACGACGCCCTGACCGTCGACCGCGAGGGCGGCGATCTGGTTCTCGAAGTGCAGCAGCACCTGGGCGAGAACCGCGTCCGCACCATCTCGATGGACTCGACGGACGGTTTGCAGCGCGGCACGGTCGTCACCAGTACGGGTGGCCCGATCTCGATGCCCATCGGCGATGCCATCAAAGGCCGCCTGTTCAACGTCGTCGGCAAGCCCATCGACGGGATGCCCGCTCCAGTCGTGACTGAGTATCGCGGCATTCACCAGGAGCCGCCGCCCTTCGATCAGCTCTCGACCGAGGTCGAGATGCTCGAAACCGGCATCAAGGTCATCGACCTGCTCGAGCCCTACTCGCGCGGCGGAAAGATCGGCCTGTTCGGCGGCGCCGGTGTCGGCAAGACGGTTCTGATCCAGGAGCTGATCAACAACATCGCCAAGGCGCACGACGGAATGTCGGTCTTCGCCGGTGTCGGCGAGCGCACGCGCGAAGGCAACGACCTCTTGCGCGAGATGCTCGAAAGTGGCATTATCAAGTACGGCGACGCCTTCATGCACGACATGGAAGAAGGCGGCTGGGACGTGGACAAGGTCGATCCCGAAGCGCTCAAAGAGAGCCAGGCGACGTTCGTGTTCGGCCAGATGAACGAGCCGTCCGGGAGCGCGCGCTCGCGTTGCCCTGTCGGGACTGACGATCGCCGAATACTTCCGCGACCTGGGCGGCAAGGACGTGCTCTTCTTCGTCGACAACATCTTCCGCTTTACCCAGGCCGGATCCGAAGTGTCGGCTCTGCTTGGGCGTATGCCGTCTGCCGTGGGCTACCAACCGACGCTGGCGACCGAGATGGGCGTCATGCAGGAGCGCATTACGTCGACCAAAAATGGCTCGGTTACCTCGGTGCAGGCCATCTACGTGCCTGCGGATGACCTGACGGACCCGGCACCCGCCACGACCTACGCTCACCTCGACGCCACGACGACGCTGAGCCGCGCCATCGCCTCGCTGGGCATTTACCCGTCGGTCGACCCGCTCGATTCGACGAGTCGCATTCTCGACCCACGCGTCATCGGCGACGATCACTACGATACCGCCCAGGCCGTCAAGGAGCTGCTGCAGCGCTACAAAGAGTTGCAGGACATCATCGCGATCCTGGGCATGGACGAGCTTTCGGACGAGGACAAACTCGTCGTCAGCCGCGCTCGCAAGGCGCAGAAGTACATGAGCCAGCCGTTCTTCGTTGCCGAGCAGTTTACCGGTGCGCCGGGCAAGTACGTCAAGATCGACGACACCATCCGGGGCTTCAAGATGATTCTCACGGGCGAACTCGACAAGTACCCCGAGGGCGCGTTCATGTACAAAGGCGCGATCGAAGAGGTCATCGAAGCCGGTGACAAGATGCTCGCCCAAGGCTGACACCTTTCGGGTGCTCCTTTTGATGCTCGTCACGCACGCCGCGTCCCACTAAGACTCATCGTTATGCTCTACGTCGAAATCGTCGCCCCGGACCGCAAGGTGTTCGCCGGAGAAGCTGTCGGCATTCAGGCACCTGGCGTGCAGGGATCGTTCGAGGTTCGCACGGGCCACGCGCCCATGATCGCTGCCTTTACCGTAGGCCCGCTGACGCTGCGCACGGCCGATGGCGGCACGCTGGTTTACGCCACGAGTGGCGGCTTCCTCGAAGTGCTGGACAACAAGGTGACCGTTCTCGCCGAGACAACCGAGCCTGCCGACGCGATCGACGCCGAGCGCGCCAAAGCAGCCGAGCAGTCGGCCCGCGAGCGTCTTGCTTCGGTGACGGATGCAACCGAGCGCGAAGCCGCCGAAGCCGAGTTGGTCCGCGCCCGCAACCGCCTGCGCGTGTCGATGGGCGGCGTGTAAACAATGCAACGCGTTCCTTGCGCCCTCGTCGAGTTCAAGCTCGGCGAGGGCGTCTTGCTTTGAGCCGCACTTTTCTCGTCGGTTACGCAGTGGTGGAACCGCGTGCGCGGCTTCGCAGGTCTCATCGGCCCCATGTTTTACTGCTTGCCGATGGATCTCAGTACTGCCCTCCACTTTCTCTACGTCGCCTGCATGGCGGGCGGTGCGCTTCTCTTCGTCGTCTGGATGCAGAATCCGCGCGGCGTCCCCAAATGGGAGTATCTGGTGGCGACGTTCATCCCGGTCTGGTCGGGGCTTGCGTACCTCGCGATGGCGATGGGCCTGGGCACGGTCGAGGTCGCCGGGCAGACGACCTACTGGGCGCGCTACGCCGATTGGATCGTGACGACACCGCTGCTGCTCGTCGCTCTCTGGATGACGGCTACGACGCATACCTCTAAGCGCCCACACGTGCCGACGCTGGTCACGCTCGTCTGCGCCGACGTGGTCATGATCCTGTGCGGACTGATCGGCGATCTATCCGAAGGCAACACGCGGTTCGTGTTCTACTTCATTGGCGTGGCCGCGCTGATCTTGATCTTCTACATCGTTTTCGGCCCGCTGCGCCGCGTCGCCCAGCACGACGCCGAGGTGTCGCGCGTCTACGGTATCGTGTCGGCCTACCTCGCCATCTTCTGGATCGGCTATCCGCTCACGTGGATTTTGGGACCGTCCGGTCTGGGCGTCGTCAGTCAGACTGTCGACACCGTTTTGTTTGTGCTGCTGCCCGTCTTTTCCAAAGTCGGATTCAGCATTCTCGACTTGGGGCTACTGCGTAAGATGTCCGGCTCTCCTCGAATCGCCGCTCCTGTTGGGACGTCGGCGGGGTGATACCAGATCTTGCTGCTATGCACTCGACGGCGGTGTGTACGCTTCAGCCGATCTGGCCGCATGGGCCCGGCACGGTCGAAGGAGCTGCATAGTACTCCGGCAGACTGAGCTTGACTCAGCACTAGCGTACGACCGTCAGCGGCTGCGTTCGGGTTAACGATTCGCCTACGACGCGCACGAAGTAGAGACCGGACGGTAAGGTGGACGTGTCGATGGAGAACGCACCGGTCGCGATCGGCGAGCCGTCGTGTACGAGCCGGATCATGCGGCCGATGGCGTCGTGCAGCGTGATCGCCACGCGCTCGGGCGCCGGCAGGGTTAAGGCGAGGTGCGCGGACGTGCGTGCCGGGTTGGGCGAAAGCCTAAACCGCCGCTCGACGCCGCTCGGCGGGGCAATGGCGTCGACGACGGAGCCGGGAATCAGGTACAGTTCGGTGCCTACCGTCGGACCAGTGGCGGCGAGGTAGAGGTCGCCATCGAACACGATGCGGTGGCTCCACTGGGCATCCAGCGTCGGCTCGTCGAACAGGCGTCTGATGGTGCCATCCGCGTCGAGCGCTGAGAGCATGCAGTTCATACCGGGGCTGGACACGCGCAGCACGAGAGCGTCGCCGAACGAAGAGGGGCTCGCCGCCGCAGTAGGAGAAGCCGTCGGGGATCGGCTCTGCGGTCTCGCCTGTCGCCAAGTCGAACGCGAGGAGTTCACCGGCGCCTTCGCGGTCGAGCGGTGAGAAGTAGAGGCGTCCGCCATGAGCAGTGAGGTTTTGCAATGGAACGCCGCGTGCCGACGCGTCTGCGGCCTGGGCGTGACGCGTCAGAGTGTTGGAGGAGGCGTCGTAGCCATAGAGACCGAAGCCCTCGGCGACCGTGCGCGCGGTAAAGAACAGGTGTCCGCCATAGCTGACGAGTCCTTGTGGGTTACCGAACTCTCCACCCGCTGCCACATCGGCGGCGAGCACGAGGCTGTGGGAGGCTGGGTCGAACCGGAACAGTTCATTGCCCACGTCAGGGCCACCGTAGGCCGCCATGTAGAGGACGCCGTCGTGGACGTGCAGGTGGGCGGGCGAGCGGTCGCGGGCGTAGGGTGAGGCGCCTGAGGCACGGCGCGGCGTACTCGTCGGCGAGTCGAGCGCCCACAGTTCGTAGTCGCCGTTTTTGTCGCGGGCGCGGTAGTACAAGGCACCGTCTAGTAGTGTCAGATCGGATGGAGTGCTCGATTGTGCGCTTGACGGATCGGTCGGAATCTGCGTCGCTCGGCCCGATTCGAACGTATATATCTCGCTGGAGGGAAAGGCACCAGCCACGAAGTAGAGCGTCGGCCCCGTCGAGACCAGATCGCGCGGGTAACTGCCGCCGCGCGTCGATGGTGGAGGATGTGCCAGGTCAGCCTCTTGAACTGTGGCCTGGGTCGAAGGATCGTAGCTCCACAGTTCGTAGCCGTCATCGTCGCCTTGGGCCGAGAAGAATAGGCGTCCGTCGTGGGCGGCGAACTGCTGCGGGAAAGATGAGAGGGTGCCGGAATCGAGCGTCAGCACGCGTTCGGTCGTGGTGCCGTCGTGCCGCCACAGGTCGCCTCCGTCCAGGCCGTCGGTGAAGTGGAGCGCCCCGTCGTAGATGATCAGCGAACGAGGGTACCTCAGGTCGGCCTGCCCTTCGGAGCCGTCGGCATAGACGGTGAGCGAGTGATCGTCGGCGTCGAAGTCGTGGAGTCGCCAGTGCTCCCCGATGCGAGCGGTGAAGTAGAGCCGCTCATCGAAAACGGTGAGCCGGAGCGGAAGCGAGGTCGGATCGGGAATGCGAAACGGCGCTCGCTGCGCTCCATCGGCTTTGGAGTACGTCCAAAGATCGTTGTTTCCATCTGTACCTCGCCCGAGGGTAAAGTAGAGGACTTCATCGTACACCTCGGCCCAAAGGGGCTGACTGTGGCCCCAGCCGGGCTGAATGTCTGCCACGAGCGAAGCCGCAGCAGCAGTAGGGTCGAATCGCCACAGCTCGAGGCCGGTCTGTCCGTCGTCGGCGGCGAAGAAAACGGCACCCTCGTAGACGGCGACCATGTGCGGGTTGGCGCCCATGCTGCTTGCGCTTCCCGGCCGTATATCGGCGACGCGCTTGGCCTGCCCCGATGCGAATACGTAGCGCCACGGCTCGGCGCCGAATGCGGCGTCCCGCGCGAAGAAGTAGGCGGTCCCGTCGAGGACTTTTCCATGCTCAACAATGCCGAGCGGTGGCCGCAGTTCGCCTCCATAGTCATCGCATGCTGGATCTACGTCGGCGACGCGCGTAGTAGTACCGGACGATGTCTCGTGTACGAACAGCGCCGATGCCGCTTCATACGGCGCTGCGAAGACGAATGCGCCCTCATGACTTCCAAGCACGCACGCCCCTGCGAACGTCTCGCCGGGCATCGCATCCGTCACCTGGCCCGTGGTCGAATCGAACGACCAGAGTGCGTAGTCAGCTTCGGACGCACCACTCGCCCCCGAGACCGACTCGTCATCGAACGTGCGACGCGCGAAAAACAGCAATCTGTCGCCGACAACGGTGACGCCTCTGGGAGCGCTCGCAAACGACCCCTCACGGGACGTGGCTGCCCGCGCGATACCATCTCCCGTCGTGTAGCGCCACAGGTGGAGCGTGTCGGAGCCGTTGCGCGCCGTGAAGTACAGCGCGTCGTGATAGAGCGTCGCTTCGCTCAACCCACTGGGAGCCGGAAGCGTGTTGAGGTCGACGGCGAGGCGTGCCTGCTGGGCAGATGCCGCCGAGCAGGCACCCGCGGCCAGAGTGATCAAGAGGGCTAGGCGGCGCATAATAGGAGCAGATCTATATAGCGGTTCTTGAACGGGCTGGCGTAGCCGCAGACCCCCCGCCTCCGGTGCGGCATCCGCCTTACCGCAGGCTGTCCCCCTCGGTTGAGGAGGACAGATCTCGCCCGAGCAGAGAGAACCGGGGAGTACGTCTATCAAGTCGAGAACCGCTATAACGTGCTGGAATATAGCCGACCTCCTCTCTCGTTCTACATCTGAGCGCTCAACTGCTCGATTTGTCCGGCTACTTCGCTGGTCAACTCTCCGATCTGCGTAGCCGACTCGCTAGCCCGTCCCGACAGCGCCCGCACTTCGTCGGCTACTACGGCAAAACCGCGCCCGTGCTCTCCTGCTCTGGCGACTTCGATGGCGGCGTTGAGTGAGAGCAGGTTGGTCTGACGGCTGATGTCGTTGATCGACCCGACGATGCCGTTGATGCGTCCGAGCAGCTCAGTCACGGCATCGCGCGTCTGAGCAAGTGGCGCGTTGCGTTGCGAGATATCCGAGCCGTATACACGCGTTTTCAGCAACTCGCCGTCAGCATCGTAGATCGGTGTGAGCGTGGACGAGAGCAAGAAAGGGTCGCCCTTGTTATCGACCCATTTTTTTCTACACTTAATAGGAGATCGAAAATGCAGCGTTATCCCGTTACAAGCGACCTGGACGCGTCACTACCCCACGTCCCTATTGATATTCGTCATGATGTGAGAGCGCATGTCATCGACGCGGTCAGTGCGTACTTCGACGAGCGTCGACGTGTCACGGCGAGTAGCCTCTCGGTAGATTTCGGCGAACGTGGAGAGCGAGTCGGGCGCGGCGTACGTCAGTCCAAACTGCTGGGCTGCCGACGCGAACGTCATTCCGTGGGGCGTACCGAACAGTTTCTCGAATGGATCGGTGTGCTGCTCGGCGCCAAACGCAGCGATGGGCAATTGTCCAAAAATGCGACCCCCGTCGTTGTTGACCACTACGATCACGAGCCGCTCGGGCAGCGCGCGCAGCAGAGCCAGACTGTTGAGATCGTGCAGCAGGGCAAGGTCACCGATCAGCAGTGTCGCTCCTCGTCCGGACGCGCGTGCCACGCCCGCAGCCGTCGCTACCGTTCCATCGATACCGCTCGCGCCCCGGTTAGCGAACACCTGCACCCGCGGTCCATCCAACGCGGCGAACGTGTCCAGATCGCGGATCGGCATCGACGCGGAGACGACGAGCGGGTCGCCCGGCGGAAGCAGTAGGGACAACCGGTGGGCTAGCCCAGGTTCGGTGAGTGCATCGCCGTCGATCAGCGGCCGAACTGCATTCCATGCACTGTCGGAAGCATCCCGCCAGCTTACCACCCAGCCCGAATCTCTCCGAGCCATCGCCGCCGTCAGTGCATCGAGCGTTGCAGGTACGTCGCCGGTGATTACGTGGGTCGCTCGGTGATGCGGGTCGATGCGATTTGGACCACTTCGGATACTCGCCCACACGCGCGGACGACTCGACTCCAAGAATCGCAATACGCGCCCCGACACCGGCATTCCACCGATGAGCACGACGGCGTCGGGACGATGCTCGTCAGCGAAGCCAGAGGAGACGAGTGCCAGGTCGTGGTGCATCGCGCCATCGCCTAACCGTCCCTGCGATCCGATGTCAGCTAGAACGGGCCAGCCCAGCCACTCGCCTAACCGGTAGGCCGCATCGGCGTCGGTAAATGAGTTCATCCGCCCGGCGATGACGATTCCACGCTCTATCTCACTCAACTCACCTGCCAGTTGGCCGACCGGAGCGCAAGTCGACGCAAACGCGTGGCGTGGCTCAGTCGGCGGCGGACCGGCGTGCGGCGCGTTTGGCGACGGCCACAGCGGTTTGCGAAACGGCGCGTTGAGGTGGACTGGACCAGCGTGAGGATGCAGCGCGCGGTAGACGGCTTGGGCGCCTGATGTCGACCAAGACTCTTGGATCACCGTCTGCACGCGGAGTGGGAAGATCAATGTCCCACCGAGCAACGGAGGCGAAAAAGCCTGGCTGGTGGATCGTCTGGTTGGCACCGGTGTGTCGCAATTCGGGCGGACGGTCGGCGGTGAGCAAAACGAGCGGCACATCGTCGGCGTCCGCTTCGACGGCGGCAGGCATCCCGTTGGCGATGGCCGTTCCACTAGTCGTGATCCACACGGCGGGAATCCCGGTGGCGCGCCCGATTCCCAGCGCGAAGAATGCCGCACCGCGCTCGTCCCAGTGGACCGTGAGGTCGAGATCCGCGTGATCCCATGCGGCCATCGCGAGCGCAGTCGAGCGAGAGCCGGGACAGCAGACGACGTGCCGAACACCCGAGCCGACGAACGACTGCATCAGAGCGTGCGCGTAATCGCGGTTAGCGAGAGCCTGAGCAGTGTCGGCCTCTACGGCACGAGCATCCGAGCGGTCGGGCATCAGCGGTATTCGGGGTTTGGGTGATCGAAACGCGCTCCGGCGTCCCACGCGCTCCGCATATTGCCCCAGGCCGGAACGCCGCCTGAATCTTTCAACATCCGAGCGAGATGAAGCAGATTCCACGCCATGAACGTCGCGTTTCGTTGAGTGAAGTCGTTTTGCGGACCGCCCGATCCGGCGTCGAGGTAGGAGGGACCGGGACCTGCCTCACCAATCCATCCCGCGTCGGCCTGAGGTGGGATTGTATAGCCCAGATGCTGCAGGCCGTAGAGCAGGCTTGCCGATGCATGCTTGACCCCATCCTCGTTGCCCGTCACGATGCACCCGGCTACGCGTCCATAGTAGGCATACTGTCCCTTGTCGTTGAGCGTGCTGCTGTACGCGTACAACCGCTCCACCACGCGCCGTGCGACGCTCGACGCTTCACCCAGCCACAACGGTGTGCCGATGACGAGGATTTCGGCGGCCATTACGCGCTCTTGCAGATCGGGCCAGTCATCGCGCTCGGCTCCATGCTCAGTCATATCAGGATACACACCCGGCGCAATCACGTAGTCGACCGCGCGGATCTGGTCGACATGGACGCCCTGAGCCTCCATCACGCCCATAGGGATGCGCATCAGGCCGTGCGTATGCGATTGGGCAGGCGACGGTTTGAGCGTCGTGTTGATGAAGAGTGCGCGTAGGTCGTCGTAGCGGGAAGGGGCGGAATCGGCCATGTCTATGAGGATGAGTGAGACGTCAATATCGGAGGCCGTTCGTTGCGAGATGTCACGCAGCTATGCCATCGCCCGGATGGCCTCGACGACGCGCTTGACTCGATCGGCGCGCTGCATGATATAGAAGTGCAAGCCCGGAGCGTCAGCTTCCATCAACTCGCGGCTCTGCTTGATCGCCCAGTCGACGCCTACTTCGGCCACTCCATCATCGGGCGCACTCGCGATGCGGTCGACCAACTCTTCGGGCAGATCGACGTGGAACGCTTTGGGCAACGAGGTGAGCTGGCGCTTACTCGTCAGGATTTTGAGGCCTGGGATGATCGGTACCGTGATCCCCGCGGCTCGGCAGCGTGCTACGTAATCGACGTAATGTCTCGTGTCGAAAAACATCTGCGTGACGACGTAATGCGCTCCGGCGTCGACCTTCTCTTTCAAGCTCGACACGCACCACGAAGAGTTTGGAGCGGCGAAATGCTTCTCGGGATACCCCGCCACACCGACGCAAAACTCGGTCGGTTCGGAGTCGAGCATGTCTTCCAGATAGTCGCCCCTGTTCATCGCTGTGATCTGATCGACGAGATCTGCAGCGCAGGTGTTGCGCGTGCGATCCGGTTTGTCGCGCTGGGCGACAGGGGTCTCATCGCCGCGAAGGGCCATCACGTTGCGGATACCCAAGAAGTTGAGTTCGATCAGCGCGTCCTCTGTCTCCTCGCGCGTGAAGCCCGTGCACAGCAAGTGGGGGACGGCTTCGATGCCGAACCGGCTCTTGATTGCCGCACACAGACCCAGCGTACCGGGCCGCTTACGCCGGACGTGGCGCTTGATCGTGCCGTCGGACCTTTCCTCGTAGTAGATCTGTGCCGCATGACTCGTCACGTCGATGAACGGCGGGTCGAATGGTGCCAGCTCTTCGATTACTCCGAGCACGTCGGCGATTTTGGCGCCACGCTTGGGCGGGATTACTTCGTACGACACGAGCGGCTCGCTCGCCTGCTCAATATGCTCGACAACGGTCATTCTCTGGTCAGTTGCAGCGGGCACACACGTCGTCCCACCAGGCATCGGGGAACGTGTGATCCGGGGCCGACGAGTCGTAGGCGATGACAGGCGTCCGGCGGGAGTGGTAGCGTAGATCGTCGCGGATTTCTCGGGCCCCGACGCGAACCGGACGCCCGTCGTAGCGGAGCAAAGCGCGCGCTTCGGGTTCGCGCTCGCTGAGCACGACGGGAGCCGGTTCGTCGTGCAAAATCCGCCATGCCGTCACGCTTGCCCACGTCACCAGGACGAAGAAGAGCGGGAAGAAAAGCGTCAGGATCGCCAGCGTGTTCGACATGGCTCGGGTCGGTTATCGTGCGTCGTCGTTGGGCTCAGACTGGCCCGGCTCCTCGTCGATCTCCGGATCGTCGGTTGGGAGCGTTTGGTCGGCCGGCGGAACGTCTGCGCGGGCGTCGTTGACGACCGACGTGTCCACGGCTGCGCCTTCGCCTACGATAGCATAGTCGGCGGGAGCAACCTGGAGTGGACCGATTTGTGAGTTGCGGATGCTGTCTTCGATGGCATAGGCCTCATACGTGTTCATCGACAGCGGGTCTACGTTCGACAGGTCGCCGCGATTGCTCACATCGATCAGCGTGAACGTCAGGAAAATGAGCACGAACATGAAGCCCAACGCGAGGGCCAGCGTGTTGACGCGGTTGTCGTGCTTCAGGCCCATGAAGACCGACGCGACGAGGTACACCTTGACGCCTGCGATGATCAGGGCCAACGGCACGTGGATGAAGTTGAGCGGACCGAAATCGGCCGTGCCGGTCGCTACCGTCAGCGCAGTCAGCGCGACCAGCCACCCAAAGATGACCATCAGCTTCTTGACGGGCACGATGTAGTGCCCGTGATGGCTGCCTGCCTGTCCGCCTGCCGTTGCTTCGGCGCTATCGTGTGTCATGAAATCAGGTGTCGATTACGTCTTTCTGCTGCCTCTCGGGATTGCCACGTCGCTGGCGCTCCTCGCAATGACTAGGTAGTCAGTGAATGAGGTAGAGGAGCGGGAAGAGGAAAATCCAGATGATGTCGACGATGTGCCAGTAGAGACCAGTGCACTCGATCGGTGTGTAGTAGTCGGCCGAGAAGGCGCCTCTGAAGCTCCGAATCGCGAGCCACGTGAATACGCCCATTCCGGCGATGATGTGAATGGCGTGGATGCCCGTCGCGACGAAGTAGATCGAGAAGAACTGCTTGGCATAGGGGATGGCGAGGGCGGCGTACTTCTCAGGTCCGTGCGGATCAAAAGCGGCGCCGGGGAAAATGCCATGGTCGAACTTGGCCGTGTATTCGACATACTTGACGGCGAGGAAGACGGCCGAAAGCGCGATCGTCGCGACCAGGTACCACGCCATCTTGCGCCGCTCGCCCCGCTGGATCGCGTTGATGCCCAGCGCGACCGTGACGGACGATCCGAGCAGAACCAGCGTGTTAGCGAAGCCCAGCATCGGGTCGAGCACGTGCGCCGCTACCTGAAACACCTCGGGGTACGACATGCGGTAGACCGCGTAGGCCACGAACATGCCCGAAAAGAGCAGGATCTCGGTGACGAGGAAGAGCCACATGCCCATCTTCGCCGCATCGAACTGCTGCTCGGACGAAACGAAGTAGAACTTGAGGTGCGGCTGCTTGTCGGGCGCGGCGCTGTGCGTGCCGACGGCGGTCGACGGATCGTCGACTTCGAGCTGTGCCGTTGCTGTGGAGGCCATTCGAGAGGAGGTCAAACGAGCCCGGCGCTACAAAAGGCAGCGCCGGGCCAAGTCGAGAGATTAGATGCGGCGGGCTTCGACGGAAGGTACGGGCGCAGCGCCCATGCCGTCGCCGCTCGCTCCGTCGCCACCAACGCTTGCGCCGTCTCCGCCGTGTCCGTCTCCGCTGTGTCCGTCGCCGCCCGAAGGTCCGAACACGTCGTCGGCCAGGTGGAAGTCGTAGGGACCGCGCGTGACCAGAGGCGTGTGGTGGAAGTTGTGCGGATCGGGCGGGCTGCTGGCGTGCGTCCACTCGAGCGTGGCGGCGCCCCACGGGTTCTGCGGCGCCTTCTTGCCATAGAGGAAGCCCCAGATCCACGTGCCCAGCACCCAGAAGAGGCCCAAGGCCGAGGATGTACGAGCCTACCGTCGAGATGGTGTGTAGCGTCTGGTACTCGCTGATGTAGTCGTAGTAGCGGCGCGGCATGCCCTGGCTACCCAGGATCAAGTGCGTGAAGAACGTCACGTTGAAACCGACGAAGACGAGGATCGCCGCCAGCTTGGCTGCTCGTCTCGGGGTACATCTTGCCGAACATCTTGGGGAACCAGTAATACATCCCGCCGATCAGCGCGATCACGGTTCCGCCCATCATCACGTAGTGGAAGTGCCCGACGACGTAGTACGTGTCGTGCAGGTGCACGTCGACCGCCAGCACGCCGACCATGATGCCGGTCACGCCGCCGATCGTGAACAGGAAGATGAACATCAGCGCGTAGATCATCGGCGTCTGCAGCCAGACCGATCCCCTATACATCGTCGCCACCCAGTTGAACACCTTGATGCCCGACGGAATGCCGATCAGGTAGGTGATGAGCGAGAAGATAATCGCCGAGATCGCGCTCTGACCGCTGACGAACATGTGGTGGCCCCAGACCATGAAGCCCAAGAGGGCAATCGCGACCGACGACAGGGCGATAGCGCGGTAGCCATAGATCCGCTGCCGCGAGAACGTCGCCATCAGCTCGCTGACGATGCCGAACGCGGGCAAGATCATGATGTAGACGGCCGGGTGGCTGTAGAACCAGAAGAAGTGCTGGAACAGGATCGGATCGCCGCCCAGTGCCGGGTCGAAGATGCCGATTTCGAGGATGCGCTCGGCGAAGAGCAGCAGGACCGTGATGCCCAAGACCGGCGTCGCCAGCACCTGCACGAGGCTGACGGCGTACATGGCCCAGACAAACAGCGGAAGCCGGTTCCACGTCAGGCCCGGCGCGCGCATCTTGTGGATCGTCACGATGAAGTTGAGGCCCGTAAAGATGCTCGCAAAGCCCGCGACGAAGATCGCCAGCGCGAGGAAGGTGACGCTGCCGTTGGTGCGCAGCGAGTAGGGCGTGTAGAACGTCCAGCCGGTGTCGAGCTTACCGTAGGCCAGTCCGACGACGACCAGGATGCCACCTGCCAGGTAGATGTAGAGCGACGCCAGGTTGATCCTGGGAAACGCCATGTCCTTGGCACCGAGTTGAATCGGCAGGACGAAGTTGCCCAGGATGGCGGGGGTCGCGGGCACGAGGAACAGGAACGTCATCAGGACGCCGTGCATCGTGAACGAGAAGTTGTAGTTGTCCGCGCTCATGATCGTCGTGCCCTGCGCGATCAACTCGGTCCGCAGCAGCAGCGCGAACGTGCCCGCGGTCAGGAAGACGCCCGTCAGCACGATCAGGTACATGATCCCGATGCGCTTGTGGTCGACAGACGAGAGCCAGGACCACAGTCCTTTCTCGTCGGTCAGGTAGTTGCCGTCGTGGTGATCGTCCCCATGGGCGACTACGGCTGCGTCGGCAGCGGGCGTCGTCTGAGGTCCTTTTGTGGCGATGGTAGCCATGTCGGGAGGGTGGGTTGTGCAGGTGGAGAGCGGCGGGAGGCCGCGTGGGTATCCGAGCGTGGACAGCGGACACCGTGGATGTGGCGTAAGGGCAATTCATGAATCGCCCTTACCAAACGTCAGCGGTTTACTCCAGCGTTTTGATGTAAGCGATGATGGCGGTCAGCTGCCAGTCGGGCAGTCCGGCATAGTTGGACGGCATGTTGTTGCCATAGCCCTCGACAATCTTGGCAGCAGGCATCAGGATCGACTCGCGCAGGTAGTTCTCGTCGACCACGACCGGCCCGGCGCTCGTTTGGTGCCCCTCCTGACCGTAAAGACCGGCCCACGTCGGACCGCTCATGCGGCTGCCGTCGACCGAGTGGCACGTCGTGCAGGCGTTCTTCTGAGACAGAATGCGTCCCTGATCCGGCAGTGGAAGCTCCTGAATATCGCCCGCGCCGCCACTGTCTACCCATTCGCTGTACTCGTTCTGATCGACTACATGGATTTTAGCGAGCATGTACGCATGGCTCGTGCCGCAGTACTCGGTGCAGAAAATATCGTAGACGCCTTCCTTGGTCGCCTCGAACCAGACCGACGAGTAGCGGCCCGGAATCACGTCCTGCTTGACGCGAAATGCCGGGATGTAAAACGAGTGCAGCACGTCCGTCGAGTTCATGATCATGCGGACGGGGCGTCCGACGGGGACGTACATCTCACCGGCCGTCGAGAAGCCTTCTGGATAGGTGAAATTCCAGCCCCACTGGAAGCCCTCGACACTGATCTCGTACGCGTCCGGCGGAGCGACTTGCAACTTGATGTAGCTCTGGAAGCCCCAGGTGAACACGACCAGCACCAAGATGGTCGGAATCACGATCCACGACGCTTCGAGCACGACGCTCTCCTTGAACGGCGCCGGGCGGTCGGCGGCGCTGCGGCGGCGATACTTCCACACGAAGTAGAGCATAGCGCCGACGACGAGTACGAAGAGAATCAGACTCGTATAGTTGACGAAGTTGAACAGCGCGTCGATCTCGGGAGAGAGCGTCGAGGCGCCTTCGGGTAGCCAGAGCGTGGGTTCCATAGTGGAGGCGGGTCAGGCGGAGAGGGGAGGGGCCGAGCGGTGGCGGCGCGAGAGAACGGTGACGCCCATGCCCAATGCGAGCAGCGTCAGCAGCGCTCCGGCCTTCATGATGTTGACGACGTCAGCCGAGTAGCTGTGCGTCGTTGGGTCGTACTGAAAGCAGAACATGATGAACGTGTCGACGAACGAAGCCGTCGTGCCATCGGCCGACTCGGCCAGAGCCGCGCGCACTTCGGTCGGCTCAAAACCGACGCCGACGAGGTAGCGCGTGATCAGCCCGTCGGGCGAGGTGAACGTGACGGCGGCGGGGTGAGCATACTGCTCGGCGTCCTCGTTCCACTGATAGCGAAACCCGACGGCGTCGGCAAGTGCTTTGACGTTGGCGTCGGTCCCCGTCAAGAAGTGCCAGCCCGCTTCGGCACCGGGCTTGTCGAGGGCTTGCAGCTCCTTGGCCTTCTGGCGCGCGGCCTGTTCGGTCGTCTCAGTCGGGTCGAAGCTGATCGTGAGTAGCGTGTAGTCGGATCCGGGCGTGGGCGCGATCTCGGCGGCCGTGCGCGTCCAGCCGTCGAGCAGCAGGTTGCACAGCATCGGGCAATTGTAGTAGACCAACTGGATCAAGACGGGGTGGCCCTCGGCGTAGTAGTCACCCAGCCGGACGGTGTCGCCGTTCTCATCCACGAACGAGAGATCCATCGGGACGCGGTCGCCGATCTTGTCGTCGAGGCCGACGCCTTCGGTCCCCGGTACGGTCTGCCCGGCACGCTGCGCCCACGCGTTCGGAGCAATTCCGAAGGCCAGGAGGGCGAGTAAAAGCGTGGCGGTACGTACCTGCATTTATTGGACTTACGTCGTGATAGTTCTACCGATAGAGGCCAGGAAGTTCCGTTGAGGTTTGACGCGCAGAGCCGCCCGTCTGCGCCTCGTTGATCATCAACTGCTGCGCCTGGTCGAGCGGAATTTGGTACGTCCGCTCGGCGTCGTTGAGTACCTGGTACTGTGTCAATTGCCGCGCTGCGTCGATCTCGGTCTGGCGCAGTTCGGGGTATCCGCTGACCGAGATCTGAGCGATCGCGACCTTCTGGGTGACATTGCCCTTCCAAAGAACGAGAAGCCCGGAAATGATAGCGACCGCGATCAGAACGACGACGACGAACCCCATGATCTGTGCGCTTTCGATGCCCTCAGGCTCTACACCCAGCGCCTGGGCTTCGGCGATGGCTTGATCCGATCCGCCCGTCGCCTCGACTTTGGCTTCTTTACCCGCGGCTCCGAAAAGCTCGACGCGTCGGGCCGAGCGACTCGTCCTTGTCTGGCTCTACGTCGGGTGCGGCCTCCAGGTCGGAAGCCGTCATGCCGATGAAGCTCTCGACGTGCTCACCACTGCTCGTCTCGCCGCCCGACTCGGACATCACGCGCCAGTAAAATTGGCTGCGGTCGTCGGGGAAGCGGCCGGATGCATCGTAGCGGTTCACGTCCCCGACGCGCTCGTCGATCACGATGTGCTCGAACGACGTGTCCTGCGAAACCTGCAACACGTACCCTCTCGCCAACTCGACCGACTCCCATTCGAACGTCAGGTCGGAGACATCGACTGGTGCACCGTGGCGCGGGGCGATCAGAACCGGGTCGGTGAGCGTGCTGGGCGTTTCGGAAGCCATGGGGACGAATCTGAGATGTGCAGCGGATGCCTGTGCGGGCAGGGTGCCAGAGGCAAACACCGATAGCACCCTGCGGGTCTGGACGACCGGTGAAAGAATAGCTAACTTTCAGAAAGAAATGAAAATAGTCATATCTGTCCCCAGTCGGCCTGTTTTAGATGTTGTGGAAGCGCAGCGATCGACCCAGTCGGGGATCGTTGATCGGCACCAAACTGTGGCGTCCCAGGCGAAAGAGGAACAGGCTCGTGACCAGCCCGAACAGGCCCAGCCACGTCGTGATGTCCCAGACCGAGAAGCCTGCGTGGCCGCCATAGAGGTAGTCGTAGACCGGCATCACGATCCAGTGCAGGTCGAACCACTGCATGATCAGGATATAGACGGCCATGATCGAGAGCACGATGGTCGAGCGCTTGGCGGCGCGCGTCAGCAAGACGAAGAACGGGAGGATGAAGTGCAAACCGAGCTGCGCCGCGCTGTGGTACTGCCATCCGTGCTCCATCCGGTGCGAGAACCAGATCGTGGTCTCGGTCAGGTTGGCGTACCAGATCAGCATGTACTGCGAGAACGCGATGTACGCCCAGAAGACCGTAAAGGCAAACATCCACTTGCCCAAGTCGTGGTAATGCTCGGTTGTGACGACGCCTCTGAGCACGCCCATCCGCTGAAGCAGGATCGCCATCAGGCAGATGAAGGCGACACCCGACCAGAAGGCTCCGGCGAAGAAGTAGATGCCGAAGATGGTCGAGAACCAGTGTGGGTCGAGCGACATCAGCACGTCGTAGCTCGCGAACGCGACGGTGACAGCGAACAGCGGAATGCCCCACGCCGGACGCCTTGCGCTGCTCGAACGGGATGTTGTCTTCTGGGCTCACGTCCTGCCTGACACTCAATTTGTACAACTTGTGGCTCAGAAACCACCACGAGCCGAAGTAGAGGAAGATGCGCGCGACAAAGAACGGCGTGTTGAGGTAGGTCGCCTTGGCCGCGATGATCGGGTCGTAGTCCGGCCCGCCGACCTCGTACAACTCGGGGTGCGTCCAGTGAAACAGGTCGTGCATGCCGATGAAAATCGGAATCGCTAGGACCAGCAGGATCGGAAATGACATCGTCATCGACTCGGCGACGCGCCGGACGACGATGCCCCAGTGCGCTTTGACGATGTGGTGGGTGATCACGAAGAACAGCGCGCCTAGCGCCAGACTCGTGCAAAACACCCAGCCCACTAGGTAGGCGAAGTAGAAACGCTCGGGACTGGTCACCCAGCCGACAGCGCTCAGCGCGAGCAGCGCGAGACTGGCCGCCAGCGGAATCAGCCACGGACGGCCGCCCTCGCGCATACGCACCTGCGATTCGGGATGGACCCCGACGGTAGGAGCAAACGGGTCGGCCAGGCGGGTGAGCAAGGCGCTGGGACGCAGGGAAGCCATGCGGCGAGGTGTGTGCAGGGTGAGAAACGTAGGCGATGATCGTAAGGGAGATTCATGAATCGCCCTTACTGCCGGGTATAGAGGTCAGGGGCGCGGAGCCGAGCGAGGACCGTTGGCAGGCAGTTGGTCCACCATCCCGGTCGAGCCGCCGACCTGGTTGCTGCTGCGGTTGGCTTCGAGCGACTGGAGCACGTCGGCGGGCAGGTCGTTTCCGTCGGCGCGCTGCGAGCGCTGCAGAGCGCGGATGTGGGCGACAATGGCCCAGCGGTCCGCCACGGTGATCTGCTGCGCGTAGCCGGGCATCGAGTTGAAGCCGTTGGTGATCACGTCGTACATGTAGCCGTCCTCGTCCTTCTCGCCGCCTTCGAGGTACTTCTCGTCGTGGTAGGTGGGAGCCGGAGCGTAGCCGTAGCCGCCACCGCCGTTGCCGACCATGATGATGCCCTTGCCGTCGCCCGACTTGCCGTGGCAGACCGAGCAGTAGATGTTGTATCGCTCCTCGCCCCGAGCGAGCACGACCTCGTTGACCGCCATCGGCATCGTCTCGACGTAGAGGCCGTCCGACGAGCGACCGGTAAAGAAGTCCACGTCGTCGCGCAAAAAGCCGCGCGCGACCGTTCCGGCGACCGGAATCCGCATCGCGCGGTTATCGGCGAAGTAGGGGTTTGCTTCCTGAGCCTCGAACTTCTCTTGGAAGTCCATATTCAGGTTGGGGTGAATCGGCGTGTTTTCCGACTTGGTCCCCCGGCAGCCGACCAGCAGGACGGCAGCGAAAAGCGTAAGGGCGAGGTGTTTCATAGCAGTTGGGGCGTCGGCAGACCGGTTCGGCAGGGTCAGTTGACCTTCTTGACGGGGATCACGGCGGGGCGGGCGCTGTCGGGGATGTTGCTCGACGACGCGGCGTCGTGAATCGGCTCGATGCGCGTTGCGCCCAGCTTCTCGAGCAGCGCGACGGTCTCTTGGGCGTGGTAGTGTTTGTCCGACGAGGCGACAAAAAGGAAGAAGCTGTCGTCGGTCGCCCTGTGGATGTGCTTCGAGTTGAAGAGCGGATTCCACGGGCGCGGCAGGCCGTTGACGGCAAACATCGTGGCGACGGTCGCCAGGGCGGCCAGCAGGACGGTGAGTTCGAACGTGACCGGAATCGACGGCTCGAACGCAAACGTCGGTTTGCCCGAGATGTTGAGCGGATAGTCGATGGCGCCGGTCCACCACTGCAGCCACAGCGCCAGCAGGAGCCCAGTCGCGCCGCCGACGAACGTCGAAATACCAATCTTGCTCGGCCCCATGCCCATCGCGGCGTCCATGCCGTGGATGGGAAAGGGCGAGTAGGTGTCGAAGCGGTTGTAGCCCGCCTCGCGGACGCCGCGCGCCGCCTCCATCAGAGCGCCGGGGTGTTCGTACTCAGCCAGCACGCCGTACGTGTTGTCGTCGGCGGCTACGTCGTAGATCGAGGCCGACGATTTGACGTCGAGAAGAAGTTCTTTCATGTCAGGTCAGGCTCAAACGTGGGGATTCGGGTCGTCGGTCTCGCTCGCGGCCGTCGTGTATCCGGTTTCGACGCCGGTCTCCTCGGTCGGTGCGGGGTGCAGGCCCGGCGCGCCGTCGCCGCTGTGTCCGTCGCCGGCGTGATCGTAGAAGTGCGGATCGGATTCGGGCAGGATCGCTTTGACCTCGGCCATCGCGATCATCGGGACGAACCGCAGGAAGAGCAGGAAGAGCGTGAAGAACAGTCCGAACGTGCCCAGATACGTCGTCACGTCGATCAGCGTCGGCTGGTAGTAGCCCCAACTGGACGGAATGAAGTCGCGGTGCAGGCTCGTAACCGTAATCACGAACCGCTCGAACCACATCCCGATGTTGACGACGATGGACAGCGCGAACATCCAGCCAATCGACCGGCGGATCTTCTTGAACCAGAAGAGCTGCGGCGCGACCAAGTTGCAGAACATCATCGTCCAATACGCCCACGCGTAGGGGCCGGTCATGCGGACGCCGAAGAACTGGTACTGCTCGTACTCGACGGTCGAGTACCACGCCATAAAGAACTCGGTGATGTAGGCGAACCCGACGATCGTGCCCGTGAGCAGGATGACGATGTTCATCTTCTCTAAGTGGTCCAGCGTGATGAGGTCCTTCAAGTTGTAGATCTTGCGGACGACGACCATCAGCGTCACCACCATCGCAAAGCCCGAGAAGATGGCTCCGGCGACGAAATAGGGCGGAAAGATCGTCGTGTGCCAGCCCGGAATGATCGAGACCGCAAAGTCGAACGACACGACAGAGTGGACCGAGAGGACCAGAGGCGTGGCGAGTCCGGCCAAGATCATGTACGCCTTCTCGTAATTGCGCCAGTGACGGTTGGCGCCCGTCCAGCCCAGCGAGAGAAACGCCAGCAGACGCGCTTTCCAGATCTTGCCCTGCTGCGCCGCGCGGTCGCGGATCGTGGCGATGTCGGGGATGAGACCGACGTACCAGAACGTGAGCGAGACGATGAAGTAGCTCGAAACCGCGAACACGTCCCACAGCAGCGGGCTTTTAAACTGCGGCCACATCTCCATCTGGTTGGGAATGGGCAGCGTCCAGAAGATCACCCACACGCGCCCGACGTGGAAGGTCGGAAAGACCAGAGCGCACATGACGGCGAAGATCGTCATCGCCTCGGCCGTGCGGTTGATTGAGCGTGCGCCACTTTTGCCGAAACAGGAAGAGGACAGCCGAGATCAGCGTTCCGGCGTGGCCGATACCGACCCACCACACGAAGTTGACGATCGGCCAGCCCCAGCCGACCGGAATGTTGTTGCCCCACACACCGACGCCGTTCCAGATCTGGTAGGCCAGCGACAGGCCCAGCAGGCCCAGCAGCAGGTTGGCGACGCCGAACGCGAGCCACCAACCCAGCGGCGTCTTGCGCTCGGTGTGGCCCGACACCAGATCGGTGATGTCGCGATAGCCCAGACCGCCCGTTACGAGCGGCGGATCGACGTCGTAGTCGGTCCGGTTGGCCAGAGTGGTGTGCTGCGGTGTGTGTGCGGCCACGCGGGAGGGGAGTTGGAGGCGCCAGAGCGCCAGGGTAAATCAGAGGAGAAGCGTCGAGTCCGGGTCAGTCGCCGTCGTGACCGCCTGGGCCGTGGGCGCCAGCGTCTTCGCCGCCCATTTGGTGCTGATCGGCGTGGAAGCTCTCGTAGGCGACCTTGTACTTGGTCGTCGCCAGCTCGACCGGAATGTCGGCGTGTGGGTTGACGACGCGTCCCAGATAGCTCGTCCGCGGCTTGACGCCCAGCTCGGCGAGTAGCTCGTAGCGGCGCGGGTTCTGCTTGGACTGCGAGACCGCCGAGTTGGGATCGGCCAGGTCGCCAAACACGATGGCACCGGCGGCGCACGCCTGCTGGCAGGCCGTCTTGACCTCGCCGTCGCGGATGTTGCGGTCCTCGACGTTCGACTGCTGATTGGCCTCGCGGATGCGCTGGACGCAGTACGAGCACTTTTCCATCACGCCGCGGAAACGCACCGTCACGTTCGGGTTCTGCTGCATCTGCGCCTCGACCGGCAGCGTCTTGGTCCAGTTGTACCAGTTGTAGCGGCGGACCTTGTAGGGGCAGTTGTTCGAGCAGTACCGCGTGCCGATGCAGCGGTTGTAGACCATCTGGTTCGTGCCGTCGGGCGAGTGAACCGTCGCGGCGACCGGGCAGACGGCCTCGCACGGCGCGTTCTCGCAGTGCACGCACGTCAGGTACTGGAACGCCATGCGCGGGTCGTCCTCGTCCTCGCCGATGTAGTAGCGGTCGATGCGCAGCCAGTGCATCTCGCGACCCTTGCCGACTTGGTCCTTGCCAACGACTTGGATGTTGTTTTCGGCCTGGCACGCGATCACGCACGCCGAGCAGCCTGTGCAACTTGTCAAGTCGACCGTCATGCCCCACTGGTTGCGGTAGTAGGGGTTGTCCTTGAAGAAGTCCTGGCTGGACGGATGGCGGTCCTCGCCCCAGAGCGGATCGGCGTCTTCCCAGAGACCGGTTTCGTCGCCCGGAACGAGCGGCTGCGATTCGCGCGCGAACTCGGGATCTGTGAGGTAGTCGTCGTACGTCGTCTCGATCACGAGCGCGCGGTCGATCATCGTGCCGTGCTCTTGGGTCGAGACGAGCGTGTAGTCGTCACCTGCGTTAGCAGCTTCGACGGGCATGATGCTCGCGTACGTCGACGGGCGAAGGTGCGCGGTGCGGACGCCGACGCCGTTGGTGATCGGCCCATTGAGATACACGTCGCTGCGGTCGCGCGTGTCGAAGAAGTCGTACCAGTGGTCGTCTTCGAGCGTGCGATCCGAGAACAGATCGCGGCCCCAGCCCATCGTGACCGAAATCTGACCGTCCGGCTGGCCCGGCTGGATCCAGATGGGAAGCGTAGCGGTGCCGTCGGCAGTCTGCAGCGCGACAGTCGACGCTTCGAAGCGCCCGGTTTCGTAGTCGACGCCCACGCCCAGGTCGGCAGCCGTCTGGCGGCTCATCACGGCGACGTTGTCCCAGACCAGCTTGCTGACTGCGTAGGGCAGTTCGAGCATCCACGAGTTGTTGCTGAACTCGCCGGCGAGGAGTTTGGGGTCCATCCCCACGTGCAGTTCGAGCGGCGTGGCGAGCGGCTGCGGAATCTGACCCGAGAACGAAGCCGACGCTGCGACAGGCGACGCAGTCGATCCTTCGAGGTAACCGTCGTGGAGGGCCTTGCGCCAGCCTTCTTCGAAGTTGCCGCCGATGACGCCGCGCCACGTCTCGCGCACCAAGTCGTAACCCGACACGTCGGTCCGAGTAGCGAGCAGGTTGAAGATCTCCAGCTCCGAGTGCACATCGTTGCGCTCGACCCGCTCGCGTGCTCCTGTAACGCTGTTTTGGCGCTCGTCGGTAAAGTTGAGCGGCGCGATCAGCGGCTGGATGATCGACAGCGTGCCATCGTAGGCGCGCCCGTCGCCCCACATTTCGAGGTAGTGGGCGCGCGGCAGGTGCCACGCGCACAACTTGGCCGTCTCGTCGACGTGCGTGCCGATGTGGATACTCGTCTGCGCTCCGGCCATCGCCGTGGCGAAGTCGAGTCCGGCGGGGGCGTCGTAGACTGGGTTGGCTCCGAGCACGATCAGCGTCGCATAGCGTCCGGCGCGCAGATCGCGGGCCAGTTCGACGAGTTCGTCGTTCTGCGGACGCACTTCGCCTTCGCCGGTCGGGTAGTAGGAGACCGACGTTCCGGCGGCGCCCATCGCGCTGTTCATCGCCTGGGCGAGCGCGTGGACCGACGCAGGCTGACTTGCTCCCGCAACTACGACGCCGCCCCCAGCGCGCAGGTCGCTGACGAGCGCTTCCAAGATGGCGGCGTGCTTTTCGTCAAGGCTAAGTGACGGCGCGTTGGGGACGGCTACTCCCATGCGCGAGGCAACCAGAGCGGCAAATGCGGGAATGTGGCTCGCTCGCATGCGAACGCGGTGATCGGCCAGTCCGCCCGTCGGCGACATCGTGCTCTCGACGACGTATGTGCGGCTCATCCGGCCGCTCTCCGGGTTGCGTCCTGCGGCAAACGTGCGCGTATTCTCGCCCTCGTTGTCGTCCATCGACCCCAAGAAGTCGGCGTCGAGGCTGAGGATGGTGCGCGCTTGTGAGAAGTCGTAGAGCGGGCGCAGGGCCTGCCCGGTCGCGGCGTAGATACCGGCGGCCTGAGCGTTGCCCTCGGCGCGGTAGGTGACGAACCGGCTACCGGGGAAGCGAGCGATGAGTTGGTCGCGCATCCGCGCCATCGTCGGCGAGTTGGTCGGCTCGGCCAGAACGGCGATCGGTCCGGCCAGATTGCGCGTGGCAGCGACGAACTCCTGCCACGTCGCTTCGCTCTCGCCGCCCTTGCGGACGCGTCGGCTGCGGTCGGGATCGTAGAGGTTCAGGATCGAAGCCTGCTCCCAGACGCCGCTCGTGCCGCCGCCGTACGGGTGATCGGGATTGCCTTCGAGTTTGGTCGGGCGTCCCTCGTGGCTCTCAGCCAAGACGGGCCGCACGTGACCGCGGTGCGGCATGGCCGTCGCGTAGTACTGCGCAATGCCGGGGATGACCTCCTCGGGCTTGCGCGTGTAGGGCAGGATGTGCTCTACGGGGCGGCGGCAGGCCGTGAGACCAGCCAGCGCCAGCGAGGCGCCCATGAGCTGGATAAACTGACGCCGGTTGGCACCGCTCGAGAACCCGCCTCCTTGGGCAGGAGCGCCGTCGCCGCCTGCGCCGGGCATGAACTCGTCGCCGTGGACCTGTTTGAAGGCCGCTGAGCGGGCGCGGTGCTCGCTGCTGCGCCAGAGGCTGCTGGAGGAGGCCGAATCGTCGGAGTCGCTCAGAAGCGGAAGCTCGATCATGGGCGAGGAGAGGTGAGAAAGGCGGCGCTAGGCCGCGAGAGAGCAGAAGGGGCGAGCGTCGGGCGAGACGATGTCAGGCCGGACCGAAGATCAATAGTGGCAGGCCGAGCAGTTGGTCGGCGGCTGGATGCCCTCGGCGGCGACGCGCTCGAGGTTGCGCTCGACGAAGTTGGCGGGCTGCACGTAGCCCATCGTCGTGATCTGGTCGTTGGGACGCAGGTAGACTTCGGGTTGGCGGTGGCACTCCAGGCACCAGCCCATCGAGAGCGACTGATCTTGCCACACGACCTCCATCTCGGCGACATTGCCATGGCAGGTCTCGCAGCCGACGCCGTTGGTGACGTGGACGGCGTGCGAGAAGTGCGCGTAGTCCGCCAGGTGGTGGACCTTGACCCACTCGATCGGCTCGCCCGTGGCCCAGCTTTCGCGCACCGGCGTCAGCTTGGCCGACTGCGTCTTGATCTGGTTGTGGCAGTTCATGCACGTCTGCGTCGGGGGGACGTTGGCGTGCGCCGACACCTCGACCCAGTTGTGGCAGTAGCGGCAGTCCATGCCGAGTTGTCCAGCGTGCAGCACGTGGCTGTACTCGACGGGCTGCTCCGGCATGTAGCCGACATCGGTGAACTCGGGCGAAAAGTAATACCAGACAAACAGAACGGCCAGCAGCCCGCCGACGCCGAGAGCGCCGAGTGTGGCGAGCGGTAGCAGGTTGGCCTTCTTCGGAAACAGTTGCATGAGCGAGGGAAAAGGCGCGAGGGTGGAAGACTAGACCGTTAGTCGGGGCACGAGCCGGGGCGCAGGAGCGATTCCGGGCGGGGGTGGGGGCGCACGGGAGGCAAAGCCAAGGTAACCCATACCTCTGCACCTGCTCTGCACGCTCATTGAAGATAGAGTAAAGCATCCGTCTGCTTTCCGCTACGACCGGGACAAAGAGCGCCAGTAGGCTTTGTTTAGACCGATTCCATCATAGAGAGAGGCTGCTGTGTCTTCCCGTAGAAGCGGAGGTTCAGCCCAACTGCCGCGCTTGCCAGCCCGACGACCAATCCCCACCACAGTCCCGCTGCGCCCATCTCGAGAGGAAACGCGAGCACGTAGCCCGTCGTCAGTCCAATGCCCCAGTAGGACACCAGCCCGATGATCATCGGCGCAAACGTGTCCTTGAGTCCGCGCAGCGCTCCCGCGGCTCCGACCTGCAGCCCGTCGACGAGTTGAAACGCCCCGGCGATGCCCAGCAGAACAACGGCGATCTCGACTACGTCGGTGTTGGCTGCGTCGTCGAGGTCGAGGAAGATGTCGATGAGCAGGCGCGGGAAGGTGAGAAACACGATAGCTGAAACGACCATCGACGCCGTTCCCATCGCAATGGCAGTCCACCCGGCTCTGCGAGCGGCGACAGCATCTCCGCGCCCGACGGCGTTGCCGACGCGGACCGTCCCGGCGAGGCTGACGGCGAGGGCCACCATAAACGTCATCGCGGCCAGTTGGAGCGCGACGTTGTGCGCCGCCTGCTCGGCCACGCCCAAGATGCCCATCAGCACGTTGGTGATGGCGAACAGTCCGCTCTCGATACCAAACGAGATGCCGATCGGCGTGCCGATGCGGACCAGCTCGCCCAGCGTCGCCGGGTCGGGGCGGCGGATCGAGCGGAAGACGTGGAAGCGCGCGAACTCGGGCTTGAAGACGACGAACGCGGCCATCGCCAGGAACAGGTACCAGAACGACACCGTGCTCGCCCAGCCGACTCCGACGGCACCCAGTTCGGGCAATCCCCAGCGTCCGAACACAAACCCCAGGTTCGCCAGCACGTTGACGCCGACGCCCGAGATCGCGATGATCGTGACCGGGATCGGCCGCTCGATGCCTTCGGCAAACGCCCGCAGCGCCCCGAACCCCAGAAAGGCGGGCATTCCCCATGCAACGGCTTCGAGGTAGTCCGTGGCGAGCAGGTAGACCTCGCGCTCCTGCCCCAGCCGCGACAGCAGCGGTCCGGCCAAGTGTAGCAGCACGATGCAGACCAAGCCCAGCCCTGCGGCGATCCACAATCCCTGCCGCGCCGCTTTGGCCGCCTGCTCCGGCTCACCCGCGCCCATCGCCTGCGACACCATAGGCCCCGTCGCCAGCACGACGCCCAGGCAGATCAGCGCGAGCGTGAAGTTGACAGACGATCCCAGCCCAATCGCCGCCAGCGCCGTCGGCCCCAGTTGCCCAGCCATAACCGTGTCGACGAACCCCATCGACACCTGCGCGATCTGCGAGATCACGACCGGCCCCGCCAGAACGAGCGTCGCGCGCACTTCGCTGCGGAGGGAGAACGGGGCGTCGGTCATGGGCGCAAAGGTAGTCCCCAAGCCCTACGCGCTCGGGTACTCTGCGGGGTTTTCGTGCGCCTCTCGCTTGGCGCTCAGAAATCGCAATGAACAGGCTGGGAATGGCTATCAAGTGGAGGCGCAAACGGATCGGGCTGAAACGCCTCGTTCGGAAACACTACGGGCAGGTCAATCCGCGGCATTACGACTACAAACGTGTGATGCATGAAGGCAGGACTCGTCATACGTGTCTGTCGGCGCTCGCATACTCTCCGCATGCGCCGCCTGTGTTCGACGAACGATAGACTGTCTTGTAGAGGAATCAGTTGGGCATCGTACAGGCGAGCGTCGGCCCGGCGTTGGGCGAGTTCGTCTGCTATCTGCGCGTCGGGATCTCTTCCCGTCCACACGAGGACGGCGTGTTGGCGACGCTCTATCTGGGAGATCGTCGCACTGTTCGGCTGGATGTCGGATGTCTCCCCGTGATACACGACGACGACCATCTCTCGCTCGAAATCGACCGGATGGGCGGTCGTTGGCTCATCGATCGAGAAGCGCTTGGCGCAAGCTGCGTGCAGTCGCGTCCACGTGTCTGCGTCTCGTATTACTGCGGCGGTGGGCCTGTCGAACCCGGAGCAGGCTTCTATCCGCTCGAAAGGCACGCGGAACGCAATCGGCTCTTGGGCCGAAGCCGGTAGAGCAAACGCAAGCAGAATGACGAGGCGCATGGAGTCGAGGGATGCAGGTACAAGGCTCCAACGCGATGCCGGTAGGCGTATTGCGCTAAGAAGCGAACGCTCACAAGACGCTGTGAGAACCCCGATACGGCGCAACAATCCAGCGCAGCAACGAATACGGACGCGCTATGCCCACTGACGCCGCTCTGATCGAACTCCTCGGCTTTGCCGCTGCCCTCTGCACGACGGGGGCATTTTTGCCGCAGGCAATCCGTGTCTGGCGCACTCGCTCGGCGGCCGATTTGTCGATTCCCATGTTCGTGCTGCTCGTGACAGGCATCTCACTGTGGCTGGTCTACGGTATCCTGCTCGTCTCGTGGCCGATCATCGTCGCCAACGTATTTAGCCTCGCCTTCAATCTGTTCATTCTCACCGCGGCCCTGCGTTTTCGGCGCACAGCCGCTCTTCCCCCAACTCCATGACCGAACAACCGCGCATCGCTCAGGACGGCGACACCGTCCGCATCCATTATACCGGCCGCCTCGACGATGGCACCGTCTTCGACTCGTCCGAGGGGCGTGAGCCGCTGGAGTTCACGATTGGCGGCGGCAAGGTGATCGTCGGTTTCGACTATGGCGTCCGGGAGATGGCTGTCGGCGACGAGAAGACAGTCCGCATTCCCGCCGAGCAGGCGTACGGCGAGCGCGACGACGAGCGGATCATGCAAATTCCTCGCGGTCAGGTGCCTGCCGAAATCGCGCCCGAGATCGGGATGCAGCTTCAGGTCGGCCTACCAAGCGGCGGTGCGCTTCCGGCGACTATCGTGTCGATGGACGAGACGAGCATCACGCTGGATTCCAACCACGCTTTGGCCGGGAAAGCGCTGACTTTTGACCTGCTGCTTGTCGAACTTGACAAGAAGGAAAGCGACAAGTAGGCTCAGCCTGTAGCGGTTCTTGGACGCGTTGGCGTAGCCGCAGACCCCCCGCCTCCGGTGCGGCATGCGCCTTACCGCAGGCTGTCCCCCTCGGTTGAGGGGGATAGATCTCGCCCGAGCAGAGAGACTTGGGGGACTACGTCTATCAGGTCGAGAACCGCTATAGCGCTTTGAGCGCGAGCCTCAGATCGTCGGAGGGTTCGAGGGCGAGTGCCTGTTTCCAGAGCGCGCGCGCCGTGTCGGGCTGACCTGTGTCGTGTGCCAGCCGTCCCAGCAGCGTCAACGCGCGCGGTGACTGCTGCAACTCGGCATGGCTCTGCACGAGTGTCACCGCCTTCGCGAACAACTCGCTCACGGCGTCGGCTCGTCCCTGAGCGGCCAACGCGATGGCCCGCGACACGACGACGGACAACTCGCCGGTGGCATCGGGCTTCGGCTCGCTTTCCGTTAGGGCGGGCGACCACCCCCAGAGCGCATCCGTGATCGAGGCATCAGGGCGACTCCACGTGGCGATGGGTCGATCCGCTGGTGCGGCATCTGCATCAGCGAGCCCGCGCGCATCGAGTTCGGCTAGCGTAACGCCGTCGGGTAGACCGAAGCGCGTAGCGATCTGCGTAGTCACTCCTTTCAGGCGCGCCATGACCGTGTTTCCTTCGGGGAGAGCATAGTGGCGAGCGAAGTAGGTTGGCCAGTAGTGAGGAGTCGCAGTGGGTTCGAGGAGGCTGAGCAGGTAGCGCGCGACGTTGACGTGGTCGTGATGCGCCTCGACGTAGGCGCGGCCCGATTGTGCGCGAGCGATGCGCTCGTCCGGCGCATTTAGCAGCGCTTTGACGCGTTCGTAGGCCGTTCCCTTCGTCGCATTCCAGACGGGGGCTTGTGCGTGGTAGGGCGCGTACTCAGGATGACTCCCGGCGACGACCGCGCATCCCGACGCCATGCCTTCGAGTGTCAGAGCGCCGTAGTAGGGCGCGTTGAGTTCGTCAAGGCAGATGTCGGCGTCACGCAGCGCTTCGGCTACGGCGCGGTGCGGCACGCCTTCGAGCAGGCGCAGATCGAACGCATAGCCTTCCGCCTGGAGACGGTCGAGGGCGTCCAGAAACTCCTGGGTACCTTTGAAGCCCCGCCGCGTCGGCGCGTGGACGAGTGTGGGCTTCTCGCGAGCGGGAACGTGTTGGGTGAACGCGTCCATCCGCATCGCCAGGTAGATGTTGTGGGCGGGCCGAATGGCGAGGGCAGCGAAGTGCGGCACCCAGCAGACAGCGTCGGCCCAGCGCTCGGCTTCTCGCAGGTTGCGGAGGCGTGTTTCCAGGTCGTCGTAGGGCGGGTGGAAGTACATCTCGGCCACGTCGTAGCCATAGTGCTCGCAGACCGGCTGTGCGCTCGACCATTCGAAAATGTCCGAGCCGACGAACAGCGCGATCAGCCGCTTTCCTGCTTGCCGGATTAGCCTGTAGTCGAGGTTGTGCGGAAGCAGGCTGCTGCCGAACTGGAAGACGAACAGATCATGCGTGTCGATCAGATGCCGGACGCGGGTCAGGTGCTCGGGTGGAGCGGCGAACGCGCCGAGTGGATCGGAGAACAGCTGCTGCGTCTGGCGCCCGGCCTCCATCATGTCGAACTCCATGTCGTAGGCGAGGTCGGGATGCTGCGGGTTGCGTCCGCAGACGACGGTCGTGACGTGATGCCCAAGCGCGCGGAAGCCTGCCGCCAGGTCGTCGATCTGGCGGGCTATTTCGAACGTGCCGATTAGGATGCGCATGGGTGCGTTGCAGTTGTACGATGTCGGTTGGAGATGGTGCTTCGTGGTGTGTCCGTCCTTCTGTCTCGATACAAAAGGTCCAAAAGATCAAGGCGTAACGTCGCACCGGCGGACGCTACGCTTCGGGTGCTAGAATCGTCCAAGCTCGTTCGCGGGCTCGCTCAAACAGGACGATTCTTTGACGCGCCCCACGCTTCGCGTCTCTGCCGCCGGTTCGTCTGAGGCCGGTCATGTTGATGTTTGATCTGGGGGCCAGATATGGCTCCGACCCGAACCCATGCTCTCCGAAAAACGAATGCACTAACGCTCTCCACACCGTCATTCCTGCGGAGGCAGAAGTCAACGACCGGCAACCAAGCTCGCGGATTTTCTTGGATATCAGCCTTCGTCCTTCGCGGTGTATTTGAGGTAGAAGCTCTTTGGGATCCGGTTCGTCTTGTAGAGCAGGTAGTAGAACGGGCGTAGGCGCTCGAACGTGCGTTTGTACGTCTTGAAGTCGCGCCACGAGCGTTTAGGCGCGTCCATCAGCGATTCGAACTCATCAGACGAGAAGCCCAAGCGCTTGCGGACCAGTTCGACCATCTCCGGCTCCAGGTATGGCGGTTCGGATAGCTCGGCGAGGCCTTCGGCGTGCGTCATCTGCCCCGACCGCACGTGCGCCGCGTAGCCCGTCACGCGCTGGTCGATGCCGTAGCGGCGCGGCATGAAGTAGCTGTGGTAGAACGCCGTCAGCCGGTTTTCGAGGTGGTGTCCGCCGTACCACTTCCACCCGAACTCGTCGGTCAAAAATCGCTTGACCTCTTCCTTGGGGTATTCCATGTGCCACAGCGGGCGGTGACGCTCGATGCCCCTCACGGCCTGCCAGCGCAACTGATTGTGCATCCACAGGTTGGGAAACGTCTTCAATCTGCGCCCACCGCCGAACCGCTTGACGACCGACTGGATGTACTTGCCGTCCATGTAGATCCAGCCCAGCGGTGTGATGCCTTCGGTCCGAAAACTGTGGCCGTTGAAGATGTGCTTGACACCGTGCTTCTCGGCGGCCTGGTAGAGCGTCGCCGCCAAGCCGATGTCGGTAGGTGTCTCGATGTCGGGGACGCCTGCTCGCAGAAAGGCACGCAGAATATCGTCGTACTCCTCGTTGTCGACGACGTGCGTGTAGAGGTCGACATCGAGAGCGCTCGAAGACGTTGCGGATGTTCTCTACGGCCGTCGCCGAGTTCCACGTGTTGTCGAAATGAACCGCCAGCGGGCGCAAGCCCATCTGCACGGTCTTGTAGAGCAGATACGACGAGTCGCATCCGCCGCTCACGCCGACGACCACGTCATACGTGTTGCGCCTGCCGTCGCGTTTGATGCGAGCGGCGAGTTGGTCGAGGTAGGCCTGTCCCGCGTCGCCGAGCGGGTACTCCGATGACAGATCATCGTGGATGCGGCAGTAGGCGCATACGTCGCCGTCATCCAGTTTCGATCCGGGCGTGTGCTCGTCGTAGAGGCAGCGTGCGCAGCGGCGCACGTCGAGGCGAGGCGGTTGCCAGTTGCCCGATGAGGTGCCAGGCGTGGCGGGGGCGGCAGGCGGCGGAGCGACGAGTGTTTCCATGCGGAAAGATGTTCTGTCCGAAGGCGGCTAGAGCACGAATCGGGTGGGGGAAGAGCAGTGTCCAGTTGAAAGGCCGAGACCGTGCCATCTCTCCTCCTCTCCTCGTTCCGCTATCCCAACACCCGCTTCAACTCGTCGCGTGGCGGAAACGAGATCATCACGGCCCGGTGCGGCCCCTGATACACGACCATGCTGCCCGCTGCGACGGCAGACGCTCCGGCATCGACGGCCTCGCGAAAATGTTCTATCTCGCCCGCGCCGCCATTCGCCACGACAGGAATCGATACCGCTTCGGATACCCGGCGCACCAAGTCGAGGTCATAGCCGCTCATCGTGCCGTCGCGATCCATACTCGTCAGCAGGATCTCGCCCGCGCCCTGTGCTTCGGCTTGTCGGGCTGCGTGGACGGGGCTGAGAGCCGTTCGCTCACGTCCACAGCGCGAAAACACACGCTCGCCCCGCCACCGGCTGCGCTTCACGTCGAGCGAGGCGACGATGCACTGGCTTCCAAACGCGTCCGCGGCTCGGCGCAGCAGTGTCGGATCGGCGAGGGAAGCGGTGTTGAGCGCGACCTTCTCGACGCCGCTCTGCAAGATTCGCCGCATCTGATCGACCGACGTGATACCGCCGCCGTAGCAGACCGGCATGAAGCATTCGCCCGCGATCTCCTCGATCAACTCGAAGCGCGGCGGCTTGCCGCCGGGAGTGGCCGAGATGTCGAGCAAGAGAAGTTCGTCCACTTCCTTCTCGTTGAAGATGCGTACCGTGTTGACCGGATCACCGACGTAACTGGCATCCCTAAACCGCACCGTTTTCACCAGCGCCGATCCGCGCAGCAGCAGGCAGGGCATGACGCGGGTGCGCAGCATCACGGATGTTCGACTAGCACAGGTGTCCCCATCGCCGCGAAGCCACGCAGCAAAACCATGCCGTGGCGGTGGCTCTTCTCGGGGTGGAATTGCGCGCCTATGACGTTTCCGCGTGCGATGGCGGCGGGGAAGCGTGTGCCGTGCGTCGTCCATCCGAGCACGTCGGACGTGTCGTCGCAGCGGGCGTGGTAGCTATGGACGAAGTAGTAGGCCGGATCGTCGGCTCGGGAATGGAAAAGCGGATGCGGTCGCGTTACATCGACTTCGTTCCACCCCATGTGCGGCACTTTCAGGCCTTGGTCGGCCAGCGATGCATCGAAGCGGACTACGTCTGCGTCAATCCAGCCTAGGCCGGGCAATGTGCCTTCCTCACTCCGGCGGCAGAGCAGTTGCATCCCCAGGCAGATGCCCAGGACGGGCGTTTGCTCCTCCAGGACTTTGCGGTCGAGCACCTCACGCAGGCCCGATGCGTCGAGTCCGCGCACTCCGGCATCCCACGCACCGACGCCTGGCAGAATCAACTTGTCGGCGGACTGGATGTGAACTGGATCGCTCGTCACGACCGCATCCGCTCCGATGCGGCGCATCATATTCCAGATCGAGCGCAGGTTGCCCAGCCCATAGTCGACGATGGCAATCACGAGGCGGCGGGCTGTCGTGCCGGCCCAACAACGCGGGCGGGCGTGCCCCAGGCTTTGCTGTGGGCGGGGATGTCGCGTGTCACCAGACTGTTGGCACCGATTACGCAGCCGTCGCCGATGGTGACGCCTTTCGACACGATGGAATTTGGACCGAGGTAGACGCGGTCGCCGATCGTCGTCGGTGCGCGCTCGGCAATGGCCTCGCCGCCCGAAAGCACGTGCTGGACCGTGTCGTGCGTGTAGATCTGCGCTCCGGCCGATACGTTGCACCACGCACCGATGGTCAAGCCTCCGCTGCCGTCGAGGATCGTGTTGGGGCCGATCCACGTGTTCGAACCGACCGACACGTCTCCCAAGACGAGGACGTTGTCGTAGACCGACGCGCCTTCGCCCCAGCCCAGAAGCCGCGCTTTTTCCCACCGATCGACGACATAGTCCCCCAGCGGCAGCGTGCGGTGCCAGCGCGCGTCCACGTCGGCGCGGCAGTAGCGCCACAGCACACGCAAAGAGGAAAGCAAATCAGTCATCGATAACACCGTCGTAGGGGCGATCCGCGGATCGCCCTGCTCAGATCACGCCGTCAGAGACCGGCACCCCAACGCGCATTCCGTCTCCGCTCTTGGCGAGGGCGTCTTGGGCAGCATAGTAGCGAGCAGCGCGGGCGATTCCTTCCTCGAGGTCGACCTTGGCGCGGAAGCCGAGCAATTCGGCGGCCTTTTCCACCGAGGGGATGCGAAGCTCCACGTCGGCGTAGTCCTTGGGCGCGAACACGATTCTGGAGCGCGAGTCGAGCACACGGACGACCGTCGATGCCAGCCCATAGATCGTCGTTACGGCGCGCTGGTTGCCGATGTTGAACGACTCGCCAACTGCGGCAGGGTGCTCCATCGCCAGCAGCACGCCGTCGACCATGTCGTCCAGGTGGCACCACGCGCGGATCTGCGTCCCGTCGCCGTGCACTTCGATGGTTTCGTTCTTGATGGCCTTGCGGATGAACGTGCGCAGCGCGCCCTCGCCGACCTGCCCGGCGCCGTAGACGTTGAACGGGCGCACGACGGTCGTCGGCAAACCGCGTTCCTGATGGTAGGCGATGGCGAGGTGCTCACTCGCCAGCTTGCTGACCGCGTACGTCCACCGCGCCTCGCCGACTTTGCCGATCACGCAGTCGTCTACCTCGGACGAGCGGAACGCGTTGCTACCGAACACCTCGCTCGTCGAGAAGCACACCACGCGCGAGCAGTGTTGGAGCTTCGACGCGGCTTCGAGCACGTTGGCCGTCCCGATCATGTCGACCTGCATCGTCGTGACGGGCCGAACGAGTACGCTGTCGACTCCGGCGATGGCGGCGCAGTGGACGACGATGTCGGCACCCTGCATCGACGCGGTCAGGTGGTCTGGGTCGAGGATATCGCCTTTGATGACCGTCAGGTTGGGGTGGTCGTGATAGGGCCGCGTTTTGAGGGCGTTGCGCGTCAGGTTGTCGTAGACGACGACGCGGTTGGCGTCGACGAGCCGCCCGATCAGCGACGAGCCGATGAAGCCTGCGCCTCCCGTAATGAAGATGGTCTGGTCGGTCATGGGGTCAGGCGGTTGCGTGAGCGAGAGGGCGGTGGTGCTGGGAGTGAGCGCGCAGCAGCGCGTCGGCGACGCGGACTTGCTGCGCTTCGGTTATCGTGGGGAAGAGCGGGAGGGCGAGCGAGGCGGACTCGGACAGATGGGCACCGGGGAAGTCGCGCACGTCGTAGCCGTACTTTCTTGAGTAGTAACCCAGCGTGGGGACGGCGTGCGTGCCCTGCCGCGTGGCGATGCCTTGCGCGTCGAGGTCGGCCATGACGGCGTCTCGGAGGGTGCGCACAGTGGGCGTGTCGTCGCCCAGCAGGCGCGTCACGTAGGACTGGTAGCTGTGCCCCACGTGAGCCGGAGCCGACGGGAGCCTCAGCCAGTCGAAGCCTGCCAGAAGTGCGTCGTAGCGTGCGGCGGCCTTGAGCCTGCCCGATAGGATCTCCTCTGCGCGGTCCATCTGCGTCGATCCGAGTGCGCCTTGCAGGTCGGTCATGCGAAAGTTGAAGCCGAGATGCGGAAAGTCGCCAAAGCCTGAGCCGCCTGCACCGTGGTTGCGCAGGGAGGCGACGCGCTCGGCCAGACCCGCATCGTTCGTCGTCACCATGCCGCCCTCGCCGGTCGTGATGGCCTTGCGCGGGTGGAAGCTGAAGCAGCCCGCATCGCCCAGCGCGCCGACGTGCTGGCCACGGTACGTCGTCCCAAACCCGCACGCGGCGTCCTCGACTACGAACAGGTCGTGGCGACGCGCGAACGACAGAACGGTATCCATGTCGGCGGGCAGTCCGAACAGGTGGACCGGCACGACGGCGCGCGTTTGGGAGGTGATGACGGATTCGAGTCGGGTCGGGTCGAGGTTGAACGTGTCGGGATCTACGTCGACGAAGACGGCGCGTGCGCCCAGGTGCTCGGCGGCGTGAGCGGTCGCGACCCACGTGAAGGCGGGCACGATCACGTCGTCGCCCGGGCCGATGCCCAGCGCAGACAGGACGGCGTGGAGGGCGGTCGAGCACGAAGTCGTTGCCAGCGCGTGAGCCGCACCGGTGAAGCTCGAGAACTTTTGCTCGAACGCGGCGACGTGCGGACCTTGCACGAGCCACCCTGTCTCGAGGGGGGCCAGGACGGCGGCGCGCTCGGCCTCGCCTAGCAGCGTTTGCGTGATGGGGATGGCGTCGGACACGAGCGGGCAGTTGCGTTGCATACTGGCCGGGCAAAGCGCGTTCCGCCGCTTCAGGCGCGCGTTCCGGCGCGAAGAGCAGAACGGAGCGCCGCCCACTGAGCAGTGCGCGGCAAAAGATTCCTCGTACGTGGACGGGAGCACGGGCCGCTTCCGCCCGTCTCATGCCGACTATCAGAACCTCTTTCCGACTTCATGATCGACCCTGCTGCGCTCACCCTCGCCCTCGACTGGACGCCCAATACCAATCATACCGGCTTCTATGTGGCCCAGGCCAACGGCTGGTACCGCGACGCCGGGCTGGACGTGCGGATCGCGCATCCCGGCGACGACGACTACGCGGCGACGCCCGCGCGCAAAGTAGCCGAGGGGAAAGCGGATGTCGCCCTTGCGCCCTCCGAAAGCGTGCTCAGCTACCGCACCGCCGAGTCAGCGGTCCCACTCGTCGCCGTTGCTGCTGTTCTTGCGCGCGACGCGAGCGCCGTCGTGACGCTCCAGCGCAGCGGCATCGACCGCCCGGCCGCGCTCGACGGCCGAGTTTACGCCTCGTACCAGGCGCGCTTCGAAGATGCCATCGTGCGGGCGATGGTGCGGGAAGACGGCGGGACGGGTGACGTTCGAGTCAGCTATCCGCCCAAACTGGGCATCTGGGATACGCTGCTCAGCGGTTCAGCAGACGCGACGTGGATTTTCGACCCGTGGGAGGGCGTCGAGGCGGATCGCGACGGGATTGCGCTGCACCGGTTCCTGCTCGCCGACTATGGCATTCCCTATGGATACAGCCCCGTCCTGGTCGCTCACGAACGCACAATCGACCAAAAGGCGGCCTCTCTGCGCGCGTTCCTCGCCGCCTCCCGGCGCGGCTTCGAACTGGCCGCCGCCGATCCCGTCGCCGCTGCCGATCTGCTCGTGCGAGAGGCCGCCCATCCGACGCTGGACGATGCGGAGTTCGTTCGCGAGAGTCAGCGGGTCATCGCTCCATACTACACCGATGGGGGGCGGCCGTGGGGAGAGATGAGCGCCAGCGTGTGGCAGACGTTCATCGGCTGGATCGCGGAGCGCGGCCTGATCGTGGACCGGGACGGACAGCGCGTGGACGTGCCCGATGTGGCGCCGCTGTTCACCAACGACTTGCTCTCGGCGTCCGTTTCGCCTTGACACGTCGGGCGATTGCGCCGATTCTAAGGACATGACTGCCTTCGACCTGCTGCTCATCGCTACGGCTTCGACCCTCGGGCTGGGGGCGTCGGCCCTGGTATCTCGCCCCGGAGCCTCGCGAGCGTTGGCCTGCTTGCTGGCCGTCAACGCGCTGCTGTGCGTGCGTGCGCTGGCGTGGTCGGTCGAGGCGCTGTCGCTCTTGCGTTCGGATGCCGGAAACGTGGCGGCCCTGGGGCTTTTCGCGCTTTCGCCGCCGCTCGTGGCGCTGGCGGCGCGCCGGGCGCGGACGGGCGGACCTTTGGTGAGGAGAGACGCGCACGTCGTGTGGCCCGCTCTCGTTGCCCTCGCCGTGTGCGCGCCCGTTGCCCTGTGGTGGAGCGGCGACCGCGTGCTTCCGCTGTCGGCGGAGGTGCTCTACCTGCTCGCCCTCAACGCCGTCGCCGCAGCGTGCTTTCGCGGGGCTCGGCGCGACGTGTCCGATCTGGCCTCACCCATCCGACGTGTCGGCGGGCGATTGTGGAGCGTCTTCGTCCTCCACTGGACGTTCAGTATGACGGCGTGGGTAGCCCACCTGGGCGGCGCTCCCCGCGCGGTTGCTCTGGCGTGCGAAGTGGTGTCGGTCGGATCGCTGCTGGCGTTTGGCGTCTACGCAGCGTGGAGCGGACTGCGCCGGTTGCCGCCGCTTCCTACCCCGCCTCCGCCGGCCGACCCACTCGCTGAGCAGGCCGATGCCCGCCTCGCCGCGAAGTTGCGCGACGTGCTCTGGGCCGATCAGCGCTACCTCGACCCCGAACTGACCGCCGAGACTCTCGCCGACGCCGTCCGCGAACCAGCGCGCGACGTATCCCGCGTACTCGGCTCGCGTCTGGGCGGGGGCTTCTACGACGTAGTCGGTCGGCTCCGTGTGGCGCATGCGCAGCGGCTGCTGCTCGACGAATCCCAGGCAACCGTTCTCGACATCGCCTACCGCTCCGGCTTCAACTCCAAGTCGGCGTTCCATCGCGCGTTCAAGCAGCACGCCGAGACGACGCCTAGCGCCTTCCGAAGAGCCGGGCACGCACCGCTCGACGTAGCATTTTCGGGCGATGGAGCGGCGGGAGAGGGCGTGCCGGCGGTCCCACTTCCGGTTTCGGGGCGACAGGGCGCGTAGAAAGGGCGACGTTAGCGGCTCCTCTACCTCTGCCGCCATGTCTGCCGCCAATCCGATTTGCCTGAGCCTGATCCTGCTGTGCGCCTGTAGCGCCGCCGATTCCGAGCCGCCCCTGGGCCAGAGTTTCCAAGGCGTCGGCTGCGACGGACGCTCGTATCCCTCGCTCGCCGAAACGCCGTACGTGCTGCCCTACCCAGTCGGCGTCGAGTATCGGATGAACCTGGGTAACTGCTCGTCGAGTTACCACGGCCCGGACTTTGCCGACCGTTACGCGTACGACTTCGACATGCAGATCGGCGAGATCGTCACGGCGTCACGAGCGGGCCGCGTCGTACACGTCAAGGAGGACGGCGTCGACGGTGACCAGAGCAACAACAACCTCGTAGTCGTCGATCACGGCGACGATACGTTCGGGCAGTACATGCACCTGACACGCGGTGGGGCAGACGTGTCGGTCGGTGACCAGGTCGTGCGCGGCGATACGCTCGGGCGCAGCGGAAATACGGGGCTGGCAGGTTATCCGCACCTGCACTTCGTCGTCACGAGCGGCGGCTATGCCTATCCGTACGACTCGTCGCCTATGAGTTTCGGCAATGCGTCTCCGTCGCATCTGACGCTGATTCAGGGGCAGCGTTACCAAGCCAAACCCTATGCGGACCGATGAGCCGCGTCGTCTGCCTCTTTGCCCTCTTCCTGCTCGCAGGCTGCGACAGCGAAACTCCCATTCTCGGCGAGCCGATTGGCGCGGCGTGTGTTTCCATCGCCTATCCCGACTGGCAATCGTCCGCCTACGTGCTGCCCTATCCGGCAGGGCGATCCTACTTCGTACTCCAGGGCAATTGCGGATCGTTCAGCCATCAATCCGAGATGGAGCGGTTCGCCTACGACTGGCGGATGCCGACCGGCTCGGTCGTCGTGGCGATGCGCGGCGGAGTCGTCGACACGACCGTCGCCGTCCACGAAGACGGTAACCGCGTCCGCAGCAACGTAAACGGGGTCCTGATCCTCCACGACGACGGCACCTATGGACGCTACCTCCACTTTACCCGAAACGGCGTGACCGTCGAGCAGGGCGCGCGCGTAGCGCAGGGCGACACGATCGGCTACAGTGGAAATACGGGCTTTTCGACCGAGCCTCACCTCCACATCGACGTGCTCGCCAACTGCGTCGACAGCGCGTGCGACGGCGTCCCGATCACCTTCCGGAATACGACCGCCAATCCGAGCGGTCTGGTCCAGGGACGCACCTACGGGGCGCAGTGAGCCGGGTGCGTCCGCTGAGGTCTCGGTGGATGTGGCGGCTGGGCGCGCTGCTCTCGGTCGGCGTGGCGGGCTACGGCGTAGCGTATGGGCTGCTGGGCGAGCCGATGTACGTCGACGTGCTGGCCGACTCGTTCCGCGCGCGTCCGTGGGGCATCGCGGCGCACGCGCTGATCGGAGCGGTCGGGCTGGCGATAGGGCCGTTTCTGCTGCTTCCTTCGCTGCTGGCGCGCCGCCCCGCGTGGCATCGGATGCTGGGCAAAGTCTACGTCGCATCGGCGCTGCTGATCGGCGCGACGGGGCTGTACCTGTCGCCCCACGCCTTTGGCGGCCCGGTCGCTCGGGTCGGATTTGCCGGAATGGGCGTCGCGCTGCTCGTGCCGACCCTGCTGGCCTACCGCGCCATCCGAGCCGGGCGCGTCGCCGTCCACCGCCGGTGGGCCGCGATGAGTTTTGCCGTCCTGTTTTCGGCCGTCACCCTGCGACTCTGGCTACCGGTTTTGGTCGGCCTGCACCTGGGTGATTTCGCTCCGGCCTACCGATGGGCGGCGTGGCTGTCGTGGGTGCCCAACCTGATCGCCGCCGCCTGGCTGACGCGCCGCCCCTCGACCACTCCGCTTCCCGTCCGTACTCGTTCCTGATCTCCGACCGCCATGCGCCTCTTCTTCCTGCCCCTTCTGCTCGTTCCGCTGGTTGCCCAGGCCCAGACGCCACCGCCCGCCGACACACTCGCCGCACGCTGGACGCAAGCCATTGAAACCGACGACTTGGCTGCCGCCAATGCCCTGCTCGTCTGGGGCGATGGAGCCGAGTTACCCATCGATCCGCCGCTTTACCTCGCCGCTCGCGCCGGGCGAACGAGCATCGTGCGCGCGCTGCTGGCAACCGGAGCGCCCGTCGAGACGACGAGCCGCATCTCGTCCGGGACGACGCCGCTCCACGCCGCGCTCTATTTCGGACACTCGGACGCGGTGTCGGTTTTGATCGACGCCGGAGCCGACGTGCGCCGCCGCAACGACGTGGGCTATGCGGCGTTCGACTGGGCGCTCGAGGGCGGCAATCGCGACGGCATGGGCGCAGTCCTCGCCCGCTACGAACGGACGCATCGCCCCACGCTGCTGGGGGCCTTGCCCTCGCCCGCGCGGCCATCGCTGGCGACGAATCAGCCATCCGCGCCCTGCTCGCCGGCGGCGTCGATCCCGGCGCTTCGAACGAAGCTCGTTATCCCGCGCTGACGCTGGCCGCCCGGCTCGACCACGCGGGAGTCGTGCGCCTGCTGCTCGACGCCGGAGCCGATGCGGATATGGGCCGCGTAGAACTGGACGAAGCCTCGCCCCTGCACCAGGCCGCGCGCGGCGGCAGCCAGTCCTCGACCGATGCGCTCCTGTCCACCGGAGCCGATCCCAACAAGCAGAACCTGCGCGGCTTCACTCCGCTGCATCTGGCCGCGCTCTACGGGCACCCCGACGTGGCCGGGCGGCTGCTCGCGGGCGGCGTCGACCCTGCGATCCGGTCGGCCGATCCCAACCCGTGGCTGGGCGAGTATTCGGCGATGGACTACGCCGTCGAGCGAGACCAGCGGGCCGTCGCCGACACGCTGTTGGCGTGGCATCGCGACCACACGCCCGCCGGGTCTGCCGACGCACTCGCACTCGCCGCACTGCGCGGAGAGGCGTCGATCTGTCGCCTGTCGTCCAGCGAGACCGACCCCAATGCGCCCTCGACGCCCGGACCGACTCCGCTGGCGCTGGCCGCACGCTGGGGCCGATTCGACGCCGCCCGGTGCCTGATCGCCGCCGGTGCCGATCCCGACCGCCGCTCGCTCGACCGGTTCGGTATGACGCCGCTCATGCACGCCGCCAGGGCAAACGGCGCAGAGATGGTTGTCCTACTTCTCGAATCCGGAGCCGACGCAGACACGCGCGACCGCTACGGCAGCACGGCGTTATGGTGGGCCGCCAGGGAAGGAGCCTCCGACGCCGCCGACGTTCTGCTCGCCGCCCAGGCCGACCGGACGACGCGCGGTCTGGATCGGCAAACAGCGGCCGACATCGCCGAGGCACGTGGACACCGTACTCTGGCTCGCCGCGTTGCTCCTGATGTAGCCCTCAATGACCAATGACGATTACGAGTTTCTACCCGCTCCTCGCCGCGCCCGACCTCGCCGCAGCGACTCGGTTCTACACGACGCATCTGCCGTTCGAGCCAACGTTCACGTCCGACTGGTACGTCAGCCTGCGCACGACGAACGCGCCCCACTTCGAGTTGGCCCTCATCGCCCCTGAACACGACAGCATCCCCGCCGGTTTTCGCGCGCCGTCGGCGTCCGGCGTCGTGCTGACGGTCGAAGTCGAGGACGTAGATGCCGCGTACGACCGGATGCGCCGGGCCGGGCTGCCGATGCACGTCGACCTCCGCGACGAGCCGCACGGGCAGCGCCACTTCATCACGTCCGACCCTAACGGCGTCCTCATCGACGTGATCACGCCGATTCCGCCTGCGCCCGGCTTCGCCGAAGGTTACGTTGCTCAGGCTGCGTGACGTGGGCGATTCCCTGTTCACCTTCGACCGCTCGACCATGCGATTCGTCCTTCTGTTTCTACTTGTTTCCCTGCTTGTCTCACCACTTGCCGCAACCGCTCAGACGCCCTCCGCTACCGGAGTGCTGCGCGTCGTCGTGACGGGTATGAAGAGCGACGCAGGGTCCGTCCGAGTCGCCCTGTTCGACTCCGATTCCACGTTCACGATTGCCTCGCTGGACGCCGCCGTTTTAGAGATTCAGGACGGGCAGGCCGTGTGGACGGTGGGAGGCCTCGCGCCCGGCCGCTACGCCGTCGCCGCGTTCCACGACGCGGACGGAGACGGCGAAATGGAGCGCGGACTTTTTGGCATTCCCAGCGAGCCGTACGGCTTCTCGAATGGGGCACGCGGCATGTTCGGCCCGCCCAAGTGGGACGCCGCTTCGGTCGCCATCGCCTCCGACACCGTCGTCACCCACGTCCGCGTCCGATAGCGCCTCCAACCCTCTGCCCGCCATGTATCGCCTGTTCCTGCTCGCTGTGCTAGTCGCTTCTGCGTGCGCTCCGGCTGCCTCGCCTACCGACCTGCCACGCACCGCTGACGACGCCCCTGAGCGGTTGGGCGTTCGGTCCGCTCCGCTGGCCGACCTGATCCGCCACGTCCGGAGCGAGCCGATCAACCTGCACCACGTGTCGATTCTGCGCCGAGGCGAGCCTGTACTGTCCGCCGATTTCTACCCGTACACGTCCGACGTTGGGCACGACGTGGCGTCGGTCACCAAGAGCATCACGTCGACGCTCGTCGGCATCGCCATCGATCGGGGCGAGATCCCAAGCGTCGACGCGCCGGTCGTGTCGTTCTTTCCAGGTGTGCCGTTTGCGTCGTCGGGCGGGCGGATGGAGCGGCTGACGCTGAAGCACCTGCTCACGATGACGTCGGGCTTCTGCTCGGACTTTGGAGGGGGAGAGGCGCAACTCGACGCGATGCGGACCGCGCCCGACGCCGTGCGGTTCATGCTGGCCCAGCCGCTGCTCCACGAGCCGGGCGAGCACTTCGCGTACTGCTCGGGCGCGTCGCAGCTCCTGTCGGCCGTCGTGACGCAGGCGACCGGGCAGACGATGCACGACTACGCCCGCGCCCACCTGTTCGGCCCGCTGGGCATCGGCGACGTGATCTGGCCCGCCGATCCCCAAGGCAACAACACAGGCTGGGGCGACCTGTTCATCCGCCCGCTCGACCTGGCCAAGATCGGACAACTGTTTCTGCAACGCGGCGAGTGGAACGGCACGCGTATCGTTTCTCAGGCGTGGATCGACCAGGCGACGACGCAGCAGGTAGCCGACGGCGACGAGGGCTACGGCTACCGCTGGTGGATTCCGAACAGCGTGCCCGGACTCTACGAAGGGCGCGGGCGCGGCGGGCAGCGGCTCGTCGTCTGGCCCGACCGCGATCTGGTCGTGGTGATGATCGGCAGCGGCTTCGATCCGGGCGCGCTGGGCGGCTTCATCGTCGATGCCGTCTCTCAAAAGCGCATCCTTCCGCCAGACCCGCAAGCGTTTGCTGCCTTGCAAGCTCAGGTCGCCGCCGCTGCTGCTGAGCCGCCGCCCGGCCGGTCCTCGCCGATCTCTCCGTTGGCGCGCACCGTGTCGGGCGTGCGCTACGACTTGGCGCCCAACGAAGTCGGCCTGACGCACGTTCAGCTGGACTTCTGCGGACGCCGACACCGCCACGTTTCGTCTGGGCTTAGCCGTCGCCCGGTCGGACGAGTTTGGCGAGCGTGTGACGACGGTCGGCCTGGACGGGCGCTATCGCATCTCGCCTTCGAGCCGGTTTGGGTTGCCGCTGGCCGCGCGCGGTTATTGGGCCGACGAGCGGACGTTTCGGATGGACTACGACGAGTTCGCCGCCAACCACCTCTACGACTTAACGCTCCGCTTCACCGGAGACGGCGACACCGCCACGCTCACGCTGTCCGAGGCGACCGGCCTGTTCGAAGTCACGATCCCGGCGACGCGATCTCGTTAGGCTAGGCTGCGCGCGATCTCTGCCAGTGTCGCCGCCGGGTCGCGCGTGATGCCGGTGCGGACGGGCGAGGGCTGCAAAACCGTCGATCGCGCTGCCGTAAGCCAGTGGAAGCGCTCGGACGGCGGGAGCAGACCGATCGGCGCCGCATCCGGTCCGCCGTCGACCACTTTGCGTAAGGCGTCGAGCGCGCGTTGCAGCAACTCGGCGTCGGCGTAGAGCGGCGGATCGGCGAGCGGGACGAGCGCGCAGTCGAGAAAGCGCCGCTGCCGGCAACTCAGGATCGCGCCGACCGTCACGCCGTCGCCCGTCGGCACGTGGACGGCGCGGACGAGCGCGTAGTCGTAGGCGACGAGGGCAGAGGTCTGATCCATCAGCGGCGGTACGCTTTCTCGGTTCGATCCGGCCCAGCGGCGTGCGCGTTGGCAGCCTCGGCGACCCACGCGCGCGGCAGCGACAGGCGCGTCTCGAAGTAACGCGCATAGGCCGACCGCGCCTCACCAGCAGTCGCGAACGGCGGCGTCCTACCCTCGGGCGCGTGCATCAGCAACTCGTCCGGCACGTCGGCCAGAACGTCACCAATTATGTCGGGCGTGAGCAGCGGAGCGAGGCGCGCGTCGGCCGACTCGATCTCGGTGGCGAGCGGCAGCAGGATGTGGTCTTTGATGGCAGCGAACGGCGTCCGCATCCGCGTCTCGTCGGTACTTGCCCAGTCGTGGTGGAAGTAGAGCGCCGCGCCGTGGTCGATCAGCCAGACCTGTGGGCCGCCGCCTGATGGAGCGACGAGCAGGTTCGGGTTGCGAGCCGTCCGGTCGATGTTGGTCGTGAGCGCGTCGAGCCAGACGATCTCAGATGCCAGGCGCGGCGTGACGAGATCGGCGTGGGCCAGTGGGTCGAACGGAAACGCCCCGTCGATGAACGCCAAGCCGACGTTCAGTCCGTGGCTCGCGCGCAAGATATCCTGAATCTCCGCGTCCGGCTCGGCTCGTCCAAACTGCGCGTCCAGATCGACCAGCGCCACGTCGGGCATCGGCAGCCCCAGCACGCTGCGCCATCCGCCCGACGATGATCTCGGCGACGAGCGCCCGCGCGCCCTGCCCGGCGCCCCTGAACTTGACGACGAAGAGACCGCCGTCGCGTCTCCACGAGCGCGGGTAGCGAGCCGCCCTCGCGCAGCGGTGTGACGTAGCGGTGAGCGTGGACGGTCGGGGTCATGCCACCCAGCACCCCGCAGACGCCTCACCTGTTTCGGAATGCTGGGCGGGAGCGCCGAACCGAGAGGGTAGTCTGCCGAAAAAATTCCGACCGGCGTGTCGCAATGCGGCGCGAAATGGCGCATTTACACACGAGCAAGCATCCGATCGTTTTTGCTTGCAACCATCTACACCCTCTTTTACATGTCGCCTCGCTACCGCAAGCGCCTGTCTGCCCGCGCCCGCCGCACCCTCGCCATCGCCGGACTTGGGGCCGGAGCGCTCGCCGCCCTGCCCGCTGCTCCACTGCCCACCGCCGTGCTACGCGCCCAGACGGGGGGGCCCCCGACGGCGGGCAACGAGATCCTCGTCAACACGAACCAGTCCGGCAGCCAGACCAACCCCGACGTGGCGCTGGCCGCCGACGGCCGCTTCGTCGTCGTGTGGGAGTCGCCCGACGGCGACGAGACGGGCATCTACGCCCAGCGCTTCGACCAGACCGGCTCGCCGGTGGGCACCGAGTTTCGCGTCAACGACGAGGCGACGGGCAACCAGATTCTTCCCGCCGTAGCGATGGAGGACAACGGCGACTTCGCCGTGGCGTGGAAGGACTCCGACCAGAATAGCGTCGAGGTGCGACGCTTCGCCGCCGACGGCACGCCGCTCGGTACGGTGGATGACCTTTCGGGCGCCGTCACGACCGGAGACGCCGTCATAGCAGCGCCCTTCTCCGCGGCTTGGTCGCGTCCCAGCATCGCGATGGACGCCGACGGAGACCTCGTCGTAGCGGTGAGCAACGCCAATTCCTCGGTCGGAGCCGTCGCCTACCACCGCCGGCCCGACGGAACGATCGACCCGAACGCGAACGACTCCTACCCCCTCAACGGCGCGGTCTACCAAAGCAGGGGCAGCGGCGGCACCTACGAGCCGCCCACGGTCGCGATGGACGCCGACGGCGACTACGTCGTCGTGGTGCGCGCCGGCAGCTTGCTCTCGTCGGAGCGGCAGCCGGTCGGCGCGTTCAGCACCAACGTGACCACTCTGCCCAGCGACGGCGACGGCGAAGTCGGCGTGGCGATGGACGCCGACGGAGACTACGTCGTGGCGCAGCAGGATGTGGGCGGCAGCGGCGTCTCGTTCCGGCGCTACAACAGCAGCGACCAGGCTCAAGGCGGCCAAGTGTCGGTCAACTCCAACACGTTCACGCAGTACCGTCCCGCCACGGCGATGGACAGCGACGGCGATTTCTCGATCGTCAGCGTCGACAACAGCAGCCCGTCCGACGTGCAGGTCGACCGCTTCCTGGCCACCGGCACCCAGGACGGCACGGCGGCCGATGCCAACCAGTCGGACCCGGCCGCGCAGAACCCGTCGCTCGACCGCGTCGACCTCGGCACCGTCGTGGTGTGGCAGAGCGTGCGCACCGAACCGCGCGATGGCCCTCCGGGCGATGGCCTTGGCCTTGAGCCGGAGTCCAGCCCGGACATCTTCGCTATCCGCTACGACTCGCAGGGCAACGAACTGGCGTCGGGTGCCGTCTTGCCCGTCGAACTGACGGCGTTCGAAGCGCAGGCCGTCGCGGGCGGCGCGCGCCTGACGTGGACGACGGCGAGCGAGACAGGCAACGCCGGCTTCGAGGTGCAGCACGAGCGCGCCGGCGGCTGGGCTGCCGTGGGCTGGACCGAGGGCCAGGGCACGACGCTCGAGACGACGCGCTACGCCTATCCCGTCACCGGCCTCGCGCCGGGCGCCCACCGCTTCCGCCTGCGCCAGGTCGACCTCGACGGCGCAAGCGAGCTGTCGAGCGTGGTTGAGGTCACGGTCGGCCTCGAGGGCGCTGTTCGTGCTGGGCGAGACCGCACCGCACCCCGTCGCCGCGGTCGCCCGGGTAGCGCTAGCTGTGGCGCGTCCCCAGGCGGTGCGCGCCCACCTGTTCGACCTGCGCGGGCGCCGAGTGGCGACGGTCCACGACGGATGGGTCGACGGGGCAACGGAGTTGACGCTGGACACCGGCGGGCTGGCGAGCGGCCTGTACGTGCTGCGCGTCGCGGGCGAAGGGTTCACGGCCAGCCGGACGGTCACCGTTGCCCGCTGAGACCGGCGCCGCCCACACGCTGCGCGCGGCGGCGACCTCGCTGGGGCACGGCCGCCCCGGCGAGGCCGCCACGCTGCTGCGCGGACTGGTCGAGCGGCATCCCGGCGACGCTCAGGCGCACGGGCTGCTGGCCGTCGCGCTAACGCAGAGCGGGCAGAGTCAGGCCGCGGGGCCGCATTTCGACGCCGCGGTGCGCCTGGCTCCGCGCGACGCCTCGGCGCGCAGCAACCGCGCCGAGCACCTGCGCCGGGCGGGGCGGCTGGGCGAGGCCGAGGCGGGCTTCCGGCGCGCGCTCGCGCTCGACCCCGATCTGCCGCAGGCGCTGCTCGGGTTGGGCACGACGCTCAAGGCGACGGGCCGCCCCGCCGCCGCCGACGCGCCGCTCACGCGCGCCGCCGAGCTGCGCCCGCACCACCCGGCGACGCTCTTCAACCTGGGCAACCTGTGCCTCGAGCAGCACCGACTAGGCGAAGCGCTGGCGCTCTACGGCCGCGTTGTCCGCCTCGATCCGCGTCACGCCGGCGCGCACAACAACGCCGGAGCGGCGCTCCAGCTTGGCCGCGAGATGGAGCAGGCCGAGCGCGCCTACGGCGAGGCCGAGCGGGTCGCCACCGGTACCACGCCCGCGCCGCGCAACCTGGGTAGCCTCCTGGCGGAGACGGGCCGCACCGACGAGGCGCGCCGGGCGTTCACGCGCGCGCTCCATCTGCGCCCCGACGACGCCTTCACGCGCCTGCGCTTGGGCACGCTCGTGCCGCCCGTAATGCCGTCCGAGCAGGCCATCGACGACTACCGCGCCCGCGCGCGTGCCGCCCTCGAAGCGTTCGAGCCGCCACTCGGCGCGACCGGCGCCGACGTGCTCGCCGCCGGAGCCGCTCCGCCGTTCGACTTGATCTACCACGGCCGCAACGACGTGCCGATTAAGACGCTGTGGGCCGAGCGCTTCCGGCCGTTTCTGCCCGAGCGCGAGCCGCCGCAGACCGGCGGAAAACCGCACATCGGGTTCGTCGCCACGCACGGCCACGAAGACGTGTTCACGCGCTGCATGGCCGGCACGCTCAACCGCCTGCCAGCCGACCGCCTGCGCGTCACGTTTTTTTGCGGCAGCGCTCAGGCAGCGCAGCGGCTGCGGCCTGCGTTCGAGCCGCACGTGTCTGTGAGGGCGATCCCGGGCGGCGTCGAGTCGGCCGATGCCGAGCTGCGCGCTTCGGCGTGCGACGTGCTCGCGTGGTGGAACGTGAGCGGCGACGCGCTCAACTACATCGTGCCGTTTCTGCGGCCTGCGCGCGTGCAGATGCTCTGTTGGGGCAGCTGCTTCACGTGCGGCGTCGACTCGGTCGAGTGGGCGCTCTCGAGCGAGGGCATGGAGACGCCCGGCTCGCAGGCACGCTACTCCGAACGCCTCGTGACGACGCAGCGCGTTCCCGTCTGCTACGCGCGGCCCACCCTGCCGGACGAACTGGCCGGCCGCGAAGCGTTCGGCGTCGCCCCTGATCAGCGCCTCTACGCCTGCATCCAAAACGTGCGCAAGGTGCATCCGCGGATGCATGGGCTGATCGGCGAGATCCTGCGCCGCGACCCGGGCGGCGTAGCGCTCTTCACCGGCGACCGCTACCCGGCCGCTGTCGGCGCGCTCCGAGACGCGCTGCACACCGCCCTACCCGACGTGGCCGACCGCATTCGCGTGCTGCCGCGCCTGGAGCGCGCACGCTACCACGGCCTGATCGCCGGCGCCGACGTGGTGCTCGACACGCCCCACTACTGCGGCGGCGCCAACACGTTTTTCGACGCGCTTGCCCACGCGGCCCCTGTCGTCACGCTGCCCGGTGCGACGCAGCGCAGCCGCTACACCGCTGCCAGCTACGCGCAGATCGACCTGCACGAGCTCTCTGCCCGCACGCCCGACGCCTACGTACGGACCGCGCTCGACGTAGCCGCCGACCCGGACCGCCGCGCGGCTCTAGCCGACCGAATCCGGAGCCGCGCGCCCGAGCTCTTCGATGACGCCGCGCCCGTGGCTGAACTGGCCGACTGGCTCGAGCAGGTAGCACGTGACGCGCGCCGCTGAAGCCCGCACGGCCGCCGAACCCGACCGGCACCGGCAGCAGCCCGAGGCGGTTTCGCGCAACCGGTCGCAGCGGTCCGCCGTAGGCGCGGCGAACCACCCCCGCGCACATGACTATCGAGACGCACATCGACATCGACGCCCCGCCCGAACGCGTCTGGCACGTCCTGACCGACTTCGACCAGCATCCCGAGTGGAATCCGTTCATCCGCACGATCAGCGGTGATCCGCGCGTGGGTGAGCGGCTGCGCGTCGTGCTCGGTCCGCCCGGCAAGAAGCCGATGACGTTCAAGCCGGTCGTTCTGAAGGCCGAGGCCAGCCGCGCGTTCGTGTGGCGCGGCGTGCTGGGGGCCGGGTGGCTCTTCTCGGGCGAGCACTTCTTTCGGCTCGAGCCGCACGATGGCGGCACCCGCTTCCACCACGGCGAGACGTTCGGCGGCCTACTCCTCCCGCTGCTGCGCAAGGGGCTCGACACCGACACGCGCGGCGGGTTTGAGGCGATGAACCACGCGCTCAAAGCCGAGGCCGAACGGGGCGGCTGATCGCGCTCATCCGTTGCAGGGTAGGCACAACAGGTCTGGGCGTCGGCGGGTGGGATCGGAAACCACCTACACCCAACATGGGAGATCCCAAAGAAGGCGCCTCGCCGCCCACCTGGAAGCTGATGCTCGTCAAGTGGCTCGGCCTCTATCCGATCCTCGTCCTGATCAGCTACGGCATCAAGTGGGCGCCCATCGACCCATCGATTCCGGTCAAACTGCTGATCACGACAGGCATCCTCGTTCCGCTGCTCAACTACGTCATCACGCCGCTCTTCGACAGCCTGTTTTCGGACTGGCTCTACAAAGGCATCGACGGCGAGCGCGACAGCACCGACATCGGCGCCTGAGCACTGCTCGGGCACGCGCGGATTGCGCGAAGACAAGCGCTTCCACCTTGTTTCTACACGAGATCGACACAGCTCGACACGTATTCTGCGCCTCTTTTTAGCGCAGCCGAGCCGTTCATGCGGAACGCGACCTCGGCGCCCGGGCACGCTGCCCGCACCACGCCGAACCGCCGAGCAGTTGAACATATCCAAGATTTTCGGAGACCCGCGTTACGGGCTCTCACTTCCTTCCATTCGCACCGTCAAGGAGCAGTGGTTCGGCAACGTCCGTGCCGATCTGCTGGCGGGCATCGTCGTCGCGCTGGCCCTGATTCCCGAGGCGATCGCGTTCTCGATCATCGCGGGCGTCGATCCCAAAGTCGGGCTGTACGCGTCGTTCATCATCGCGTGCACGACGGCGTTCGTCGGCGGGCGTCCGGCGATGATCTCGGCGGCGACCGGCGCGATGGCGCTCGTCATGATCACGCTCGTCCGCGATCATGGGCTCGAGTACCTGTTCGCCGCGGCGATCCTGACCGGAGTGCTCCAGATCCTGTTCGGAATCTTCCGGCTCGGCCGCTACATGAAGTTCGTCCCCAAAGCGGTTCTGACCGGATTTGTCAACGCGCTGGCGATCCTGATCTTTATGGCCCAACTGCCGCTGTTTGTCGGCGAGGGCTGGCTGATGTACGCCATCGTCGCGGCCGGACTGGCGATCATCTACGGACTGCCGCGCCTGACGACGGCGATTCCCTCGCCGCTGATCGCGATCCTCGGGCTCACCATCCTGATCGTCGCGATGGGCGGCGGCGGGCTGATGACGGTGGGCGACATGGGCGAGCTTCCCACCGCGCTCCCTGCGTTCGGCATTCCCAGCGTACCGCTCAATCTAGAAACGCTGTCGATCATCTTCCCGGTCTCGCTGGCGCTGGCGCTGGTTGGTCTGATCGAGTCGCTGCTGACGGCGAGCATCGTCGACGAGATGACCGACACGCCGAGCGACAAAAACGTCGAGTCGCGCGGGCAGGGCATCGCCAACGTGATCACGGGCTTCTTTGGCGGCATGGCCGGATGCGCGATGATCGGTCAGTCGGTCATCAACGTCAAGTCGGGCGGACGCGGGCGATTGTCGACGTTTGCAGCCGGGGCATTCCTGCTGCTGTTCATCCTCGTGCTGTCGGACTACCTCGTACTGATCCCGATGGGCGCATTGGTCGCCGTCATGTTCATGGTGTCGATCGGCACGTTCGACTGGTCGAGCCTGCGCGTCGACAAGCTACCGTTTACCGAAACGCTCGTCATGCTGGCGACGGTCGGCGTCGTTCTCTACACGCACAACCTGGCGCTGGGCGTGTTCGTCGGCATCGTGCTCTCGGCCTTGCTCTTCGCGCGCCACGTCGCTGACGTGGCGTTCATGGAAGACACCCTTTCGGACGACGGGCGCACGCGCACCTACACAGTCGTCGGCAACCTCTTCTTCGTGACCGTCACCGGCTTCCTGGACCACTTCGACTTTACCGAAGACGTAGACCGTGTCGTCGTAGACCTGACCAAATCGAGCGTCTGGGACGCGTCGGCCGTCGCCGCACTGGACAAGGCGATTCTACGCTTCCGCAAACGCGGCATCGAAGCCGACATCGTCGGACTGGCGGGTCGCAGCGCCGACCTGGTGAGCAAAGTCGCCGTCCACGACAAGCCGGGCGCCGAATTGGTCGTGGGCCACTGACGCTGGGGAAACAGGCGACGCTCCGAGCGTAGGACGGATTGCATCTGCTCTCTTTCTCATGCCCGACCGCCGCTCGCTCGCCGTTCACATCGCCCGCGGCCATCAGGAGGCCGACGAGTGGGATGTGCGGCAGCAACTGGCTATGACGCCTGAAGAGCGGCAAGCTGCTGCTCGCGAGCTCAAACGGCGCGTCTATGGCGACGACTGCCCCGACATCCGCGAAAGCGAGCGCAGCCGGTGAAGGCGGCGCACTTCTCCGATGACGCGCTCGACCTGATTCGTCTGCTCCACCAGACCGGCACGCGCTACCTCATCGTCGGCGGCGAAGCGGTGATCTATCACGGTCACATTCGGCTCACGGGTGACATCGACTTCTTCTACGATCGATCGGCCGCGGGAGCCGAAGGGTTGTACGACGTGCTGCGCACCTTTTGGGGCGGCACGATTCCCGGCATCGCCTCGCCCGCAGAGTTGCGAGCGGACGATCTGGTCCTGCAGTTTGGCCGACCTCCGAACCGCATTGATCTGCTCAGTTCGGTGACGGGCCTCGACTTCGATGTTGCCTGGCAGAGTCGGCTCGTCGTCGCGTTGGAAGGCGAGGAGGGGGCGGCGGTTGTCAACTATGTTGGATTGGAGCAGTTGATCACGAACAAGCGGGCGACGGGGCGACCCCAAGACTTGGAAGACGTGCGCGTGCTTTCGTCGCTCAGAGGCGAGAGGGAGCGGTAGAAACACGCGTCAGCCATCTTCCGAACCGAGCGCGGGCGTCAGGTCGCTACGCGCGAAGTCGTCGCCGACGAAAAGTAGTGGCAAGCCGCGCTCGTGAGCCAGCGCGTAGGAGAAACAGTCGCCGAAGTTGAGTTGTGCCGGATGACCTTGCCCTTTCCCAAAGCGCGCGTAAGCGTCGGCGGCGAGGTTGGCCTGTGCCTCAGTGACGGGGACGATGGTGATGCCCAGCGAGCGGAGAAACGTTGGGACTTCTTCGAACTCCACGCGCGATATCCGGCGCAGGCACACGATGCGCAGCTCGAGCAGTGCGCCCGCTGACAATACGCCGTTCGCGTGGGTGGCGAGGTACTCTCGGATGGCCGTCGCTTTCGGCTCCTCGAGCAGCAGAGCTACGATCGCCGATATATCGACCACGAAGCCGCTCACGAAGGTAGCCCCCACTCGTCATAACCTATTGCCTCCTCGTTCGTCATGGTAGGCATCTCGCGAGCGCGATCGGCCACGCGCAGTTGCGCCTCTCTAATACTGGCTCGGATCGCGTCGCTCCGCTCCGGCCCAGTATGTGATTCGTCCGACTCCAGCTGCATCAGCCGTTGCCGGAGCGCTTGCTCGGCCGCCTGCTCGGGCGATTGACCGGTGATATCGGCCAAGCGTTGGGCGAGGGCGCGGTTGCGGGGCGTGTCGATGAGCGGGGATATGAGCGTCGAGCGTTTCGAGCGATTACGAAGGCTGTATGAGCGCCGTTCCGGTGCGCGCTCGTTACAGAAGCGGCGTGGGAGTGCGGTACTTTGGGCGCTGCTCTCCCTACCTCCACCTCATGGCCGACGCAACCGCCGCGCCCTCCGCTGGGCGATTCGGCACCTTCAAAGGCGTCTTCACGCCCAACGTGCTCACCATCCTGGGCATCATCCTGTTCTTGCGGACGGGCTGGGTCGTCGGGCAGGCCGGACTGTGGGGCGCACTGATCATCATCGCGCTGGCCAACGCGATCTCGTTCATGACCGGCCTGTCGCTCTCGGCCATCGCGACGAGCATGGACGTGAAAGCGGGCGGCAACTACTACCTGATCTCGCGCTCGCTGGGGCTGGAGATCGGCGGGGCGATTGGCATTCCGCTCTACCTGTCGCAGGCGATATCGGTCGCGTTCTACATCATCGGGTTCACCGAGGCAATGTCGGCGGTCCTGACCGGGCTGGATCCGCGCCTGATCTCGTCGGCCGTCGCGCTGCTGTTCGTCGTGATCGCGTGGGTGGGGGCGGACTTTGCGCTCAAGATTCAGTATGGCATTCTGGCGATTCTGGTCGCCGCGCTGATCTCGTTCTTTACCGGAGGCTGGGGCGATTTCGTCTCGCCTAACCTGGCCGCGAGTTACACTGAGGGCGTCTCGTTCTGGGTCGTGTTCGCGGTCTTCTTTCCGGCCGTGACGGGCATCGAAGTGGGCATCAGCCTGTCGGGCGACCTGAAGGACCCGAGCAAGAGCATCCCCTACGGCACGATCGCGTCGATCCTGATAACCGCCGTCGTCTACATCGGCGCGGCCGTCTGGTTTGCGTTTCGGGCGACGGCCGAGGAGCTGATCACCAACACGGGCATCATGTCCGACATCTCGAGCATCCCGATCCTGATCCTGGCAGGCGTGGCGGCGTCGACGCTCTCGTCAGCGCTGGGCAGCGTGCTGGCGGCTCCGCGGACGCTCCAGGCGATTGCCGGAGATAGGGTGGTGCCGCGCTGGATGGCGTCGCAGATGGGCAGCGCGACCGAGCCGCGCATGGCGGTCCTGCTGACGGGAACGGTCGCCCTCGTCGTGATCTGGATGGGCGATCTGGACGTGGTCGCGCCGATCATCACGATGTTCTTCCTCAACACGTACGGCATGGTCAACTTGGTGGCGGCCATCGAGAAGGCCGTCGGCAACCCGAGCTTCCGGCCGCGTTTCAAGGTGCCGCTGGCCGTCTCGCTGCTCGGAGCGCTGGGCTGCTACGGGGCGATGTTCTTGATCAACGTGCCCGCTACGATCGCGGCCATCGTGGTGTCGTACGGCATCTTTTTCTTCTTGCGCAAGCGCGGCATGGTGCGCGCCTGGGGCGACGTGCGCAGCGGCATCTGGACGAGCCTGGCGCGCTTTGCCCTGCTGCGTTTGGAAACCGGATCGGCCGAGGGGCGCAACTGGCGGCCCAACCTGCTCGTGTTCACCGGCCAGCCGCACAACCGCGAGCGCCTAGTCGCTCTGGCAAAATGGCTGAGCCTGGGGCGCGGCATCGTGTCGTTCGTCCAACTCATCACGGGCGCATCGGACGACGCCGACAAGGTCAAGCTGCGCCGGATGTCCGAGAAGCGCATCAAGGGCTTTATCCAGGAGCGTGGTATGAACGCGTTTGCCGAGACGAGCGTCGTCAAGGACTTCGCCGACGGCGCAGTCTCGGTCGCCCAGTCGCACGGCATCGGCGCGCTCGAGTCCAACACGGTCCTGATGGGATGGAGCGCCGCGCCCCAGGGCCGCGTCAAACTGCTGGGCGTGCTGCGCGAGATGGCCCAACTCCAAAAGTCGACGCTCTTCCTCAACGTCGACGACGCCAAGGGCTTCGGCAACCAGCGCGTCGTCAACGTGTGGTGGGGCGGCAGAGGCGGCAACGGCGACCTGATGCTGCTGCTCGGCTACCTCGTCAGCCGAAGCCGCGAGTGGGACAACGCCGAGTTGCGCCTGACACGCGTCGTCGACAGCCTCGAGGGCGAAGAGCAGATCCGCGCGCACATGGCCGAACTGCTCGAAGAAGTCCGCGTCGAGGCGCGCGTCGAACTCGTCGTCAAGCGCAAGGACCAGTCGATCACCGACCTGTTCGCCGCCCACAGCCGCGACGTGGACCTGACGGTTCTGGGCATGCAGGTGCCCAAGGAAGATCAGATCGAAGCGTATGGCGAGCGCCTGGAGTCGTTCTCACTGGCCGTCGGCACGGTCCTGCTCGTCCACAACGCGAGCTACGAGGAAGAGGTGATGTGAGCCGAGCCGGTGGGGCTCAAAGCGCAAAAGCCTGTCAGGCCATGGAGACCTGACAGGCTTGACCTACCGAAGCAGTCGGTATCAGCGCGCCACGACGAGCGCACTGCGTCATCCGCGTCCGCTCGCCCGCCACGCGCACGAAGTAGACGCCCGACGCCAGCCCGCCCGGAATCGCCCACTCGGCCTGCCCGCTCGACCTCTCCGCTGTGCAGGCGCGCCGCTTCGCGACCGAGCGCGTCGTAGAGCGAGACCGTCACGTGCTCGCGCTGCGCCAGGCTCAGGCGCACCTCGCCCCGCGCCACGACCAGAGCGGCGCCTCGTCGCGGTGACGGTGAGTTCGACGACGGGCGAAAGCTCGGTCGCCCGTCGAGGTCGCGCTGCTCCAGGCGGAAGCGGTGAGTGCCTGGCGCGAGGTCGGCCGTGCGAAAGGTGTAGTGCTGCGCTTCGAGCGTTGTGCCCGCTCCGGCAACGAAGGCGAGCGAGGCCCAACCGTTTCCGGCGTCGTGCTGCACGCCGAAGCCGCTGTTGTTGGTTTCGCTGGCCGTCGACCAGTCGAGTGCGGCTGATGCACCATTGAGCGAAGCAGTGAGTGAAGTCAGTTCGACTGGTAGCGCGCCCCCGCCTATGTCGGCGGTGCCAGCCGATAGCGGGCGTCTCGTCGTCTCCGATGGTGGTCCGTGTTGCCATAGCCCAAACGGCCATTACCGCCGAAGCTCCAGCAGGTGACGGCACCTGTAATCTAGGATCGCGCACGTGTGTTCATCGCCCGTGACGATCTGAGACGAGGCGGTAGATACTGTCAGGGGGTGCAGCGCTAGCAGCAGCAGCAGCAGCGCGCCGGTCGAAGCGGAAGAGAGCCGCGAATCGTCTAAGAGAGATTCGAAGGTTCGCATTGGTTTGTAGGATGTGAGTGCTCCACCATGCTACAAGTCGGCTCGCAGTCTGCGCACCTACGAGATCGCGTAGTTCTGCGCCTGCCACCGTGTCAGCCCTCCGCGCGCCGGAACGCTTTTGGATCGTCGGCGGGCGTGCGCTTCGCAGGCTGTCGAACGAGCAGCTAAGCAGAGCGCCTTTCCCATCGACTCTCTCTTTCCGATATGAACCTCCAAAAGTTTACCGTCAAGGCCCAAGAGGCCGTGCAGCAAGCCGCCGAACTCGCGGCGAGCCGCAGCCACCAGGGCCTTGAACCCGCGCACTTACTCCTCGCCTTTCTGGCCGACGACAACGGCATCGTCCGCTCCATTCTGGGGCGCTTGGGAGTCAACGTCGGCTTCCTCGAATCGCGCGCGACCGAGGCGCTCGACCGTCTGCCTAGCGTGACCGGGGCCAGCGTCGGCGGTCAGTTTGCCAGCGACGCGATGAAGCGCGTGTTCGACCGCGCGCTGGCCGAAGCCGAGACGCTCAAGGACGACTACGTCTCCAGCGAGCACCTGCTCATCGCGCTGTCGGCGGCCAAGGACGCGACGGGCGAGGCGCTCAAGCAGCAAGGCGTCACCAAGGATGCCGTCTTGGGCGTACTCAAAGACGTGAGGGGCGGGCAGCGCGTGACCGACAAGCACGCCGAAGACCGCTACGAAGCGCTCAAACGCTACGCCCGCGACCTGGGCGAGGCGGCGCGCAAGGGCAAGATCGACCCGGTCATCGGGCGCGACGAAGAGATCCGGCGCGTGCTCCAGATCCTGTCGCGCAGAACCAAGAACAACCCGGTTCTGGTCGGCGAGCCGGGCGTGGGCAAGACGGCCATCGCCGAGGGGCTGGCGATCCGCATCGTCCAGGGCGACGTGCCCGAAGGACTCGAAGACAAGCGCATCCTGTCGCTCGACATGGGCGCTCTGGTTGCCGGAGCCAAGTACCGGGGCGAGTTCGAGGACCGGTTGAAAGCCGTCATCAAGGACGTGGCCGAGTCGGACGGGCAGATCATCCTGTTCATCGACGAGATGCACACGCTCGTCGGCGCGGGCGCGAGCGAGGGCGCGATGGACGCCGCCAACATCCTGAAACCCGCCTTGGCACGGGGCGAACTGCGCGCCATCGGGGCGACGACGATCGACGAGTACCGCAAGTACATCGAAAAAGACAAAGCGCTCGAACGCCGCTTCCAGATGGTGATGGTCGGCGAGCCTAGCGTCGAAGACACCGTATCCATCCTCAGAGGTATCCGCGACAAGTACGAAGTCCACCACGGCGTCCGCATTACGGACGGTGCCCTGGTCGCCGCCGCCGAGCTGTCGCACCGCTACATCGCCGACCGCTTTTTGCCCGACAAAGCCATCGACCTGGTCGACGAGGCCGCGGCGCGTCTGCGCATCGAGATCGCGTCGATGCCCGAGGAGTTGGACCGGTTGGAGCGGCAGATCCGCCAGTTGGAAATCGAGCGCGAGGGCGTCAAGCGCGAAGGCGACGACGAGAAGGTCGAGCAGATCGGTCAGCAACTCGCCAACCTCGAGGAGGAGCGCGACGCGTTGCGCGCGCGGTGGCAGCAGGAGAAGGGCTTGCTCGAAACGGTCCAGCAGGGCAAGGAGCAGATCGAAGGGTTGAAGCTGGAGGCCGAGGAGTTCGAGCGGCAGGGCAAGTTCGATAAGGTCGCCGAGTTGCGGTACGGGCAGATCCCTCAGGCCGAGCAGCAGATCGCTGGCGCGCGCGAAAAGCTGGAGGCGTTGCAGCAGGGCGGCGGGTCGATGCTCAAAGAGGAGATCGACGGCGAGGACATCGCGGCCATCGTGAGCAAGTGGACGGGCGTGCCGGTCAGCCGGATGCTTCAGGGCGAGCGCGAAAAGCTGATGCGGCTCGAAGACGAGTTGCGCAAGCGCGTCGTCGGCCAGGACGAAGCCATCTCGGTCGTTGCCAACGCCGTCCGGCGGGGGCGCGCGGGACTGCAAGAGGCGTCGCGTCCCATCGGCTCGTTCCTGTTTCTGGGGACGACCGGCGTCGGCAAGACCGAGCTAGCCAAGGCGCTGGCGCAGTTTCTGTTTTCGACAGAGGAGTCGCTGGTCCGCATCGACATGTCCGAGTACCAGGAGCGCCACACGGTCGCCCGGCTGATCGGCGCGCCTCCCGGATACGTCGGCTACGACGAGGGCGGGCAGCTGACCGAGAAGGTGCGGCGCAAGCCGTACAGCGTCGTCCTGCTCGACGAGATCGAAAAGGCGCACCCCGAAGTGTTCAACGTGCTCCTGCAGGTGCTCGACGACGGCCGCCTGACCGACAGTCAGGGCCGGACCGTCGACTTCACCAACACGCTCGTCATCATGACCAGCAACCTGGGGTCGGAGGTCATCCGAGAGCGCATGGACGCACAGGGCGGCGACATGACGCCCGACGACGAGGAGCGCCTGAGCAGCGACGTGATGAACCTGCTGCGCCAGCGCCTGCGCCCCGAGTTCTTGAACCGCATCGACGAGATCGCCATGTTCGCCCCGCTGCGCCGCGAGCAGATGCGCGGCATCGCCGAGATCCAGATCAAGGGGTTGCAGAAACTGGCCTTGGCCAACCACGAACTCCACCTCGACCTCACCGGCGCCGCATTGGACTGGATCGCCGACAAGGGCTTCGACGCCGTCTTCGGCGCACGTCCGCTCGAAGCGCCTGATCCAGCGCGAACTGGCGAACAAACTGGCCGAAGAGATCCTGTCCGGCTGGATCGAGCCGGGCGAAACCATCCGCATCGACGCCTCGCCCGATGGTCTGACGTTCGAGACGCTGGGCGAACAGGTAGACGCCGAACCAGTCGACGCCGTTGATGCCGGCGTGTGGCCGACGGCGTGACATCGGTGTGTGGATTCGTTTCGTTGGTGGTCCCCACGATTGGGATTGACGGGGGGTGATGGCGACGATTGGGGTGGTAGGGGCGGATCCGGGATCCGCCCCTACGGGTCCACCGCCGTGCCGAACGCACCACCGCCGTGCCGAACGCACCACCGCCGTGCCGAACGCACCACCGCCGTGCCGCCCGGCGCGTGTTCACGTGGCCCGTCGCATGGTCATCCACCCGTCCATCGGGCCGGATTGTCGTGGATGTATCGGCGGACGTATTCCAATTCGCGGCGGGTGCGCACCACCCGTTCGTGGTAACTGCGCTGCCAAACCGGCTTGGTGCCCACGATGCCCGAGAGGCGCAGGTGTTTGGTCACGGCTCCCTTGAACTGCTGTACCACCGTTCCCAACCCGATGACGCCTGGGCGGGTCAGCACGACGAGGCCGTGTACGTGGTCGGGCATGACGACGAACGCGTCGAGCCGTACGAAAGGCCACACGTGGGGAGCCCGGTGCCATACCTCGACGACGACGGTTCCTGCGGATGACTGGTGCATCCGGCCGTTCCGCACAGAGCCGAGCAGAGGTACCCGTTCGGCTGTGCAGACGGTGACGAAGTAGACGCCCGCAGCCGAATAGTCGTGCGTAGCCAACCGTACCGACCGGCGGCCTCCCGAACGGCTGAGACCGTCGACGGAGCCGTGCGTCTTCATCGCTACGACCGCTCCAGCAGGCCCAGCTTCTCGCGCAGTTGCGGCGTCTCCTCGGTGGCGATCTTGGCGACGGTCACGAAGTCGGAGAAGTAGCCCCGCAATTCGGCCGCGGCAGCGTCTCGGGTGCGCGTCGCCATCTGGGCCTCGCCGGTTTCCTTGGCCTGGGCGGCGAGGGCTGCATCCAATGCGGCGATCTGATCCTGGGCGCCCGAGACGGCTGCTGCGTCGACCGTGAAGGCGGATAGGGCCGTCTGGATGTCGGGCGTGCTCGCAATCGTGGCGTAGAACGTGCGTGACTGGCGCAGCAGGCCCGACGTGTCGCGTGCGCGCTCGCCGGACAGTCGGAGTTTGAGATAGGCAGGCGTACCCGGCTTGAACGCGACGCGGCTCAGCTTGACGTGGCGCATGTAGGCCGAGCGCAGGGCGGCTTCGGTTTGCTGTGCCGTCTGGGTCGCGCTGTACTGCTCGGCGTACTCGCCCTGCTGACGGGCGGCCTCGGTTTCCGCCGTGTCGAGTAGCGACAGGCCCGCGTCGATGCGTTCCGAGTCGTAGCCGAACGGGGCCAGCGCGGCCTGAACGTCGGCTTCGGTTTTGGCGTTGGTGAGGGCGGTGCGGATGCGCGAGAGGAAGGCGCTGAGGGTTTCGTTGGGCATCGATGCGGAGGTAAAGGGAGAGGACGCCCTTTTAGACCCCGTGAGAGCGGCTACATAACCTCCGTGTCAGAATAAATCGGGTGTGCGGCTGAGAGAAATGACCATGTGGCTCATAGCAGCCGCCATGTAGCACAGTAAAACGGCTGTGCGGCACAAAAGAATGGCTGTGCGGCGCGATAACATGACCGTGCGTCTGAATAAAATGACCGTGCGGCACGTCCCGACGGCTATGCGGAGCCTCATGCCCCTGGGAATGTGCCGCATGACGATGCAGGTGGGAAGCACAGTCGCTTAGGTGTCCCTCATGACAAGGCAAACGAGACGCACCGTCCCAGGAATGCGCCTCACGATGCTGAAAACGGGGCGCATGGCTGTTGAAAGGCACTGTCCTCTTCCTGCCTTCGCAGCTACGGCTACCCCGTTCCCCGTCCCCCTTCTTGGGAAGCAGGGCTGTTAACTTCTGAAAATCCCCTCCTTGGACAAGAAGGGGTGCCGAAGACACTCGTGTCGGAGGCGGGGTGGTTTGAGAGGCAGGTAAAAGAGCCAAAATCGGGCTTTGGAGCCGTCGACCCCTCCGCCCTTCGGGCACCTCCACCGTCGCCGTCGCCGTCGCCACATCACGCCCGCCTGTACGTCTCGCCGTCACGTCCGCCAGAACAGGCCGCGCGCGTCGCCGCACCACGCCATCAGGGCCACGACGAGTGTCCATCCCAGCCCGATCAGCGCGCCGGTCCACGGCGACGGATTCCAGGCGTCGATCAGGCTCGCGATTCCGGTCAGTCCGATGATCGGCACGACGAAGTTTGCCAGGCCAGCGTAAGCGATCATCGGGTTGGCGCCGCTCGCCGCGATCAGCCGCATCCGCACGCCGAAGCGGTCGACGAGGGCGTGGAGCGCGGCCAGCAGCAGGAACGCGAGTCCGCTCGTGACGAAGTAGTAGGAGAACGTCGACCAGTCCTTCTTGATGCCGCCCTCGTACGGCTCGATCAGCAGGCCGACGAGCAGCCAGAAGCCGCCCCATCCCCACAGCGTCCGCAGCAGCGTCGTGGAGGGCGAACGCGTCGTGTCGGCTCGAAGCGCGGACCAGCCCGCCGACCACATCGCCGCGCTCAGTGCGATGAGTTGCCACAACTCCCAGCGGTCGAGCAAGCCGATGCAGACGACGGCTTGAATCACGATTCCGTTGGCGATCAGTCCCCATGCCGAACCGCGATTCAGGACGGTAGGGCCCGAAGCGCCCGAGTGCATCCACCGCAGCAGCGCCTCGCCCGCCACCATTCCGGGGACGACGAGGAAGAGATACTTGAGGTAGTAGAGCGAGAACAGTCCGCCCAGCAGACGCGCGTCGTGCAGGTCGGCCAGCGGTCCCGGCTCACGCGCGCCCAGGATGAACGCTGCCAGCAGGACCAGTGCGCCCCATCGCCACGCCGGGCGATTGCGTGTGAGCAGGTAGAGCGGTCCGCCGACCAGCACCATCACGGCTAGCAGCACGAGGATGATGTCGAACGTGCCGAGCGATGGGCGAGACGGATCGGCATATGGCCACAGCAGCACCGAGCAGCGCCATGCCGCCCCAGCCGATGACGCGGAGCGTGGGGAGCATCCACGACGGCCACACTTTGGGCACGCGCAAGAACATCGCCCAGAGCAGCGCGAAGCCCGCCAGCGCGGCGAGGTACTTCGCCGTCGCCGACTCGCCGCCCAAGATGCCGGGTCGGATGTGGTGGAGCACGATGGCGAAGGCAAACAGTCGCAGCGCACGCAGCGTGTTTTGGATCAGCAAGTCGCGGACCGTAGCGCCTTGGGTCAGCCGTTTCTCGATAGCCAATGGAAGAGCGGCGCCCAAGGCGAAGAGGAAGAACGGAAAGACCAGGTCGACCCACGTCAGGCCGGGCAGCTCCGGATTGTGCGCGTGCAGCGGGGGCGGCAACTGAGCGTGGTACATCCAGTCGGGCAGGACCCCGTACGGAATCGCGCCCGACAGCACCATCAGCAGGATCGCGACGCCGCGCAGCAGGTCGAGTGCGTCGGCGCGCGGCGCGTTTAGCGGTCGAGGAGAGGCAGCGAGCATCGTGGGGGCGAGTGGGGAGGGAAGCGCCGGTGGGTGAAAGCTGGAACGAGTATTCTTTTCGCTATCCAAAGTGGGCAATGACGAGGCGATGAGCGCAGAAAACGCAGCCCTGCGCTTCCGCAGGCTCCTTTTGCGGTGGGGGAGAGTGGGGGACGTCGACAAATCGAAAGTACGCGCAATCTCAGTCCGACTGACGTCCCGATCTTGCAGCCCGCCAACCGCGTCTTCCATGCACACCGTACTGATCGCCAACCGAGGCGAGATCGCCGTCCGAATCATCCGTACCTGCCGCGAGATGGGACTGAAAACCGTCGCCGTCTACTCGGACGCCGACGCTGCCTCACCGCACGTCCGCATGGCCGACGCGGCGTACCGATTGGGTCCGGCGCCGTCGTCCGAGTCGTATCTGCGGACCGATCTGATCCTGGACGTGGCCGGTCGGTCCGGTGCCGACGCGCTGCATCCGGGCTACGGATTTCTGAGCGAGAACTCCGCCTTTGCCAACGCCTGCGAAGAGGCCGGAGTGACGTGGATCGGCCCGTCGCCCGATGCGATCGACGCGATGGGAGACAAGACGGCGGCGCGCGCCCTGATGGAGAAGGCGGGCGTTCCGATGGCGCCGGGCACGACGGATGCGGTCGCCGATGTGGACGAGGTCCGGCGCGTGTCGGACGGCATCGGGTATCCTGTTTTGCTCAAAGCAGCGGCGGGCGGCGGAGGCAAAGGGATGCGCATCGTCGAGTCGCCGGGCGACCTCGAATCGGCATTCGGCGCGGCGACGCGTGAGGCGCAAGCGGCCTTCGGCGACGGGCGAATCTTCGTCGAGAAGTACATCGTCCAGCCGCGTCACATCGAGATCCAGGTGCTCGGCGACCAACACGGCAGCATCATTCACCTGCACGAGCGCGAGTGCTCGATCCAGAGGCGTCACCAGAAGGTAATCGAAGAAGCGCCGTCGTCCGCTGTCTCGCCCGAGTTGCGCGCGCGCATGGGCGAGGCGGCCATCGAAGCGGCCCGGACGGTCGGCTACTTCTCGGCGGGGACGGTCGAGTTTCTGCTGGGAGCCGACGGCCAGTTCTACTTCATGGAGATGAACACGCGCTTGCAGGTCGAGCACCCCGTCACCGAAATGATTACGGGCGTCGACCTCGTCCGTGAGCAGATCCGCGTCGCGATGGGGGAAAAGCTGGCGATGACGCAGGCCGACGTCCCGCTCCGAGGGCACGCCATCGAGTGCCGCGTCTACGCCGAGGACGCCGCTCAGAACTTCCTGCCCGCACCCGGACCGCTGCCCGTCCACCGCATTCCCTCCGGCCCCGGCGTGCGCGTCGATACTGGCGTCGAGGAGGGCGGCGAGGTGCCGGTCCACTACGACCCGATGATCGCCAAGCTCAGCACCTGGGGGGCGGACCGCGAGCAGGCGACCAACCGCATGGCGCGCGCGCTCGACGAGTACCGCATCGCGGGCGTCGAGACGACGATTCCGTTCTGCCGCTGGACGATGGACCACCCGGCGTGGCGCAGCGGAGACCTGTCGACTCACTTCGTCGGCGACCACTTCTCGGCGGAGGTGCTGGCCCCGTCGGAGGAGACGATGCAGGCGGCGATTCTGGCGGCGGCTCTGCTTGGAGGCCAGGTCGAGAGGCGCGCTGAGCCGGTTACTGCCCCTGTTCGAAGTCGGTGGAGGGAGCGGGCGCAGGCATGATCCGCCGACGCGTTACGGCATCCTCCGAGATTAGCGGCAACAGACAGCGACGAGCATCGGTCAAACGCACTCACCCAACCGACACCGAACCAACCGACATCGATATGAGCAGCACCATTACCCTCCGCAACATCTCCGACGCCCCAGAGGGCGACATGGGTCAGACCTATCTCGCTTCGGGCGAGCACGTCGCGCTGCGCCACTGGTACGAGGGACCGAATACAGGCAAGACTCAGCAGCAGCACACGCGCGACTACGAAACGGTCGGCTTCGTGATCAGCGGCAAGGCGGAACTGAAAACTGGAAGCGAAACACACGTGCTCGAGAAAGGCGTCAGCTGGTGCATCCCCGCCGGCACGCCGCACAGCTACGTCATCCACGAGACGTTTACGGCCATCGAAGCCACCTCTCCGCCCGCCCGCGAAGAAGGCGACGCTCCGGCCAAGTAGGACGCGGTCGTTTCGTAGCAAAGCCCGATAGGTCTCCCTGACTGTCGGGCTTTGCTCTTTGTGGTGGGTCGGCACCGGGGCCGCGCAGCAGCCACGCCGCCGAAAGTGAGGAGAGCAGCGCCAGCAGCGCGCACGCCCACATTACCTCGCGGTAGGCGGACTCGAAAGCGCTCCGTGCCTCGTTCTTCGCCCGGCTCGCCTGTTCGTCCGTAAGTCCATCCGGTAGCTCCACCCGACCCAGTTGATCGGCGAGCTCGAGGACGCGCGTCTGCACGCTGGTCGAGAGGTCGGAAGCCGACAGCCGCCCAGTCAAATCGGCCTGATAGCGTCCCAGCGCGAGCGTGCCCAGAACGGCTATCGCCAGCAGCCCCGCAACGCGCGAGGCCGTATTGTTGACGCCCGACGCCGTCCCAGACTGGTGACTATCGACGCTGTTCATCACGGCTGTCGTCAGCGGGGCGACGCTGATCGTCATGCCCAGCGCCATCACGAGAAAGCCCGGCAGCACGGCCGTCCAATACGTTGCGCCATCGGTCGACGAAACGGCAAAGAGCGCGAATCCGGCGGCGACGAGGATAGGGCCGACGATCAGCGGCCTGCGTGCTCCGAAGCGGTCGTACAGACTTCCCGCTGGACGCGACAGTCCCGCCATGATCAGCGAGAACGGGAGGAAGGCGGCTCCGGCCTGCGTCGCCGTCAGGCCCAGATTTTCGATCAGGTAGAACGGCATCAAAAACAGCACGCCGTTGAGCGCGGCGTAGAGTGCCAGCGTCAGCGCGTTGGCCCCGCTGAACACGTGCGAGGCGAACAAGCCCGGCGGTAGCATCGGGTGCGTCGTGCGGTGCTCCCACCACCAGAACACGCCGAGCCCGATCAGCCCCCCGACGGACGATCCGATCACGACCGCATCGCCCCAGCCCCGATCTGACGACGAAATCGCCGCATACGTCAGCGCACCCAGCCCCAGCACCGCCAGCAGCGAGCCGGGAATATCAGCCGGTTTGGCGTCGGGATCGACGCTGCGAGGGACCTTGCGCAGGGTCAACACCAGCGTTGCTAGCGCCAGAGGGACGACCAGTCCGAACGCCCAGCGCCACGACAGCGTGTCTACGAGCAACCCGCCCGCGACTGGCCCGAGCGCGGTCGTCAGAGCCGAGAAGCCTGCCCACGTGCCGATGGCCTTGCCGCGTTCGTCCGCCGGATAGGCCGCCGTGATCAACGCCAGGCTCGCCGGAACGAGCAGCGCTCCTCCGACGCCCTGAACGGCTCGGGCCACCAGCAACCACGCTACGCTCGGAGCCAGCGCGCACCCGACCGACGCCAGCGCGAAGATGCCCAGTCCGATCGCGAAGATTCGCTGTCGCCCATAGCGGTCCCCGGCGGCTCCGGCAGGGAGCAACAACGCGCTCAGCGGCAGCAGATAACTATTCAGAATCCACTGCACATCCGATCCGCTCGCGCCCAGATCGCGCTGGACGGCCGGAAGCGCCACGTTGACGATGGTGCCGATCAGAAATGCCAAGCTCGACCCCAGGATAGCAGCGACTAGCACCCATCGCCGCGCCGATTCATCGAAGCAGTCGTCGGGTGGGGAAGGCTTGGGCATCAGAGCGGCGGGAGCGATGCGGACGATACGCACGTCTGCTGCGCTTTCCGCAACGCGAAACGGGAGCGCCGATCACACGACCAGCGCTCCCGCGATGAAGTGGACGTGCTCCTGCTTAGGGGAAGATGCCCATTTCCTTGTAGCTGACCGCGACTTTGCTGATCGAGTTCACGAACGCTGCCGAGCGCATGTCGGTGTCGTAGGTCTTCTTCAACTTGCGGATCTCGCTGTACGCCACCACCATCGTCTCCTCGAGACCCGAGTTGACCAGGTCGATCTCGTCAGCGCCGTGGATGATCGACGAGCGGAGGTCTTGGGCGAAGGGCGTTCCTGTCGCGCGCTCGATGGCCGTCAGCAGGCGCTCTTGAACCGTCTGCTCGAAGCGCTTGCTCATGCGGCCGAAGCGCACGTGCTGCAGGTTGCGGAGCCACTCGAAGTAGCTCACGGTCACGCCGCCCGCGTTGATGTACATGTCGGGAATGACGAGCACGCCCATCTCGATCAGGATATCGTCGGCATCGGCCGTGACGGGGCCGTTGGCAGCTTCGGCGATGATCTTGGCGCGGATGTCGCGCGCGTTGTCCTTGGTGATCTGACCCTCGAGCGCGGCCGGAACGAGAATGTCCACGTCGGCGACAATTACCTGGCTGGCATCGCCCAGGTGCTCGGATCCCGGGAAGCCGATGAATGTGCCCTTCTCGCGGCGGTACGCCATGACCGTGTCGAGGTCGAAGCCGTCTGGGTTATGAATCGTGCCTTCCATTTCGGCCAGCGTCGTGAGCACGCCGCCTGCTTCCTGGAAAAAGCGCGCCGCGTGCGAGCCGACGTTGCCCAGCCCCTGAATGCCGAACGTCTTACCGGCGATGCCCGTCGTCAACCCGATCTCCTCCATATCGTCGGCGTGCGAAAGCGCCTCGCGTATGCCGAAGAAGACGCCACGTCCCGTAGCCTCGGTACGTCCGCGCACGCCGCCCTGTCCGACCGGTTTGCCCGTCACACACGCCAGCGCGTCGAGCGGATCGTCGGTCATCTGGGCGTAGGTATCCATGATCCACGACATCTCACGTGCTCCGGTGCCATAATCGGGCGCGGGAACGTCGACGCCGGGGCCGATGAAGTTCTTCTTGGTCAGCTCGTACGTGTAGCGGCGGGTGATGCGCTCCAGCTCGTGGACCGAGTAGTTCTTGGGGTTGATTTTGATGCCGCCTTTTGCGCCGCCAAACGGCACGTCGACGATGGCACACTTGTACGTCATCAAAGCGGCCAGCGCCATCACCTCGGACTCGTTGACGTTGTCGGCGTAGCGGATGCCGCCCTTGGTGGGCAGTTTGTGGTGCGAGTGCTCGGCGCGGTAGGCCGTGATGACCTCGATGGTCCCATCGTCGCTCTTTAAGCGGAAAGCTCATGCGGTAGACACTGTTGCAGGCCTTGATCTGCTCGAGCGTGCCATCGTCTGTCGGCAAGAACTTGGCAGCCCGGTCGAACATGCGGTTGACCTGGGCGAAAAAGTCGGGATGGGAGGACATGCGGTCCGGCGTGTGTGTGGAGAGGCTGGAAAAGGGCTTCCGGAGACTTGGAAGACGGGCAAGGTAGGCGCCGCGCCGATGCACCGGCAAGCCGTCGCCGGGAGATTTCGAATGCCTGCGGGGTCGTTACGATTGGTCTCGCAACCTAGCGCACGCGACCCAGGCTGAAACTCGGCCACAGCGACGCCCCGCCGACCGACCCGAACGCCGCCACACCGATACGAAACGTAGTGCCGCTGCCCGAAGGGACGAAGCGAAAGCCCGCGTAGCCGACGCCCACCATCTCCAGTCCTCCGTCCAGGTTCACGAGTCCCATCGGCCCAGCCCCGACTTCGAAGCGACCGTCCGCTGCAAATCCGTGGGCCATGCCGGAGAGGACGAAGCCTCCCAAACCTCCCGAGAAAATGTCGGGTAGCGGAGCGACGCCGATGCTGCCGCCGTACCGTTCGAAATCGCGCGCCACGCGCACCCCGAGCAGAAACGACGTCCCGCCCAACTCCAGGTAGGCGTGCACGCGCGGCTCCGGCGTGGGCACGGTTTGGGCGTGCGCTACGTCTACCGCCACTACCATCCACGAGAGAAAGGCGAGCGAGAAAGCAGCAGACGGAAATGCGCATGGGGGGTGGGTAAAGGCGATTCAAATTAAATCGATCGACTCAGCTTGCGAGCCAACAGGCCGACCTAGATCCGACCGTAGTACGACCGCGATACACTCGCCGGACGGCTTCCGGGGCCTGAGCACGCTGCTTGCGAACTTGGATGTGCCTGCGTATTCTAGTCGCAAAATAACGTACTCTGGTTTCATGCGCTTCCTGCCCGCTCTGCTTTTAGCCGCCGTCCCGTTCATCCTGAGCGGATGCGATTCGACCGGACCGGATCGTCCGCCCGTGCCTTTTTTGCGCGCCGAGACTGGACGGAGTGGCATGGTCGTCCGAAATCGTGACTGCAAGTACAATTGCGGGCGATGGGTTACGTTCTTTCTTGTCGGTGACTGCGATGCGGAGGGATGCGCAAGACCGGCTGCGCTTACGAGACCTTCGACTTCAACCTCCGGCCTCTCACCGCTGGCACGTTCGACACCCGCGAGGGCGAGGATCGCGAGGTGTTTTGGACTTCGTTCTCGACCGGCACGCTCGACATGGAAGCGGGAGGCCTCAGCGATTATCAGTCGTTTGGCGATTGGGATGGCTGGGTGCGGGTCGTCGTGACCGAGTACGACCGATGCGTCGCGCGTAATGGAGGGGACGTTCGAGGCCGACCTCGGAGGGCATGCTACATACGGCGCGCCCGACCCCGAACCGGAGACGATGCGCGTGCGTGAGGGCACGTTCCGGGTGATCGTCGAGGACTCGTTCTCGTTGGACGACCTGCCTACGCCTCGACAGCTCGCGACTTCTCCTGTTGCGCTTTGAGCCGGTCGTAGCGGTCTTGGATGGCTTCGGCTTTCGACACGATGCCTCGGATCATGCCGGGGAAAACGAAACCGTGCATCGGAAGGACCGCATACCAATACGCCAACCCGAACAGCCCTTTTGGCTCGTAAAAGGCCGTCTGGACGATCTGCGTGCCACCCTGCTCCTCATCGGGACACACCTCGAACTGCAACCACGCGCGGCCCGGCAACTTCATCTCCGCCCGCAGGCGCACCAGTCGATTCTTTTGGTACGCTTCGACGCGCCAGAAGTCTACCGCATCGCCGACGCGTAGGCTGCCGCGAGTCCGCCGTCCGCGCTGGGTGCCGAAGCCGCCGACGGCCTCGTCCATCCAGCCGCGAATCTCCCAGAGGAAGTCGGCATAGAGCCAGCCCTCGTCTCCGCCGATCGACTCGACGACGTGGAAGACCGACTCGGGCGAGGCGGGCGTGTGAACCGAGCGCACGTCCTGCAGCATGCCTTCCTCGTCCTTGAGTTCGCTCAAGACGCGCCCCGACCGCACCGAAGTGGCATAGGCGCCATGCCAGATCGTCTCGACCGTGTCGGCTTCGTAGCGTTTGAGTGCCAACCGAACGGCTGCTTCGTACGAAATCGGCTCCACGTCGAATACCTCGTCGGCCGAGTCGTCGGTGACGATGACCTCGCTCTTCAATCCGTCCAGCAGCGGCCGGGCGATCTTGTAGTTGATCGGCGTGATGACGCCCACCCAATGGGCCGACAGGCGCGGCGGCACGAACGGGACCTCGACGATCCACCGCTTCAAACCGCGCACCCGGGCGTAGATGTCGAACATGTCGCGGTAGGCGAGTACGTCGGCGCCTCCAATCTCGAACGTCCGGCCGACGCTCGCAGGCCGTTCGAGCGTTTGCGTCAGGTATTGGAGCACGTTGCGCACGGCGATGGGCTGCGTCGGCGTCCGGACCCAGGCGGGGCACACCATGATCGGCACGCGCTCGGTCAGGTAGCGGATCATCTCGAACGACAGACTGCCCGAGCCGACGATCACGGCCGCGCGAAACTCGGTGACGGTGATTCCGCTTTCGCGCAGCACATCGCCCGTCTCGACTCGGCTCGCCAGGTGCTCGCTGACGTGCTCGCCCTTGGGTTTGATGCCGCCCAGGTAGACGATCCGCTCGACACCTGCCGCCGCGCAGGCCGATCCGAAGTTGGACGCCCCCTCGCGGTCGCGCGCCGCGTAGTCGGATCCGCTGTAGAGCGAGTGGATCAGGTAGTAGGCCGTGTCGACGCCTTCGACGGCGGCAGCCAGCGTCGACGCGTCGAGAACGTCTGCTTCGATGATGTCCACGTCGCTGGCCCAACTCGCGCTCAGCCGGTCGGCGTCGCGCACCATGCAGCGGACACGGTAACCCGCTTTGAGCAGGCACGGCACCAACCGTCCGCCGATGTAGCCGGTTGCTCCGGTGACGAGGATCAGACGGTCGGAGCGCTCGCGGTTTTCTTTGGGCGTGGGGGAGGGGACGAGTTCCATCGGAGGCGGTGAGTAGGCGAGCGGAGCGATGGGTCCACGGCGCAGCGGGTCGGTCCGTTCGGCAAGCGGGCAGCGTTTGCAAGCGCGTCACATCGGTACCGGACCGGCGGCCGCTCAGCCTCGTCCAACCACCACTCTCTTCATCCAACTCCCTATTCTCATGGCCGAAGCCAAAACCACCCCCACCGTAGAGAACACGACCACCTGGCCCGAACTCGCCATTGGCCTCTACGACAAACTGACCGGCCGCGGCGCCGAGATCGTCTATGAGTTCGACAACTTCGAGTTGTACGTCCCGTCGAGCGCGACCGGCGCCGAGGAGCACGCCAAGTGGAAAATGAACGGCATCCTCCGCATCCGCACCAACGACTCGGTCAACGGCGGAGCCGGGAAATAACGATGCAGCGCGATCTGACCGGAGACCTGCAGGCGCCGAAAGGCACGCTCGACATCGAGTCGTCACTCCAGCTCGAAATCGATGGCGAAACCGCCGACATTCGAGGCGAGGGCGACACGCTCGTGATCGACGTGCCGAGCCGCCACATGGCACGCTCGTTCCTGAGCGGGTTGCCTCCCGCTGGGCGCAAGCGCAAGACCGTCCGTCAGATGGATGACCTGCTCCAGGCCGTCGGTCTGACGATCGATATCCGCGTCGAGGGCGACACCGTCGCCAAGGCGGGACGCAGGGCGAAGCCGGGCGGACTGTCCCGCCTGGTCGGGCTCCCGGTCGAAGTGCCGGTGAGCGCCGTCGTCGCCGAGTTGAAGCAGCGGCCCAAAGCAGTTGCTGGCTTTGCGTTTGGCGTCGCCGTCCTGCTCGGATTGGGTTTGGGTGCTCGCCGCTGAGTCTGGCCGCTCAATCTGCCCGTATCATCACCACGATGCGGCTCGTCTCTTCGAGGCGGGCCGCATTTTTTCGTAGTAGATCGGAAGGGCTTTTTCGTTGCTGGCAACTGGAATCGTGGTCTCTTCGGCATCCTACGAGTCGGTCGGGCGAACCTTCGCCGAAAGCGGCTGCGTACCTTGAAGGCTGCTCTCGCTACCCGATTCTGCCCATATGTCTGTCTCGCCCCGCCGCACCAAAATCGTCTGCACGCTCGGCCCCGCGTCGTCCGATCCCGACACGATCCGCGACATGATCCGCGCCGGAATGGACGTGGCCCGGCTCAACTTCTCGCACGGCGAGCACGCCGACCACGCCGAGCGTATCGAGGTGATCCGCGAGGCAGCCGACCAACTCGGACGCGAAGTCGCCATCCTGCAGGACTTGCAAGGTCCCAAGATTCGTGTCGGCAAGATGAAGGACAACGGCGTGCTCATTCACGAGGGCAGCAAGCTCACGCTGACGACCGAACCGCTCGAGTTCGGCACGTCCGAGCGCGCCTACATCTCGTATCCCAATCTGCCCTACGAGGTCGAGCCCGGCCGCCGCATCCTGATCGACGACGGCGCGCTCGAAGTCGTTATCACCGAAGTCAAGGGAGCGGACGTGGTGACCGAGGTGATCGTCGGCGGTACGCTCAAGAGCCGCAAGGGCGTCAACCTGCCCGACCTGCGCTCGTCGCGCCCGTCGCTTACCGAGAAGGACCTGGCCGACCTAGAGTTCGGGCTCACGCTCGACATCGACCTGATGGCGCTCTCGTTCGTGCGCTCGGCCGAAGACGTGGGCGATCTGCTGCGGCGCATCCGCAAGAGCGGCAAGCGGATCAACGTGATCGCCAAAATCGAAAAGCCCGAAGCGGTCCGGTCGATCGACAACATCATCTCGATCGCCGACGGCATCATGGTCGCGCGCGGCGACTTGGGCATCGAAATCCCGCTCGCCGAGGTGCCGAGCGTCCAAAAGTCGATCATCGGTAAGTGCCTACGCGGCAGCAAGCCCGTCATCACGGCGACGCAGATGCTCGAGTCGATGATGCAGAACCCGCGCCCGACGCGCGCCGAAGCCAGCGACGTAGCCAACGCGGTGTTGGACGGAACCGACGCCGTCATGCTCTCGGGCGAAACGGCGGCAGGCAAGTACCCGGTTCGCGTCGTCCAGGTGATGGCCGAGATCATTAGAGAAGCCGAGCGCCACCGCGAGTACCGCACCCCGCAGGCCACGACGACGATGTTCAACCTCAACGCGCCCTACTCGGTGACGGACAGCGTGAGCCAGACCGCCGTCGCCCTGGCCGAGCAGGTGGGAGCCAGCGCCATCGCCTGCCTTTCGTCGACCGGCACGACGACGCGCAGCATTGCCCGTCACCGTCCCAGCGTGCCTGTCTACGCGTTCACCGACATCGAGAAAGTCGTCCGCCAGCTGCAGGTGTTGTGGGGGACGCAGGCGTTCCAAATCCCGTTTCAGCGCGACACCGACGCGGGCGTCAAAACGGTCCTCGACATGCTTCGCGAGAGGGGGCTGATCGAATCCGGCAACCGCGTCGTGCTGACGGCGGGAATGCCGCTGCCCGAGAAAGGCAGTACCAACATGGTCCACGTGACTCAAGCGTAGCAGGCCATACGTTGGCTGATATCCTCCACGTTTCGAGGTACACGCCTGCCCCTGGCATCATGCGCAGCTTCGTTCTATTCTTCGCCGTCCTCGTCTCGGGGTGCGCCTCCGTCCACTCGATTCATCCCGACGAGGCAGGTGAGGTCGAGGTGCTACACGATAGGTTGAGTGGGAAGGTCGGTAGGATCGATCTGGTGGACGGCACGCACCGAACCGGTAGCATCGTGTTCGTGCGCGAGGACTCGACGGCGCTTCTGGCATCGGACGGGTACGAAACCGTTCCGACGGCTGACATCGTTCGGATAACGCGTCATCGGCAGACGCAGCACGTGCGGATCGGGGTGTTGGTGGGCGCAGGTGTGGGCATCGCATTCGCCTTCGCGGCGCTTGCATCGGATGACACCTCGCTCGGTGGTCCCTCAAGACTGGCGATCGGACTGATGGCGCCGGGAGCCTTGGCAGCAGGCCTCGGTCTGGGCACCGTTGAGTCGCGGCGGCGCGTCTACGTGCTTCGCCGCTGACCAGTGCGCGTAGGCCGAGAGCGCATTTCTCCACCAGCCTCTAGTTCGATGGGGAAGAAGCGTCGCCCCGTGTACCACCGAGCGCGTCGGATGCGTTATCCTTGTTGCTCGTCCGATTCCGACCCACGCCCTATCGCCTCAGCGCTACGCGACTCTCCGACTTTTGACATGTCCCGTGCCCCGCTGCACCGATCTCCTGCGCTCCTCGTCTGCGCGCTGATTCTGCTGACGTTCGCTGTCGGCTGCTCGTCCAACTCGGTCGTCGGACAGCGGGTGGGCAATTTTACGGCGTACTACAACACGTTCTACAATGCCCAATCGTCGTTCGACGAGGCGATGGAGACGGCTCGGGCGCGCGAAGCACCCGTCGTGCGGACGGTATTCATGCCGCTGTTTCCCGAACCCGCCGCTCGCACGTCCAATGCGCGGTTCGACAATGCGATCAAGAAGTCGGCCGACGTATTGCGTGATCATGGCGAGAGCAAGTGGGCCGACGACGCCCTCCTGCTGATCGGGCGGACGTACTTCGAGACGCGTCAGTTTGGCGGGGCACAGCAAAAGTTTCGCGAGATCATCGACGAGTGGCCGATGACGAGAGGCGCTCCGTCGCCTCTGGCCGACGAGGCGCGGTTCTGGCTGGCTCGTTCCTACGTCGAAGCCGAGCAGTTCGAGCAGGCCGCTCGCACCATCGATGCCGCTCTGGCTGACGACGAGATCAGCGAACGGGTGCGTGCGCGGCTGCTACTGGTCAAAGGTCAACTCCACGTGCAGCAGGGCCAGTGGGGACAGGCCGCCGACGCGCTGGCTCTGGGACTGGAAGGCGCTCGCGATCGCGAACTCCGCGCACGCGGCTACTTCTTGCTCGGACAGGTCCACGACAAGCGCGGCGCGTACGATCAGGCACTCGACGCCTTTGCCCAGGTTAGACGTTTCCGCCCCGACTATCTGCTCGAGTACGCCGCCGAGATCAGCCGTGTCCGCATGCTGTCGGCGACGGGCCTGTACGACGACGCCCTCGCTCGCACCGACGAGATGATTCGCGACGGCAAAAACTACGACTTCCGTAACGAACTCCGCCTGCTGAGGGGTACCATTCTCCAGAGCCGAGGCGACTACGATGACGCGTTTTACGCCTACGACGGCCTGCTTTACGGCGACGATCCCGAGCCTACATCGGGCGCACTGCGCGGGCGCATCCATTATAGGCTGGGCACACTCTACCGCGATGCCTACGGCGATTATCTCCAAGCCGCCGCACAACTCGATACGGCGGGTACCAAGATTGGCGCAGGAGCGGAAAGTGAGTTGAAAGCGACCGGCGAAGCCATTCTCAATGCGCTCCAACTCAAGCGCGGCTTTACGGGCTACCGCACCGCCTTTTCCGACGTGCGCGACGCCGACAGCCTGCTCTACCTGGGCGGATTGAACGACGAGGCATTCGCCACCGAAGTCCTTCGGCTGAGAGAAGCCGAGGCCGACCGCCTCGAAGCCGAGCAGCGTGAACTCCAGCGCCGTGCCGATCAGGCCGCGTTCGAAGGCAATGCCGTGGCGCGAACCGGCGCAGCCGCTACGACGGTGGCGTCAGCAGGCGACCAGCGCGGGTTTCTCAATTACGAAGATCCCGTCCGCGTGCAAGAGGCGTACGCGGCGTTTTTCGACCAGTGGGGAGAACGGCCCCTCGTCGACAACTGGCGACGCAGAGCCGCGATCTCGGGCGCGGGGCGTGTCGAATTGGAGAGCAGTCTGGCCGGCTTCCGAGGGCGAGGAGCCGCAGGAGCACGCGTGCTTCCCCAGATCGACCTGTCGGGCATTCCGAGAACCGAGGTAGCGCGCGCTCGCGTGCGGTCTGAACGGGCGAGCGCGCGCTATCGCGTCGGTACGTCGCTCTTTTTGGGACTGGAGCGCCCCGACTCGGCGGCCGTGTGGTTTCGGCGCATCATCGACGAGGACGACACGTCGAGCGTGGCTCCGCGCGCCTTCTACGCTTTGTCCCAGGTGCAAAGCGCGTTGGGAGACACGGTGGCTGCCCGCGCCCTCACCGACGAACTGGTCGCCCGCTACCCCGACACCGACTTGGCTCAGCGGCTCGGCGCCCCCCGTAAGACGGCACCCGACTCGTCCGCCATCTTTGCGTCCCGCTACGCCGACCTCCGCACGCGCTTCGCTACACCATCCTCCCTCGATTCTTCGGCCGCCGATGCTGCGTGGCGTGCCTACCTATCGCTGAGTATCGATGCCGGGGCGGATGCCGTGGCCCCGCAGGCCTTGTTCGCCGCCGCGACCCTATGGAATGCACGCCTCGACTCGGCGATGCAGGTCGCAACCCAACCGCTACCGCCCACCGATAGCCTCTATCTCGCCATCGGCCTGATCCAGGCGCCCGACACGACGCAAACGGCTGAGGCATCTACACCGACCGTTCAGGCAGACACTACGGAAGCGCGGCAGCCCATGTCCATGCGGATGCCATCGAAGCCAGGAGAGGCCGTTGAGGAACCGTTAGGGGAGGGGAATCCTGTGCGCGCAGAGGAAGAGGCTGACCCCGTTCGCGTAGAACCAGAACCTGAGTTAGTTGAACCGAGAGACGATGCGGAGGTCTCGGACGAGGTCGACGAGTCGGAGGGCGTCGCGCCACTCGTGGCGGAATCCAAGGAAAGCACGCCCGGAGACGTCTCGCCGCCCGAGCCGGTTCTGTCTCTACTCGACCTCTATCGCTTCATCGCTCAGGCCTATCCGCGCACGCCCTACGCCGACCGCTCCGGTCGCATCGTTACCGCTGTCACCGAACTAATCCAGCAGCGCGAGGCTGCACGCGTCGCCGCCCAAGCGCCGCCCGTCGAGGCTGATGAGAGCGAGAGCGTCTTACCGGACGATGGGCTACCGGTCGGCGAGGTCGGCCAGCAGCGCCGCTGAAGGCGCGTGACGATTCCTCCTACAGAGCCAGTGCGTAACCCGGACGACAGCACCTTATAGACAGTATAGCTGGACACCGCGCGGAGCAGTCGTAGGAACATGACTGCGCGCCTCCTGTTCGGCTCCGGCGTCTGCCGCTCCGCCCAGCGGAGCATTTCCCCGACCGCAGGCGCCTACCAGTTTTTCCATTTCGCGGGGCGCCCACATCCAATCTCATGGCCGAAGAGGAGAAGACCCCTCAGCCCGACAAGAAGCCACGCAAAGGCCGCCTACCCAAAGCACCGGGAACGCCGCGTCTGCTCAACTTCATCATCCTGATTGCCCTGTTTGCAGGCATTCTGCACGTGTTCTCCTTCTTCGGTTCGCAGCCGGACGTGGACGTGCCATACAGCGAGTTCCTCTCGCAAATCGAGCAGGGGTACGTCGAGAAGATCCAGGTTGTCAACAACGTCCGCATCGAAGGGCAGTACACTGAGGAAGCGCTCTCGTCCGGGGTTGTCGAGGTCGCCCCGCCGCGTCAGACGCTGTTTCAGACGCAGCCCGACGAGCCGGGCGCGTTTCAGTCGACGAAGCCCGCGGACCATGACCTGACAACGTTTGTCGAGGCCTACAACACCGAGGTCGACGCCGCCGACCGCACCCCGGTCCAGTACAGCGCCGACATGCAGGAAAATATCCTGGGCGGCCTCCTCTTCTGGTTGATCCCCATCGGTCTGCTTGTCGTGTTTTGGGTGTTCATGCTGCGCCGGATGAACCCGGGGTCGCAAGTGCTGCAGATAGGCAAAAACAAAGCGGCGCTTTACGATGCGCAGACGGATCTCAAAGTGACGTTCAAAGACGTCGCCGGACTGACCGAAGCCAAAGGCGAGGTCGTCGAGGTCGTCGACTTTCTCAAGAACCCGAAGAAGTTCACCCGACTCGGTGGCAAGTTGCCCAAAGGCGTGCTGCTCGTCGGACCTCCGGGGACGGGCAAAACGCTGCTCGCCAAAGCTGTTGCCGGAGAAGCGGGCGTGCCGTTCTACTCGCTCGCCGGATCCGACTTCGTCGAGATGTTCGTCGGCGTCGGTGCGAGCCGAGTCCGCGACCTGTTCAAGCAGGCAAAAGAGAAGGCGCCATGTATCGTGTTCATCGACGAGATCGACGCGATCGGGCGTAGCCGAGGCAAAGGCGCCATGGCCGGAAGCAACGACGAGCGTGAGAACACGCTCAACCAACTGCTCGTCGAGATGGATGGCTTCAACACGGACAAAGGCGTCATCCTGATGGCCGCTACCAACCGCCCCGACGTACTCGACAACGCGCTGATGCGTCCTGGACGCTTCGACCGCCAGATCTTGATCGATAAGCCCGACCGCATCGAGCGCGAGATGATCTTCAAGGTCCATACCCGCGAACTGCTGATTGGGTCGAACGTGAGCATGAGCGTACTCGCCAGTCAGACGCCGGGCTTTGCCGGAGCCGAAATAGCCAATGTCTGCAACGAGGCCGCTTTGCTGGCTGCGCGACTAGACAAGGACAAGATCGAGATGATCGACTTCGAGCAGGCCATCGACCGCGTCATCGGCGGGTTGGAGAAAAAGAATAAGCTCATCAGCCCCGAGGAGCGTAAGATCGTCGCCTATCACGAGGCGGGACATGCCATTACCGGCTGGTTTCTAAATCACACCGATCCCGTCGTCAAAGTGTCGATCGTCCCGCGCGGACTTGCTGCACTGGGCTATGCGCAGTCGCTGCCTGACGAACGCTATCTGTACAGCAAAGAAGCCCTAATCGACCGGATGGTGATGATGATGGGCGGACGCGTCGCCGAAGAGATCATCTTCGGACGCATCACGACCGGCGCTCAGAACGACTTGGAGCGCATCACGGCCATGGCTTACGCGATGGTTGTCGACTATGGGATGAGTGAGCGCATCGGCTACGTCAGCTTCAACATGCGTAAACGCAGCGAAGGCATGTCGTTCGACAAGCCGTACTCGGAAAGCACGGCTACGGCCATCGACGAAGAAGTCCGCTCGCTGATTGACGATGTGCGCGTCAAGGCACGCGAACTGCTGACCGAAAAGGGCGAACTGCTCGAGCGGATGGCTCAAGCGCTGCTGGACAAAGAGGTGCTGGGACCTCGCGATCTGGTCGAACTACTCGGCGAGCGGCCCTACGGGAAGTACATCGATTTCGGAGTTAGCGGCGACAGCGACGCCTCGGTCGACGACCCACCCGCCGTCGTCTCGCCCGAAGCCGACCCACCCAATCCACGCGATTGACACCTGCTCGAAGCACGCTTCCCTTTACGCGTTTTCCACCGAACAGACCACCGATTACCGCATAGCACCCTTTATCTTTGTGTGCTATGCCACGCTCGGCGACGCCCCACCCGGCGTCGCCTTTTATTTCGACCTCACCCGCACCCCGCGACGCCTCGTGCCCACAATCAACCAGCTCGTCCGCAAGGGACGCACTCCCAAGAAGCAGAAGACGACTTCGCCTGCGCTCACCGAATGCCCTCAGCGGCGTGGTGTCTGCACGCGTGTCTACACGACGACGCCTAAGAAGCCGAACTCGGCTCTGCGTAAAGTGGCTAAAGTGCGGTTGACGAACGGCTACGAAGTTATCGCATACATCCCCGGCGAAGGCCACAACCTGCAGGAGCACTCCATTGTGCTCGTGCGTGGCGGCGGTGCCAAGGACCTTCCGGGTGTCAAGTATCACATCGTGCGTGGCGCGCTCGACTCGGCAGGCGTCAACGGCCGCTTGAAGTCGCGTTCCAAGTACGGCGCCAAGCGCCCCCGCTAACCCTCTTTGAGATTCAGGGCGCCCTGCGTGGTGCCCCACTACCTATCCGATTATGCGCCGCAAGAAAGCAGAAAAACGCATCCCCGTCCCAGATCCCATCTACAACGATGTGATGGTGGCCCAGTTCGTCAACGCCATCATGATGGACGGAAAGAAGAGCACGGCCCAGAAGGTCGTTTACTCGGCCTTTGATATGGTCGGTGAGCGCAGCGAAGGAGAGGAGGGCGTCGAGGTCTTCAAGACCGCGATCAACAATGTCGCGCCACTCGCCGAAGTCCGCAGCCGTCGCGTCGGTGGTGCTACCTACCAGGTGCCCATCGAAGTGCGCCCCGAGCGCCGCACGGCCCTTGCTTTTCGCTGGATGCTCCAGTACGCCCGCTCGCGTGGCGATAAGACGATGGCGCAGCGCTTGGCCAATGAGATTCTGGCCGCCGCCAAGGGCGAAGGTGGTGCCGTCAAGAAGAAGGACGACGTGCACCGCATGGCCGAAGCCAACAAGGCGTTCGCCCACTTCAACCGTTTCTAAGGAAGCTCGAGGGCTTAAGGCCCTTCTCAGTTCTATCTGCAACCCGTATCCAGTCGGTTGCTCCCCATCCGAGCACGCGCTCGGCTTCTACATACTCCCATGGCTGACGAAACCGTCTACCCGCTCGCACGCACGCGAAACATCGGCATCTCGGCGCACATCGACGCCGGAAAGACGACGACGACCGAGCGTATTCTCTTTTACACCGGACGCCTGCACCGCATGGGCGAAGTCCACGAAGGCGGTGCCACGATGGACTGGATGGAGCAAGAGCAGGAGCGCGGCATCACGATCACTTCGGCCGCAACTACGTGCTTCTGGAAGGATAACAAGATCAACATCATCGACACGCCGGGACACGTCGACTTCACGGTCGAGGTCGAGCGCTCGCTTCGCGTACTCGACGGAGCTGTTGCGCTGTTCTGCTCGGTCGGTGGCGTAGAGCCGCAGTCCGAGACGGTCTGGCGGCAGATGGACAAGTACAAAGTCCCGCGCATTGCATTCGTCAACAAGATGGATCGCACCGGTGCCAACTTCCTGGCAGCTGTGCAGATGATGAAGGACCGTATCAAGGCCAACGCCGTCCCTCTCCAGCTTCCGATCGGAGAAGGAGAGACGTTTACGGGCGTCATCGACCTTGTGCTCAACAAAGCTATCATCTGGGACGATGAGTCACAGGGGATGACGTGGGATGAAATAGAGATCCCGGAAGACATGAAGGCCGAAGCGCACAAGTGGCGCGTCAACATGCTCGAAGCCGTCAGCGAAAGCGACGACGAGCTGATGATGAAATACCTCGAAGGTGAGGAATTGACCGTCGACGAAGTGCAGAGCGCCGTCCGTGCCGCCGTTCTCGACCTGACGATCACGCCCGTCTTCTGCGGCTCGGCGTTCAAGAACAAAGGTGTTCAGCGTCTGCTCGACGCCGTCCTCGACTACTTGCCGTCGCCCGAAGATGTGGAGCCGGTTACCGGCGTCATCCCGCGTTCGGAAGAAGAGGTCACGCGCAAACCCGATCCCGACGGACCGTTTGCAGCCGTCGCTTTCAAAATCATGACGGATCCCTACGTCGGTAAGCTGACGTTTTTCCGAGTGTACTCGGGTACGCTCGAGAAGGGTACGTCGATCATGAACGCGACGACCGAACGCAAGGAGCGAATCGGACGCATTCTCCAGATGCACGCTAACTCACGCGAGGACATCACGAGCGTTCGCGCCGGAGACATCGCCGCCGCCGTCGGTCTCAAAGAAGCCAAGACGGGCGACACGCTCTGCGACCCGGACCATCCGGTCATGCTGGAGCAAATGGACTTTCCAGAGCCGGTCATCCGCATCGCCATCGAACCGAAAACCAAAGCTGACCTCGACAAACTGGGCACTGGTTTGCAGAAGCTGGCCGAAGAGGATCCGACGTTCAAAGTCAACACGGATCACGAGACGGGTCAGACGATCATCGCCGGCATGGGCGAGTTGCACTTGGAAATCATCGTCGACCGCTTGAAGCGTGAGTTCAAGGTCGAAGCCAACGTCGGAAAGCCGCAGGTGGCGTACCGCGAAGCCATCACGGCTGGCTACGACGAGCACTACACGCACAAGAAGCAGTCGGGTGGACGTGGCCAGTTCGCCGAAGTCTACATCGAGTTCGAACCGACCGAAGACGGCATCGGCTTCGAGTTCGAAGACAAGATCGTCGGTGGCTCGATCCCACGTGAGTTCATTAGTTCGGTCGAGAAAGGCATCAAGAGCGCGCTCGATCAGGGACCGCTTGCCGGATATCCCATCGAAGGCGTCAAGGCGCGACTGTACGACGGAAAATTCCACAACGTCGACTCCGATCAGCTATCGTTCGAGATCGCAGGCCGCATGGCCTTCCGTGAGGCCTCACGCCGCGCCAAGCCGGTGATTATGGAGCCGATCATGGACGTAGAAGTCATTACGCCCGAGGAGTACATGGGCGACGTGATTGGCGACTTGAACTCGCGTAGGGGACGCATCATCTCGATGGGCCAGCGCAACGACGCTCAGGTCATCAAAGCCGAAGTGCCTTTGTCAGAGATGTTCGGCTACTCGACCGATATGCGCTCTATCACTCAGGGTCGCGCGCTGTATACGATGCAGTTCGATCACTATGAGAAGGTCCCGAACTCGGTGTCGGAAGACATTATATCGGCGGCCAAAGGCGTCACCGCAGACGCGTAATCCACAACAATCCAACTACTAACACTCTACTGAAATGGCAAAGGAAACCTTCCAGCGCACGAAGCCCCACGTCAACGTGGGCACGATCGGCCACGTCGACCACGGCAAGACGACGCTGACGGCGGCCATCACGAAGGTGCTCGCCGAGAAGTTCGGCGGCTCCTACAAGAGCTTCGACCAGATCGACAACGCGCCCGAAGAGCGCGAGCGGGGTATCACGATCGCGACGGCCCACGTCGAGTACGAGACCGACGCGCGCCACTACGCCCACGTCGACTGCCCCGGCCACGCCGACTACGTCAAGAACATGGTCACGGGCGCGGCCCAGATGGACGGCGCGATCCTCGTCGTCGCTGCCACCGACGGGCCGATGCCGCAGACGCGCGAGCACATCCTGCTCGCTCGTCAGGTGGGCGTGCCCTACGTGGTGGTGTTCATGAACAAGGTCGACCTCGTCGACGACGAGGAGCTCTTGGAGCTCGTCGAGATGGAAGTGCGCGAGCTGCTGAGCGACTACGAGTTTCCCGGCGACGACCTGCCGGTGATACAGGGCTCGGCGCTCGGCGCGCTCAACGGCGAGGAGAAGTGGGTCGAGAGCGTGCTCGAGCTGATGACGAACGTGGACGACTACATCCCGACGCCGGTGCGCGAGACGGACAAGCCGTTCTTGATGCCGATCGAGGACGTGTTCTCGATCACGGGTAGGGGAACGGTCGTGACCGGTAGGGTCGAGAGCGGCCAGATCAAGGTGGGCGAGCCGGTGTCGATCATCGGCATGCAGGAGGCCAAGATGGACTCGACCGTCACGGGCGTCGAGATGTTCAGAAAGCTTTTGGACTCGGCTCAGGCGGGCGACAACGCGGGTATTTTGCTGCGCGGCATCGCCAAGGAGGCCGTCGAGCGAGGCATGGTGGTGTGCAAGCCGGGCAGCGTGACGCCGCACCGCAAGTTCGAGTGCGAGGTGTACATCCTGAGCAAGGACGAGGGCGGTCGTCACACGCCGTTCTTCAAGGGGTACCGTCCGCAGTTCTACTTCCGCACGACGGACGTGACGGGCGACATCGAGCTCAACGAGGGCGTCGAGATGGTGATGCCGGGCGACAACACGCAGTTCAAGGTGGACCTGATCGTGCCGGTGGCGATGCACCAGGGGCTGCGCTTTGCCATCCGCGAGGGCGGACGCACCGTCGGAGCCGGCGTCGTATCCAAAATCCTCGACTAAACTGTCAGGCGCTGTTCCAGCCGCCGGTTGACCAGATCAACCGGCGGTTTTTTGCGCCAACCACAACCACATTCTGTTCTTTACATCCCCACCGATATGGCAATGAGCCAGCGCATCCGCATCAAACTCAAATCGTTCGATCACTCGCTGATCGACAAGAGCGCGGAGAAGATCATCAAAACGGTCAAATCGACTGGTGCCGTCGTCAGTGGTCCGATTCCGCTTCCGACCAAGAAGGACATCGTCACCGTTCTGCGTGGGCCTCACGTCGACAAGAAAGCGCGCGAGCAGTTCGAAACCCGCTCGCACCGCCGATTGATCGACATCCTGTCCAGCAGCTCGACGACCGTCGATGCCCTGCTCGAAGCTCGAGCTGCCATCGGGCGTCGACGTCGAAATCAAGTAAAGGAAGAAGTCGAGCCGGTAGGAGAGGTGTCGTCTTCGTGTAAGGCTCACAGCCTCGGCCTATGACGGCGTAGGATAGACCCTATATTAAAAGGCTCGACACTAGGTCGGCGCAGACTTAGTGTCTGACGTGTTCTCTGTTTTTGCTTTACGCTTAACTTAATCTGGCTTGCCCTGTGCGGCAGGCCGATTTCATTGGATTACAATGAGCGGGATTATCGGAAAAAAGCTCGGAATGACGAGCATCTTCGATGCAACGGGTCGCAATATCATTTGCACCGTCGTCGAAGCCGCGCCCAACGCGGTCACACAAATTAAAACAACGGACGGAGCCGACGGCTACGATGCCGTCCAACTCGCCTACGACGAGCGCCCCATGCGGCGTACGACTAAGGCAATGCAGGGCCACTTCGCTCGCACCGGCACTTCTCCTAAGCGCAAACTCATTGAGTTTCGCGACTTCACGGGTGACGCTGAGGAAGGCGGAACGGTCTCGATTACGGACATCTTCGTTGAGGGCGAGAAGATCGACGTTACGGGCACCAGCAAGGGTAAGGGTTTCCAGGGCGTAGTCAAGCGTCACGGTTTCTCGGGTGTCGGCGGCTCGACGCACGGTCAGCACAACCGGCAGCGCGCTCCTGGATCGATCGGCATGGCCTCCACGCCCTCGCGCGTTTTCAAGGGTATGAAGATGGCCGGACGTACAGGCAACGACCGCGTGACGGTTAAGAACCTCGTCGTCGCCCGCATCCTTGCCGACAGCAACCTGATCCTCGTCAAGGGCGCGATCCCTGGGGCGAAGGGCGGCTACGTCGAGCTTCACAAGCAATCCCCACGCGGCTAAAGACGGCTCAGGGTAGAATACCATGGAATTTCCAGTTTATCGCCAGGATGGGTCAGAAGCGGGCCGTTCGGTTTCGCTCAGCGACTCTATCTTCGGCATCCAGCCCAACGACCACGTCATCTGGCTCGACGTGAAGGCCAGCGCAGGCCAACGCGCGTCAGGGTACGCACAAGGTCAAGGATCGGGGGGAGAATAGCCACTCGACGCGCAAGCTGTACCGGCAGAAAGGCACAGGTGGCTCGCGCGCCGGCTCGGCCAAAAGCCCCATCCGCCGTGGTGGAGGCACCATCTTCGGACCGCGTCCGCGCAACTACACGCAGAACGTCAACCGCAAGACCAAGCAGCTCGCCACGCGCTCAGCCCTCGCGTACAAGGCGCAGGAAGGTAGCATCCGCGTCGTCGACACGATTGCGATGGACGCGCCCAAGACGCGCGACATCCACACGCTCGTCGGCACGCTCGGCCTGACCGGACGCACGGTATTCGTGACCGATACGACCGACCGCTCGCTGCTGCTCAGCATCCGAAACATTCCTAAGGTGCACGTCCAGACGGCGACTTCGCTGTCGACGCTCGACGTGATGCAGGCGACGACGCTCGTTTTCTTAGAAGGCGCGCTGTCGGTCCTTGACGATCGCTTTTCCGGCGCCAAAGAAGTCGCCTCGGGAGACGGTTCTCAGGCCGAAGCGCCCGAGCCGGTCGTCGCAGCCGCTCCGATCATCGCGTCGGATACGGGCATCGAAGCCATCGCGGGCGCCGACGATGTTGATCCTTCCGTCGATCCGGCCTCGGCCTGACGCATTCCAGCAGAGACATGAACAAGCAAATTCTCATTCGCCCCCTCGTCACCGAGAAGCTTACCGCTCAGATGGAGCAGGGTCATTACGCCTTTCAGGTGGTGCGCGAAGCTAACAAGATCGAGATCCGCAAGGCCATCGAAGCGCGCTACCCGGACGTCGACGTCAAGGAAGTGCGGACGATGGTCGTGCGCGGCAAGCGCAAGCGTCAGATGACGCGTCGCGGCGTGCAGGAAGGACGCAAGGCCTTTATCAAGAAAGCCATTGTCACCCTCAAGCCGGGAAGCCAGCAGATCGACTTCTTCGAAGCCGTCTAAGCCGACCCCAACCTAATTTCACCGGGCGCAAAGCCTGCCGCGCGCATCGACCGCTCACCGAGCGTCAGCCAGAGGCCAGCAGTTAAGCCCACATTCCTACGATCATGGCCATTCGCCAACTCAAACCGAACACTCCCGGCCAGCGTCAGCGCTCGGTCGCGACGTTCGACGAGATCACCAAGTCGAAACCAGAGAAGAGTCTTCTCGCTCCGGTAAAACGGCATGGCGGTCGCAACAACAACGGTCGCATCACTACGCGCCACCAGGGCGGTGGCCACAAGCGTCGGTACCGCATCATCGACTTCAAGCGCGACAAGTTCGGCATTCCCGCCCGAGTCGCTGCCATCGAGTACGATCCGAACCGGAGCGCCCGCATTGCGCTGCTCAACTACGTCGACGGCGAGAAGCGGTACATCATTGCTCCCAATGAAGTCTCGGTCGGTCAGACGATCGTCAGCGGAGAAGACGCGGCGCCCGAGGCGGGCAACTGCCTTCCGCTCTCGAAAATCCCCTTGGGTTCGTACGTCCATTGTGTCGAGATGAAGCCGGGTAAAGGCGCCCAAATGGCTCGCTCTGCCGGTACGTATGCGCAGCTCACCGCTCGCGAAGGCAAGTACGCTTCGCTCCAGCTTCCTTCGAAGGAAGTTCGGCTCGTGCCCGTCATCTGCATGGCGACGATAGGCACCACGTCGAACCCGGACCACATGAACATCGACCAGGGCAAGGCCGGTCGTAACCGCTGGCGCGGCATCCGTCCCAAAACGCGTGGCGTCGCGATGAACCCGGTTGATCACCCGATGGGTGGCGGCGAAGGCAAAGCGTCCGGAGGCCACCCCAAGTCGCCGACCGGCGTCATGGCCAAGGGCTTCAAGACGCGCAAGAAGAACAAGGCGTCGAACAAATACATCGTCCGCCGTCGCAAGACGAAGAAAGGTTAATTCGATATGGCACGCTCGCTCAAAAAAGGTCCTTTCGTTCACTTCAAGCTTCAAAAGAAGGTGGACGATCTCAACGAGACCGCCAAGAAGAAAGTCATAAAGACGTGGAGTCGCGGCTCGGTCATCACACCCGAGTTCGTCAGCCACACGTTTGCGGTCCACAATGGCAAGTCGTTCGTTCCGGTCTACGTGACCGAGAACATGGTCGGTCACAAGCTGGGCGAGTTTTCGCCGACGCGCAACTTCCGTGGCCACGCCGGCGACAAGAAGGACAAGCGCGGACGCCGATAACCCCTCTCTGCGGGCAACCAGCCTGCGCAACACATCAGCCCTATGCAAGCCAAAGCCGTCCGTAAAGGCGCCCGTGGAAGCGCGCTCGAAGATGCGCACCGTGGCCAACCTCGTGCGTGGAAAGGGAGTACCGGAAGCCCTGAGCATCCTCGACTTCCTGCCGCACGCCGCGACCATGCCGATTAAGGCGACGATCACGTCCGCCTACCACAACTTGATGGACCAGAACCCCGACGAGCGCGTCGGCGAGGAAGACATCGTCATTTCGGAGATCATGGTCGATGAAGGCCCGGTCTTCAAGCGGTTTCAGCCGGCCCCCCGTGGCCGCGCTCACCCGATTCAGAAGAAGACCTCGCACATCACGGTCGTCGTGTCGGCTCCCGACTACGTCACCGAAGAAGCCTAAGACTATGGGACAGAAAACTAATCCGATCGGCTTTCGCCTGGGCATCATCCGGGGTTGGGACTCCAGCTGGTATGCTGAGAAGGACATGGCCGAAAAGCTGGTCGAAGACGACAAGATCCGTCGCTATCTGACAGCTCGGTTGAAACGAGCCGGACTGGCCCGCGTCGTCATCGAGCGCACGCCGAGCCGTGTTATCCTGACGCTTCACACGTCGCGTCCGGGCATCATCATCGGCCGCGGCGGTACCGAAGTCGAGAAGCTGCGCGGCGAGATCAAGCAGCTGACGGACAAGGACATCCAGATCAACATTTCGGAGATCAAGCGTCCTGAGATGGATGCGAGCCTTGTAGCGCAGAACATCGCCCAGCAGTTGGAAGGCCGCGTGTCGTTCCGCCGGGCTATGAAGCAGGCAATCCAGGCCGCAATGCGGATGGGAGCCAGCGGGATTCGTATCAAATTGGGCGGACGCCTAGGCGGTGCCGAAATGGGCCGAACCGAGCAGTACCTCGAGGGCAGCGTGCCGCTCCACACGATCCGTAACGACATTGACTACGCCGAAGCGACGGCGTTCACGATTTATGGAACCTGCGGTGTTAAGGTTTGGATCTCGCGCGGCGAGGTCATCGGTAAGCCCGAACTCAACCCCAACGTACAGGCGCAGCGTTACCAGATGCAGCAGCCTGCTCCCAGCCGCAGAGGCGGACGTGATGGCGGCGGCGACGATCGCAAGGAGCGCGGACGTGGACGCGGTGACAGAGGTGGACGCGGTGGAGGTGCCGGAGCAGGCGGGCGAGGCGGACGCGGTGGATCGGGCGGCGGTGCGGGTGGAGGCGGCGGCGCGAGCCGCGGCGGACGCCGTTAAGACTGACTCAGAACATTCCCGGGCGACTGCTCGGATTAGACCCCTAGTATTATGCTGATGCCCAAACGGACCAAGTTCCGTCGCGTCCAGAAAGGACGCAACACGGGACTTGCGCAGCGTGGCACCTCAATCGACTTCGGCGACTTCGGTCTCAAAGCGCTCGAGCCGGGCCGCATCACGAGCCGCCAGATCGAAGCCTCGCGTATCACCATGACGCGCCGCATGAAGCGCGTAGGAAAGGTATGGATTCGCATCTTTCCTGATCGCCCCGTCACCAAGAAAGCCGCCGAAACCCGAATGGGCGGTGGTAAAGGATCGCCGGAATATTGGGTAGCCGTCGTCCGTCCCGGGCGCGTGCTCTTCGAAATCGGCGGCGGAATCGGACAGGAACTGGCATACGAGTCGATGAAGCTCGCCCAGGCCAAGCTGCCGATCAAGACCAAGATGGTCACGCGCCCCGATTACGTCGCGCCGGTCGGACCCGTCCGCGTCGCCAAGTAACGCTGACCTAGCAGACCCCTACGACTATGACCGCAATCGAAATCCGCGACCTCTCGGTCGATCAGATCGAGGACCAGATTCAGACGGAGACGACTGAGCTTTCCAACCTGCGCTTCCAGAACGCCATCGCCCGTATTGACAACCCGATGCAGATGCGCGTCAAGCGCCGCCTGATCGCGCGCCTCAATACGGTTCTGACCGAGAAGAAGGCCGCTTAACACTCACGAAATGGGTAGTTGGTGAGGTGTCCCATCCGGGACGACGGACTCACGGCTCACCAAGCCCGTACGACTATGGAAACAACCGAAACGAGCGGAGCCCCTGAGGCTACCGAGACGACCGAACGCAACGCGCGCAAGCAGCGTGTCGGACTGGTCACGTCAAACAAGATGAACAAGAGCATCACCGTCTCGATCGAGCGGCAAGTGAAGCACCCGATCTACGGCAAGTTCATTAAGAAAACGAGCAAGCTGATGGCCCACGACGAGAACAACGACGCCGGAGAAGGCGATACTGTTCGCATCATGGAGACCCGTCCGCTGAGCAAGAACAAGCGCTGGCGTTTGGTCGAAATTCTCGAACGCGCCAAGTAATCCTCACCTCTAACAGCATCCTACCATGATTCAGCAAGAATCGCGTCTGGCCGTAGCCGACAACAGCGGAGCCAAAGAGGTGCAGTGCATCCGCGTGCTCGGAGGTTCGGGCCGTCGCTACGCTACTCTGGGCGACGTGATCGTCGTCTCGGTCAAGTCGGCCATTCCGGGCGGCAACGTCAAGAAGGGCACCGTCCACAAGGCCGTCATCGTGCGCGTCAAGAAGGAGCGACGTCGCACCGACGGCAGTTACATCCGTTTCGACGAGAATGCCGCCGTCCTGCTTAACGACGCAGGCGAGCCTGCGCGGCACTCGCATCTTCGGACCCGTCGCGCGTGAACTGCGCGAGCGTCAGTACATGCGCATCGTCTCGCTGGCTCCAGAAGTGCTTTAATAGATAAGACTATGCCACGTACAAAAAATAAGCAGAAGAAACTGCACGTCAAGCGCGGAGACCAGGTCGAAGTGCTTTCGGGCAACGACAAGGGTCTGACCGGGCGCGTCATGCGCGTCTACGCCAAGAACGACCGCGTGCTCATCGAAGGCGTCAACATGCGCATTCGGCACACCAAGCCCAACCAGCAGAACCAGCAGGGCGGGCGCGTCGAGCGCGAGTTTCCGATCCACGTCTCGAACGTGCTGCCGCTCGACGGCAACGGAAAAGCCTCGCGCGTGGGCCGCAAGTGGGTCGAAAACCAGTCGGGAAGGGGTAGCTGGAAACGCTACGCCAAGACGACTGGGGAAGACCTCGACTGATTTTCCAATCGAAGCGCACACCCAAGACGCGGTGAAGCCCAGCGGCGGGCGGAACTGCTTGTGCCTCTTCAACTTACTCCTTGACTGCGGCGGCCGTTAGCCGATCAAAGGAAACCCGACTATGTCCGACTACACGTCTCGATTCAAAACCAAGTACCTCGAAGAGGTTGTCCCGGCGCTGCGCGAGCAGTTCGGCTACGACAATGTGATGCAGGTACCCAAGCTGCGTCAAGATTTCCCTCAACAAGGGACTCGGCGAAGCGACGCAGAACAAGAAGGTCATCGACGATGCTGTCGAGGAGTTTCGCAAGATCACGGGTCAGCAGCCAGTCGTCTCGGTTGCTCGCAAGAGTGTCTCGAACTTCAAGCTGCGCGAAGGTATGCCCGTAGGAGTTCACGTCACCCTTCGTGGCGACCAGATGTACGATTTTATGGACCGCCTGGTGACGCTAGCGTTGCCCCGCGTCCGTGACTTCCGCGGCATTCCCGACAAGTCGTTCGACGGCCGAGGCAACTATACCCTTGGTATCAAAGAGCAGATTATCTTCCCCGAAATCGACGTTGACAAAACGGACCGCATCTCGGGCATGGACGTCTCGTTCGTCACTACCGCCAAAAACGACGAGGAGGCTCTCGCTCTCCTTCGGCTGATGGGCATGCCGTTTGTCCGTCGCGGCGAAGAAGCAACCGTTTAATCTACCTACCGATATGGCTAAGAAGAGTATGCTCGCCCGCGAGCGCAAGCGCCGCGCGACGGTCGCCAAGTACGCTGAGCGCCGCAAGGCGATGAAAGAGGCGGGAGACTACGAAGGCCTCCAGCGCCTGCCGCGCAACGCATCACCCGTTCGCCTGCGCAACCGGTGCAACTTGACGGGCCGCCCCCGCGGCTATCTCCGTCAGTTCGGCATGTGCCGAGTCATCTTTCGCAAGATGGCGCTTAACGGACAGATCCCCGGCATCCGCAAAGCTTCCTGGTAGGTCTTCGACCCTTTCCCGATCCGATTCGGTCATTGGGAAGAGGTTAAATCAATTTCTATGTATCAAGGAGTCAGGCGCTGCGCCCTCGGTTGGGCAACGCGAACCGACTCATGAATCTAAACTCACCATGAGTGCAGTCTCCGATCCGGTTTCGGATTACCTGACGCGCATCCGCAACGCCCAGAAGGCGCAGCACAAGCACGTCGACATCCCCGCCTCCAAGCTCAAGCGCGCGATGACGCAGATCTTGCTGGAGAAGGGCTACGTCAAACGCTACCTCAACGTCGACGACGGCAAACAAGGTCTGCTCCGCGTCTACCTCAAGTATCAAAAGTCGGGAGAGCCGGTGATTCAGCTCCTCAAGCGCGTCTCGCGTCCCGGACTGCGTCGCTATTCGTCGGCCGAAGATCTTCCGCGCGTCAAGAACGGTCTAGGCATCGCCCTAGTGTCGACCTCGCGTGGCGTAATGACCGACAAGGAAGCTCGCAACGCTCACATCGGAGGCGAAGTGCTCGCCATCGTAGAATAACCCGGTCGCTATGTCTCGTATTGGAAAATTGCCCATCGAGTTGCCCAAGGGTGTATCGGTGGATGTCAACAGCAACGTCGTCACGGTCAAGGGACCCAAAGGCGAACTCGTTCAGACGCTTGATCCCGACATCACGGTGTCGGTCGAGGACGGAACGCTCGAAGTTCAGCGTCCGACTGAGCAAAAGCGTCACCGCGCTATGCACGGCCTCTACCGCTCGCTCATCGCCAACATGGTGCAGGGCGTCAGCGAAGGCTACTCGCGATCGCTTGAGCTGATCGGCGTCGGTTACCGTGCCGAGATGAAGGGGGACGTGCTTGAACTCGGCTTGGGCTTTTCTCACCCGATCTACTTCGTAGCTCCTCCCGGAATCGACATGACCGTCGCGGCGGCTCGTGGCCAGAACACGCGCATCACTATCGCCGGGGCTGACAAGCAGATGGTCGGCCAAGTGTCGGCCAAGATCCGTGGTTTGCGTCCGCCCGAGCCCTACAAAGGCAAAGGCGTTCGCTACACGGACGAGTTCGTGCGCCGCAAGGCTGGTAAGACCGCCGGTCGATAAATCTCATTCTCATCCAGGTCCACGGCGGAGGGGCCACTCTCTCTCCGCGCAACCTGCACTACGATGCCAAAGAACAAACAAGCCCTTCGTCGCCAGCGCGTGCGCCGCCGCATCCGCGGTAAAATCAGCGGCACGACCGAGCGTCCACGCCTGTCGGTGTATCGCTCGAACACGGCCATCTACGCCCAACTCATCGACGACTCGAAAGGCCACACGGTCGCTTCGGCGTCGAGCAATGGCCTAGAAGGGACGCCCGTCGCCGCCGGACAAAAGGTCGGTGAGACATTGGCCCAGCGCGCCAAAGAAGCCGGTGTCACGACGGTCGTTTTCGACCGCAACGGCTACCGCTATCACGGTCGCGTCAAAGCGGTCGCCGAAGGTGCCCGTTCGGGTGGCCTCCAGTTTTAAGAAATAGACTCTACCGAACATGGCACGCCAAAGAGGACGCGGTCGCGACAACAACGACAACGCGAACCAAACCGATCTCATCGAAAAGCTCGTCACCATCAACCGCGTCAGCAAGGTTGTTAAGGGTGGTCGCCGCTTCTCGTTCAACGCAGTCGTCGTCGTGGGCGATGGCAACGGACGGGTCGGAGCTGGATTGGGTAAAGCCAACGAGGTCGCCGATGCGATCGCGAAGGGCAACGACGATGCGAAGAAGAACATGATCAATGTCCCTATCAAAAGGGGCACGATCCCGCACCGCATCGTCGGACGTCAGGGAGCAGGTAAGGTGCTCCTAAAGCCGGCAACGGCAGGTACAGGCGTCATCGCTGGCGGTGGAGTGCGTGCAGTCCTCGAGTGTGCAGGTATCACCGACGTGCTCAGCAAGTCGCTCGGATCAAGCAACCCGCACAACCAAGTCGCCGCCGCTATGGAGGCGCTTGGAAACCTAGAGGATCCTATCGAAACGGCTCGTCGCCGTGGCGTTTCCCTAAAGCGCGTCTTCAACGGCTGAGCGACGCCCTCCAATCCAGAACGACATGAAGCTCAAGATTACCCAAGTGCGCAGCACCATTCGCCGACCCGGCACGCAAAAGCGCGTGATTGAAGCCTTGGGTCTACGCAAACTCAACCATACGGTCGAGCACAATGACACGCCGACGATCCGAGGTATGGTTCACAAGGTTCAACACCTAGTCACGGTAGAAGAAGTCGCGGCCTGATCTAAGTCTCGGATACTTCGGGACTTTGTCAAAACCTCGCCCATTCGGGCCTTCTGTTCAGATGCCGAAGCGGTAACTTATCCGTCTCGGCATCTGTCATTTTCAACGCGAGTCGTCTTGCCCAGAGCACGGCGGCGTATTAGCACCCCACAGCCATGAAGCTGCACAATCTCACGCCTGCGAAAGGCGCCACCAAGAAACGCAAGCGCATTGGTCGCGGCGTAGGGTCCGGTTACGGCGGGCACTCATCGACCAAAGGAAACAAGGGGCAAAAGTCCCGCTCGGGCGGCGGCGCTCCGGTATGGTTCGAAGGCGGTCAGATGCCTTTGCAGCGCCGCGTGCCCAAATTCGGATTCAAGAATCCGTTCCGTAAAGCGTACCGAGCCGTCAACCTGTCGCGCATCGCTTCGCTCATCGAAGAGGGGCGTATCGACGGTACGGCTGCCATCACACCCGCGGTTCTCGCCTCGGTCAGTGTCGTGCGCAAGAACGAACTCGTCAAGGTTCTTGGTGGAGGCGATGCTCCCTCCGGGTTGACGGTTCACGCTCACGGATTCAGCGCCTCGGCGCGTCAGCAGATCGAAGCCGCCGGTGGAACGGCGACTGTCCTCGACTGACCGACTCCACCCACTGACGCCGTATCCACGCCTAAAGCCCCTCGGTAATGCCTGGCTTTGCTGATAGCATGCGCAACATCTTCAAGATTGAAGAACTGCGCGATCGCATTTTCTACACGCTCCTGCTGCTGGTGGTCTACCGCATCGGCGCGTATATCCCGCTTCCGGGAATCGACCCGATTGTGCTGGCAGCGGCCCAGACGAGCTCGGCTCCGACCGATCTATTCGGCTTCCTCGATCTGTTCGTGGGTGGCGCGTTCAGCCGCGCAGCCATCTTTGCGCTGGGCATCATGCCGTACATCACCGCATCGATCATCATTCAGTTGCTGGGTGCGGTCATGCCGTATTTCCAGAAGTTGCAGCGCGAAGGGGAAGATGGGAGGCGCAAGATCACCCAGCTCACGCGCTACGGGACTATTCTGATCACCGTCATTCAGTCGGCCGGTTATGTGGTCAACCTGAAGTTTACCGTTGGCGATGCAATAGTCATTCCGACATGGGCATTTACGATCACCACCATTATCGTTCTAACGGCAGGCACCGTCTTCGTTATGTGGTTGGGCGAGCGTATCACCGAGGATGGAATTGGCAACGGTATCTCGCTGATCATCATGATCTCCATCATCGTCGGTCTGCCGACCGCGCTTTATAACGAGTTCGAGTTGCAAGCCAACTTTATCATCTTGATTGCTGAGTTGGGAGCCTTGTTTGCTATCACGCTGTTTGTAGTTCTCATCACTCAGGGGACACGCCGCATTCCAGTGCAATATGCCAAGCGGATCGTCGGTCGCCGTCAGTATGGAGGCGGCCCCACGCAGTATCTGCCGCTCCGCATCAACGCGGCGGGTGTCATGCCTATCATCTTTGCACAGTCGATCATGTTCATCCCGGCGACGCTAGGATCGTTCTTCCCGGATAGCGAAGGAATTCAAGCGGTCTCGGGCGTGTTCGTTGATCCGAGTAGTTGGTGGAATGCCCTCTTCCTCTTTATCGTCTGTGTGTTCTTTACCTACTTCTACACGGCTATCGCGGTCAACCCCAAAGAGATGGCGGACACGATGAAGCGCCAGGGTGGCTTCGTTCCGGGAGTGCGTCCGGGCAAACAGACGAGCGAGTTCATTGACAACATTCTGACGCGGATCACTCTTCCTGGGTCGATATTTCTCGGCTTCGTAGCCATTCTACCCACCTTTGCCATAGCTGCCGGCATCACGCCTGGATTCGCGCTTTTCTTCGGAGGGACGAGCCTGCTCATCCTCGTAGGCGTCACGCTTGATACGTTACAGCAGATCGAAAGCCACCTGTTGATGCGCCACTACGATGGGTTCATGAAGACCGGCAAGGTCAAGGGACGCCGCGTAGCCTGATGAAGATCAAGAGCGAACGTGACATCGTTTTTCTCCAAAGAAGCGCCGACTTGGTGTCGCGAACGTTGGGGGAGGTAGCGCGGCATGTCGGCGAGGGAGTGACACTGCTCGAACTCGACGAAATCGCCGATGCCTACATCCGTGAGGCAGGTGCACGCCCAGCGTTTCGCGGTTATGATCCTGGTTGGGGAGGAGGACCGTTTCCCGGCTCGGTTTGCGCATCGCTCAACGATGTAGTCGTTCACGGCCTTCCAACCGACTACGCGTTGAAGGACGGCGATATCGTAACTATCGACATCGGTGTCCTGTTGGATGGCTGGTATGGCGACAGCGGCTATACATTCGGTGTCGGCAACGTTGCGCCTGAAGTGCGTGATTTGATGCGGACGACCTATGAAGCACTCAACCTGGGAGTCGATCAAGCGCGTCATGGTCAGCGTGTCGGGGCGATCAGCCATACCGTCGAAACCTATTGTAAGTCCCGCGGCTATGGAGTCGTAGAAGACCTAGTAGGGCATGGCATCGGAACGTCGCTTCACGAAGTACCTCAAGTGCCCAACTTCGGTAAGGCCAAGTCGGGCGCCAAAATGAAACGCGGTTTGTCGATCTGTATCGAGCCCATGATTGGTATGGGAACAGGGGAGACCACGACCGACGCCGATAAATGGACTGTGCGTACGGCCGACCGTAAACCTGCCGCTCACTACGAACACATGGTCGTCGTGCAGAAGGGTGACCCCTTAGTCCTCACCTCATTCGACTACATCCATGACGTTTGTCCGCCCGCTTTTGCACAGCGGGTGAGCGAAGAGTTGGTGTAGAAGAACCCTATCGTTTACCCTCGCGTCATACTTGGCTCTCTTCGCGAAAGCCGAATTCCCCACGGCGCCCTATACAACACAGCTATGAAAGTCCGCTCCAGCGTCAAGAAGCGCAGCGCCGACGACAAGGTGGTCCGCCGCCGTGGTCGCGTCTACATCATCAACAAGAAGAACCCCAAGCACAAGCAACGCCAAGGGTAATCGAGTCGGGTCTTTTAAGGCCCTTATCGCGGGATTGGATACCTGACACGGTCCGCTCTCTGATGTTCTGCTTCGGCAGGCCCCAACCGTTCAAGACACAACACTTTTTATGCCTCGTATCGCAGGAGTCGACATTCGCGGTCGCAAACGCGGCGAAATCGCCCTTACCGACATTTTCGGAATCGGGCGCGCTCGCGCTCAGATGATTCTCAACCGGCTCGACATCGACCCGAACGAGATTCCGGACAACTGGACCGAAGATCAGACGCGCCAGATGCGTAGCCTGATCGAAGACGAATATGTTGTCGAAGGCGCGCTTCGCACTGACGTTCAGCTCAATATCAAGCGATTGATGGACATCGGCTGCTACCGTGGTCTGCGTCACCGCCGCGGACTTGCCTGTTCGCGGTCAGCGCACTAAGACGAACGCCCGCACCCGCAAGGGCCGCAAGCGTACTGTCGCTGGCAAGAAGAAGGCACCCCGCAAGTAATCTATTTCGGCGGGATAGGCCCGCTCTATTTATATGGCAAAGCAGCAGCAACGACGCGGAAGCGCCCCAGCGCGCGGTGGAAACCGTGGCCGCCAGGTTCGCAAGAAAAACGTCATCGTCGAGTCGAACGGTATCGTGCACATCCGCGCGACGTTCAACAACGTAATGGTGACGATCACCGATCAGTACGGCAACACGATCTCGTGGTCGTCGTCGGGAAAAATGGGCTTCAAGGGAAGTCGCAAGAATACACCCTACGCTGCTCAGGTGGCAGCGAGCGAGGCGGCTAAGGAAGCACACGACCTCGGCCTGCGCCGCGTCGATGTGTATGTCAAGGGTCCAGGCTCGGGGCGCGAGAGCGCCATCCGCGCCTTGACCACGGTTGGTCTCGATGTTGCGACGATTCGCGACATCACGCCGATCCCTCACAACGGTTGCCGGTCGCCCAAACGCCGCCGCGTCTAATCACGTGGTCGGTCCTCATTTAGTTGGGGAAAGGCTCTAAAATCCGGTTGCATGCGCGACAATCTGCCTGTTCGGGTGGTGGGGCGTGTGTGCACAGTCTACACTCACTTCTAGACCTGATCTAGCTATGGCCCGTTATCGCGGACCCAAACAGAAAATCGCGCGGCGCTTTGGCGAGCCGATTTTCGGACCCTCCAAGTCACTCGAACGCAAACCGTATCGTCCCGGGCAGCACGGCCGTGGTCGTCGTCAGAAGGAGAGCGAGTACGCGATGCAGCTCAAAGAGAAGCAGAAGGCAAAGTATACCTACGGACTGCTCGAGAAGCAATTCCGCAACCTGTTCGAGAAAGCGTCGCGCAGCAAAGGGGTGACGGGTGAGAACCTGCTCAAACTGCTCGAATCCCGCTTGGACAATGTCGTTTTCCGTATGGGATTCGCGGGGACACGCCGCCAGGCCCGGCAGCTCGTTACCCACGGACACATCATGCTCAACGACCACGTGCTCGATATCCCATCAGCTCAGCTCAAAGCGGGCGATGTGGTTTCGGTGCGTCCGCGCAGCGTGAACTCTCCGGTCTTCGCTGATGCGAGCGCTCGTGGCAACCGTCGATATAGCTGGCTCGAAACCGAGAAGGGCACGCTCAGCGGCAAGTTCTTGGATCAGCCGCAGCGTGAGGACATCCCGGAGAATATCCGTGAGCAGCTCATCGTCGAGTTGTATTCGAAGTAAACGAGCCGGTAGGCCTCACGCTTGCCCCCTCTTCTACTTCACCAGTTATATAACAAACAAGACAAACGAGCATGACGCATACTTCTTTTCAGATGCCCGATGGCGTAGTCGTAGAGGAGGTTTCCGAAACCTACGGCCGCTTCGTCATCCAGCCACTAGAGCGCGGCTACGGCGTTACAGTAGCTAACTCGCTTCGCCGCGTGTTGCTCTCGTCGCTCACCGGCGTGGCCGTGACGGCGATCAAGATCGACGGCGTGCAACAGGAGTTCTCGACCATCCCCGGTGTGACTGAGGATGTGACGGACATTATCCTGAATCTTAAAGGCGTCCGCATCCGCAGCCGCGAGCTGGGCGATGGCAACATCAGCCTTGTCTTGCGCGGGCCAGGCATGTGGACCGCTGCCGACATCGCTGAGGCGACGAACGACTACGAGATCCTCAATCCGGATCATCACATCGCGACGCTGGCCGAAGACGCCGAAATCGTGGCCGAATTGCGTATGGGCGAAGGCCGAGGTTACGTGCCTTCGGACGAGAACAAGCGCGCCGACGACCCGATCGGTGTCATCGCTATCGACTCGATCTTTACACCCATCGAGAACGCTCGCTATACGATCACGCAGACCCGTGTCGGCGACAAGATCGACTTTGAGAAGCTCGTCTTCGAAGTGACGACCGATGGATCGGTTGCTCCGGAAGATGCGCTGGCACAGGCTGCCGCTCTGCTACGCGACCACGTCAACATGTTCATCCACATGGACGCTGAGCCTCAGCCTGTCGAGGAAGAGCAGGAAGTTGATGCCGAAGTGCAGCGCGTACGCGAGCTGCTCTCGCAGTCGGTTGACGAACTCGATCTGTCGGTCCGCGCGCACAACTGCCTCAAAGCGGCGAATATCAAGACGATTATCGACTTGGTGCGCCGTGAAGAGAGCGAGATGCTCAAGTTTCGCAACTTTGGCCGCAAGTCGCTTCAAGAGTTGATCGAAGTGCTCGAAGATCGCGGTCTATTCTTCGGCATGGACGTCGACAAGTACATGGGAGCGGGCATCTAAACGTTGCCTCTCCAATCGGCAGGCGCGTACCTGACACGGCGCGCCTGTTCATATTTCCAATATCATGAGACACCAGAAAAAGGGCTTTAAGCTCAATCGCACCGCGTCGCACCGCAAGGCCACGATGGCCGCGCTTTCGAACGCACTGATCGCCCACAAACGCATCAAAACGACGCACACCAAGGCAAAGGCGCTGCGCATGTATGTGGAGCCTATTCTTACGCGCGGCAAAATCGACACGACGCACAACCGTCGTCAAGTCTTCCGCCACCTGCAGGATAAGGAGTCGGTCAAAGAGCTTTATGGAGTGATCGCTGGCAAGATTGCTAGCCGCCCCGGCGGTTACACGCGTATCGTCAAGCTTGGCCAGCGCGTCGGCGACGGTGCCGAAATGGCGATCATCGAACTCGTTGACTTCAACGACAGCGGCGATCAGCAGCAGACGAGCACGCGTCGTAAGCGCCGCACGCGTCGCAGCAGTGGCGCGTCGTCGAGCACAACCGACGCGACCAGCACGCCCAAGGCCGCCCAGGCAGAAGCTGCGAACGAATCCGTTCCGTCGCCCGAGAATCATGAGGATCCGGCGGCTCCCGATCAGACGTCTGAGGTCTCGGCGCAGTCGCCCGGCACTCCGCTGACGGCTCCCGAGGAGACGGCCGGTGGCAAAGCCGACAATCCCGAAGCGGGAATCGGCGGCGCAGGCGAGACGGGTAACGGTGCCCAGAAGGCGTAACGCCAGAGCCGTCTAACGCTCACCCCACGCGCAGGCGCTCCGGTTTCGACTGAGGCGCCTGCGCTGGTTTTGGTTGATGCGCGCGCAGCGCTGGAGCCGTTGGACGGCTCGCATCGTTGAGTGCATCATGGAAGCCCGTCATCCTGTCTTCGACTACCTGATCGAGCGCATCTCGCAGTTCGACGAGGTGCAGCGCATCGTGCTGTTCGGCTCGCGTGTGCGCGGCGATCATCAGGAGCGCTCCGACATTGATCTGGCCGTCGACGCGCCCGGCATGGACAGTCGCCGGTGGTACGATATCGTCGATTTGGTAGAACAAGCCCCGACGCTGCTCATGATCGATCTGGTACGGCTTGACGAGGCGAGCGGTAAGTTTCTCGACCGAATCATTCAACACGCAGTGCCGCTCTATGAACGCTGAAAACGTGCGAGACATTTTTGAGCATCTGGACCGCGCGCTCGACCGGCTTTCCGAAGCCATCCAACTCAATTCGTCGACCAGCAACGACATCATCGTCGATGCGACGGTTCAACGCTTCGAGTTCACGATCGAACTGTTTTGGAAAGCGCTCAAACGTTGTCTCGAGTACATCGGCATCGTCGATGCCAAAAGTCCACGAGCTGTTCTCAAGCGGGCGTACGCTCTGCGCTGGTTGCACGATGAGAAGGCGCGGATCGACATGCTCAATGACCGCAATCTGCTTTCTCATTTGTATAGCGAGCAGGTAGCGATGGATGTATATCCTCGCATCCCAGCCTATCACGCTCGAATGAGGAGTGTGTACGACCGCCTGAGTCAACAAGGCATCGGCGAACCGACGCGCGAATAGGGGAGCCGCTGCATCGCCGCAGCGTTCGAGTAGCATGAGTGCTCCCTACGAACAAGCTGCCGACCTCCACATCGACGATCCGCGAGTGCAGCAGCGTGTCGACCGGTTGTTTGCGGCGTGCGAAAAGAATCTCAAAGGCTTCGACCGGCCTCTGAGTCGAGAAGGCGTTCCGGCTGTCGCGGTGGGCGCACCGTAACGACAAGCGTGCGTCGGGTGAGCCGTACATCGTACATCCGTTGGATGTGGCGACGATTCTCGTGGAAGAGATTCCGCTCGACAGCACGAGCGTGGCGGCAGCGCTGCTGCACGATGTGGTCGAGGATACCGAAGTCGACTTAGACGTGATTCGGAGTGAGTTCGGATCGACGATGCGCTCGCTCGTAGATGGGTTGACCAAGATCAGTGGCGTGTTCGAGAGCCGGAGCGTGGGCAATGCCGAGAACGTGCGCAAACTGGTGCTCTCGATGGCGAGCGATGTGCGGGTGATCCTCGTCAAGTTCGCCGACCGGCTGCACAACATGCGCACGCTCGAGGCGCTGCGTGAAGGCAAGCAGCAGAAAATCGCGCGCGAGACGCTCGACCTGTACGCGCCGCTGGCCCACCGCTTCGGCCTGTTCCGCGTCAAGAATGAACTCGAGGACCTGTCGCTGCGCGCCTTGGAGCCGGACGCGTACTATGACATCGTCAACGAACTCAAAGCGACGCGGGCCGAGCGCGAGCGGTTGGTGCAGCGCTTCATCGAGCCATTCGAAGAGCGGCTGCGCGAAGCGGGCATACGGTTCGAGATCTATGGGCGGCCCAAGCACATCTACTCGATCTGGGGCAAGATGCAGCGTCAGAGCAAGACGCTCGACGAGATCTACGATCTGCTTGCCATACGCGTCGTCATCGAAACCGACGAAGGCGAGGACGAGCGGCGCGCGTGTTGGAGCGTCTACTCGATCGTCACCGACCTCTACACGCCCAACACGAGTCGCATCCACGATTACGTGACCAGGCCCAAGAGCAACGGCTACCAAAGCTTGCATACGACCGTCTTTGGCCCGAGCGGCCGACCGTTCGAGGTGCAGGTTCGGACGCGACGTATGCACGAGATCGCCGAGCGGGGAGTAGCGGCGCATTGGCGCTACAAGGAGAACGTTGATGCGGATGGCGGCGATCCGGACCTGGATTCGGCTCTGGGCTGGGTACGCGATCTGCTCGAGGCTCCCCAGGCCGAGCAGCCCCAGGGATTCGTGGACGATCTGCGGCTCAATCTCTACGATAACGAGATCCACACGTTCACTCCGCTCGGGCACCTGATTACACTCCCACTGCATGCCACTCCGGTCGACTTTGCGTTTCAGGTGCACACCGAAGTGGGCTTCCACTGCATCGGCGCCAAGGTAAACGGTAAGATGGTGCCGCTCTCGGCGACGTTGCAGAGCGGTGATCAAGTCGAGATCATCACGAGCAAGAAGCAGACGCCGAATCCGGATTGGATGAAGTTCGTCGTCACGCACAAGGCGCAAAGCCGGATTCGTGCCTGGACTAACGAGAAGCGGCGCAAGGCGATGGATCTAGGAAAAGAGGTCTGGGATAAACGCGCCAAGAAAGCCGGACTTTCGACGACAGAGGGCGAGGTGCGTGCCTACGCGGTCACGCTCAAGTTCGGCAGCGCGCAAGATCTGTACTATGAGATCGGCACGGGGCACCACGACGTTGACGCGCTGATCCGGACCCTCAAAGGAGAGCAGCGAGCAGAGGGAGAGAAGGGCGCGTCCGACTTGGAGCGCGCGTTTCAAGCCTTCGTGTCACCGGGTAAGCGCAACGAGGGACCTAGCATCGTGCTCGAAGGCGAGGACGGCTACAACCTAGCGACCGAGTATGCTTCGTGCTGCACGCCGATTCCGGGTGACAAGATTTTCGGCTTCACGTCGCGCAACGGCGTCGTCAAGATCCACCGGGCCAGCTGCCGCAACGCGCCCAATCTCTACGTCAGCGAGCCGGATCGCATCGTCGAGTTGTCGTGGAGCCGAGAGAAGGACGCGATCTACAGTGTCGGCTTGCGGGTGATGGGAGAAGACCGGCAGGGGCTGCTCAACGACCTGACCGACATCATTTCCAAAACGTTCAAGATGGGGATCCGGTCGGTCGCCGTCGATTCCGAAGAAGGCTTTTTCGAGGGACTGATTACGCTCAACGTGAGTGACTTGGAGCAGCTCAAGAGTGTCATGCGCCGGTTGAACCGAGTGTCGGGCGTGTCGGGCGTGTACCGATTGGAAGTCTAGAGGCAGATAGAATGGTGGATTATCGGCGAGGTCCGGTGACTGGTTAGGCGTTTTTGTCGTTCGGGGCTTGACCTGAGGCAAACATGTTGAGTTTATTGGAGATATCGCTATACTAAATCGGCGATTTCTCATTTCCTTATCTACCGTTCCCGGAGGACCATTTGACCACGCTCACCAAAAAAGACGTCGCGCGGCGCGTTGCCGAACTGATGGACGAACCCATCTACAAAAGCGAGCCGTGGGTTACCGCCGTGGTCACGTCGATCAGCGACTTGCTGCTCCAGGCCGATCCCGAAGTCCGTATTGAGCTGCGCGACTTCGGCGTGTTCGAGGTCAAGAAAACACGTGCCAAGCCCAAGGCGCGTAACCCCAAGACGAACGAGACGGTCTTTATTCCGTCGCGTCGTAAGACGCACTTCAAGCCGAGCAAGAAGCTCGAAGAGTGTGCTCCAGACGCCGCTGTCCGAACTGGACTACGAAGTGCCCGAAGGCGCCGCCGACTACGCGCCCGTCAGTCCTCAGGCCATCGCGTGAGCGGGCTGCGACTGGCGCCTCGTATCGTCGGCGTCGACTACGGATCGAAACGTACCGGACTTGCCGTCGCTGATCCGCTTGGCTTGTTCGCGCGTCCGCTGGGGACGTTCGCGCCTGGTCATGCGACGGTGGAGTTGGTCAAACTGGACGCGCGCGAAGGCGTCGCCGTGATTGCGCTGGGCTGGCCGTTCGAGCCGGACGGAGCCGAGGGCGAGGCAGTCGAGCGCGTCCGCTCGTTCGAGGGGAGGCTGAGAAAGGCGCTGCCCCAAACTGAGATCGTGCGGGTTGACGAGCGGTACAGTTCGACGCATGCGGTGAGCCAACTGCGCCAAGCCGGAGCCTCGCGCCGCGTCAGGCGTGAAAAAGGACTCGTCGACGCCGCCGCCGCGTGCGTCATTCTGGAAGACTATCTGCGCGACCGATGATCCTGCCCATCCACACGTTTGGCGCTCCCATTCTGCGGGAAGAAACTGTCCCCGTCGAGGAGGTGACACCCGATCTGACTCAGTTGATCGCCGACATGATCGAGACGATGCACCACGCCGACGGCATCGGCCTGGCAGCGCCTCAGGTCGGGCGGCGAGAGCGGCTGTTCGTCGTCGACCTCTCAGGTATCTTCGAGCGCGATGAAATCGACCCGGCGTCGATGCCGGATCAGCCAATGGTGTTCGTGAATCCCGAGATTACGTGGGAGAGCGAGCAGGAGGACGATTTCGAAGAGGGCTGCCTGTCGATTCCTGACCTACGGGATACCGTGTATCGCCCCGAAGCAGTTGGTTTAACGTATCAGGATGGCGCGTTGAAGCGGCACACGCTCGAGCTCGATGGCATGCTGGCGCGCGTCGTGCAACACGAGTACGATCATCTCGAGGGCATTCTATTCATTGACCACCTCAGTACATTCCGCCGCCGAATGCTCAAGCGCAAACTCGCGCGCATGGCCGAAGGCGACGTGGAGGCTGATTATCCGCTGGCGCCGGTCGGGGACGATGCGGTTGCGTGAGGATCGCCGGACCGACTCCTGGCTTGTGGCGCTCCCATCGCTGCGCAGACAGGACCTCGCAACTGCAGCGGTGTCCTGAGCGACGCGCCGCTGCCCTCCGGAAGATCCGCGAAGCCGCCTAGCAACCTATGCCATGACCGACCCCGCCAAACCACACACAGCTGGACTTCAGGTCCGCGGTTTGAGCTACGGGTACGATGGCGCGCGCATACTCGAAGACATCGAGCTGAATCTGGCGTCGAGAGCAAGTGGCGTCCTGATTGGACCGTCTGGAAGTGGAAAGTCCACCCTGCTGCATCTCATCGGCGGGTTGCTGCGCGTGCAGTCGGGGTCGATTGCGGTGGGAGGGAGACGACTGGAGGCGCTGTCGGAATCGGAACTGGACGCGTTTCGGGCGGCACAGGTGGGCGTCGTGTTTCAGCAGGCGCATTTGGCCGGGGCGTTGACGGTTCGGCAGAATGTGCTGCTGGCACCGTTCGCGGCTCGGCGAGAGGCCGATGAGGAGCGGGTGGACATCCTTCTCGCACGTGTCGGCCTGGACGGGCTGGGCGACCGGCTGCCGCACAAGCTTAGCGTTGGGCAGCGGCAACGCGTGGCGATCGCGCGTGCCGTGATGAATTGTCCTGCGCTGCTCTTGGCCGACGAACCGACGGCGAGCCTGGACGATGCGCACGCTGCCGCGACTCTGTCCGTTTTACGCGAAGAGGCCGAGCGTGCGGGCGCGATCTTGCTCGTCGCCACTCATGACGCGCGCGTGACCGATCATCTACCCGTCGCGCTCAGGCTCACCGCTCCGACGACATGACGCTGACCACGCTTACGGTTGCCTACCTGCGCCGTCGCCCGCTGACGCTGGCGCTCAACGTGCTACTCGTCGCCTTCAGCGTCGGTACGCTGGTGTTGCTGCTGCTGCTGTCGATGCAGGCCAACAGCCTGCTCATGCGCGATGCGCGGGGCATCGGGCTGGTCGTGGCGGCCGAAGGAAGTCCGCTCCAGGCGATCCTGTCGTCGATCTATGGGCTGGACGCGCCGGTCGGCAACGTCGACGTACGCGACGTTCGAGCGATCGTGCAAAATCGGTCCATCCACCGCGCCATCCCGCTGGGGCTGGGCGACACCTATGGAGGCTTCGATATCGTCGGCACGACTCGCGACTATCCCGAGCACTACGCCGCCGAACTGGCGAACGGTGAGTGGTGGCGCGACCCGCTCGAGGCGACGGTCGGAGCGGCGGTCGCTGAGCAGGCTGGACTGCGCGTCGGCGACTTTTTTGCGTCGGCCCACGGCGCCGGATCGCAAGCGCACGATGCTCATCCGATACGGGTAGTCGGTGTCATGCGGCAGACGGGAACGGTCGTCGATCGTCGGATTCTGACGAGTTTGGAGACAGTCTGGGAGGTGCATGACTCGCACGGTGGGAAAGACAGTCGCCAAACGCACGAGGCGCATGACGGGAATGGTGATCATGGCGAGCCCGCGTCGAACTGGCTCGCTCGACCTGCCCACGGCGCCGACGACCGGCAGATCACGTCGCTGCTGCTTGTGTTCGAGTCGCCGATCGCTGCGGCGCTGCTAGGGCGCTCGATCGGCGCGTTGCCCAACGTTCAGGCGGCGTCGCCTGCATTCGAGATCGCGCGGTTGGGGCGCCTTCTGGGTGGTGCCGTCGCGCTGGCTCAGTCGTTCGGCTTCGGTCTGGGCATCGCCGCAGTTCTGACACTGTTCGTGACTTTGTATTCGGCGCTGAGAGAACGGCGCTACGATCTGGCGCTGTTTCGCGCGGTCGGCGTCGGGCGAGGACGGCTGGTGGCGCACGTGCTGCTGGAGGGGCTAGTCGTGTCGGTGTTGGGACTGGCGCTTGGGCTGGTGGCAGGGCATATGGCAGCGTACGCCGTCGGCTGGGCGCTCGAAGCGGATCGCGGCATCGCCGTCACGGGCGCCCTGTGGCATCCCCTCGAGGGATGGATAGCCGTTGCGGTATTGGTCGCGGGGCTGTTAGCAGCGGCGATTCCGGCGTGGCAGGCGTACCGGACCGAGGTGGCGCTGGTGCTGGGCGAGGGCGCGATGTAGAACCACGGCGTAGCGCTTTCACACGTCAAAGGGATGTGGAGTCACGGTCGCTCGCTCAGCCTTCGAGCGTGAACTCGCCCAGTATATCGGTGAGGTAGCCGGGGTGGGCGGCAGGTTCGGCGAGCGGGCGCATGCTGAGCAGTACCTCTCTGAGTGCGTCGGGTTTGACGGGCTTTGGAAGGAAACCTGCCATTCCGGCCTGGCGGTAGGCGGCACGATCTTCGGGAAGGACCGCAGCGGTGAGGGCGACAATGCTTGGCTGGGCCTGTTGAGGTAGCACCTCGCGTATGGCTTGAGTCGCCTCGAGGCCGCCCATCTCGGGCATTTGCATGTCCATCAAGACCACGTCGTAGGGGGCAGCCTGCACTTTGTCGAGCGCGACCCGGCCGTTCTCGGCGAAGTCGGCATCATAGCCCATGCGGTCGAGGAGGCGGCGGACGAGCTTCCGGTTGATTGCGTTGTCCTCGGCGACGAGGATGCGTAGCGGATGGACCTCGCCGGGTACCGCGTCATCTCCGATGGCGATGGGGCGCGAGTGGGCGGTCTGCACCAACTCGACGAGGCGGCGGCGTAAGGCACTCTGTCTCAGCGGAGCGACGATGCGGACGGCGTTTTCGACGCTGCACGCGGGCGTCCCCGGTTCTACGACGAGTACGAGCGGGGCAGCCTGTGTCGGTTGCATCATCCGCAGTTGTTCGGCCAGCTCGTTTTGCGTCATGCCCTCGCTCACGCTATCCAGAATCACCACGTCGAACGCTCGCTGCTCCATGTCGACGGCGCACAGCGCTTCGATTGGGCTTTCGTAGACCTGCGCCTCCATGCCCCACGAGATGGTCTGCATCTCGAGCCACATGCGCTGCTTCTCGTCGTCGCTCACGACCAGCGCGCGCATCGACTCGAGCGAGACGGCGTCGCCGGTAGCTTCTTCGGCGGCAGGGAGGCAGACGCGGAAGCGGAAGGTCGAGCCCTTCCCCAGCGTGCTCTTTACGGCGATGTCGCCGCCCATCAGGCGGACCAGGCTGCGCGAGATGGCCAAGCCCAGCCCCGTGCCGCCGAACTTGCGCGTCGTCGAAGCGTCGGCCTGGCTAAACGCATTGAACAGTTTGCCGACATTGTGCTCAGCGATGCCGATGCCCGTGTCTACGACGGCGAAGTCCAGGCCCACCGACCCGTCCGGCCCATCGGCCCCGCGCTGCACCTCGATGACGACCGAACCGCTCTCGGTGAACTTGACGGCGTTGGTCGAGAGGTTGAGCAGGATCTGACGCAGCCGGTTCGCGTCGCCGACGACACGGTGGGGCAGGCTCGCGTCGAGCGTGTACGCCAGATCGAGCCCTTTGCGATCCGCTTTGAGCGATACCAGGTCGACGGCGTCTTCGATGCAATCGACCAGAGAAAAGGCTCGCTCCTCGAGTTCGATGCCGCCCGCTTCGATTTTGGAGATGTCCAGGATGTCATTGATGACCGACAGCAGCGCCTCGCCCGACGTGTTGATCAAGTGGACGTATTCGCGCTGCTCGCCGTCCAGTTCGGTGCGTTCGAGCAGGTCCGAGAAGCCGATCACGGCGTTCATCGGCGTCCGAATCTCGTGGCTCATATTGGCGAGGAAGTCGGATTTGATCCGTGCCGCATCCTCGGCAGCTACGCGGGCCAGCTGCGCTTCTGCCGTCCGCTCGTCGACCTCGTCTTGCAGTCGCTGCTCGCGCCGCTCGACGCGCTGGGCGTTCGTGCGTAGCAGCCAGAAGGGAACGACGATGCACGATACACCCATCAGCAGGTAGAACCACCACGTCCGGTAGAACGGAGAATCGATCACGAAGGTCTGCGCGCGCTCCGTGTACCGCTCACACGTGGCCGTCAGGCACGTCCGGACGCGGAACTGGTAGGTGCCCGGAACGAGATGCGTAAAGGTCGCCTCGCGCGACTGCGACGGCGGACTCCATTCCTGGTCCAGCGGAGCCAGACGGTACTGATAGTGTAGCGCGCTGGGGTGCGCTAGGTTGATGCCCGCGAACCGAAACGTCAGGTAGTTCTCGTCGGTGTTGAGCTCAAGTTCGACGGGGTAGTCTTCCCACGGCATCAGCGCGTCGGTGCGCTCGCTCCACATCGTCGGCTTGTGAAACAGGTCGATGGAGCGCACGAACAAAAGGGGCGTGCGCTCGTCGCTGGGAAGTAGGTCGAGCGCGATGCGGGTGATGCCGTGCGCGTCGGCGATCCATAAGTGGTCGTCCTCGGCAAGCGATCGGCTGTACGCGACGCCTCCAACGTATCCGTGCGCGCGTCCGATGTGGCGCACGACTTGGGTGGCGCGTGTGCGGAAGGACTGAGCGTCGATTACGTACAGCCCATTCATCGCTCCGATCCAGATCGACCCCCGATGGTCCGAAGCGGCAAACGTGGGGCTGTTCAGGCCAGTGGGACTGTCCGCTTCGATGCGTCCGGCGTAGGCGTACCCGCCGCGGGTAGGCTGGTAGACCAGGACGCCGTCGGTCTTGCTCGCTACCCATAGCCAGCCGCCTTCGTCGAACGCGAACCCGCTGATCGAAGCGTTCGAATCCGGAGTGAGACGCCGAAGCGAACTGGCGTCGTCTAGCGCATCGGTCCAAAAGAGGCCCTCGCTGGTCGATACCCAGACGGTGCCATTCGGCCCGTTCGACAGCTTACGGACGATCCCTTTGATGCCCGAAAATGCGGCGACGGGTACGAGCTCGCCACGCCGCACCTCGGCCACCTGCTGCATTGCCCCGAACAGGATCCGGTCGTCCGGCGTGACGGCCAGCGCGGCGAGCATCGATTGGATCGGCTCGCCGTTCAGCGTCGTAGCGACCGGGCGAACTCGGCTGCCGTCCAGGCGGGCGATTCCTCGATCGGTTCCGATCCACACCTTCCCATCCGACGTGCGCTCGATACTGCCCACTACATTGGAAGGCAGCCCGTCGGATTCGTCGAGCGTGCGAAACGTGCCCGCCTGCTCGTCATGGAGGACCAAACCGCTCGCCGTCGCGAAGAGCAGACGCCCGCTCGGCTCGCGCATCACGTCCATTCCGAACGGCGGGATGTGAGGAGCTCCGTACGCGGTCAGCAGGCCGCCGTCGAAGCGTGCCGCCCCAGCCGTCGGTGAGCCGAACCAGACCTCGCCGTCGCGGCCGACGAGCGTCGCCCAGACTGGCCCCCGGGCATTGATGTGTTCGACTCCGCCGTTGATAAATCGGAACGCGCCGTCGAATCCGCCGAAGTAGACCGAACCGTGCGCGTCTTCGCTGAACTGATGTGTGAGTGCCGAATAGTGCGAGGTCGTGAACTCATGATCGTAGAACGAGACCTCTTCCTCGCGGATGCGCAGTAGGCCGCTCGACGTGCGAGCGAACAGCGAACCGTCCGACGCGGCGAAGAGCGCTTCGACGGCGTGGTCCGATCCTTCGACGCGCTGCGCCTGATCGCCCTCGATGCGGTACAATCCCGTCGTCGTGCCGACCCAAACCACGTTCTCGTCGGTCCTCGCCAGAGCAGTAACGTGCGCTCCCGTCAGCAGGGAAGGTGTTGGCTCGACCGAACTGCCGATGCCTCGGTGCAACCCTTCCGTCGTTCCCACCCACTGCGCGTCGTCGCCGGAGAGGGCGGCCGTGACGTGCCGGTCTTTCAACTCGAGTCCGGCTCGATAGACGCCTGCTTTTCGGTCAAGGTAGATCAGGCCCGACGAAGTTGGAATCCAGATCGTGTCGTCAGGGCCTCGAGACGGCGCATACAGCGTGTGCGGAGTGCCGATGGCATCGCCCGCGAACGAAGTGGTCTGGGTGCCGTCGTACAGCGTGACTCCGCCTTCCGTGACAACGGCCAGCGTGCCGTCGGTGTGCTCGTAGAGCGCGCGAACGGTGTTGGAGGCCAGCCCGTCTGACGTATCGAACGTGTCGAATGCGTAGCCGTCGAATCGGGCTAGCCCGCCGCCGTGCGTGCCGATCCACAGAAAGCCGCGCGCGTCCTGCACCAGATCCGTCACGCGCAAGTGGGGAAGACCGTCATCGGCCCCGAACCAGTCGACGCGGTGCTGCTGCGCGCTTGCCGTGCTCACCCCGAGTAAGAGCACCAAGAGCGCAAGCAGACCGATTCGACTGTCGAAGAGGCGAGGCATGGAGGGGCGTGGGTGGAGAACGCGCACGTTATCGGCACTCGGGAGGCGAAATAAAATGGCGGCTTCGTTATTCGTCCACGCGATACGCGCTCGGCCGGGAAACGGCTGCCGGTGCCGCGTCGTAGCTCCTGCACAACACACCCTTCCGATGCGCTACCTCGCTGCTCTGTTCGCCTTCGCATTCGCCCTTCCGGCAGTCGCCCAAACCGATGTGGCGTGGGAGACACTGGCGCAGGTCAAACTCGTCCGTGCCGACGCGCGCTTCATTCCCGAGTTCGAGCAGCAGGTCCGCTCGTTGGACGGCCAGCGCGTCCAGGTCGAGGGCTTCATGCTGCCGCTCGAGCAGGCCGCCGAGCAGGCGCATTTCATCCTGAGCGCCTTTCCCGTCGCCAACTGCTTCTACTGCATGCCTGGCGGTCCCGAAGCGATGATCGAGGTGCGGTTAGGTGGACCGATCGCGTTTTCGTACGACCCGCTGACCGTCAGCGGCACGCTCGAGCTACTCGAAGACGATCCGATGGGCATGTACTACCGCCTCGTCGACGCCAAGACCGAGTGATCTCCACGTGCTGATTCGTTTTCTACAGGCGCTGCTGATCGCGCTGACCTGCTGCGTGCCCGTCCATGCGCAATCGCTCCGGCTCGTGATGCCGACCGGCAACGCGGCGCTGCTCTACGGCGAGGCGCCTGAGTTTTACATGTACACCGACCGCAACTTCGAGGGCGTCCGGTCGACGCCGTGGCAGGGTGGGCAGTATGGGTTCGTGCGCAACCAGGAGCGCAGCCGGGACGGCACCGTCGTATTCAACCGATTCCACGAAGGACTGGACATCCAGCCGCTCGAGCGCGACGCACGGGGCGAACCGCTCGATGACGTGCGCTCGGTCGACGAGGGACGCGTCGTCTACGTCAACCGCAACGAGCGCGCATCGGCGTATGGGCGCTACGTCGTGGTCGAGCACTGGTGGCAGGGGGCGCCGTACTACACGCTCTACGCGCACCTGAGCGACGTGTCGGCGCGAACCGGGGCCGAGGTGGGGCGGGGCGAGCGAGTCGGACGGATCGGCTATACGGGGACGCGGAATCGACCGGCGGCGGGCACACCTGCATTTCGAGGTCAATCTGTACCTGAGCGACCTGTTCGGTAGTTGGTATGCGGCCAACTACTCGGGCGCCAACCGCCACGGGCGCTACCACGGTCTCAACTTGTCGGGCATCGACGCTGCGGCTCTGCTGATCGCGTTCGAGCGCGACCCGTACCTGATCTTGGGCGACCTGATCCAGCGCGTCACGCCCGCCGCCTACACCGTCCGCGTGCCCGGCGGTTATATGCCTGAACTGGTGAGCCGTTACGCGTGGATGGCGCCTGACGCGAGCACGCGCAATCCGCCACGCGCGTGGGACATTGAGATCGCTCCATCCGGGCAACCGATTCGCTTTCGCGAGGTCGACGAGGCGACGACCTCGCCGCGCGTCGTCCTCGTCGCCGAGGCCGTGAGCCGCTACGGCAACAGCACCAATCGTATGATCACGCGGGACTCCGCAGCGGCGTCCGGCTTCGCGCTTACCAAGCGCGGCCTATCGCACCTGCGCCTGCTGACGATGCCGGTCGCCGGATCGTCGGACGTGGCGTGGTAGCCGTGGCGTGGTAGCCTGGGGCGATCCGTGAACGTGGATGCGTCGTTACACGCTGCAGGCGACTAAGCGAGACGGCTTGCGTTTGGCCTCGAGTTACCAACCTCGCACTAACGACAGATGAAATCCGAAGAACATACCGGCAACCGCGCCCCAGAAAACCCTGTCAACGTCGGCACCGATCCGCAGAGTCTGCCGGAAGAAGGCATTCACAAATCGCACGTGCACCTCGACAAAGACCTCGTCGCCAAGCACGACCGCGAAGTACAGCGCCCACCGCAGTCGCCCGAGGAAGCCGCGCGCGAGATCAAAAACAGTTGACGCGAGTCGCTAAGCGTCATCTAGTTCGGAAGCGCTTCGCCGCGCCTCTCCCATCCCCTTGCCTCATTTTGCCTACATGCTGCACCTCTCCGACAAGTGGACCTCGCTCCACGACATGGCGCTGCTCTTCCTCTCGCTCACCCACGGCACGGACGCCGATCTAGACGAGCGTGAGGCCGAGCAGCAGGCGCAGCACCTGAGCAAGTGGTTTCCCCGCGCCGAGCCGGACGTGATCCTGCAGACTCTCGACGAGGTGATGCTGACCTACGCTGGACCTTCCCGCGACCAGATGGTCGAAACCGCCGCCGAAAGCCTGCGCCAAAGCCTGAGCGAAAATCAGCGCTTGGGCGTCCTCAACGACCTGGCCGCCCTCGCTTCGGCCGACGGCACCATCGTCACCGCCGAAGCCGCGTACATCCAGCAATTGGCGACGTACTGGAACGTGCAGATCGGATGAGTCCGCTTCGGACCTACACTCGTTTTCTATGTGCTGGCGTGTCTGCTGCCGCCTCGGTGCTGACCCTGGCGCTTCTAGGCGCTGCACCGGAGCCGGCCGACTTGGCCTGCACGTGTCATCCCATCTCACAAGCCGACGCGCTCTCGAACTCGGACACGATCGTGTTTGGGCGCGTCGTGGCGGCGCGATTGGCTGATGAAGCAGGCGTACTCGAGTACGAAATGAAAGTCGAGCGCGCTTGGCGAGGAGCCGTCGCTGGTGATACGACAGTGTTCAAAACCCAGTTGTCAGGCGCTTCGTGCGGCGTGCGGCTCCCTCTCGGCGAGCGATTACTGCTCTACGCGCAAGCGGGGCCACGGGACGGGGCGCCTTGGGTCTGGCTGTGTTCGAGGCGCCTCGACGCATCCGCCGCCGGCCCAGACATCGAAGCGCTCAGTGGTCGTCGCCCGGAGCGGGATCGCTAGCTCGCCTTGTTACTCAGGCGCTCAGCAGCCAGGGCGGCGCCCACGATTCCGGCATTGTTGCCCAATTCGGCAGGGCGTAGCTCGGCGTTGGTCTTCAGCCGGTCGGCGAACTTCTCCCAGCGGTCGGGTTTGCTCACACCGCCGCCGACGATGATCACGTCAGGCGCGAACAAGAACTCGACGTGCTCGAGGTAGACTTGGACGCGTTTGGCCCAATCCTTCCACGACAGATCCTCGTCTTTGCGTACCCGATCGGCAGCATAGGACTCGGCGACTTTTCCCGACGGCAGAACCAGGTGGCCCAGTTCGGTTCCCGGTACCAGGTTGCCGTCCATCATCAGGCCCGAGCCGATGCCTGTTCCGAACGTGAGCGTGAGGACGATGCCCTGCTCGCCTTTTCCAGCACCGAACTCGGCCTCGCCGATGCCCGCAGCGTCCGCATCGTTGAGCACGACGAAGGGTTGATCGGTTACCTCGCTGAACAGCTGCTGCACGTCCAGGCCGATGAAGTCCTTCTCGATGTTCGACGCTGTCTTGGCGACGCCGTGCGCGATCCGGGCAGGAAACGCGCTACCGATCGGCCCGTCCCACTCGAAGTGCTTGACGAGTTTGCGAACCGTATCGGCGACGGCCGACGGCGTTGCGGGTTGCGGCGTCCTGATGCGCTTGCGCTCGGAAAGCAGCTGGCCGGTTTTCAAGTCGACCGGAGCCGCTTTCATGCCGGAGCCGCCGATGTCAATGCCTAACGTGGTCATGGGATGGGGTTAGAGAAGAGGGCTAGGCCATTGCGGCCGATGAGAGGTCGGGGTGGGCGCGCGTGAAGCGAACCAGGTTGGCGGCGTACGATGCGAACGGCGGACAGGTAACGCCCGCTGAGGCGAGTGCGTGCTGCGTGGCGCCGCTGGCGTAGCGAGTGGGGTGAGTGAAGTAGGCGAACGTCTCGGGTTCGATGCCGATCCACGAGCGAACGGTGGGCAGCGCCTGGAGGGCCGAGCGCACCAACTGGATCGGCGCCGGAATGCCTACCGCACGCACGCTGGCCGCCTCTGCAAACAGCTCGAGCACGTCGGGAATCGACGGCGGGTGGGCGTCGACCAGGTGGAAGGTTTGGCCGGACGTGTCGGGCTGGGCGGCGAGTGTATCGAGCGCGTCGAGAACGTAGTCGTGCGGGGCGAGGGCGAGTTGGTAACGCGACGGGCGCAGCGGAAGAGGGACCGGCGCAATGCCTAGCCGGGCGAACCGCAGCAGCCACTTGATGATGTAGTACGGCCCGTCCATCTTTTGCGTGGCACCGGTCTGGCTGTCGCCGACGACGATGGCTGGGCGGTAGATCGTGGCAGGCAGTCCGGCGTCCATCGCAGCGCGAACGACCAGTTCGGCCTGGTGCTTGGTCGACTCGTAGTGGTTGTTGAAGCGCTGCCCGACGTTCAGGTCGGTTTCGGAAAACAGGCCGTCGTAGCGTCCGCTCACGAACAGCGTCGACACGTAGTGCAGCCGCGCCAGGCGCTCGCTCCGGCGTAGCGCGTCGACCACGTGTCGCGTTCCGTCCACATTCACGCGCTGCGCCAGATCGGCGCCTACGGCCAAGTCGTAAACGGCGGCGAAGTGATACGCTGTCTCCACCTCGCGGAACGTGCGCGGGTCGAGGCCGAGCATCGGTTCGGTGAGATCGCCCTGAATCAAGCGAACACGGCGCGCCCTTTCGTCGCCGGCGATCAGCGCTGCGAGCCGCTCAGCCGCTAAGGCAGCATAGCGCGGTTGAACGAGGCACACCACCTCGCCCTGCGTGCGTGAGAGCAGGCGCGGCAGGAACGCCGAAGCGAGGAAGCCGGGGAAGCCGGTGACGAAGTGCATGGCATCGTGAGGTGAACGCTCAGAATACGCCGCCGAACCGGGTGAGGACGAGAAACGAGCCACCGTACGTTGCCTATCCCGGTCGCGCTGCGGTAACGTGACGATTCCTCCGCCGGTGAACCGACGCAGTGCGTGCTGCGTCAGGCTATCCGTCCCTCTACTCCGTCTCATGCGCTCTGTCCTCTGCCTCGCACTTGCTGCTCTGCTCTACGGTTGCGCGCCCATTCCCGAGTCGGGCGATCCCGAAGCGCGAGCGGCTCGGCAAAACCTGTCGCGTGAGGGGATGTCGCTCCGAACGGCGATGGATGCCGAGCGGGTCGGGACGGTACAACTCTACGCCGAGGGGCGCGAGACGAACCCGCCCATCATCCGGCTGGGCGGCGGCGCGCAGCTCACGCTCAAGTTCGACCTGATCGCGAGCGAGGGGCGCCCGCTGTCGGTCTACTACTACCAGGCCGATCGCAACTGGGAGCGGCGGTTGCTGCCCGCCGAATACATCGACGGATTTCAGCGCTCCGAGTTGACGCGGTACGACCTGTCGCAGCTTTCCGAAGTGCCCTATGTCCACTACGAGCACACGTTTCCGGGTAATCCGAACGACGCCGACCCGTTCGCGGCGAGCAGCGCGTTCCGCTTCACCGTCTCGGGCAACTACATCGTCCGGGTGACCGAGCAGGGGCGCGAGAACGAAGTACTGTTCGAGCGACCGTTTTTCGTTGCCGAGGACCGGATCGGCAGCGAACTGGCCGTCGACGCGATCTCGGTGCCCGGACGTGGCGGGCTGTCGCTCCAGCCGATTCTGCGCTTGGACGCTGCGCCCGAGATCGCTGCGCAGACGTTCGACCTCGACGTGTGCTTCGTCCGCGACGGGCGCTACGAGGCGACGCGCTGCACGGATCAGGCTCAGCGCTACGATCCGTCCATCCTGACCTATCTGCTCCAGCCCACGAACGCGTTTCAACCTACCGCCGACACCTACTACCTCGACCTGCGGAGCCTGGACGTGAGTACGCAAATCGCCCAACTCGACCGGGCCGCATCGCCCCCGCGCGTGGTGCTGCAAGCCGACGCATCGGCCTTTCCCGCCGACGACTCGGACCCGCTGCTGGCCGGGCAGAGCGTCGTCGGATCGGCCCGCGTATCGGGCGATCCGGACGTGGCGGCTGAGTATGTCGCCGCGACGTTCCGTTTCATTCCGCCGGACGAGCAAAACGTCGGCTCCGTCTTTCTCGAGGGAAGCTGGTCGGGCTGGAGCCGTCCCGCCGAGCCGATGCGCTGGATCGGGGCGGACCGTGTGTACGAGCAGACGATTCTCGTCAAGCAGGGAGAGCACGAGTACCGCTACGTGTCGCCCAGCCCGGCGTTGGCGCGTGCGCGGAGGGGTGTGCTCGGGCGGCGCGATCAGGTGTTCACCGGCTTCGTCTACTTTCGCGACGTGGCGCTCCAGACCGACCGGCTGATCAGCGCCCAGGTGGGCGGCGCACGGCTGTAACTTCGCAGACCGTCCTCCGTCCCTGCCCATGACTGATCTCGCCGCGCGTCGCCGCGTGCTCCTGCTCACCTACTACTTTCCGCCCTCGGGCGGCTCGGGGGTGCAGCGCCCGCTCAAGTGGAGCCGCTACCTGCCGGACGAAGGGTGGGACGTGACCGTCGTGGCGCCCGATCCGGCCCAGGCGTCCTATCCCGATCTCGACGCATCGCTGATGGATGAGGTGCCGTCCGGCGTGCGCGTCGTGCGGACGCGCTCGTGGGATCCTTACGCGGCCTACGCTCGGCTCCAAGGCAAAAAGAAAGAGGACGTGGTGGCGACGGGCCTTCCTCCGGGCGGGGCGGTCAGCGCGACGGCCAAACTCGCGGCTTGGCTGCGCGCCAACGTCTTTTTGCCCGACGCCCGCGTGGCCTGGGTGCCCTTCGCTGCCAAGGCCGCGCTCGCCGAGATCCGACGCGCCGAACGAGCGGGGGACCCCTACGACGCCTTCGTCACCACCGGCCCGCCGCACTCTGCTCATCTGGCCGGATTGATCGTGCGCCACCAGGGCCACGTGCCGTGGATGGCCGACCTGCGCGATCCGTGGACCGAAGTGTACTACTACGACGAACTCCCGCGCACCGCCCTCGCCAAGCTCGCCGACCGAGCGATGGAACGCGCCGTTCTGAGCCAGGCCGACGCTGTCGTGACCGTGGGCGACGTGCTCGCCGAGCGATTCGCGGCCCGCGCCAACCGCTCAGTCGACGTAGTGCGCAACGGCTACGACGCGGCCGATTTCGAGGGGGAGCTGCAGCCAGGCGACGAGGCGTTCGTCGTGTCGTTCGTCGGCACGTTCGTTCGGCAGCAGGATACCCCCGGTTTGTGGGACGCGCTGGCTGATCTGCGCGCGTCGAACGCCATTCCCGAACTGCGCATCCGGCTCGTAGGCGCGACCGACCCGGCCGTCGTCGCCTCGCTCGGCGCACGCGGGTTGCTCGATGTCACGTCGCTCGAAGGCTACGTGCCACACGCCGACGCCGTCGACGTGATGCGGCGGTCGCATCTGTTGCTGCTGCCTGTAGCCCGAACGGCGGACGCGCGGCTGATCCTGACGGGCAAGCTGTACGAATACCTCGCCTCGGGCCGACGCGTGCTAGGCATCGGCCCGCCCGATGGCGAAGCGGCGCGGCTGCTCCGAGAGGCCGACGCTGGTCTGTTCGTCGACTGGGACGACGTGCAGGGCGCGCGCCGAGCCGTTTGCGCCGCCTACGACGCGTGGCGCAGTGGAGCCGTTCAGACAGGCGCTCCCCCGGATGCGCTGCCACCGTTCACGCGCCGCGCCCAGGCTGCCCGCCTCGCCCGTTTGCTCGACCGACTCGCCGATTCCGTATGACCTCGCATCAAGCCGCCCACCTGCTCGTCGAACAGGGCGAAGCCGATCTCGCCACCGTCCATCTGGGCCGCGACGTTGCGCTCTCGGGCGCTCGCGTTACGTTCCAAGCCAGACCGTCCGACGCGGCGTGGATCTCGGAGAAGAGCATCGCCCTGTCGCCCGAAGCGCTGCTGAGCGTGCAGGCCGGGCTGCTCGTCGTTCCGCTATCGGCTACCGGCATGCCCATGCGCGAGGATATGACCGTCGTACCGGCGGAGCGACCCAAGCGCGCGTTTGGTCGGCTCCTAGCTCGTCTTCTTACCCATCTCGTCGATCCCGGCTGGCCGAGTCAGGGGAGCCGAGCTAGCGATACGGTCATCCACCCATCCGCACGGATAGCGCCGGGCGTTGTCCTGGGATCGGGCGTCATTATCGGATCTGACGTACGCATCGGGCCGAACACGTGCCTTGCCCACACGACGGTCGGCGAAGGAAGTGAGATCGGAGCCAACTGTTCGATCGGTCTGACCGGCTACGGCTACGAACGCGATGCGGACGGCACGCTCGAGCGGTTTCCTCACGTCGGTCGCGTGGTGATCGGGCGCAACGTTTCGGTCGGCTCGAACACCTGCATCGATAGGGGCGCGCTGGGTGACACGCGGATCGGCGATGGCGTCAAGATCGACAACTTGGTCCACGTGGCTCACAACGTCGTCGTCGAGAAAGGCGCGCTACTGATCGCGCACGCCATGATCGGTGGGTCGGCGCGGATCGGAGCCGGATCGTGGGTGGCGCCCTCGTCGGCCATTCTCAATCAAATCACGTTGGGCGAGGGGACGACGGTAGGCATGGGCGCCGTCGTGCTCAAACCGACCGAGGCCGGGCAGGTGGTCGTCGGCAACCCGGCGCGTCCGCTCAGCCGGAAGTAGAGGCGCCAGCGTCCGTAGTTTCGGCGTTCCTCTCACCGACTCACTCTGCCGTGCTCGCTGCCGACGCCTCGCTGCTCTCGCACTTTAGCCGCGTGCTCGTGCTCGCCGCCCACACCGACGACGAGTTCGGCTGCGCAGGCACCATCGCCCGCCTGGTCGACGCCGGAGCCCAGGTGCGCTATCTCGCTCTGAGCCGGTGCGAAGCATCCGTGCCCGAAGGCTTGCCGCTCGACGTACTCGAGCGCGAGTGCCGCGCCTGCACCGCCCTCTTGGGTCTGGCCGACGCCGACGTAGAGGTCGACCGGTTTCCCGTCCGCTACTTCCCGCGCGACCGGCAGGAGGTTCTGGAGCGGTTCGTCGGCCTGGCGAGGAGCTACGCGCCCGACCTGGTGCTGCTGCCGTCGTCGTACGACACGCATCAGGATCACGCCGTCGTCTACGCCGAGGGCTTCCGCGCCTTCAAGCGGAGTACGCTGCTGGGCTACGAGCTTCCGCAGAACCTGACGACGTTCGACAACTCGGCATTCGTGGCTTTGGACGAGGATCTGATGGCGCGCAAGCTCAGTGCCTTGTCCGCCTACTCGTCGCAGCAGTTCCGGCCGTATGCGACCGACGCCTTTATCCGCGGGCTGGCGACCGTGCGCGGCGTTCAGTGCGGCGCTGATTTCGCCGAAGCGTTCGAGGTGGTCCGGTTGATTGTCAACTGAGAGTGGGATAGAGCCGTTGGGGCATTCCGATGTGCCCTTCGTGGATCGGGCGGCGGAGTGTCACACGCGGGTCGTTAGATTGCCGCCTCCCATCCAACCTATCCGCACTCCATGCGCATTGCATCCCTCGCTCTCGTCGGATCGCTCGGCCTCGGCTTGCTCGCAGGCTGCTCCGGCTCGCGAACGCCCGACGTTCCGACGACGACCGCCGCTGCCGAAGCACCGGCCAAGCCCAAGTCAGACGACAAGAAGTACTCCGACATCATCACCGACGAAGCCGTCTCGGACACTGGTCTGTTCACGGTCCATAAAGTAGACGACGACTACTTCTACGAAATCCCCGACAGCCTTCTGGGCACCCCGTTTCTGCTCGTCTCCCGAGTAGCCAAAACGGCCGACAACATCGGCTATGGCGGCGAAGAGGCCAACACCCAAGTCGTCCGCTGGGACAAGCAGGACGAAAAGCTGCTGCTCAAGACGATGTCGTTCTCGAACGTCGCCGAAGAGGACGATCCGATCTACCGGGCCGTCGAAAACTCGAACCTGCCGCCGATCCTGGGCGCCTTCAAGATCGAAACGCGCAACGACGACTCGACGACCTACGTCGTCAAGATCAACGACCTGTTCATGGAAGACATTCCGGCGCTGAGTGGCCTGTCCTCCGGAGCGCGTGAGAACTTCCGCGTTCGCCGGCTGGACAAGGACCGCAGCTACATCGTTTCGGTCAACAGCTACCCGCGCAACGTCGAAGCGCGTCACGTGATGACGTTCGACGCCGGGCGCGCTCCGTCCAACGGTTCGACGGGCACGATCACGCTCGAGATGAACCAGTCGATGCTGGCGCTGCCCGAAACGATGGCCCGCAAGCGCGACTGCGACGCCCGCGTCGGCTACTTCTCGCGCACGTCGACCCGCTTCTCGTCGCTGGATCAGCGCGCCGAGGAGAACTGCATGATCGTGCGCTGGCAGCTCGTCCCGAGCGACGTGGAAGCCTACCAGAGAGGGGAACTCGTCGAGCCGGTCGAGCAGATCGTCTACTACATCGACCCGGCCACGCCCGACAAATGGCGTCCTTTCCTCAAGCAGGGCGTCGAGGACTGGAACGTGGCGTTCGAAGAAGCAGGATTCAAGAATGCCATCGTCGCCAAAGACCCGCCGTCCTACGAAGAGGACCCCGAGTTCAGCCCCGAAGACGCGCGCTACAGCGTGATCCGCTACTTCGCTTCGGACATCCAGAACGCGTACGGACCGAACGTCCACGACCCACGCACAGGTCAGATTCTCGAGTCGGACATCGGCTGGTACCACAACGTGATGAACCTGCTGCGCAACTGGTACTTCATCCAGACTGCGGCTTCCAACCCCGAAGCGCGTGGCACGCGGTTCGACGACAGCGTGATGGGTGAACTGATCCGGTTCGTGTCGGCTCACGAAGTCGGCCACACCATCGGCCTGCCGCACAACTACGGCTCCAGCTTCGCCATCCCGGTCGACAGCCTGCGCTCGCCGACGTACACGGCCAACAACGGTACGGCCCCGTCGATCATGGACTACGCCCGCTTCAATTACATCGCTCAGCCGGGCGATGGCGTGCGCAACTTCATGCCGCGCGTCGGCACCTACGACAAGTGGGCCGTCAAGTGGGGCTACACGTGGTTTCCCGACTCGATGACCGACGAGCAGATCGACCGCGAACTGACCGATTGGGCGACCGAGCGAGCCGGGGACCCGATGTACTTCTACGGGCGCCAGACGAGCAACAAGATCGACCCGCGCAGCCAGAACGAAGACCTGGGCAACGATCCGGTCTTGGCCAGCGAGTACGGCGTTGCCAACCTCAAGCGCATCTTGCCGCGCCTCACCGAGTGGGGAGTGGACAGCGGAGAGGACTACGACGACTTGGGCGAACTCTACGGCCAAGTCCTCGGCCAGTGGCTGCGCTACATGGGGCACGTTGCCAGCGAAGTCGGTGGGGTCTACGAGAACTACAAGGTCACCGATCAGGACGGCGCCGTCTACGAGCCGGTCCCGGCCGAGCGTCAGCGCGCGGCGATGGCCTTCTTGCAGCGCGAAGCCATGCAGACGCCCATGTGGATGCTCGACCAGGACATCCTGCGCCGGATCGAGCACGCCGGAACGCTGGACCGCATCCAGAGCGCTCAGGCGCGCGTGATGGCGCAGCTGCTGTCGAGCCAGAAGATGGCCCGCCTGGCAGAGGCCGAAGCGTTCGGCGTCGACAACCCGTACACGCCCGTCGAGCTTCTCGGCGACGTGCGCTCGTCCGTCTGGACGGAGATCAGCACGGGTGCCAGCATTGACGTGTACCGCCGCAACTTGCAGCGCGCCTACCTGGCGCAGATGGGGGACCTGATGACGGGCGAAACGCCCAGCTTCCCGGCCGCCTTCCGCGAGTTCATCGGTATCACGCCGATCAACGTGGCGCAGTCGGACGTGCGCGCGTTCGCACGCGGCGAGTTGGAAACGCTCAAGTCCGACGTGCAGCGCTCGCTCCGCCGCACCCGCGACCGGACGACGCAACTGCACCTGCGCGATGTGGTCTACCGCATCGACCAGATGCTCGACCCCGAGAACGACGCCTGATTCGTCGGCGCGTCCAAACGTAAAAACGCCCCACCAGCTTCGTGCCGGTGGGGCGTTTCTCGTTGGCGAGAGCGGCGCTTACTTCTCGAAGTTGCGCGAGAGTTCGACTACTTCGTCGTCTGGATTCATTGCCTTGAACGCGAATGCCGCCAGCGCGCCGCCGATGCACGGCCCCGCGATGTAGAGCGGAATGTACTTGAGCGCCGCCGCATCGCCGGTGAGCGTGTTCATCAGCGCGGGGCCGATGCTCACGGCCGGGTTGAAGCCTCCGCCTGAGATCGGTCCCATCGTGAAGGCGCCCGCCGCGACTGTAAAGCCGATGGCGAGGCCATAGTAGCTGTTGCCCTCGGTGCTATTGGCCGTGGCGACGTTGAGGATGACGAGTGCCAGCAGGAACGTCCAGATTGTCTCTCCGATGAGGGTTTGCAGGATCGTGTTGTCGCCGGGCGTAGGACCGGTGAACGGGACGCCAGTGAAAAGCGGGGCGATGGCACCGGCCAGAAGCGCCGCAAGTACCTGAGCCACCAGATAGCCAGCCACATCCCCCTTGTCGATCTTGCCGCGAATCAGTACCGCGAGTGTGACAGCCGGATTGTAGTGCGCACCGCTGACGTGCCCTCCCATGTACACGACTACGACCAGGGTCAAACCGATGGCGAGCGGAGCCAGTGCACCTGCCGCGCCCGAAAGGCCGATGGAGAGTACGAGGAAGAATGTACCGATGAACTCGGTGAGGTAACGAGGCATGAGCCTGAGTGAGTTGTGAGCACCCAAAATACCTCACACGGGATGGTCATTCCGTATCTGCACGAGCAACTCGATCTTCACCTACCTCCTCAGCCCAATCGCTTCTGCCACGTCGTGCCTTCAGCGGTGTCGCGGATTTCGTAGCCCAGCGCTGTCACGGCATCGCGCAGGCGGTCGGACTCGGACCAGTTGCGGTCGATGCGGGCTTGGGTGCGCTGAGCGACCAAGTCGGCGACCTGAGCTTCGGCCGGATCGGTCGTAGCGTCGGCTTCCGCTGGCTCATCGTGGGCGAGGAAGCCGAGCAGGTCGTTGGTGCGGTCGAACCATGCCAGCGCAGCCTGAGCGGATGCGGCGTTGAAGTTGTCGCCCAGGCCGTGGATCAGTTTGACGCCGTCGAGGGCCGAGGCGAATGCTAGCGGCGTGTTGAGGTCGTCGCACATCGCAGAGAGCGTGCGGTCGTAGACGGCTTCCAATTTTTCGCCCAGACGGTCCGGACCGTCGGACGATCCGGCGGCGACCTTCTCCGCCAGCGCGCGCGCGTCGCGGTAGCGGGCGACGACTCGGGCGCTGGAGGCGAGGTGATCGCGCGTGAAGTTGAGCGGACTCCGGTACTGTCCCGACAGCAGCGCGTAGCGCAGCACGAGCGGGTCGACACCTTCGTCCTCGACCAGATCGCGGACGGTGTAGAAGTTGCCCTTGCTCTTGGACATCTTCTCGCCCTCGACCTGCAGGAAGCGCGTGTGCACCCACGTCCGCGCGAACGGCTTGCCCGTCAGCGACTCGCTCTGGGCGATCTCGCACTCGTGGTGCGGAAAGATCAGATCCTCGCCGCCCGCGTGCAGGTCGATGGTGTCGCCGAGGTACTGCTGCGCCATGACAGAGCACTCGAGGTGCCAGCCGGGGAAACCGCGACCGAACGGGCTGTACCACTGCATCAGGTGCTTGTCGTCGCGTTTCCACAGGGCGAAGTCGCGCGGATCTTCCTTGCCGCCATCGGTCACGAGTTCGCGCGCTCCGGCCTGCGTGTCCGAATCGAGCGTGTTGCCGCTCAGTTTCCCATAGCCGGGAAAAGAGCGGACGCGGAAGTAAACGCCTTGCTCCGTCTGGTAGGCGTGTCCGGCCGCCATAAGTCGCTCGACAGCTTCGATCTGTCCCGTGACGTGCTCAGTCGCGCGCGGGCGGACAGTGGGCTCGAGCATATTGAGCATCTTCCAGTCGGCGACGAGGGCATCGGTGTAGTGCCGCGCCAAGTCCCAGACGCTCGAAAACTGCTCGCCTTCCTTGGAGTGCAGCGCCTTGGCCATCTTGTCCTCGCCCGATGCATCTGCCACATCGTCCTCGGTGAGGTGGCCGACATCGGTAACATTGGAGACGTAGGTGACGCGCCAGCCCAGCGCCCGTGCGGTCCGTGCGATCAGGTCCGCAGTCAGGAACGAGCGGAAGTTACCGATGTGCGCGTAGCTGTAGACCGTCGGTCCGCACGAGTAGAAGCGCAGGTGGCCGGGTTCGACAGGCTCGACGGGGGCAACGCTTCGGGTTAGGGTGTTGTAGAGTTGGAAGGTGGGCATTCGGGGCGGGTGGGGTTCTGAGTTTGGAAGCTAGTGTTCGATGCGCGGGCCTTCTTTTCGCTTGGTCGAAAAGAAGCAAAACATCAAGGCTGGACTCGCTTCGGCTGACGCTGCGTTCCAGTCGCTGGAATAGTCCAAACTCGCTTCGCCCTCTTCGACTGCGCTCAGGGCAGGCGCCCAGGACGATTCCGGCCGCTTCTTCTACTCCGCGTCCGAGACGCCAAACCGAGATCAGGTCGAGTCTCCTAGATGGCTCAGGCGTGAGGCGATCGTGAAGGGGAGGGAGTGGTCTCCAATTCTTTCTGCTCTTCGCCGAACCACAGTGGCGGGTCGTAGCCGCCTTTGCCCCACGGCGCGCACCGCAGCAAGCGCCAGACCGTGAGAATGCTGCCTTTGAACGCGCCGTACTGCGCCAGCGCCTGCACTGAATACGACGAGCACGACGGCGTATAGCGGCATGAAGGTCCCAGGTGCGGCGATACGACCAACTGATACGCACGCACTAGTCCGATCAGTGCGCGACGCGGAAGCAGCAAAAAAAGTCGAAAGAGACGATCCATTCATCCCAAACGGCACATCCCGCTTCGTGTTCATCCGCCCCGCCGACTCGGACGCGCCGGTGCCGAAGGACGTGCCGGACGCCCAATCGACACGCGCGACGAGCGCCGCTCTCGAATCGAAGAACGACGCGGCTCAGCGGTTTCCGCAGGTAGCGTGTAAACCGCGTCAGCGGCATTGGGGTGGAGACGGGCGACGGGCGATCCGGCGTCGAGACCATCGTAGAAGCGGAAGCGGCGGTCGCTGATCGTGACGTCGCTCAGAGCGACGTGGGCGCGGCCTCGCGCCCACGTCGGCGTCTTACCTCCCTCCATCGAGACCGGCGAGTAGAAGTGGCGGACCGTAATGGAGAAGGGGCGGCGTTCGGCGTCGGCGCGTGTCACGTCGAGGGCGATGCGGACGGCTTCTCGCCAGTGGGCTGCTTCGGTGAGGGGCGTCAGGGCAAGGGCCTGGTCGCGGGCGGGCGAGGGCGTGTTGAAGGCGCTGAACTGAAACGGTTCGAGCACGACCTCGCGGTACGTCGATCCGGCAAAGCGCGTCTCGACGCGGTTGCGCACCACCCACGCCACGTACCACTGCTCGCGCGGGCGGTTGGACTCGGTCACGAGACAGCGCGCCAGCCACGTCACCTCGTCCATTTCGAGCGGCGGCAGCGCGCGCAGTCGGACCAATGGATCGTCTGCGGGTGGCGTAGCTACGAGTGGCGTGTCGGTGGCCGCCGCCAGATCGGCAGCGGCAGGATCCGGCTCGAGTTGCGCGTAGGCGCTGGCCGCGGTGAGTAACGAGAGGAAGGCGAAGGGGAGGGAGCGAAGCATGGTCCAGACGCGTGCAAAGCGCGCTCCATCGCCGCCATGAGCGAACGCAGCGTCTCACCGCCTCAGCCCCCGGCAACCTGTTCCGCATGACCGCTTCGCCCGCAGAAATCGACGCCCTGATCGACGCGCTCGCACCCGACGCCGCAACCGGCCTCGTCGCCGCAGTCGTCCAGGACCACGACACGGGCGACGTGCTGATGCTCGCCTATCAGACGCCCGCGACGGTTCGGCAGACGATGAGCACAGGACGGATGACGTATTGGAGTCGGTCGCGCGGCGAGGTGTGGATCAAGGGGCTGACGAGCGGCGCATTCCAGCACGTCCGCAGCGTCCGCATCGACTGCGATGGCGACGCGCTGCTCTGGACCGTCGATCAAGACCAGGACGCCGCCTGCCACACCGGGCACCGAAGCTGCTTCTTCCGCTCGCCGGGCGACGGGGCGCTGGTCGATGTGCAACCGCTCGGCTGAACGATGCTCCAAAAGCTTGCCAGGTCTGCCAGACCTGGCAAGCTTGATCCGCAGTACCACGCTCAACCCTCATCGCCATGACCGCTCGCAAATTCCTCGGCCTGATCGGCTGCATCGTACTCTGTAACGCAGCGGGCGGCATCGGCGCGCTGACGGTCGGCGACGGCACGGCGTGGTACCAGGAGTTGACGCGACCGCCGTTCGCGCCGCCGGGCTACCTCTTCGGCATCGTCTGGCCGATCCTCTACACGCTGATGGGCATCGCACTGTGGCGGGTGTGGAACGCGCAGTGGGAAGTGGATCGCTTCTCGGGCGAGGTCAAACTGTTCTTCGCCCAACTTGCCGTCAACGCCATCTGGACACCCGTCTTTTTCGGCCTACGGATGCCGTGGCTCGCCTTTGGTGTGATCGTACTGCTCGGACTGCTCATCGGCCTAACGATCCGCGCGTTTCGCCGCGTCGACCTGCTCGCTGCGTGGCTACTCGTGCCCTATTTGCTGTGGGTGATGTTCGCGACCGCCCTCAACGGGGCCATTGCGTGGCTGAACTGAGGCGGAGCGGCAGATATAAAAGCGCGCCGCTCCGTAACTCGGCTCTTGTAGGTCTCGTAGCGTGTTAAAAAAACCGCACACCTGTTGCGAGTCACCGTTTGGCGTCGTACTCTGAGAGTGTTGATTTTTTAGCACCACCATCCTATGCCCAAGAAACCGCACCTCGACCTGAGCCGCCGCGAGCGCCAGATTATGCTCGTCCTGTTCGAGAACGGCCCCTCGACTGCCCAGCAGGTGCTCGACGCGCTACCCGAGCCGCCGTCGTACTCGGCCGTTCGGACGATGCTGCGGCTGCTCGAAGAGAAGGGGCAGCTTTCGCACCACCAGGAAGGACCGCGCTACGTCTACACGCCTGTCGTCTCGCGCGAGAAGGCACAAAAGAGCGCGCTCAAGCAGACCGTCCAGTCGTTTTTCGACAACTCGGTCGAGCAGGCGATGGCGACGCTGATCGGGATGGACGATTTGCCGCAGCGAGAGGAAACGCTCGACCGACTCGAGCAGATGATTCAGAACGCCCGCAACGAGGGCCGATAACCGCTTACGATCATGGATATGTTCACCCCACTCCTCGACTGGCTGGCGCAGGGCTCGGCTCCCGCTACGTTTGCCGTCCTGGCCGCAAAATCGCTCATTCTGCTTCTGCTCGTCGTCGCTGCCACGGTTCTGCTGCGCGGCGCGTCGGCGTCTCGGCGTCATCTGGCGTGGGCGATGGGCATGGGCGCGCTCGTCCTCCTGCCCGTCCTGCACCTGATCGCGCCTCAGGTGCCCGTCGGCCTGCTCGATGCTGCCGGCGCTTCTGCTTCTGTCGCATCGGGCGCTCCTGACGCCCTCGAATCCCTCCCGACCGCGATCCTGGTGCCGACTCCCGACGGCGGATACGATCTGGCCGATGGCGCTTATCTCTCCGATGTATTCGAGGCGAATGAGGCTGGCGTCGCGTTCGAGGGGATGATCGAACCGCTCGACGCTCACGAGAGTGCTCCGTCTGCATCGATGTCGCTCACGCTTCCTCATCTCAATGCGATGGCATGGCTGGCGCTGATCTACCTCGTCGGCATCGCGCTGGTGGGCGGATACTACCTGATGGGCTGGCTGCGGTTGGCCGGTTGGGCGAGTGCTGGAGAGCCGGTTGCCGACGAACGCCTGCGGACCGCGATGCACGACGTGCTATGGGAGTTGGACGTGAACCGCTCGGTCGCGCTCCGATGGACGGACCGCGCCGTGACGCCGCTGACGTGGGGCGTGTTCAAGCCAGTTGTGCTGCTGCCCCGCGCGAGCGAGGAGTGGACCGACGAGCGCATCCGCATGGTGCTGCTCCACGAAGTGGCTCACATTCAGCGGCTCGACGCGCTGACTCAATCGCTGGCGCAGGTCGCGTGCGCTCTCTTTTGGATCAACCCGCTGGCGTGGTGGGGCGCGAGCCAGATGCGCGCGGAGCGTGAGCGCGCCTGCGACGACTGCGTACTGGCTCGGGGCGAGCGCGCGTCGACCTACGCCGAGCATCTGCTCGACATCGCGCGTTCGTTCAAAGCCGCCACGCCGTCCGCCGCCGTGTCGATGGCCGCGCGCAGCGAACTCGAAGGCCGCCTGCTCGACATCCTCGACGGCGACCGTCCCCGCCGCGCCGTCACGCGTGCATCGGTCGGTATCCTCGCCGTCGTCGGAGCGCTTGTGCTGCTTCCGCTCGCCGCCCTCAGCCCGTGGAGCGACGCCGAGGCTGCACAGCCGTACACCGCGTTCGCCGTTGCGCCGGCTCCTCCGATGGCTCCCGAGGCGCCGCCCGCGCCGCCCAGCCTGCACTTCGAGGTGGAAGAGCACACGCACGGTGCCGACATCGAGCGCACCTTCGACGTGCGCGCCGGGCAGACGTTGAAGCTGGAAACCGACGTGGGCTGCATCAGAGTCGAGAGCGGACGCAGCGACAAGCTCGAAATCCACGTCGAGCACAACCTGGGAGACGATCTCGACGTGCGCTTTCGCCAGACCAGCGGCGGCGTAGAGGTCAAGGCCGACGCCACCAACCAGCGCAACCGGTGGGGACGCAGTCAGAACGTGTGCTTCCACGTCATCGCCCCGTCGCGCTTCGACTACGACGTGGAGACGGCGGGCGGATCAATCCAGTTCGAGGACGACGTGGACGGACGACTCGACGTGCGGACCGCGGGCGGCTCGATCACGATGCGGGACGTGAGCGGCGAAGTCGAAGCGCGCACGGCGGGGGGCAGCATCCGCATGGGCGATGGCGGCGCCAGCGCGGCGCTCAACACGTCGGGCGGCTCGATCACCGTCGGACGCGTTCGGGGAAGTGCCGACGTGCGCACCTCGGGCGGCTCGATCACCGTCAGCGGCGCGGGCGGCAATCTGAGCGCGATCACGTCGGGCGGAAGCGTTTCGGCGACGCTCTACGGCCAGCCCACCAGGCGCACGCGGCTCGAAACGTCGGGCGGAAGCGTCGCGGTAACGCTGCCGAGCAACGTCAACCTCGACCTGCGCGCCCGCACGTCCAGTGGTCGGATCCGGTCGGACTTCCACCCGGATCACCGCAAAGACCGCGACCGCAGCGACGACCGCCTCGACGCCAAGATCGGACGCGGCGGGCCCGAGTTGTCGATGAGCACGTCGGGCGGCAACGTCACCATCCGCCGGGCGGGAAGCAGCAGCGTCCAGGGTAGCTCTTCCGATTCGTGGAGCGGCAGCGCGCGTGGCAGCAACAGCCGTCACGATGCACGGAGTGCGAGCCAGTCCAGCGCTCGCACCGACTCGCGAACCAACAGCCGCAGCGAAACCCGTAGCCATACGGTCGTCGATGGGCGCGTGACCGACTCGGCCTACAGCTACTCGTATACCGACGACGACGGCGTCACGCACACCTACGACAGCAGCGGCGAACTCGACGCTGCTACACAAGCCGTCGTGCGCGAAAGCCTGAACGCAGCCACGATGGGCATCGACGAAGCCCGCCGCGAGATCGCCGCGTCGCGCGCCGAACTCCGATCCAGCCACGACGATATGGGCAGTGCATTCGCCGAAAGCGTCCTGTCCCTCACCGAAGCTGCCCTGACGATGGCAATGGTCGATACGCTGATGATCCGGGAGGCGATGGAGGAGGCTCGCCGCGAGCTTGAGGACGAACGACACGAGATCCGTCGCGAAACGCAGCAAGCGTTGATCGAAGCGCGTCAGGAAGCTGCCGAGAATCGGCTTGAAATCGAATCCGACGTAGCCGACGCCCTGCGCGAGGCTCGGATCGAAATCCAGGCCGAGCTAAGCGATGCCAAGCGCGAACTCGGACGCGCCCTGCGACAGATCGACGACGACATTGATGATGCCGATTCGGACCGCGAGCGCCAATCGCTGCGCCAAGCCCGGACGCGTGTTCAGCACCAACTCAACCTGATCGACAATCAGCTGCAGCAGATGCGAAAAAAATAACACCCAGCGTGTAACCCGCTGTCCGACGTTCCGTAGCGGACGAGACAGCAACCCGAGCCGGTCGATGGTGTCTCTGACGAAATCCGACCGGCTTTCTCTTGATTTCCAAGTGCTAAAAAAGTAGCATCATGCTCATTCGTTTACATCTGATTCTCGCCCTGCTGCCCATCGCTGCTGCTGCCCAAACTTCGGCGCAGCCCGCGGCTCCGGTCGCCGTCCGCACGGCCACGTCGCCCGTCGCTCCAGTGACCGCGCTGCGCGTCGAGTCATCGCCCCTTCTCGATGGGGTTCTGGACGATGCGGTGTGGGAGTCGGCATCGCCCTCCGCCGACTTCTGGCAGGCCGAGCCGCACGAGGGCAGAGCCGCGAGCCAGCGCACGGTCGTCCGCTTGGTCTACACCGACGACGCACTCTACGTCGGCGCGATGCTCTACGACTCGGCGCCCGACTCTATCCAAGCGGCGCTGGGCCGCCGCGACGCCAGCGTCCGATCGGATCACTTCACGATCTGGCTCGACCCCTACCGCGACTTGCGATCGGGCTACCTTTTCCGCGTCAATGCGGGGGGAACGCTGCTCGACGGCACGATACAGAACGACACCGGCTGGAGCGACGAGTGGGACGGCATCTGGCAGGCCGAAACGCACCGAAGCGACGAAGGCTGGTCGGTCGAGATGCGGATTCCGTTTTCGCAGCTGCGCTTCCATGCGACCGAAGAGCAGGTGTGGGGCGTCGACTTCACCCGTTTCGTGCCGCGCAACGAGGAGCGCGACGGCTACGTGTTCGTCCCGTCGAACGAGCAGGGGAGAGCGTCGCGTTTCGCCGAACTGCACGGACTCACGGGCATCACGCGCGGGCGCCAGATCGAGCTGACGCCGTACGCGTCGGGTGGCGCGAGTCTGACCGAGCAGGACGCAGGCAACCCCTTTCGCGACGGATCGGACTTCGACGGCGACGTGGGACTGGACCTCAAGGTCGGTCTGACCAACAGCCTGCTGCTCAATGCTACGATCAACCCCGACTTTGGGCAGGTCGAGGTCGACCCCGCCGTCGTCAACCTGAGCGACAACGAGGTATTCTTGCCGGAGCAGCGCCCGTTCTTCGTCGAGGGACAGGAGGTGTTCGGCTTTGGCTACGGCGGGTCGAACAACAATTTCGGCTTCAACTGGGGCAACCCGGACCTGCTCTACACCCGTCGCATCGGCCGCGCGCCGCAGGGCGGCAGCAACGGTGCCGATTTCTCGGACGCTCCCGCTGGCGTACCCATCCTGGGAGCGGCGAAGATCACCGGGAACGCCTTTGGATCGAACGTCGGCGCAATGGGGGCGATCACGGGTCGCACGTCCGCCGAAATCGCCTCGTTCGGCGATGGGCAGCTGGTCGAGAGCAGCCTCGAAGTCGAGCCGCTCACCTACTACGGCGCAGGCCGCGTGCAGCGCGAGATCCAAGGCGGAGCGCACGGCATCGGCGTTATGAGCACGGCCGTCGCGCGGCAGTTTCAAGACGGCCGGTTGCGCCGCGACCTCAACGCGTCGGCCTTCGTCACCGGCGTCGACGGGTGGACGCGCTTCGGTCCGGACGACCTGTTCGCGCTGACGTTCTGGGGCTCGGTCTCTCACGTGACCGGCACGCAGGACCGCATCACCGATCTCCAACAGAACAATGTCCATCGCCTGCAGCGCCCCGACCGCGACAGCTACCGGCTCGACACGACGCGCACCTCATTGACGGGCTACGCCGGACGCGTGATGCTCAACAAGCAGCGCGGAAGCTGGATCTTGAACGCCGCACTGGGTACGATCGACCCGCTCTACGACTCGAACGATCTGGGATTCCTGTGGCGCGGCGACGTGGTCAACGGGCACATCGTCGGCGGTTATCGCTGGAATCAGCCCGGCTCGTGGTACCGGCAAGGACAGGTGATGGCGGCGCACGCCCGAAGCTGGACCTACGACGGCGACCCAATAGCGCGCTTTGTGTGGAGCAACGCGTGGGTGCAACTGCGCAACTACTGGAACGTGTTCGGCTACGCCGTCGTCTCGCCCGTCAGCACTATCAGCCCCGATCTGACGCGTGGCGGTCCGGTCGTGCGCATGCCCGGTGGCGACAGTGACTTTGGCGTCGGCTTTGGCACGGACAGCCGCAAAACGCTTCGGCTGGAAGGCGAGGTAGGTGGAGGAACGGGCGTGTCGAAGTCGACCAACGGCAGTCTCAGCCTGGCCTGGCAGCCCAGCAGCCGCATCACGCTCTCGGCGGGGCCGCAGCTTTCGCGCCGCCTGGCTCAGACGCAGTACGTCCGCACTATCAGCGACCCCACTGCGACCGAGACGTTCGGCGCGCGCTACGTCTTCGCTGACATCGACCAGTGGACGTTGTCGGCCAACATCCGCGCCAACCTGACGCTGACGCCGCGGCTGAGCTTCCAACTCTTCGCCCAGCCCCTGATCTCGTCAGGCGACTTCTCGGGCTTCAAGCAGCTCGACCGCCCCCGCACGTTCGACTTCACCACGCTCGGCGAGGATGGCACGACGCTCAACCAGCAGGGTGGCACGTTCACGGCGGATCCCGACGGACCCGGCCCCGCCGACGCCTTCTCGTTCGGCGACCCCAGCTTCCAGTTTGCCTCACTGCGTGGCAACGCTGTCCTACGCTGGGAATACCGCCCCGGCTCGACGCTCTTCCTCGTGTGGGCCACCGAGACCGACGACTTCGAGAGCCAAGGCGAGTTTCGTCCGGGTCGCGCGCTGGATCGCCTATTCGAGCAGCGCCCCAACCACTTCTTCCGCGTCAAGCTGACCTACTGGTTCGACGTATGACACAGCTGGGTACCGGCGCGCGTTTTGTCCCGCGCACTCATCGCCCATCTTCCATGCTCAGAACCACGACTCTGCTCGTTCTCCTCGCCGGATGCGATGGCACGGACGACTGAGACGACACTCCGCCCGACCGCGCCGAAGTGATCATCAACGATCAGGCGTGGGGCGACTCGGTCCGGGTGCGTGCCCCAATAGATTTTCAGGTGCAAGAGTTTGGTGGAATCGGACTGTTCTGACGGCGAACCCTATTTGCTTGCCGCTTTCGGTTGCTCCAACTCGCTATTACGCCCTACCTTCACGACAGCTGCACCAACTGGCCCTCATGCCACACTTCGTAAACCACAACGTCAATTCGAATCCCGCCCTCCTGAGAGGACGCGGAATCGGCAGGCGTGCGTAGCAGCACCCGCTCGATTTACAAGCGGCCTCTCCAACCGGAGGGGCCGCTTTTTCTTGTCTCGGCCCCTCGCACTCCCACTCCCTCATGTGCTCCATTCTCGGCCTGCTCGATCTGGCAGGCGATCCCTCCGACGCCCGCGCGACGGCTCTGCGCCTGTCCAAAACGCAGCGCCACCGCGGTCCCGACTGGTCCGGCATCCACGCGACCGACAGGTCCGTTCTCGCCCACGAACGCTTGGCTATCGTCGACGTGCAGGGCGGAGCGCAACCGCTCGTCTCGCCCGACGGACGCCACGCCCTTGCCGTCAACGGGGAGATTTACAACCACCGCGACTTGCGTGCCGGACTTGCCGAGCCCTACGCATTCACGACCGAATCCGACTGCGAAGTACTGCTTCCACTCTTTCGCCAAAGAGGAACCGACTTCCTGAACGACCTGATCGGCATCTTCGCTTTCGTTTTGGTCGACACTCAGACGGGCGACTGGCTGATCGCGCGCGATCCGCACGGCGTGATGCCGCTCTATACGGGACGTGATGCCGAGGGCACGCTGTACGTCGCATCCGAGATGAAGGCGCTGACGGACGTGTGTAGCAGTGTGGAGGTGTTTCCGCCCGGCTGCGTATGGCAGAGTGGGCAGGCCGATCCGACTCTCTACTACGATCCCCAGTGGACCGACTTCGACGCGGTCGAGGGCAATGCGTCGGATCCGTCCGCCGTCCGCGCTGCGTTGGAAGCCGCCGTCAAGCGTCAGATGATGGCCGACGTGCCCTATGGCGTGCTCCTCTCAGGCGGACTGGACTCGTCGATCATCGCGGCGACGGCTAAGCGCTTCTCAGCTACGCGCGTAGAGGACGACGACCAGTCGCAGGCGTGGTGGCCCAATCTGCACTCGTTCTCGGTCGGGCTGGAAGGATCGCCGGATCTGGCCGCCGCCCGAATCGTCGCCGACCACATCGGCACGACGCACCACGAGTTTCACTTCACGGTTCAGGAAGGCATCGACGCGCTCTCGGACGTGGTCTACCATCTCGAAACGTACGATGTGACGACGATCCGCGCTGCGACGCCGATGTATCTGATGGCACGCCGCATCCGGGCGATGGGCGTCAAGATGGTGCTCTCGGGCGAGGGGGCCGATGAGCTTTTCGGAGGCTACCTCTACTTCCACAAATCGCCCGATGCGCGTGCATTCCACGACGAGACCGTCCGCAAACTGGCCCGGCTGCACAGCTACGACTGCCTGCGCGCCAACAAAGCGATGGCCGCGTGGGGCATTGAAGCACGCGTCCCATTTCTCGACCAGCGTTTCGTCGACGTAGCAATGACGCTTGACCCCGAAGCCAAACGTCCCGCCGGTCGGATCGAGAAGCACATCCTGCGCGAAGCGTTCGCCGACGTGCTCCCTAAATCAGTCGCGTGGCGGCAGAAGGAACAGTTCTCGGACGGCGTCGGCTACGGCTGGATCGACGGCCTGCGCGACCACGCCAATGAGCAGGTGACGGACGACCAACTCGCTAGGGCCGAATACCGCTTCCCGATCCACACGCCGGACACCAAGGAGGGCTACTTCTACCGCACGCTCTTCGACGCGCACTACCCATCCGACGCCTGCGCCCGCACCGTCCCCGGTGGTAAGTCCGTCGCCTGCTCCACGCCCGAAGCCATCGCATGGGACGCCTCGTTCGCCACATCAGCCGATCCGTCGGGGCGTGCCGTTGCGGGCGTTCATGCCCAGGCGTACGTTGGTGAAAACCAGCCTGCCGACTCATGAAAGACGCCTTCGCGCTCGACCGCACGCTGCTTCCGGGCAGCCTCGGATGGTTCGCCCTCGGCACTACGGCGCTCGTGGCCGCGGTCGTGATCTCAATGCTCCAGGGTGAAGTGCCGGGCGCGGCGTTGCCCATGACCTTCGTTTGCCTTCTCGCGGTTGCACGTGGAGTCCAACTGCGCCGCCGCCACATCGAACGGTGTGGCATTCGCCTGATCGACACCGACCGTCCCGGCTGACTGTCTTGTCGCTCATGCAAAACGCCCTGCCGACTGTAGAGCCGGCGGGGCGTTTTGCATGAGCGACGTAGCGTGTTGCGTCGCTACCGAGGATTGCGTTTAGGCGCCGGCAGGTATGCGAATCTGCTGGCCGGGATAGATCTTGTCCGCGTCTTCGATGACTTCCTTGTTGGCGTCGAGGAGATCGCGCCACTTGTTTGCGTCTCCGTAGTGTGCCTTAGCGATCTTGGAAAGCGAGTCGCCCTTTTCTATGGTGTAGAACGTGGCTTTGGTTTCGGGTTCTTTGGACGCGACAGTCAGGTTGTCGTCGACTTGGTCGACGCCCGCGATGTTGCCCGCTACGAGGGTCGCTTTCTGTTTGGCGGCGTAGTCGCGCGCCTCGCCTTGCAACGTGGCTTTGCCGTTGGAATAGAAGATGCCCAGATTGGCGATGGAGCTTCCCATCGCACGAGCGACTTCGTTTTGGATTTGCTGTGCTGTGGGTTCAGGAGCGTCGGCAGAGACTTTTTTGCCTTTGTTCTTGAGGAAGTCGAAGAGACCCATGGAGTCGGGGAGGTTGGATGAAGAGGACTACACCCACGCGATCTGAAAGCACGCTGTTCCGCCCATACTGTCCCGTTCACGCGTACTTTGGTCCGCTCCGTCTCTGCGGCTCATGACACGTCTGCTCGTCCTCATCGCTCTCTCTGCGTGCGCCTGTTCGTCCGAACCTGAGTCGCTGCTCCCTGCCGAGCCGAATTCTGTCGAGACACCGCTTGCGACGCCCGAGCAAGCGGCACTGTGGGGCGGTTCTTACACGTTCGAAGACGTGAGAGGCGACGATGTGTGGAAGCATGCCTTACAACTCAAGGTGCCCGACTCACTGGCTGTTCTCATCGGTACGTATTCCGTCGATGGGTGGCAGGCAGAGATACGGATGAACGTCCGAGCCGACGTTCGGGGCGATAGCGCGACTGTCGTGCTGACCAGCTATGCGCCCGGCAATGTGTCCGAGTTGGCTACGGCGGGGGACGTGCTGTTCGTGCTCATCCGCCCGCCGGAGCGTACTGGACTGCTCGAAACGAGATGGCGTGCGGCGCAACCCTACGCCAATGCGCCGCTTGCCAACAGTTCGTCGTTCCGGCGGGCGGCGGAATTGGTCGTCGAAGCGGGCGGGCTTCGCAGCATCAACCCCATCTCGGGCGCGGCGCGTCCGCTGCCCTTCGGCCTAACGCGTGACCGAGTGCTCGGCGCTGTCGTCGCCATGCGAGGCGAGCCGCACGAGACGTATTCCAACGACGAATGCGGCGCCGGACCAGTCGACTTCGCTGAATGGACCGATGGATTGGTGCTGCTCTTCCAAGACGATCGGTTTGCCGGTTGGCATGCGTCGGCTAGGGAACGCGTCGAGGAGAGCGCCCCGATGACTATAGCGGGCATCGGTCCCTGGTCGACGTGGTCCGACGTCCAGGACGCCTACTCCGCTGAGAAGCGGGAGACGACGTTGGGATCGGAGTTTACCATCGGCGGCGACCTGTTCGGCATCCTCGACGGCGAGGGTCCGGACGCGCGCATCGACCTGCTCTGGAGCGGCGTATCGTGTTTCTTCCGTTAGTCCTGTAGTTAGGCAAACAGGGGGGCGATGAGCCGAAATCTGATTCTCCACATCAAAGCGAGACCCCGTGGACTCGTCAAACGATCGAGCGGAAAGTCAGTCAGGTAAAGGAGCGTCTGATCGAGGAAATCCGTAAACTAAAAGAGTGCCCTGACACGGAGCGATTGGTAGAGGAAGTCGCCAGACGTAAAGGCCGTACCGAACTGGAAACTTGGCCGTTTCGGCGATCGGTTCGTTTGGCAGATGGACGGACTCGAAACACCGCCAGCCACTGCGCTGCACAATCAGCGTCTGCACATACCTTGGCGGACAGTGAGGCTAGCGGTGTCAATTGGTGAAGCCGATACCCAGTCCGAAACCGATGAACGTGGCATCGAGGCTGCGGTCGCCTGCGTCGCCGCCTCCCTCGTCGGTGCGTTTGTCGAGGAAGAAGCGGGCCGAGAGCGCCGGGTACCCGATGAATGTGTCTACGTCGGAGAAGCGCCACACCATGTCCGTCATCACCTTGACGGCGCGGCCCGATACGGCTTGCGAGTCGCCCGCAAACGTCCACGCGTACGTTGCTGTCGTCAGCCCCGTCAGGTTGAGCGCAGGCAGTGAGTAGGCGTGCGCGCCGCCCAGGCCGAAGTCCAGACCGGCCACGTCGATGTCCTGATTGGTGCTCGCCGTGCCCGCGCCGCTGATGTGCAGGTTGACGCCCAGCGCGCCGACAGCCGGGACGCCCCACACGCCGCCGAAGTCGTAGCGCGGAATGAACAGCCCGTCGACGTAGCCCCAGCCGTCACCAATTTCGGTGCCGTTGCGCTTTTCGGTTCCGGTGTCGCAGTCGGCCAGCGCGCATAGAGCGAGCGCCAGGTTTCCGGTCAGGTCGAGCCGTTAGAAGAGTGTGCCGTTGTCGAGCACGTCGAAGTCCACCACGTACGCGCCGAAGATCCAGAATGGGCTGGACGTGCCACTCGACGTCGTTACGTCGACACCGTTGCTGCTCCGGTACGTCAGGTCGTGCGAGAGCGAGTAGTGGGGGAAGCCGATATATTTGGCGTCTCCGGGATGTTCGAGGCCTTGCGCAGCAGCAGAGAGAGGAGCGAGTAGAAGTAGAAGGAATAGGACGCGCATGACAACCGGTGCAGTGAATGATGTCATCAACCTATCTGGCGGCATACCGTGCGCGCATCGCCGGATCCGGGTAATCGTGCTGCACCAAAACAAGCGCCCCGACCTCTCACGTGAGAAGTCGGGGCGCTTGTTTTGGGGAGATGCCGTCAGTTCGCTGGGTCAGCCGGCGTATTGCGGTTTACGTTGCGCTCGTTCTGCGGATAGGGCACGAAGTTGCGCACGCGAGCGAAGCTGCCGAACGACGGCGTGGCAGGTGGCGCTGCCTGTCCCAGTCTCCGGCTGTCTTCGAGGCTGAGACCGGTAGCGAACAACTCGATCCGGCGTTGGCGATAGATTTCGTTGAGGAGCGACTGCTGATCCGTTCCGCCCGAGTAGGCCGCAAGTCCGGCGTTGATGCCTAGCGGATCGTCACCATCGGTACGTACGGCGTTGATCTGTGCTTGTGCTTGGGCTGTTTGTCCCAGACGTGCGAATGCTTCCGCCTGGATGAGGCGCATTTCGTCGGGAATGTAAACCGGGATGGACTCTCCCTGCTCGTCATAGAACCCGCGCACGAGTCGCACTTCCAGACCGGAGACCAAGCCTTCGCGCACGAAGTTGGGGTCGTCGGTCGCCGAAGGGATATCGCCCAGGTAGAAGGCGAGGCGTCCGTCGTTGGCATCGACGGTGAACGCGCTGGGATCGAAGCCGAAATTGACGACGGCGCGCAAGGTGGGGTCGGGCGCGTTGGTCTGGCCCCAGATCGGGTTGTCGTTGGGATCGGTGCTGTCGTAGGGAAAGAGCGAGACCGGCTCGCCGCCCTGGAGCGCCGCAGCGGCAAACTGAGCTGCCTGATCGTTCTGGCCCAGCATCAGCGCGAACCGCGCCGCGTATGCGTCGATGCTGTTGCCCAGGAAGAACTGTGTCGTGCCATAGACGCGCGTCTTGAAATCGTTCGACGGCTCGGCGCTGCCTCGTGCCGTGCGTGCCTGAGCAAGCAGGTCCAGCGCCCGCTGGAGACCTTGGGCACGCGGAACGTACGCCGACTGTCCTCCCTGCTTGTCGATGTCGACCGGGAACTGCTCGTAGAACATCGCCAGCGTACCCAGCGCCCCGGCTCGGTAGAAGTAGGCGGTCGCGAGGAGTTCGTCTTCGACGGCTCCCGCGTTTCCGGCATTGGCGATGATCTGATCGGCCATGTCGATCACCTGGTACATATTGTCCCAGATGCCGTTGATGATGCCGTTGTCGTTCTCGACCTGCCCATTCTCAATATCCTGAGGGTTGAGGAAGCCGACAACGGTCGTGAACTCGCGCGTGGCAAGACCGCTCGTGCGCACCACCGACGAGAGGCCGCCGATGCTGTACTCGCGTCGCATTCCGCCCGCCAGTGCCGTCAGGCCGTTAGCGTCGGCCAGAATCGCGGCCGACGACGTCGCGTTGGGATTTTCGTAGGTAAAGTCGCAGGCAGGGAGGGCGAAAAGCGCCGCTCCGACCAGCGCGCCACCCGCAAGGGTTCGGCGTAGGGTATGGGATAGAGTCATGGTAAAGTCTGTCTGAAAAGAGAGGGAGGACGCAGCCTTAGAAGGTGAACGTCGCACCGAAGGTGTACTGACGCGGGATCGGAACGGCGCCGAAGTCGAAGCCGGATACGCCCGTCGAACGGCCTGCGATAGAGACTTCAGGGTCGTAGCCGCTGTAGTCGTCGAAGGAGAGCAGGTTGCGGCCCGCCAGGCGCAGGCGCACGCTGCGCAGCCCAATCACGTCGGGGCGAATAGTGTAGGCCAGCGACAGTTCGCGCAGCTTGACGAACGAGCCGTCTTCGACGTAGTTGTCGGTCAGCAGCAGGCGCCCATAGGCGTCGGCCGTGCCCTTCTGAATCGTAGATCCGCTTTCGAGCTCCTGTCCATAGGCAAAACTGCTGCCGCGTCCGTTCCGGTCGGCGTTGCGGGCGTTCCAGTTGAACACATCGAATCCTTGCGTGGCATCCCACTGCATCCGGAACTCCAGGTCCTTGTAGCGCAGGTCGGTCGTGAACGCACCGTTCCAGTCCGGGTTGGGGTCGCCGGTGATGATGCGGAGGTTGCTTCCCGTCGGCTGACCGTTGGCGTCGCGCCCAGGCGTGATCGTCGACGGGTCGTTGACGTCTTGGGTGCCCCGCTCGCGCTGCGGCAAGCCGTTGGCGTCGAGTAGCAGGCTACCATCCGGGTTGCGGGCGGCGGCGAACCAGTAGAACACGCCGAGCGGCTGGCCTTCGATGGCCCACTGGGCGCCGAAGTTGCCGTCGCCGATGCCGAATGCGTCGCCGATGCCGTCGTTGTTGCCGTCGTTGAGACGGGTCACCTCGTTGCGGTTGGTGCTGAAGAGCACCGTCATGTCGAGGCTGAGGTCGCGCTGCTGAATGAGCGAACCGCGCACCGACAGCTCGAGGCCCCGGTTGGTCAACTCGCCCACGTTCTCGATGCGCGTCTGCGCGCCGGTCGACGGAGCGAGCGTGCGCTGGAGCAACAGGTCCGTTATCGTCTGGTCGTAGTACGTGAACTCGACGCCCAGTCGCCCAGCGAGCAGGCTCAGGTCGGTTCCGATCTCGAACTCCGACTGGCGCTCGGGCTTGACGAACTCGTTGCCCAATGCCGTCGATGGAATCACGGCGGTGCGTCCGTTGAACGAGGTCGGGATGTAGTTGGTGAAGCGCTCGTAAGCACCGATTCCCGTCAGGTTACCGGCCTCTCCATACGAGGCGCGCAGTTTGAGGAAGCTCAGACCAAAACTTGCCGGATTCTCGACGGCGTTCCACGACGCGCTCACTTTGGGGTAGAACTGAACGCGATCGTCCTCGCCGAAGCGCGACGACGCGTCGACGCGTCCGGCTGCCGTCAGGAAGACGCGGTCGTAGAGACCCACTGTTTCCTGAATGAACGCACCGGCCAGAGCGGTCTGGAACCGTCCGTTGCCGCCTGGCAGGAGGGTGCCGCCGTCGAGCGTCTCGATGCCCAGCGCGAGCTGGTTGGCGCTCGCAGTCAGGCTGCTTGCTTCCTCGTACTGGTACGTGCCACCGGCCGTCGTTGTGGACGCGATGTCCGCTCCAAAGTTGGTGTCGTAGGCCAGCGTGGCATCGACGTTGACGAGCGTGCGGTTCTGGTCGCCGTATTCGGCCAGGCCGTCGGCGTTTCCGCCTCCGTTCCCGGGCGGACGCAGACCGCGGGCTTCTTGGGAATAGGTGTCCAGTCCACCGACGAGCGAGGCCGTGACGCCTTGCAGCGGCGTGACGACGAGGTTGAGGCTCGTCGTGGCGCGTGTCACTTCCTGTGAGAACTTGTAGCGATCGACGATCTCGAGCGGGTTACCCGAAAGACCCAGGTCGGGATATTCGCCCAGTTCGTTGGGCTCGAGGGCTCTCGGTGTTGGGCAGAAACTGGAGCGAGGTCACTGCGCCGTCCAGGAAGCCCTGTCCGCCCGAGGGAACGTCATCCGAACTCGAACGCGTGATGCCCGCCGTGACGCGCGCGAACGCCCAGTCGGTGAGCTGCTGGCCCAGGTTGAGGCGCAGCGTACCCCGTTCGAAGGCGGAGTTCTTGATGATGCCTTCGTTGTCGAGGTACGAGCCCGATACGAAATACGACGTGCCTTCGCGCCCGCCCGAGACCGATACGTAGTGCTCTTGGCCGAACGCTTCGTCGAAGATGTTGTCCTGATAATCGAAGCGCTGAACCGCTTTGCGCTCGGTATCCGCGGCATTGCCGGGCGTCACCCAGTCGAAGAGCGCTTCGTTCTGGCGAACCGTCTGGCGGACTTCGCTCAGCGACGTGCGGGCTTCGTAGGTGATGCGCGGCGTGCCGTTCTGACCCTGCTTGGTGAAGATCTGCACGACGCCGTTGCTCGCGCGCGATCCATAGACGGCTGCTGCTGCGGCGCCCTTGATCACCTCGATACGCTCGATGTCGTTCGGGTTGATGTCGACCAGGCGGTTTTGCACGCCGCCGTTGCCGACGCCGACGAGTTCGTTGGAGGAGTTGTCGACGATTACTCCGTCGACGATGTAAAGCGGCTCGGCGCCCGAGTTGATCGTCGACGAACCGCGGAGCACGACCGAGATGCCGCCTGCGGGCGATCCACTCGTCTGGCGGATTTGCGCACCCGTGATTTTGCCGCTCAGCGCTGCCGTGATGTCGGTCGCACCCGAGTTGGCGATGGGTGCCGCATCGACGACCGAAACGGCCGTTCCAAGCCTGCGCCGCTCTTCGACGACGCCCGTGCCGGTCACAACCACGTCGTCGAGGCCGAGCACGTCAGGTCCCATGCGTACGTCCTGTGTCACCGTTCCGCTCGCCTGCTCAATCGTCACCCGCTCGGTGCGGTAGCCGATGAAGCGGTAGACGACTACGAACGGCGCCGCTGTCGAGGTGGCGAAGGAGTAGAAGCCTTCCAGGTTGGTGACGGCGCCGTCCGTCGTACCGTCGGCTACGACGTTGACACCGGGCAGCGGAAAGCCGCTCTCATCGGTGACGGTCCCTTCTACGGTGACCTGTGCGGTGGCGGGCAGCGCCGCTACGAGAAACAGCGCGCACGCGAGAGCGCCACTGCGAATGAATCGAGACATAGATAGAAGAGGTGGGAATAAAGAGCGCCGTCGGTAGGGTCCGAACGGCTCGTCGAGGCCGCGAGTAACGAGACCGTCGGAAAGTAGGACGCGCAGTCAATCCTTACCAAAAGGTCAGCGGCCTTGTTGGAAGCGCTACCTGCCCAATAGTCCAAATTGGAGGGCGAGCAGCACGAGCGTCCAGTCCTTACCGAGCGGTAAGCAGCAAAGAAAGCGGACGTTGGGTATCGGGATGGAGCGGCTCGGCGGCTCGTTCGAGCGTCAGCCCGGCCTCGCGCAGCGCGTCGACCCAGGATTCCAGCGTGCGAAAGAACCACGGCATCGGTGAGGGATAGGTGCCGCCGAACGCGTCGAAGGTCTCTTCTCGCCACCCGTCGCGGTAGGGGGCTGACACGTCTCCGTGCGGATGCAACGTCTGGATCGCGAGGGCGCCCGCGGGTGATAGCGTCTGCCTCAGCGCGCTCAGCAGCGGTAGTACGTGTTCGCCCAGCAGAGCGAAGTTGCACACCACTCCGTCGAATGGTCCGCCAAGTATGCTCGGGTCGGCGATCACCTCGTCGTAGGTATGTGTCAGAAATCGTCCACCATCTTCGGAGCATGCTGCTTCGCTCCGCGCCGCTTCGATAAGCGCCGCGCTCCCGTCGAACCCGGTCACGTCGTAGCCCTGGGACGTCAGCACTCGCGACAGCCAACCCTCGCCGCAGCCCACGTCCAGCACGCGTCCGCCTGAGGCTACGCGCGCCCTGACGGCTTCAAGAATGGCAGCGTCCGTACCTGCTCGCCGGCTCGCGATAGCCCCGCTGCGGACACTGTCGGTCCAGGCGGCGGCATTGGCATTCCAACTGTGGGCGAGGCGCGTTTCGTTGGCGTTGGACATGGAGCAGCTAGGAGGAAGGCGAGTGGGCCGCGCGAAGTGTGAAGGCGCGGCGCTCGGAATGCAGGCAGAGTACCTCTAACTTTCTGATTCTACCCCGTTCCCGGTTCGATTCACGTCTCGGCAGCGGACCTCTCCGATCTGCCGTTCGATCCGACGACGCCGCTCCGCGCGGCGTTCAACCGGCGACGATGGCGGGCTTCATCGCCCGCGCCCGGCCACTGTACGTTTAGACGTACGCGCCGCGCCCCGGCTACCCACGTTCCACGTGACGACTTTCGATTCCCTCGGCCTGTCCGAGACCCTACTCCACGGCGTACGCGCTGCCGGTTACGACACGCCCACACCCATCCAGGCCCAGGCCATTCCGACCCTTCTAGCTGGGCGCGACATGGTGGGCTGCGCCCAAACCGGGACGGGCAAAACGGCCGCGTTCGTCCTGCCGATTCTCGACCTGCTGGGCCGCGGTGGCAAGCCTCAGGGCAGACGCGAAGTCCGTGCGCTGATCGTGACGCCGACGCGCGAACTGGCCGTCCAGATCGAGGAGAACGTCCGCCTCTACGGTAAGAAGACGGGTCTGCACAGCCTGACGATCCTGGGCGGCGTCGGCATGGGGCCGCAGACCAAAGCGCTCCGGCGAGGCGTAGACATCCTGGTGGCGACGCCGGGACGCCTGCTCGACCACCTGCAGCAGGGCAACGTGCGGCTCGACAAGGTCGAGATTCTGACGCTCGACGAAGCCGACCGGATGCTCGACATGGGGTTCATCAACGACATCCGCAAGATCGTCCGGCAAGTGCCCAAGGAGCGTCAGACGCTGCTCTTCTCGGCGACGATGCCCAAGGAAATCCGCTCGCTCGCCGACGAGCTGCTCGTCAACCCCCACGAGGTCACGATTGGCCGCACGCGCAGCACGGCCGATACGGTCTCGCAGCGCGTCGTGTCGGTCGGCAGCAAGGGCAAGATGGATCTGCTCGTCCACGTGCTCAAAACCGAACCGGTCGAGCAGGTGCTCGTCTTCGCGCGGACCAAGCGCCGCGCCGACCGCATCTCCAAGCAGCTCGACAAGCGCGGTTTCTCGACGGCGGCGATGCACGGCAACCGATCGCAGAATCAGCGTCAGCGCGCGCTGGGCGCGTTCGACGGCGGCACCATCCAGATCCTCGTCGCGACCGACGTGGCCGCGCGCGGCATCGACGTGGACAACATCAGCCACGTCATCAACTTTGACGTGCCACCCAAGCCCGAAGACTATATCCACCGCATCGGCCGGACCGGCCGCGCCCAGTCGACGGGCCACGCGCTCACGTTCTACGACCACGAGGAAGCCGATTACATCAAGCGCATCGAGAAGCACACCAGTGCTCCACTCGAGCGCGTGACGTTCGACGGCGTCGAGGTCGATGAGGACGCGCCCAACCTGCCGGGCAGCGCCCCTCGCGCGGCGGCACGCGCCAAGGCGCAGGGCGGCGGAAGCGGTGGATCAGGCTCGGGCAGTGGAGGCAGAGGTCGCAAGCGCGGCTCGGGCGGCGGAGGCAGCAGGAGTCGTCGTTCCGGCAGTGGTGGGGGAGCGCGCAGCGAATCGGGTGGCTCGAACGGAGAGGGCGGAGGCGCCTCGGGCAAGCGCCGCCGCTCGAACGGCGGCTCGCGCAGCTCCAACGCGAACACTTCGGCGCCCAACGGATCGTCGGGCGAGAGCATCGGATCGCGCGAGGCGACCAAGGGGCGTCGTCCCAACCTCAACATGCGCCGCAGCTGATTCCGGCTTCCGTGGTTCTCGCGCCGCTGTTTGCTTCGTGCAGGCAGCGGCGCATACGTTTGAAGCATGACGCGTTTGTTTTCCATCGCCCTAGTGATCGTGGTGTCGGGCTGCGCCGGACCGCGCGCTTCTTCGGGTGATCCACCCATCGGGCAAGGCGCCTCGTGCGGAACGGAGGCGCTTCCGTGTGACACGAACGGCGTCCTACTCGGCGATGCGGGCGCCGCGATGGCCGAAGTGCAGGCACGATTTACGGACCGCCGTGGCGGTTTCCATTGCGGCCTACGAGAAAGCAAGACTGCAAACGCTCTGCTCTTCGTGAGCGCAGCGGGTACGCTATCCGACGTGACGTTCTCCGATCCGGTCGACACTGCGTGCGTCGATGCCGTTCGGCATGCAGTGAAGTATCTAGCATTTGCACCTGCGCTCGTCGGTGGCGCTCCGCGTCCGTCGGTTTGGATGCTGCCGCTAGGCGAGGCCGTGACCGTGACGGCTACGCATCTGGCGCCCAAAGGCGACTAATGGTAGCCCGACTGTGGGGTGCGTCGGGGTCGCGAAATGCAGACGCGCTCTGGCCCGAATGCAGTTGCGCTCGGACTGCCCCGAGGCTTAACGTCCCGTCGACCGTCCGATCTGTCACATCCTCGCTCGCTTTTCCTTTCTCCCAACGCCTCGCCGATGAACGAGTGGTACTACGAATACAACAACGCGCAGGAAGGCCCCGTATCGGTCGATAGTCTGCGCGACTTGATCCGCCGCGAAATCGTCGCTCGCGACACGTTGATCTGGAAGCGCGGCATGAGTGACTGGCAAGCGGCTGCCGGTGTGGACGCGTTCTCGGATGCGTTCGGGTCGCCTCCGCCCCTGCGCGCCTCGGCGGACATCGGCGATGCACTGCCCGTCGGTCCAGCGCCCACTTCTGACCGTTGGGACGGCGTGCCGCCCAAGATCGACAATCACCTCGCCAAAGCGATCATCGTGACGCTGCTGTGCTGTCTGCCGTTCGGGATCGTCGCCATCATACAGTCGACAAAAGTCGATCCGGCGATTGCTCGTGGCGACTACGACGAGGCGCGTCGCCGGTCCGAGGAGGCGAACAAGTGGGCCAACTGGAGCATGATCGCGTCGGCTGTCTTTCTAGGTTTGTACTTCCTGTTCATCCTAGTGATTGGCGTGGGCAGCGGTTACTGATCGGATGCCGAGCAAACGGGTACTAATAGGCATTGGAGTAGCGCTCGGTGTGGCCTTCGTCGGGGTGCTGGCCTTCGTCGATCCGGCCTCCTCGGCCTTTTTTCCGCGCTGCCTATTCCATCTCGTGACGGGTCTGCACTGCCCCGGCTGCGGGTTGCAGCGAGCGGTCCACGCGCTGCTTAGCGGCCGCCTGGTCGACGCGCTGGGGTACAACGCGCTGGCCGTTACGATGCTACCGCTGACGCTGGTGGCCGTCGCCGCCGAGCGAATGGCTCCTCTGCGGATGCGTGCGTTCTGGGATCGGTTTCCGCCTTGGAGCGCTGTTGTCGTGGCCTGCATCGTGGTCGCGTTCACGATCGTGCGTAATCTGCCGCTGCCTCCGTTTGCGTGGCTGGCTCCCTGATGATGGGCAGGCCGAGAAACCCTCGCGCCTCGACCTGGTGCCGCGCGTAGTTACGAGCCTTTGGCGTGAGCCGGTCGGCTGAGAGGTGCCGCGGTGGTAGGCCTATTTCTTTTTCTCGTCCAAACCGACACCTGTGCACTTCTGCCTGATTTTGCCGCTTTTGCTGCTCCCCTTTTCACCTGCGTACGCTCAAACGCCTGTCCCGCAGGACAGCGTCGTTTCCTCGCAGGATGGAGAGTCGGTCCGGCAGGCGGCGGCCGAACTGATGAGCCCGGCCCAAGCGCTCGGTGCCTACGATCCGGCGTACTACCTGCTCGGCGAGTTGAACCGGGGCTTGCCCCAAATGGACGGCGCGGCGAGTCTGCTCTCTCCCCAGGGTGCGGTCGAGCACTTTGTCCGTACGGCGCGGAATGAGGACTTCGCCTCGGCCGCCCATGCGCTCAACCTCAACCACCTGCCCGACGCTCGGCGCGCGCAGGACGGGCCGACGCTCGCCGCTCAACTCTACTACGTGATGGACCGGCAAGTCGGCTTCGACTGGGAATCGCTACCCGACCGCGCCGACGGTGCCGACGACCGCCCGATGGGACAGACCAATCCGCTCGTCGGCGAACCGCGGCGCAGCATCCGCATCGGCTCGCTCGACCTCGACGGGCGCGACGTGGCGATCCGCGTGCAGCGCGTGCGCGTAGGAGAAGCGACTCCGGTCTGGGTGTTTTCTCCTCAGACCGTCGAGAACATCCCCGTTTTGTACGAGCGCTTCGGGCCGGGTCCGATCGACCGCATCGCGCCTGAGTGGGCGCGCGTGCAGGTGTGGGGCGCAGCTCTGTGGGCATGGCTGGCGCTGGCCGTCGGGTTGGTGCTGCTCGCGCTGCTGGCTTGGGGGGTGAGTGTGCTGACCAAGCGTACGCTCGACAACTCGGAATCGATCTGGCTGAGCCAAATGTCGGGCAAGGTCGCCAAGCCGTTCGCCGTCTGGGTAGCCGCATCGGCGTTCTGGCTCATCGCCTCGGTCGTGCTCGCGATGCCGCGCGTCGTGACGGTTTCGCTGCTGATCGTGGCCGTGCTGACGTTCGTGTGGTTCGTTATGCGCACCATCAGCGCTGTCATCACGTGCATCCTCGAGCGCGACGATATCGAAGACATCGCCGATCTGTCGACCAACGAGCGGGACGGCAAGCAGCGGCAACTCACCTACCTGTCGGTCGGGCGGCGCGTGGTGCTGTTCGTCGTCGTGCTGTTCGCCATCGGCGTGATCGTGGCGCAGTTCGGCTCGCTGCAGCGGCTGGGTGTTTCGCTGGTGGCGAGCGCGGGCGTGCTGACGATCCTGCTGGGCATCGCTGCTCAGCCGGTCTTGGGCAACATCATCGCCTCGGTCCAGATCGCGCTGGCCAAACCCGTTCGCATCGGCGACAGCGTCTACTACGACGGCACGTGGGGCTACGTCGAGGACATCACCTACACGTATATCCTCATCAAAAGCTGGGACAAACGCCGCCTGGTCGTGCCGCTGCGCTACTTCATCACGCACCCGTTCGAAAACTGGACCAAGCGCGACGCTCACCTCATCAAACCCATCTACTTCCACGCCGACTACACCATCGATGTGGACGCGGTGCGGAAGAAGTTTACCGAGTTCTTGGAGGCCAGCGAGTTATGGGACGGCGAGGAGGAGCCCAACCTGATCGTCTACGACAGCCAGGACGAGACGCTGCGCCTGCGCGCGCTCTGCTCGGCGTCGAACCCGGCCGACGCGTGGACGCTGCACTGCGAACTGCGCGAAAAACTGGTCGCATTTGTGCGCGACCTCGAAGGCGGCAAGCACCTGCCGCGCCGCCGAGTGGTGATGACCGGCCAAACCGGGTCAGACGCTGGTCACACGGACAGTTCCTACGAACGTGCGTCCCACCAGAGCAGCGGAGGTTATTCGTGAACCGTCCCAAGTTGCTCGTCGTCGGCGGAGGCCACGCGACGCTTCCGCTGCTCGACCGCGCCCGCGAACTGACCGCCGGGGCCGACGTGACACTGCTTTCGGACCGCGCCGAGTTGTGGTACAGCGGCATGGTGCCCGAGTGGACCGGCGGCGTCTACACGCGCGCCGATGTGACCATCGATCTGGAGACGATCTGCGCCCGCGAAGGTGTGGACTTCGTTCAGGGCAAAGCGACCGGGCTGGACCTAGAGCGCCGCAGCCGTGACGACAAGCGACGGCGACGCGTTGCCCTATGACCTGCTCGTGATCGATGTGGGCGCGGTCAATCCGGGGCAACCCGACGGTCGGGTAGTACACACCAAGCCGCTCCACCGCATCCAGTCGCTGAGCGATCTGCGCGACGGGCGCCTCGTGATCGTCGGCGGCGGAGCAGCGGGCGTCGAGACGGCGATGAATCTAACGGCCCACCGCCCAGGTCTGCACCTGACGATCGTCGAACCAGGTGGGCGGCTGCTTGGCGGTTTGCCCCCGCGCGCGTCGGCCTGGGCGCATGAGTTGCTGGCACGTCGCGGCGCTGATATCCGCCTCGACACGCGCGCCGATCAGGTCGAACCCGGCGGCGTGCGGCTCGTCGGCGGCGAGACGGTCGCTGCTGACGCCGTCCTGTGGGCGACGGGCTCGGTCGGTCAACCGTGGCTGGCGGAGAGCGGGCTGGAGACGACCGAGAAGGGCTTCGTCCGCGTGCGCGACACGCTGCTGGCTTCATCCGACGCCCGGACCTTCGTTGCGGGCGACGCCGCCGCCGTCGAGGGGTACGAATCGCTGGCGCGCATCGGTGTCCACGCCGTCAAGCAGGGGCCGCTTCTGGCCGAAAACGTCCGCCGTGCGCTCCACTCGTTGCAGGAGAGCGAGGCGCCGATCGGCGCCGAGTTGCAGTCGTTCCGGCCCTACCCCGTCGCCCCGCTGATCCTGTCGACGGGCGAGCGTTGGGCAATTGCCGCCGCTGGCCCGGTTGCGCTGCGCGGACGGTGGGCGTTAGCGCTCAAACATCTGGTCGACCGGCGATGGATGGCACCGTATCGCACGTCCGCACCATCGTACGGGTCGTGGATCGACGTGCGCTGCGCGGGTGACCGACTCGGCACCGCCCGCGACGAAACCTGAAGACTTCCATCCCGCGCATCACCATGCCTGACCCGAATCCAACCGCCCTCGACCTGCTCCGTCTACGCACGCGCCGCCTGACCGATCACGCCGTTGACGAGGCGGGCGCGTTCGTGCTCTGCTGGCTGATGCAGGCACTGCGGGCCGACGAAAACCCCGCCGTCGACGCGGCGATTGCGCTGGGCAACCGGATCGGAAAGCCCGTCGTGGTGCTGCACGCGCTCGAGAACCGCTACCCCTACGCGTCGCTGCGGCTGCACCGATTCATCCTGGAGGCGTCGCAGGAACTGGGGCCGGGCATCGAGGCGCGCGGCGTACGTTTCGTCCGGTTTTTGCGGCGTGACGGCGAGGGCGAAGTGGACCTGGCCGACCGGCTGAGCCGCCGCGCCTGCGCCGTAGTCGTCGACGACGTGCCGACGTTCGTCACGCGCTCCTATGCCGACGCGCTCGCCGGTCAAACTCAGCGGGCTGTCTTTGCCGTGGATGCGTGCTGCCTGGTGCCGATGAACACGCACGCCGGACTGCTCGCCACGACCAAAGCGTTTCGCGCCGCCCACACGCCGCTTCGCACGCTCCACGTCGAAACCGACCTGACCCAATCGCCCGCCATCGCCCGCTTCGACGGCGATCTCGAGGTGCCGCACGAAGCCATCGAAGGCGATGATGCGGCAGCGCTCGACGCCCGCATCGCCCAGACCGGCATCGACCTGAGCCTTCCGCCCGCGCCCGACTTTCGCGGATCCAGGTCGGCTGGACTGGAGCGGCTGCGCGAGGCCATCGGGGGCGTCGTCCCGCGCTACAAGTGGACGCGCAACAATCCCGCACTGCCGGGCACGGCTCGGCTGTCGCCCTGGATGCATTTCGGCGTCGTCTCGCCGGTCGAACTGGCTCGGGCCGTCTATCACGCCGAACGAGACGCGGGGCTGCACGCTGCCGCACGGTGGAAATTTTTGGACGAGGCGCTGACGTGGCGTGAGTACCACTATCACAACGCCCGCCACCGCCCGGACTGGACACGCTACGCCGGGCTCCCTGCCGCTGCCCGCGCCAGCCTCGACGCTCACGCCGACGACCCGCGCCCGCATCACTACTCGCTCGACGACCTGGTCCACGGACGCACGCACGACGACCTCTGGAACGCCGCCCAGAAGCAGTTCCTCGCCGACGGATGGATGCACAACAACCTGCGGATGTACTGGGCGAGTCAGATCCTCGCCTGGCGTCCCGACCCCGCCGATGCGTTCGCGACGGCCTGCTACCTCAACGACCGCCTGTCGCTCGACGGGCGCGATCCAGCCACGTACGGCGGCGTCCGCTGGGCGTTTGGCGACTCCAAACCCTGGCGCGACCGTGTCGTCTATGGCACCGCCCCACGCAAGACGAGCAGCGCCCTGATGAAGCGCGACGGCGTGGCCGACTGGATCGAAGGGATGAACGCTCGTCCCCTGCCGATCGTCGACGTGCCGCAGCAGGACGAAGAGGCACAGGTACTTGGCCGGTATCGGTAGAAAGCCGTTTAAACGAGCCAGTCTTACGCCGAGAATCGCGCCGGTCCTCACATCTGAGCGGGCGCGGATTCCACGTCGGAGGCGAGGTCGTAGCCCGCCCGGTCGTCATCGGTCGGAGCTAACGTATCACGCCGCTTCCCATCGTCACTGGCGACACGCTCTGCATGACCGGCACCCGTGACGATGCGGGCGACCAGCTGTTTCGCTGCGTCGCGGGCGAAGGCTCCATCCGCCTCGCCGCCGATCTGGACCCGAGCGCGCTGACCAGCGGACTCGCTCGCAGCAGCGGCCCGCGCTACCTCGTGGTGCATGAGGGCACCGTGTACGTCCAGGCGATCGTCGCCGCCAAATCCCACCCGAGGCGTGTGTGGGGCGGGCGAGCAGGCTGCTTGGTTCGACGTGCGTGCGCTGGCCCCGGGCGTGTACGCGCTCCACCTGCAGGTAGAGGGACGGAGTGGCGCTCGTTCGTCATTTTGAAGTGTAAGGAGGCGAAAGAGGCCGGTCGACGAAGAGGACGGGGACTCAAGGGGGTTTCGGTGGTTAAGTTGCCGCTTCCGCTTCCGATAGCGAACGGACACGCACTCCCCCCCGAATGTCCTACCTACGACTCTTCCTGCTCGCCTTCCTACTGGGCGCGCCTCCCCTACACGCGCAGATCGCCGACGATGTCACGGTCAGCTACGTTCTCATGGACATCAGCCGCGCCCGCCTGAGCGGGGCGGGACTGGGCAACATCGACCTGGGCGACATCGACACCGACCCCGTGACGCCCGGCGTGCAGGGCTTCGACGTGAGCTTCACGCGACAGTTCTTCGACGTGTCGTTCGGGCGCGGGCCGTTCACGTTCGGCGCTACGTATCAGCGCACGACCAAGCGCGACAGCGACACGCTGCCTCTCGTGCTCGCCAAGTCCGAAAACGGGTTGATGCTCACAGGCAGCTACGATCACCTTCTCAGTCTGTTGTGGCGCGTCGAATCGTTCGCGCGCGTCGGTGTGCTCGGATCCGATGAGAGCCAGGCGCTCTACGCCGAAGACACCGACCTGCGCGTCAACGTGGTGCGCTACTGGCCCGATGGGAAGTGGCTGCTCGGCGATCGCCCCGTGTATCCGTCGGCGTACGTGGGGGGCATCGTCAACAAGTATGGGCGTGTCCAGGGCATCGTCGGCGGCGGTGCGTGGTGGAAAGGCATCGGCTTGTACGCGACGGGCTACCACGCCCTCAACGGCGTCGACGAGCCGCTGACCGAGTCCTTCGATGGCACGGACGCGGCCGATTACCAGTTCGCCGCGCTGAGCAACAGCGGCGTGAGCGGCACGATCCGGGGCGAGTGGGGGCCGTTCACGCTGAGTCTGAGGCAGAACTGGGGACTCCGAAACGCGGGCGACGACCTGACGTTCAGCGCCTCCTACCGCATGCCGTTCGGGCGCGACGAGGTGATCCTATGAGCCGCTTTCTGTTCCTCCTGCTCGTCCTTCTCGGAACCGCACCGCTCGTCTCGCACGCCCAGTCGCCGTGGCGGCAGGTGCAGCGCTACCTCCAGCCGGACGCCCAGATCGTGTCGCAGACCGACGAGCGCCTGGTGATTGCGTCGGGCGGACAGCAGTTCGTACTGGCTACCAAACGAGGCGACGGCGTCGACGTGCTCGGTGGGCTGGCGCGCAACCGCGACGGCAACCCCTACCGCGTCTGGCAGGCGACTCCCAACCTGTGGCTCGACGCCAGCCGTCCGCGATCGGGCTGGGGACGCTTTATGCGATCGGACTTCCTGCGCCTGATCCGCTCGCCCAATCCTGACGCCCTGCGCGCCGCCCGCGTCGACACGACGAGCGCGCTCGAAACGTCCAACGTGCTCTCGTTCGTCCTCGTCTACGCCACGGCTCACGCCCACGACAGCGCCACCGGTCCCTTCCAGGTGCGCCCGTGAGGACATCGCTCGATCGCAAGCTGATCTTGGTGATCCTCGGCGTGAGCACGCTGGGTCTGGTAGCGGCGTGCGCGGCGTTCATCTTGCTCGACCGCATCACGTTCCGCAGCCAGCTCGAGCGCAGCCTCGACCATCAGGCCGCCATCGTGGGCGCCTCGTCGGTTGCCGCGCTCGACTTCGGCGACGAGCTGGCGGCGCAGCAGGGGTTGGAGGGGTTCTCCGAAGTCCCCGATGTGCTCTCGGCCACGCTCTTCACGGCCGATGGCGGTGTGCTGGCCCACTATCCCGATGCGACTCAGCCGCTGCCCAGAGGCGATCCGGGCGCAACGTACGACGGGGGCGCGTTGACGCTCGTCCACCCGATCGAGGACGGCGGCGCGCTGATCGGTAGTCTCGTCGTGCGGCAGAGCTTGGAGGGCGAGCGGCGCCGGCGTGCGCGCTACCTGATGATCAGCGGACTGGTGCTGTTGTGCGCGCTCGGGCTGTCGCTCGTGGCGGCGCTGCGCTTTCGCAAGGGCGTTACGGCTCCGATCCGCGACCTGACGGCGACGGTCCATCAGGTCGCCGAAGCCAAAGATTTCGCCGTTAGGGTCGAACCGCCCAAGTCGAACGAGCTGGGCCAACTCGCCGTCCAGTTCAACGCCATGCTGGGCGAGATCCAGACGCGCGACCAGGCGCTGGCCCGGCACCGCACCTTTCTCGAAGACCAGGTCGACGCCCGAACGCGCGAACTGCGGCGGGCCAATGTGGAACTCGTCGCCGCCAAGGACCGCGCCGAAGCCGTCAGCCGCCTCAAGTCGACGCTGCTCGACAACCTGAGCCACGAGTTTCGAACCCCGCTTTCGGGCATCATCTCGCTCTCCGACATCCTCCGCGACGATCTGCGCGACTCGGCAACGCTCGAGCAAGAAGACTTCCTGATGATGATCGGCGACAGTGGGCGCCGTCTGATGGAGTCGCTCGTGATGGTGCTCGACCTGACGCAGATCGACGGCGGCGAGTATGCCGGACAGCCCGCCGATCATCGCGTCGACACGCTGCTGGCACACACTGCGCACGACTACGCCGACCGAATCCGAGGCGCCGATCTGCACTTCGAAATCGAAGTCGAGCCCGTCGTCGCGCACGTCGACGGTCAGGCGGTTCAGACGATCGTGGGCCACCTGCTCTCCAATGCCTCCAAGTTCACGCCCGACGGAACGGTCCGTCTCGAAGCGCGCGCCGACGCATCGGATCTGGTCGTCCACGTGACCGATACGGGCATCGGCATCGAACCGGCGTTTTTGCCGCGCGCATCCGAGCCGTTCGTGCAGAGCAGCGAGGGCGTGACACGCAACTACGAAGGCATGGGGCTGGGGCTGACGGTCGTCGTCGGGCTGGCGCGCATCATCGGCGCCCAGTTCGCGCTCCGGTCGACGGTGGGACGAGGGACGACAGCGCTGCTGCGATTGCCGGGCGTGGTCGTGAGCCAGGAGGTCGAAGAGGTGTCGTCCGACGCGGAAACCGAAAACGCCTGAAACGATGCGCGCCCCGCTCGGATCGTCCGGGCGGGGCGCTGCTGCGTTGGGAAGTGGCTGATACCGGTCAGAACGTGATCGATACGCCGATGCTGGGCACGATCACGTCGGTGCGGCTGCGGCTGATGGTGAGGTCGCTGTTGGTGACCCGGCCGTCGTTGTCGCGGTCGCTGATCTCGGCGTCGGCGAGGTATTCGGCCGTCGATCCGGGCGTCCACCGCGCGCTGACGAGGATGCTGACCGTTCCCAGGTCGGACTGGGGATCCCGGTTGCGATAGACCTCGATGGCCGCACCGGCGCCGACTCCGTAGCTGAACGCCCAGTCGTCGAAGTTGGTCGAGCGAAACACGGCCTCGTCGTCGCGGAAGCCTTCGTTTTGCACCGTCGTCTGAGTGGAGAGGTACTTGGCGCCTACGAGTCCTTCGACGTAGGGGCGCAGCACGCCCGTGCCCGGTTGCATCCGCAGGAAGAGGTGGCCCTGGGCGAGGCTGTTGGTCGTTTCGACATCGACGAACACGCTCCGAATGGTCGTGCTCAGCGCGACGTTGTCGGTGTGCGATCCGAGGACGAAGAAGCCCCCTTCGATGCCGACGACGAACGGCAGCGTGCGCGAACCGACTCCGATGCCCAGGTTGACGCCGTATCCGACGTTGCCGGTCTGGTCGCGGAAGTCGCCGCTCGGAATGGCGAGGGCGAATCCGCCGTCGAAGACGCCGTACACCTCGGAGGGAGGAGAATACGCCTCGTCGTCGAAGTCTTGCGCCGCTACGGGAGCGACCAGGAGAAGGGTCAGGAGTGTCCACCGAAGCGGACGGAGAGCAGCAGAAGCGATGCGCATGGGAGTAGGGGGAAGAGGGTGGTGAGGGTGCGTCGGCTACGGCAAGTGACGTGCCGACCGACTGTACGGCGAGAATCGGGGAGAGGTGAGGTCGTCCCTCGAAAAATTCGCTGCCGCGGCGCAGCGGGTTGAGATGGGCCAATGTGCTGCCGATACCCCTCGCAGCTTTCCTCTGCCCATGCTCGCTCGCCTCTCGCTCTTTCTCGTCCTGCTCGCGCTTGCGCCATCGGCCCTCGCCCAGACGATCCGCCCCACCCAGACCGGCTACGACCTGATCGCCGGGTTGGCATCGGACTACCGACCATCGACTGTGATGGGCTACGACCGTGCGAGGGACACCCTGTTCCTCCGCGTCGATCTGGAGCCGGGCGACTCGCTCCGCTGCGTCTACACGGGCCGCGCCACCTGGATGGATACGAGCCAGGACCCCACCGTTTTCGCCTACAACAGCAGCTTGCAGATCTCGACCGAGCACACGTGGCCCCAGTCGCACGGCGCCGGATCGGGGAGCGCGCGGAGCGACATGCACCACCTGTTCGCCGTCACGCAGCAGTCCAACAGCAGCCGGAGCAACGACGCCTTCGCTGACGTCGACGACGACTGGGCGACGCGCTGGTTCGGTCCGGTCACGCAGACCGCCAAGCCCGACGCATCCCTCCGCCACCTGTTCTCCGAAACGTCGGGGGCCGAGTTCGAGCCGCGCGAAGACCACAAAGGCGACGTGGCACGCGCGATGTTTTACTTCTACACGCTCTACCGCGCGCAGTCGGACACGGTATGGTTCGCTAACCAGGTGCCGACGCTGCTCGCCTGGCACCGCGCCGATCCATCGGCGGCGTCGGACAGCGCCCGCTCGCTGCGCATCCGCGCCTATCAGGGAACGGAAAACCCGTACGTGCTCGACTCGACGCTCGCCACGCGCGCGTTCGACAGCAATGACAACAATGAGAGGGGCACGTTGCCCGTCGAGTGGGGCCGCGTCCTCGCCGTCGCCGACGGGCCACGCGTCGATGTGACGTGGGAGACTGCAGGCGAGACGAACAACTCTGCTTTCACCGTCGAGACGCAACCGCTCGGTCAGACCGCTTGGCGCGCCTTGGGCACGCTGCCCGGAGCCGGGACAACGCTCGATCGCCGCGCCTACCGTTGGACAGCAGACGATCTACCGCCCGGCGTGCATCGCTTCCGAATCCGCCAAACCGATCTCGACGGCGCGTTCGCTTTCAGTCCCGTCGTCGAAGCCTACGCCGCTCCTCAAACCGCTATAGTGATCGCGAGCGCGCCCAATCCGTTTGCGGACCGGGCCACGATCACGGTCCACCTGGAGCGCCTATCGCCCTTGACCGTCGACGTGTTCGATGCGTTGGGTCGGCAGGTGGCGACGCTGGCGGATCACTCATCGGTGTGGGCCGGAGTGCACAGGTTCGAGTTGGACGGAACGGGACTGCCCGCGGGCGTCTACGTGGTGCGCGTCCAGACCGATCGGCGCGCGACGACGCACACGCTGGTGCGTCGGTAGCGGCACGACGGAGACGGCTGCAGGGGACGGTCTGCGTATCTTTGCGGCCCCCTTTCGCCTCCACATGCACCTCCGCACCCTCGAACTCCACGGCTTCAAGAGCTTCGCCCACAAGACGACGCTCACGTTCGACGACGGCATCACGTGCATCGTCGGTCCAAACGGCTGCGGCAAGAGCAACATCGTCGACGCGGTCCGATGGGCCATCGGCGAGCAGCGGGCCAAGGCGCTGCGCTCGGATACGATGGGCGGCGTGATTTTCAACGGCACGAGTTCGCGCAAGCCGGTCGGTATGGCCGAGGTGCTGCTGACGGTCGAGAACAGCCGGGGCATCCTGCCGACCGAGTACGCCAACGTGACGCTCGGGCGGCGCTTCTACCGCTCGGGCGAGGGTGAGTACCTGCTCAACGGTGTCACCTGCCGCCTGCGCGACATCCAGGACCTGTTCATGGACACCGGCATGGGGTCGGGCGCGTATTCGGTCATCGAACTGGCCAAGGTCGACCAGTTGCTGAGCGACAACGCCGACGACCGCCGCCGCCTGTTCGAAGAGGCGGCGGGCATCACCAAGTTCAAGCTGCGCCGCCGCCAAACCCTAAACAAGTTGCAGGGCGCTCAGCACGACCTGACGCGCCTGCGTGACCTGGTCGACGAGGTCGAGGCCCAGGCGAATGCGCTTCAACGGCAGGCCAAGAAGGCCGCCCGCCACCGCGATCTCGACGCGCGCCGAGCCGATCTCGAGCGATGGATCGCTCTCTCCGAATACGACCGCCTGACGACGGCGCTGGCTCGGCACACGTCGGATTTGCAAGCCGCCGAAGATGCCTCGCGTCAGGCGACCCACGTTGTCACCGCCCGAGAAGCCGAACGCGAACGCGCCGAGTCTGACCGAATCGTCGCCGAGGACGAGCGAAGGACGGCCCAGCACGCGCTTCAGGCGCATATCGACACGCTGCGCCAGGCCGAAACCGAGGCGCGCGTCGCTCAGGAACGCCGCGACCGCTCCCAAGCCGACGCGCGCCGGTTGTCGGCGCAGGCCCAGCGACTGACCGAACGCCTGGACGAACTGAACGCCGAGCAGCAGCAGATAACCAGCCAACTCGAAGCGGCTCGACCTGCTTCGGAGTCCGCGGCTCATGCTCTGGCCGCCGCAACGGCCCGTCGTGATTCCGCTCAGCAGGCCATCGACAGTACGAGACAGGCCCTGCGCGACGCGATGCTGTCCGAACGCCGAGCCCAGCAAATCCACTCCGATGCGAGGCGCGCGCTCGACCGCCAGCTCGCCACGGTCGGCCTGCACCAAGCAGAACACGAACGTCTGAGTGCTCTGCCGATGGTGGGCGACAACGCGGAGCACGTGGCTCGCATCGACGCTGCGCGGAGCGGAGTCGTGCAGGCGGAGCGGGAGGCTGTCGAAGCCGCCCAACGCGTCGAGGCGGCAGAAACCGAAGCGCAGCAGCGAGCTTCCGAGCTCGAAGACGCGTCCCTCGTGCTCCGCGAGGCCGAGCGTGAACTCGGATCGTACCAGGCGGAAGCGCGCGTGCTCCGTCAGATCGTCGGCACTACGCGAGACTTCTCGGAAGGCGTTCGCACGCTCGCCGAGTCAGCCGCCGCAAACGGAAGCGTACTTTTAACGGTCGACGATCTGGTGTCGCCGCTTCCGGGGTGGGAGCGCGCCGTTTCGGTCGCCCTAAACTATTGGAAAGAGTGCGTCGTAGTAGACGACGAGGCCGCAGCGGAACGCGCACTCGACACGCTGGAGACCCAGGCAGCCGGGCGAGTGACCGTGCTGATCCGCGAGATGGCATTGGGCTCGGAAACGAGCCGCCCGCCCGACGGGTGGCAGGCACTCGCAGAGTATGCCGAGGTCGACGGTGGGTCCCGCTCAGTCATTGGCCTGCTCCTCGAAGGATGGTGTGCCGTCGACGTGCTCCCCAGTGCCGAAGGCCTGCCATTGGGTATCCGTGCCATCGCCCCAGACGGCACATGGATCGGCGCTCCGCTTCCCGGGAGCACGCAGGGCGCAGCATCTCGGTATGGCGGCGCATCCGACCTGGGTGATCCTGCTCCCACTCGCGCCGAGCAGCGCAAACGATTGGCTGAGATCGAGGCGCAGATTGACTTCCAGTCAACGCATCGTAGATGCTGCTCAGAATCGTGCGAGCGAGCTGCGGATCGACGATCGGGCGACACTCCGCGAGTTGCGCAGGCTGTCGGATCAGGCGGCCAATCACGTTCGGCAGGCGCAGCACGCGCTGGACCGTGCGCTGCTGACCCTAGAGTCGGCAGCCGACGCGCAGCGTCTCCACTCCGAGCGAATCGTACGGACCGAAGAGGCGCAGCGCGGCGCGCAAGAAGCGCTGCCGTCTCTGGAGCGTGCCGAGCGTGAGGCAGCGGACGCGCTCGGTGCTGGACGAACCGCAGTCCAACGTGCCGAAACGGCCGCACAATCCGCTGAGACCGCATCTGGTGAGGTGTTTGCGGCATTCACTGCGGCAGCGCTCGCCGCTTCGCAGGCAGAAGCGCGCCTCCAGGCGCTCGAGCGCGAAACCCGTCGCGCCGGTGGTCTGGCGGCCGAAGCCGAGCAGCAGCGCGACCGCGACGCAGTTCAGGCCCAAACCGAGAGCGAGTCCGCTGCGGAGCGCGAGCGTGAGGTGTCGGAGGCGCAGGCCGAGACCGCTCGTTTGTCAGACGCTCGAGAGCCGCTTGATCAGGCTGTTCGAGAAGCAGAGGACGCGGTCTTGGAAGCTGCGTCGGCGATGTCCGAAACCGAGAAGCGCATGCGCGAGGCGCGGCGGGAGCAGTCGCAGGCGTCCGAGCGGATGTCGGCGGTGGCTGTCGCGCAAGCGCAGGTAGCCGCGCGCCGCGATGCGCTCGAAGAAGAGTGGGCGGGGTCGCATGAAAACGCGCTGACACACGATACGTCGGACGTTCCGGACGAGTTCGATGTCGAGGGAGCACGCATGGAACTGGTCGATCTCAAGAGCAAGCTGAGCCGCATCGGTGCCGTCAACGCGCTGGCCGTCGAAGACTACCAAGCGGCGTCCGAGCGGCTCTCGTTTCTGCAGGAACAGCAGCGCGATCTCGAGGAAGCCGAGTCGCTGCTCGAGGAGACCATCGCCGAGATCGACGCGGCGGCGTCGGAGCGGTTCGCTGCGACATTCGCTCAGATTCAGCAGTCGTTCCAGACGCTGTTCGTCGATCTGTTCGGCGAGGGAGCACACGCCGAACTCACCCTCGCTGATCCAGACGATCTACTCGACTCACCGGTCGAGGTGTCCGCCCGTCCGAGCGGTAAGCGCCCAGCGTCGATCGCTCAACTCTCGGGCGGGGAGAAGACGCTGACGGCCATCGCGCTGCTGTTCGCCATCTATCTCGTCAAGCCCAGCCCCTTCTGCATCCTCGACGAAGTCGATGCGCCGCTCGACGAAGCCAACGTCGACCGCTTCATGCGCATCATCCGCCGGTTTTCGGATCAGACGCAGTTCATCCTGGTCACGCACAACAAGCGCACGATGGAGCTTTCGGATCGGCTCTATGGCGTCACGATGCAAGAGCCGGGCGTGTCCAAACTCGTCAGTGTGCGCTTCGACGAGGCGGCGGAGTTGGTCGGGTAGCAGGCGGGAGCACCAATGAGATCGCCCCGAAACACGCTGGTGCTCCGGGGCGATCGTGGCAACTCCGACCTAGCGACGGTTTCCGCGTCGACCGCCGCTTCCGCCCCGCATCCGGTCGCCGCGGCGCCCGCGCTGCTTCATCTCTTCGGCGCGCTCGCGCTGGTCGGGCGTCAGGATCTGGCCGAGTTGGGTGCGTACCTGCTCCATCTGCTCGCGCGGACTTGCCGTCTCGGTCGTGGCGCATCGGCTGCGCTTCGAGCAGAGCGCGGACTCGGGTTTGCTGCTCGCCCGTCAGGTCGAGCGCGCGTGTCATCTGCCGGACGCGCCGGTCGACGCGTTCGGTGTGGCGTTCGGTCTGTTCGGCTTCGAGAGCAGCGCGCTGCTGGGGCGTCAGAACCGATAGGAGTTGGTCTTGCAGGGCCTGGCGTTCGGTCCGGATCCGCTCGCGTTCAGTCTGCCGGTCGTCGGCATGTTGCCGGAGGAGTGCTTCCATCTGGTTGCGCTGGACGTCGGTCAGGTCGACGGAGCGGTCGAGCCTTTCGATCACGCGTTCTCCGGGTTGGGCTTCCGGGCGTTGCTGGCGTTGGCCCTGGGCTTGGGCGGGGAGCGCGAAGGCGCAGAGTAGAATGAGCAGAGCGAGGGGTCGCATGAGAGTGGGAGTTGGGTTGTGAAGGTCGACGTTGTGTCGTGAGCTATGAAACGGGGGGCAGTGGCCCGAGATGTCACGGAACGTCGGCGCTTGTGCGGCATCGGCGTGTCTGAGTGGGTGGAGTGAAGGGTGGATGCGGAATCCGCGCACCGGAACGCGGCTGGTGCGGGCGCTTTCGCACGTGCGGCGCCCCGGTGCGGACCGCGCCTATCTTTTCAGATGCACCCACCACCTCTCTATATGACGTCATTCGCTCGCCCCGACATGCTCGTATCCACCGATTGGGTGGCCGAGCATCAGGCCGATACCGACCTGTTTCGCCTCGTCGAATGCGACGAGGATCTCCTGCTCTACGAAACCGGCCACCTTGCCGGCGCCGTCAAACTCGACTGGGTCAACGACTTGCAGAGCCAGGTCGTCCGCGACTACGTCGGAGCCGACGCGTTCGCCCGTCTCTGCGCCGCCAGGGGAATTTCGAGCGACACGACCGTCGTCTTTTATGGCGACAAGAGCAACTGGTGGGCCTGCTACGCGCTGTGGGTTTTCCGGTTGTACGGTCACGACGAGTCCAAACTCAAGATCATGGACGGCGGACGCGCCAAGTGGATTTCGGAGGGGCGTCCCCTCACCAAAGACCGTCCGCTGTTTCCGCGGGGCACGTACCCGGCTCATCCGGCCGATCCGTCGGTCCGAGCGTTTCGCGACGAGGTGATGGTCGCTATCGAGACCAAGCGGCCCATGGTCGACGTGCGTTCACCTGGCGAGTACGCCGGGGAACTGACACACATGCCCGAGTACCCGCAAGAAGGCGCGATGCGCGGCGGACACATACCCGGAGCGCACAACGTGCCGTGGAGCAAGGCCGTCAACGAAGACGGCACGTTCAAGTCCGCCACTGAACTCCAGGCGCTCTACTCCGAAGCCGGTTTCGCGCCCGATCAAGACGCCATCGTCTACTGCCGCATCGGCGAGCGGAGCAGCCACACGTGGTTCGCGCTCAAGTACCTGCTGGGCTACGACAAGATCAAGAACTACGACGGCAGCTGGAGCGAGTGGGGCAACCTCGTCGCCGTGCCGATCGCGCGGGGGCTGACGCCCGGAACGCCACGCGACCGATGAGCGCGCGCTTCGCCGAAGTCGTCGACTTGTTCCAGAGCGTCGATGGGACCGACCGCCTCGAATTGCTGCTCGACTATTCGGACGATCTGCCCGAGTTGCCGCCCGACTACGCCACGCTGCGCGACGCCGGACTCAACATGGTCCACGAGTGCCAGTCCCCCGTCTTCCTGATGGTCGACGAGAAGGAAGGACGCGCGCACTTGGTCGCCGATGTGCCGCGCGAGTCGCCGACGGCGCGTGGTTTTACGAGCGTCCTGGTCCAGTCGTTCGACGGCGCGACGGCTGACGAAATTGCATCAGCACCCGCCGACGCTCTTCGTGCCTTAGGCCTGGACAAGATGCTCGGCATGCAACGCACGCGGGGATTGCGCGCCGTCTACAACCGGATGCGCGGCGAGGCGCAGCGCGTCCTCTCGGCCGATGGCTGACGACGATTCCGCAGATCCCCGCACTGCCGATCCGCTTGGCGCGACAGATGAGCACCACCTGACCGTACGCCGGACGGCGCGGTACTTCGCGCTGGGATCGCCTACGGCCTCGCGCGTCGTCGTGGCGCTGCACGGCTACGGGCAGCAGGCGCGCTACTTCGCCCGCCACTTCCGCGCGCTCGCCGGACCCCGCCTGCGCGTGATCGTACCGGAAGCCTTGTCGCGCTTTTACCTCGACGACACGTTTCAGCGCGTCGGCGCGTCGTGGATGACGCGCGAGGACAAAGCGCACGAAATCCGCGACCAGATAGGCTACCTTGACGCGCTTATCAGGGAAGAGGTCGGTTCGCGCCGCCCCCACGTCCACCTGACGATTCTCGGCTTCTCGCAAGGCGCGGCGACGGCTACGCGGTGGGCCGCCTTGGGCAGCACGAGGGTCGACCGCATCGTCGTGTGGGGCGGAGACGTACCGCACGACCTCGACCTGCACATCTACGGCTCGCGCCTGCCCGGCCTTACCGTCGTCGTCGGCGACAGCGATTACTTCGCCACATCCGACCGCGTCGCCGCGCTGGAGACGCGGTTGATAGAGGCTGCCCTGCCCTACGAAAAGGTCGAATACGTCGGCGGGCATCGGCTGCATGGGGCGACGCTGGCGCGGATCATGAGCTTCTAATATGGCTGAATCCGATCCCTCACCGATTGACCTTGACGAAATGGCGCCTTTGCTACGTGAACGCGTTGACGCATGGAGCAATTTGGCCGGCTTGACCATTGAGGCGATCACATGGATTGATGCCGGAGTAGATGAGTGGCCTAAGACATTGCGCGTGGATAGAAGCGAGGTGAAAGAGCCTTGGTCATTTGGAGTGCAGGTCAATCGTGGGTCAGAGAAAGACTATTTGAAAGAGGTCAATCGTGGGCTAGAGAAAGACTATTGTGAAACTGGTTTTGTACTGTAGAGGGTGGGCAGACTTGAGTATTGGTCTGGTAAAGCAGATTCACGATCCAGTGATCGATTCCCCCACTGTCCAAGATCCCCAAGCGTTTTCTCATCTTTTAAAGTGGATCGACAGGTTGTTAGACGAGAAGGATGGTTCTGCCGAGCAGGATGGCATGGGCTCTTCGTACGAGACAACGAGGCGGGAAAAGCTACCTCTAAACCGTGATGTCCATTCCCACCGACCACCTCTTCGTCAGCGATCTGCACCTGGGGCGCGATCCGCTCAAGCGGCGGCGTGATGAGCAGGACTTGGTCGACTGCCTGACGCATTTCGAGGGCGAGGTAGCGGCGCTGTGGCTGCTGGGCGATCTGTTTGAGGCATGGATCGAGCACCGGCACGCGGTCCCGCCGCCACCGGCTCGGCTGTTCGGGCTGCTGGCCCGGTGGGCGGATGCGGGCGTGCGGATTACCGTTTTTGCGGGCAACCACGATCCGTGGCACGCGGGCTACCTGACGCGCGAGGTCGGCGCTCGGATCGTGATGGACGGGCTGACCGAGCACGTGCCACGCATCGACGGTCCGCCGCTACGACTGCACCTGCACCACGGCGACGGCCACGCGCCGGGCGGACGGTACCGGCGTCTGCGTCCGCTGCTGCGTGCTCGGCTTCCGGTCGCGCTGTGGAAACTGCTGCCCGCCGACGTGGGCATGGGGCTGGCGCTGCGCTCGTCGCGCGGGCTTCGAGGATTACCCGTTGACGTGAGGCAGGTCGAGGGGCTGCGGGCGCGGGCGCGCGAGGTGCTGAGCGGGAGGGAGGCCGACGCTGTGGTGATGGGGCACAGCCACTGGGCCGAGCATCTGGGCGCTGGGGCGCTGGGCGTGGCGCACGGCGAGTACGTGAACACAGGCGCGTGGTTTGCGCAGCGAACGTTCGCCCGCCTGGGCGACAGCGGACTGGAACTGCTGCGCTGGGCCGATGGTGAGGCTGCCGCGTACCACGCGCCACCACTGGACGTTGTAGCCTAATTCAGGCGTCGCCGAGTTGCATCTTTGCGTGCGGTTCGGCACCCTACGCGCCGCGTCGGCGTATTCTGCTCTTCCACTCTCACCTGCGCTCCTGCCGTGCCCGACTACTCTGAAGACGAGTTGAACCGCTACTTCAACGATCCCGAAGTTCGCCGGACGGGCGGCAAGCGCGAGCGCATTCGAGGCTTTTGGGAGCGCAAGTTCTCCAACCCCAAGATGGCATCGGCGGCTTACGCGCTGTCGTGGGTTGCAGGTGCTCTCCTGGCGGGCGTGCTGGTCATCGGCGCGTTCCTGATCTACCTCTCGGCGTCGAATCCGCCGTACGAGGACATCATCAAGCCCGACATCTCGCTCGCCACCATCGCTTACACGGCCGACGGTAAGGAGCTAACGCGCTATCACGTCCTCCAAAACCGCTCGTGGGCGCCCTACGACAGCATCTCGGCGACCGTCACGACGGCGCTCGTGGCGACTGAAGACCATCGCTTCTACGAGCACTGGGGCATTGACCTGTTTCGGACGTTCTCGGCGGTCGGACAGACCGTCTTTGCCAAGCTCAACATTCCCGGCTTCAAGACGCAGGGCGGATCGACGCTCACGCAGCAGCTTGCGCGCAACCTGTACCGCGATATCGGCTTCGACCAGTCCGTGACGCGCAAGATGCGCGAGTGGCTGACGAGCGTCCAGATCGAGCGCAACTATACCAAGCGCGAGATCATCGAGATGTACCTGAACACGGTCGAGTTCGGCAACAACGCGTATGGCATCGAAGCTGCCGCCCAGACGTTCTACTCGACATCTGCGTCCAGGCTGGACACCATCCAGGGTGCTCAACTCGTCGGCATGCTGACGGCCATCTCGCGCAACAACCCGTACCGCAACCCGCTCAACGCGGCCAAGCGGCGCAACGTCGTCCTCTCGCAGATGGTCAAGCGCGGTGTTCTTGCTCAGTCGGATTACGACCGCTTGAAGGACGAGCCGACCGTCACCGAGTATCGGTCGAGCGCCGTCACGGCCAGCATCGCGCCGCACTTCGCGCTGCACGTGCGTGAGTGGTTAGAGAAGTGGGGAGAGGAAAACGATCGCAACGTGCTCGCCGAGGGGCTGCGCGTCTATACGACCATCGACAGCCGCTTGCAGATCGCGGCCGCCGAGGCTGTGGCCGAGGAGATGCCGGGCCTGCAAGCCGTCGTCGACTACGACTGGGGACGACGCGGAGGCACCAATTTGGGTCGCAGCACGGCTCCCTATATCAAAGCGGCAGAGGACGGGACTGTCGAGCCGTTCGCCTACTTCTGGGAGCGCAACCAGAGCTTGGTCGACGGTTACATCAAGAACACCGATCGCTACCGAGAAGCCGTCGACAGCCTGTCTGCCGACGAGGCACTGGCGTCGCTTCGTGCCGATCAGGAGTTCATGGACAACCTTAGAGCCGTCAAGACGCGGCTCGAAACCGGCGTTGTCGCCATCGATCCGCGCAGTGGCTACGTCAAGGTCTGGGTCGGCGGGCGCGACGTGGAAGAGGACTGGTTCGACCACGTCGCCGCGGCCAAACGCCAGCCGGGATCGACGTTCAAGCCGTTCGTCTTCACCGTCGCCATCGACAACGGCTACTCGCCCAGCACCTTCTTTCCTGCGACCAGCTACACGTGGAACGGAACGGGCACGTGCGCGGGTCAGCGCTGGTCGCCGGGCAACATGGGCGGCGGCGGCAACAAGACGCTTGCCAGCGCGCTCGCCAACAGCGACAACATCGTGACGGCCCAGCTCGTCGAGATGGTCAATCCGGCCAACGTCGTCAAGTACGCCGAGCGCATGGGCATCAACAGCGATCTCGTCCCCGACGATGTGTCGCCCGAGTGCTACATGAGTCTGGCGCTGGGTACGTCCGACGTGACGCTGTTCGAGTTGACCTCGGCTTACACCACGCTCGCTAGGGGCGGTATCTACCTCGAACCGACGTTCGTGACGCGCATCGAAGATCGCTTCGGCAACGTGCTCTACGAAGCCGAACCGGCCAGCCGGCAGGCGCTGCCCGAAAACACGGCGTGGACGGTCGTCGATATCATGCGCGGCGGCGTCGACTATGGGACGGCGGTCCGGCTGCGCGGTCAGTACGGCATTCCGCGCGATCTCGACCTGGCCGCCAAGACCGGCACGACGCAGAACAACGCCGACGGCTGGTTCATGGCGATGCACCCCGACCTCGTAATCGGATCGTGGGTGGGCTTCAACGACCGCCGCATCGCCTTCCGCGATACGTGGTGGGGACAGGGCGCGCACAACGCCATGTTCGTCTCAGGCAACTTCCTCAAACGCCTCGTCGACCGCGGATTGATTGGCCAGAGCAACCGCTTCCCCGATCCGACCTACATGCGCCCCGATGACATCATCCCGCAGGGCGATGCGCCCGAAGCCGTCGAGGAAGCGGACGTAGACCGAGGCCGCGTCGGCTGGTAGACCGATAGCGCTTTCAAACCCCCATGATCGCCATTTGCCCTTCACCTGAGTACGCGGACGAAGCTCGTGTGCACGTGACAGTCGCTTTCCTGCGACCGTGCTGCGTCAGTTGCTCGACTACGTGGATGGCGATCGGAGTCTGTCAGTCGTACTCGAATATGCAGCGCTCGGCTGGATCGCGGAGATGAGACACGATCTCGCGGCAGTCGGGGCAGAGAAGAGGCAACCTAGCGTGTCGTTGGAGGACGCCATGCGGGAGTTCGAGTCAGGTGAACAGTCCTGAAGCTCAGATGCTGAAACGTGCCATCGTCGTGCTGTCTGTCGGGATGTCGAGCGCGCTTGATGTAAGCATGCTCTGGATGGGAAGCGTGTCGGTGTACGAACTGCTGTTTCCTTCGGGATGGTCGTTTTACACACCGTACAGTCCATCTGCGGAGTTCCTAGCAGCCGTGGGAGGATTGCTGGCTGCTTTTGCTGGCGCCGGATTGATCCTGAGCGGAATGCTGGGTTGGCGCTCGATTCAGCCGAGAGAGAAGAGCGTGCGACTGTATCAAGCGCTGCTGCTGTACCACGGATTCCGCTCCGTAGCCTCGCTGCTGCTCGCACACAAACTTACTGGCGACCTGTTCGTCTATTTCTGGGCGCGCGCAAGTTGGATGATAATAGGTGGGTATCTCCCTGGGTTACTGATCGCTTCTGCGTGCGCCTCTGCTGTACTCGGGTGGGTCGGGTTCTCGTCGATTCAGGCTCGGCGAAGCGCTAACTTGAACGCATGATCAAACTCCTCCACACCGCAGACATCCACATCGGCGTCGACAGCCACGGACGCCTCGACCCGGCGACGGGCCAGAACACGCGCCTGATCGATTTCCGCACCAGTTTCGATGCGATGGTCGAAACCGCGCTCGCCGAAAAGATCGACCTGTTCTTGTTCGCCGGAGATGCCTACCGCACCGCATCGCCTACGACGACGCAGCAGCGGGCGTTCGTAGAGTGTCTCAAGCCCATCATCGATGCGGGTATCCCGGTCGCGATGATCGTCGGCAACCACGACCACCCGGTGAGTTTCGGCAAGGCGTCGGCGCTAGACATCTTCGGCCACCTGGGCGGCGTTTTGTCGGACGGCAAGCCCCAGGTACGCGTCTACAACCGGCCCGAGACCGACGTCATCCCGACCAAGAGCGGCGACGTGCAGCTGTTCGCGTTTCCCTGGCCGATCCGCAGCCTGATCCTCGCCCGCGACGACATGCGCGGCTTGCCGCCCAACGAGATCCGCGACAAGATCGAGGAGAAGTACCAGCAGTTCATCACCAGCTTCGTCGCTAAGCGCTCACGCGATCTGCCGACCGTCCTGATGGGCCACTTTCAGCGTGACGGGCGCCGAACTCAGCCATAGCGAGCGCGCCAGCCTGATCGCGCACGAACCCAAGTTCGAGGTGTCGCACCTGGTGCCCGAAGGCTCGCAGATCGACTACGTCGCGCTGGGACACATCCACCGCCATCAGAACCTGAACAGCGACCCCGACGGGCCTCCCGTCGTCTATTCGAGCAGTATTGAGCGCGTATCGTTCAAGGAGGCCGATGAGCGCAAAGGTTTCGTCATCCTCGAGCTTGACCCCGACGGCGAGCCGGGCAAGCGCTTCGTCCGCCCGGCCGATGCGCACGCCATCAGCCGGGTCGACTTCCGCCAGACGCCTGCGCGCCGCTTCGTCAGTGTCGACGTAAAGGTGCCCGCCGACACCGTCGACGCGACACGCTACGTGCTCGACGCTATCGGCAAGCAGGAACTGGCAGGCGCCGTCGTCCGCGTTCGGTACGAGATCGCCGAGAGCCAGGCGGCGAGCGTCGACAAAGCTGCCATCCGCTCGGCTCTCGAGCCGGCCGATACGATAGCTGCCATCGACCGTATCGTTGCGCCCATCGAGCGGCAGCGCCGGACCGTCGTCACGCGTGAGTCGAGTTTGCGCGAGGCGATGGAGCGCTACGTCGATCAGCGCGAGGACCTGGGCACGATCCGGGAGCGGATGGTCGAGGCGGCATTGGGCTTGGAAGCCGAATTGCAAGGCGAGGGCTAGCGCACCTTCTTACCGCGCAATCGGCCAGTCGACGAGGGGACTGCGATAGAACGTGAGCCCGGCGGATGTCCAGATGGCACCGTGGGATGCCAGCCGTGAGCGGAAACCGCTCCACTCGCGCTGTCCTGGTGCCGTCCAGCCGACTTCGGCGAGGGCGGGAAGGCGCGGCAGGACGAGGAACGTCGCATCGTCGAACGTAGCGACGGTCTCGGTCCACAGCGGTGCTTCGATGCCGAGCAGGCGGTCGAGCGGCAGGTCTTCGATCAGCGACTCGGGATTCCAGTCGTACGCCTGCTCGACCGTCGTCGTGCCTGCCCAGTCGAGGCCAATGCTGGTCTCGGCGTCGTATTTCATATCGAGGTAGGCGTTGGTCGATGGCGACAAGACGACGGTGGCGCTCGACCCGGCGACGCGCGCGCGTGTTTGGGCGATCTGCGCGCGCCATACCTGGGCGACGGTGCCGGGAAGCAGGTCAGGCACTTTGGCGATGTCGTCCCAGCCGATCATCTGCTTGCCGTTGTCGGCGACGATCCGCTGCGCGCGATCCATGAACGCGACGTAGGCGGTTTCGTCGGTCGCGTGGGCTTCGTCGCCGCCCAGGTGGAGATAGGGACCGGGCGTGTGGCGCGCGAGGGTGCGGACGGCGTCGGCGAGCCACTCGTACGTGCGCTCGTCGTCGGTGCAGAGGGCCGAGAAGCCGACCTGGATGCCGGTGTAGGGCGTCGGCGGCTCGTCGGCGCAGCTCAGAAACGGGTAGGCGACGGCGGCAGCGTTGACGTGTCCGGGCACGTCGATTTCGGGGACGACGGTGACGTAGCGCTCGGCCGCGTACCGCACGATTTCGTCGTAGTCGGCGAGCGTATAGAAGCCGCCCGGCCCACCTCCGACCTGCGTCGCCCCGCCGACACTCGTCAGCAGCGGCCAGCCTGGAATCTCGATCCGCCAGCCCTGGTCGTCGGTCAGATGGAGGTGGAGCATGTTGAGCTTGTAGCGCGCCGCCAGGTCGATCATCTGCTTCACGTCAGCGACGCCGAAGAAGTGACGCGCCACGTCGAGCATCATCCCGCGCCATCCGAACCGAGGCGCATCCTCGACGCGCACCGATGGAATATCGAACGTCCGATACCGCAGCGCCGCCCGCTCGACCTGAGGCGGAAACAGTTGGCGCAGCGTCTGAGCCGCGTAGAACAGCCCGGCACCCGTCGACGCGCGCAATTCGACCCGGCTGGGCGACACGTCGAGCACGTAGGCTTCGTCGCCCACGATTGATGCGTCGCGTATCAGGACGATGCTGCTGTCGGGAGCGTCAGTTGCCACCGATACGCGCGGACGCTTTTCTCCCTCACCGCCTAGCCAGTCGGCCAGCATCTCGGCAACGCGTTCGGCTTCGTCATCGTCCGGCGTGGCGACGACGAGGCGCGTATCCGTCGAAAATGCGAACGTCCCACCTCGCACGTCGACCGACGCAGGCAGCGGAATCAGGGGGAGGGTGGGCTGGGCGGAAGGGGTTGCGGCAAGCACCAGCGATAGGAAGAGCAGGCGGATCATGGCAGCGAGCAGAATAGGGTACAACGATAAGAACAGGGTCAACCGTTCTCTCTCGTCATCCTGAGCGAAGTCGAAGGATCCCCGACCGTACAGCTAGCTGTGGGTAAGGAGATCCCTCGGTATACTCGGGTCGACCAGATCAAACACCCGTCAGAACGGCAGCGCGCCGCCGATGCGGTAGTAGAGTGTGGCGTCGTCCGGGCCGAAGAGCGCGTCGACGGGCTGGCCGATGCCCAGCGCATGGACGAACGAGAAGCCGCCCACGCGGATGGCGTTCTTGAACTCGGCGCCCGCGCTCCATTGGTACGCCCGTCCCTGCGGCGTGCCCCAGACGACGCCCGCGTCCGAAAACAGCGCCAAGCTGGTGGCGCCGAGCGAGATCACGCCGAAGATCGTCGTTCGCAAACTCGGGGCGACGAGCATTCGGTACTCGGCCGAGGCGAAGAGCAGGCGATCGCCCGTCGCGAACGAGCGGTAGCCGCGGACGTGCTCCTGGTCCGTCAGCTCGAGCGTGCCAAAGGTGGGGACGTTGAACGACGAAACGGGATACCGGCTCAGTCCGGCGGCGTCCTGCGCGTAGGCATCGCCGATCTGCGCCTGGGCGCGTCCGTAGAGGTAGAAGCGGTGCGCGCCCAGGCCCGGCAGCAGCGCGTAGGCGCGCGCGTCGGCGTCGACGTAGCGCGACTCGGTCCCACTGACGCTCTTACGCGCGGTCAGGCGCAGCAGTGTTCCCGAAGCGTGGAGCGGGTGGACGCTGTTGTAGGCGTAGGGCAGCAGAAACCGCGTCCGCATCCCGATCCGCGCTTCGACCTGCGTGCCGCTGCCGACCGGGCCGGGCAGGCGTGCGTCGACCGGAGTCGAGTCGATCACGTCGTTGTAGCGCACACCCGTCTGCACGCCGATGCCTGCGGCGCGGTACGTCGTGCTCCACGCGTCGACGTTGCGGAAGGCGTCGAACGACACCTCGGCATAGCGTTCCTCGAACAGGCTGTCGCCGTAGACGCCGCCACCGGTCGGCGAGTAGAACGCCGTCAGAGTCAGGACAGGGGGGAGCGTCTTGTTCTGGTAGAGGAAAAGCCCGCCGCTACTGCCCTCCAAGTCGTTCGGAGAGATACCTCCGGCGAGTAGCAGCGTGTGCTTGCCCAGCGGCTCGATCCAACTCGTCAGCCCGCCGATGCCCCACGCGTCGAGCGCATACGGAAACGGCAGCGACACGACGTGTGTCAGCCCCTCTACGCTGGCGTAGCGGCTCCGCCTAATGACGAGCGACGAGTCGGCCCGCACCACGCTCGGCACGACGGCGGGAGGGCGGTGCGCCTGCCATGCGCGATACTCGGGCGGCACCAGGTCGGCGGGTTCGGGCAGGCTCAGGCTGTCGGCGACGCGGTGGATGCGGTCCCCGGTTTTGCTCTCGGCCGTGGCGACGAGCAAATAGCCTACGCCAGCCGAGTCGGGCGGCAACCATGCCTGAGCGTTCGCGCCGGTCGCCACGTCGGTCACGCGGTAGATGGCGCCAGTCGACAGGTCGAGGCGGAACGTGTTGGGGACTCCGTCGCGCGGGCTCGTGAAGGCGAGTTGCGATCCGTCGGGTTTCCAGATGGGTTCGCGGCTGTCCTGGCCCGACGGTGTTACCGGCGTGCTCGTCGCCGTCGCAGGGTCGATCAGATGGATGCGACGCTGCCCGTCGGGTTCGAAGAGCGACGCGGCGAGCATGTCGTCCGATGGGTGCCATGCCAGACTGCCGACCTGCGTATCGGCAGGCAGTAGCGTGATCTGTCGCACGCCGGTCAGTGCCAGATCGTCCGCGATCCGCGCCGTCCACACCTGCGCCGATCCGCCTTGGGAAACGACGAACGCGAACCGCCCGTCCTGCGCGAAAGCCGGATGCGATGCCCGCCGACTCCGCGTGACCTGACGCTTGCGCCCCGTCTGCGTATCGAGCAGATACACGTCTGTCAGCAGCGAGCCCAGCCGGGCGTACTCGGTTCGTGCCCACGCGAGAAATCGCCCATCGGCCGACCACGCCGGAGCACCGACGATGCGTCCCCGGTCGACGATCCGCGCGTCATCGCCGGTTACGACGAGTTCGCGGATCGGCTGGGCGAGACTGCGCGTCCGGTGGATCGCCATGCGCGTCGTGTCGCTGCCCGGCGCAGGGCGGACGGCCCACAGGTACTGCCCCGGCATCCGCACCTCGGAGCCCAGGCTGTCGGGGGTGTCGCGCGTGACGGCGAGCGCGCCATACTGCGCGTTGACGTGCCGCCGCCAGTCGCGCGCGAACGCGCCATAGCTCTTGCCGATCGTCGCCGGAAATGCTTGCTCGGGGTCGTGGACGCTTGCCAGGCCAAACAACACAGGCGAGCGGTGGGCGAGCAGGTTGGCCAGCGTCGAGTCGCCATACTGCTCCGCGAACCAACGCACCTGGCTGTTGCCCGTCGCGTAGAGCAGCCGTCCGTTGAGGAGGCTCGCGCCGTCCGAATAGCTCCACCGACCCTCCAGCGCTGCCTGCCGCAGCCAACGTTCGCCGCGCTCGGCGTCCCATTCCTCGGTCAGATACTGTGCCAGCCCCTCGGTCCAGACGCGCGGGACAGCGTCAGAGAACAGGTTGGCCAGCGCACCGAGGCTCGAGCGCGTGGCGCGGTAGTGGAAGATGTGCCCCAACTCGTGCGGAATCACCCGCCGCAGCCACTTGTCGCGTCCCGTCCACGCGTTGGCGTTCTCGTTCTGATCGACCCAGATGTTCGTGTACCCGTTGCCGATCGAGACCGCGAATCCGTTGACGATCTCGTCCTCGTCCGACAGGTAGATGCGGATCGGTTCGTCAAAGGTTACTCCCAGATTGGCCGAAAGGGCATCGTACGACGCCTCGGCGATCGCTGCTGCCTCGACCTCGATCCCCGCCAACCGCTGCGGATAGTGGATGCGAAAATGCTCCGTCTGGGCGACGCGCCAGTCCAGTTCGGGATGATGCCGTCCGCTCGACGTGTCGAAGCCCTGCGCCAGGGCAGGCGGGAGTAGCGGGGCGGTAAGCAGAGCGAGTAGCGAGGCGACGAGCAGCGCGCGGAGCATAGGCGATCGGGAGGCAGGCGGCCTGCAGTTTACGCAGCGACATCCGTGGATGCTCGGCTCCGATCGTCCGAGTCGCACCGCACGGCGACGCTCGCTACCCCGCCGGAGGAGAGCCGCTGAGTCAGGCGCTCGGCTGGGGTGATGCCTCGGCGACCCGTGCCAGCGGCGCGTCGCTCAGCGCGCCGTCGCTCGTGGTGAGTGGGAAGCGCAGCGCCGTCGCCCCGGGCAGCACGCCGACGGTGCGCAGGTGCCGGTTGGAGATAAACCACACCTCGTCGCGCTCGTTGGACAGGATGAAATACGCCTCGGACGTTTCCGAGGGCGAGTACAGGCCGAGTACGCGGTAGGCCGTAGCGTCGGAGAATCCGTTTTCGTGGGGAATGGGTTGAGGCGCGCGCGAGCCGGTCAGCGATTGGGTGCGCACGTAGAGATCGGGACAGATGGCGGTCATGGAAGCGGAATCGAGACGCCGCATGGTAGCACCGATTTCGGCCGATCCAGCGCGTCCACGTGCGACGTTCGCGCTATCCTTGGCAGGTGGGGCGGCGCAAGGTTGTGGGTCAAAGCGATCTGCTTCATCTCGCCCCCTCGCAGCGGTACCATCGTTCTCCTTCCTAAGCATGTGCGCCACTGATGCATCGCAATCGTACCTTTCGGTCTGCTTCGACCCCGGCGCTCCTGGAGGCGTCGGGGCCTTTTTTTCGTTCGACGTTTTTCCTTTCGATGCGTTTTCTCCCCGTCGTTCTGCTGCTCGCGCTCGCCGCGTGCTCGTCGCCTTCGTCCGATCCCGTCGCTCCGGTGAGCGCGACTTCGTATCTGTCCGGCCGGGTAGTAATCGCCGATACGCTCGGGCTGACTCCGACCCGCGTCAACGTGCTCGTGCTCCACAACGCGGGCGGCGTCGTCGACACGCTGGCGGCGTTTGCGGTCGGCGCGGACAGTACGTTCGCGGGTAGCGTGGTGGCGCCTGAGAGGGGCGTGTATCCGCTCGTGATCCGCGTCGGGGGCGAGACGATTCAGATCACCGACCTGGTCGTCGCCGACGGCGATTCGGCGACGGTCACGGCTCGTGTGCCTGCCGACCGGCGGATGCGCATTCGGTCGCGCGAGAACGACGGGTGGATGGCGTATCGCAATACGCGCGCGCAGTTCGACATGCAACTCGAAGCCGCACGCGGTCGACTCGCCGAAGGCGGCGACGTATCGTCGGTCGAGGAGAGCATCGGACGGGCGGCGATTCAGACGGCGACCATCCTGTGGAGCCTGCGCGACGGGTTCTCCGGCACGGTCGGAGCCGAGTTGGCATCCGCCGAGGCCGTGGCGATGCTCGAAGGCGTCGACGACGCGCAGGCGCTCGAACGAGCCGGTCAAGTCGAGCCGGTCAACGTGGCGTACTCGACGGTCGCTCGGGCGGCGCGGCGCTCAGCGGCGCGGACAGGAGGACAGTCGGCCGCCATTGCGCTGCTCGAACGGATGCGCGACGCGTCGGTACGCTCAGCCGACGCGGCGGCGATCCAGGCCGAAATCGTGACAGCCCATCTCGACAGCTTGCAAAAGGACGAAGCCCTCGCCGCCGCCGACGTGCTCAAGGGCAGCTATTCGGACGAAAAGTGGGGGCAATGGGCCGAGCGGGCTCGCTACGAAGCATCGAATCTGCTGCCCGGAATGCGCGCGCCCGCCATCCGCACGCGTTCGGTGAGCGGCCCAGAGATCAGCCTAGCCGGTCTGAGCGGGAAATTTGTCGTTTTGGAGTTCTTCGAGCCAGGTGAGTCTGCCTATTCCGCCGAGGTCGAGGGGCGTGCCGCACTGGCGAGGCTGCTCGAACCGCAAGGCGTGTCGTTCGTGAGCGTTTCGGTCGGATCGGACACGTTGCTGTCGCGCGCGTTCTTCGACCAAGTTCCGATGACCGGTGCGCGCGTGATCGCCAAAGGCGGGCTCGACAGCGACCTCGCGCGCGCCTACAACGTCCGTACGACACCCGTTCGCTACCTGATCGACCAGAGCGGCCACTTGCTCGGCAAATACGTCGGCCCGTCGCTCGGCGTCCTCCAAACCGACCTGTTCGCCCTACTCGCCGCGCCGACCGTACCATCGACTGGCGAAACCGCGCTGTAACATCGGCGGTCTTTGCCACTCTCTCTAGCCCAACCCTGCCCAACATGCTGATCGCCGGAAACTGGAAACTCAACACGACGCTCGATGCGTCCGTTCGCCTCGCCAAAGCCATCGCTGACGCCGTCGACGGATCCGAATGCGACGTGCTCGTGTGCCCACCGTTCGTGTCGATCGACGCCGTCTCGAACGCGCTGCTGGGTACGAGCGTCCATGTCGGCGCGCAGAACGTGTCGGCGACCGACGAAGGGGCGTTCACCGGCGAGGTGTCGGCGTCGATGCTGCGGTCGGTGGGATGCAGCCACGTGATCGTCGGTCACAGCGAGCGCCGTGCTCTATTTGGCGAAACCGACGCCGTCGTTGCCACCAAGACCGCCCGCGTTCTGGGCTCGGAGTTGACACCCATCGTCTGCGTCGGCGAAACGCTCGAAGAGCGCCGCGCGGATCGCGTCGCCGATGTCGTCGAGGCCCAACTCGCCGGAGCGCTGGGCGAACTGTCGTCCGACGAACTGGGGCGCGTCGTGGTCGCCTACGAACCCGTCTGGGCGATCGGGACCGGCGAAACCGCGTCGCCCGAGCAAGCCCAGGAGGTCCACGCCCTGATCCGCGCGTGGCTGTCCGCGCGCACCTCCCACGCCTCGAGCATTCCGCTGCTCTACGGCGGCAGCATGAAGCCCGCCAACGCTCGCCGGACTGCTCGCCCAATCCGACATCGACGGCGGACTGATCGGCGGAGCCAGCCTCAAAGCCGCCGACTTCGCCGCCATCGTCGCCGCCGCAGACGAGGCGGCGTAGCCGTCCGCCTGAGTCAGATGAAGAAACCTCTTGCGCTCACCCTGATCGTCATCCTCGCTTGGATCGCTCTGGGCGCTTCCACCTTGATTTGCGCGCTATCGCTCCTGGCCCTGGCGATACCTCCGGGCGACGGTTTCTTTGCTGCGTTCGTGAGGGGAGGGGTCGAAGCGCTCGGACACGACCACGCCACGTTCGGTGCGTATCAAGTGGGAGAGGTGTTTGGCTCGACGATGTTCGCGGTTGGTTCGGCACTCCTTCTTCTGTACGCGGCCAAGTCGCGCCAACGCCTCTGGCTCCTCCGCGCGGCTGCGATTTTCTGGGCCGTCACCGCGGCAGTCAACGGACAGGCGTTTCTTCCAGTAATCGCGTCGATTCTCTCGTTTTTGCCTTCGGTGCGTCACTACTACACACGCACCGAAGCGCGAGAAACGCGTCAGGCCTCCGAGACCTGACTGGTCTGCGTAGGCACCACCGTCTGCCTCACGCCGCCACGCTCGCCCTCGGCAGACCGTCTACAAGCGAGAGCCATTCGGGCAACTCGGGGATGCCGGGCTTGCGCTTGCCGAAGAATTGGACGATCGTCTCGCCCTGAGCATCGAAGAGTTCGACCGAGTTCACGTCGCCGTCTTTGGTGGGCTTGCGGACGGCCCATGCACTCGCGACGGCTGCCTCGTTGAGGTGCAGGTTGAAGCCCGGATCGAGCACGTTGTACCACGGCCCGTGCGCTTTGACCTTGCGGACCGGCCCGCTGTGGATCTGCAAGCAGCCGGGATTGCCGACGAATGCCATGATCGGCGTCCCTCTTTCGGCCGCTGTGTCGAGCAGTCCGCGCGTGATGGACAGGTCGAGACGTTCTGAAAAGCATCCCTCTGCCAGACGCAGCGCCTGCTCGCGTCGGACACCGTAGCGCCCCATCAACGGGAAGAAGTCGTGCGTGTCCTGCAAACCCTCCCACTCCGCAAGAAAACCTACGGCGTCGATGTCGGCGTCGGGCTTCTCGCCCGGACGCTGCTTGCGTGGGCGAATGTCTAGCTCTGACTCGGCGTCTGGGTGGAGGAAGCGGGCGACGATCTGCTCGTAGGCGTCTACGTCGCTGGTGCGCGTCAGAAAGATCTTGTGGACTGCCGATCCGTCGCAGTCGAAGAACTGTAAGCTGCGGCGCAGGCCGTCGATTCCGCCATCGAACGGCGTCTGAACGGCAAACGCGTGGTGCCAGCCCGACAGAAACAGGCGCAGGTCGATGTGCTCGTCGAGGACCAGCGCCATCTTATGCTTCGCCATCAGCTCGACGTTGCGATACACGCCGGTTTTCTCGTGGACGCAGGCGTCGTTGCGCGTCAGCGCCATCACCTCGCCCATCGACTCGATCGACAGCAGCACGTCGCCGATCCGCTCGATGTCGCCCAGATCCAGGCGGCGCGCGCCATCGCTGATGTGGACGAGGAGGGCTTCGCTGACGCCCATCTCCTGAGCCGCCGTGCGAATGCGCTGATTAGGATTGGCGGCGAGGTGCGCGTTCCAGCGATTGCGAAGCGTAGGGACAGGTGCGGGCTCTGTCATGTCGAAAGGGAGATCGGTTCAGGAAAGAATAGGGAAGTAGATAGGGAGAGCGAGATCGCTTATTCGGTACAGACCGTTTGGGAAAACCGCTTCTAGCCGAACTCATACTGTCCACTCCGGGGGACGCCGACGGTCAATCTGTTCGGCATCGTGGGCAGAGGCAGCGCCGGCTAGCGCGCAGAACGACGGTTCAGAGTGCGTGGCGACCGTTGAGCGAGCGATTTGGGGCGACCTCACGTATGCGGCATACGTTTGGAACAGTGAGCAGGTAGAAAAAGGCCTCGCCCTGCACACGATCACGCCGCACTCAGCGTTACGCACCATGACGACTCACTCCGCTCCCTCGCTCCCTATGACTCTGGCTTCCGAACCCGACGAAGCGCTCGTCACGCGGTACCTCGAAAATGGCGACCAACAGGCGTTTCAGGCGCTCGTTCGGCGCCATCAGGAGCGCATCTTCGGTTACCTGCTCGGCATGGTCCGCGACCGCAGCCTCGCCAACGATCTGTTTCAGGAGACCTTCTTGCGCGTCATCTCGGCGATGAACAAGATGCGCGGCCAGTACACGCACAAAGGCCGCTGGCTTTCGTGGGTGATGCGGATTGCCCGCAACGCGACCCTCGATCACTTTCGCAGCCGCAAGAAGTGGACGGACGTGTCGGCCTGGGGCGATGACGACGACGACCAACTGTTCTGGGACCGCCTGACCGACGATGACCACCTCGACGCCGACGAGCTGATCCATATGGCAAACCGGGGCGCGTTCCTGGAGGAGTGCATCGAGCAGCTTCCGCCCGAGCAGCGCGAAGTGCTGATGATGCGCCACGAGGGCGAACTGACCTTCCGCGAGATCGCCGAGATCACCGATGTGTCGATCAACACGGCGCTGGGCCGGATGCGCTACGCGCTGATCAACCTGCGCAAGATGATGCACAAAGCGGGCAAGACCGCCGAAACCGAATACGGCGCGCTCTGATCGTGCCCACTCCCAACACAAATCCGAACGCGATGGACGCACGGCTACACACGATTCTCGACCTGTACTCCGACCCCGACGCCCACGTGGCGACGCCGGTCGGCGCGGTCCCCTCAGCAGCTGAAACGCGCGCGCTTCGCGAAGTCTCGTTCGCTCTCGACCACCGTCCAAACGTCCGCCCCGACGCGTCGACGCTGGACGCCATCTTCGCCGCCGCTGGGGGAGACGCTCCTGTTCAGCCCGGCGTCCGCCGCGACCGGTTGCCGCAGCCGCGCGCCCGCCGCCCGCGTAGGGCCGCGTGGGTGATGGTCGGACTCGTGTCGGCCGCCTGCTTTGCCGGAGCGTTCGTGCTGATGCCGTCCGCGCAGCAGGGCACCATGCTCGTCCAAGGCGAAGTTGACCGCTCGGTTGCCGTCGTGTCGATCGAAGCCGAGCCCGCACCGCTCGAAGTGGAGACGGCCGCCCCGCGCAACCTCGAGCTCGGGTGGAACGACGACGCCCGCCACATCGCCGACGTGCAGCAAGAAGCCCTCCGCCTCCGCGCCCGCATGGACAGCCTCGTCTGGGACGCTGATGCCACCGATCTCTCGCTCGGCACGCCTTCTTCCGCAGTCTCCGGCATCCACGCAGCGTCGACGCGTAAACGGTAGAACTCCCGTTTCGCTTCAGCTGCGCTATGCACGCTAGGAAGGAGGACCGTCGTCCGGTGAGCTGTGCGCTTTTTGCAATCTCGATAGGTGTCGCCGGATTCGCGATGTTGAACTTCATGGTTCCGCTGTCCACAGCCGGATCGACATGGCAGACAGTGCGGATCTCGCATCGACATCTGAAAGAAACGATCGGTTCATAGCGACTCAGATGTTGGACCGGGGAGCGCTTGGCTACGGTCACGTCTCGGCGACACCGAGGTGCTCGCGCCTCTTCTCAGCTACAGCGTGCCGATCAGTGAGGGTAGCGTTGATGCCGCATGGGTAGAAGCGGACGAGGATCCAAATCCGTTCGGGTGGAGGTTTCCCTAATCACGTCTCTCCAGCCGGTCTCCGGTACGATCCGGCGGTCGCGTTCCGTTAGATTGGAGCCTTACCTACTATCGCTGATGATGCGTTTCGCCCTGCTCCTCTTCCTGCTGACGCCGATGGGCGCGATGGCTCAGTCGCCGATGCAGGAGACGAGTGTGACGCTGTCGATGGACCACTCAGGCGTCAAAGTCGATGGACGCCGCGTCGAGGCGCACTCGCTTCCCGCGTCGCTCGACGTGCGCCGGTTGAGCGAGCGCGTATTCTACACGGGACCTGCTGGCGCGTCGTTCGAAATCGGTGGACTGCGCTACCGCGTCGAGGGGCGCAGCATCCGGCTGGACCAGGCGCCAACGAGGGCGCCCGACATGGTGCTCGACCCGCTCGACGACGATTTTGCCACGAGCGGCGGCTTCCTCTTCGTCCCCGTCGACTGGGCGTCGGAGCCGGACGAGGCGATGGCCTACCGGATGGCGGCGCGTCAGGAGGTCGTGCTCGACGCGACGGCGATGAGTCTGGCGACCGATCTGATGATGATGCCACCCGGACCCGAGCGCGATGCGGCCCGCAAGCGCCTGCGCCAACTGCTCTTCGACGCATTCCAAATCAAGCAGGCCAACCGTGCGCGTGAGATCGACCTGTTGCAGTCCGAACTCGACGCGCTCCGCGATCTTCACGCCCGGCGCAGCGAACATCGGCGCCAAATTGTCGAAGCGCGCCTGAGCGATCTCGCTGGCGATCAGTAGCTTGACCGGCATCCCCCTTGCGATGCGACCGATTCTGCTCTTGCTCCCGATTTTCTTCTTCGTTGCCTGCGACGAGCCGCCGCGCATGAGCGACTACGAGCGCGACGTGGTAACCGAGCGGCTCGAAAAAGACGTGCGGATGCGTGATGCAGGGCGCTCCATTCTGACGCCCGACACGCGCCGCCGCTTCACGGGCCTCAACTACTTCCCGGTCGACTCCACTCTCCGCGTCGTTGCTCGCTTCGAGCCTGCCGATACTGTCCGCACCATCCGCGCCCAACTGCGCAAGGGCGGCATCGACCCGTACGCGCGTATCGGTCGCGCCGTCTTCGAACTGAACGGGGAGGAGCACGCGCTCGCCGTTTTCCAGCCTGCTGACGGCCGTCCGGTGCTGTGGCTCCCGTTTACCGACGGCACGACCAACCGCGAGTCGTATGGTGGAGGCCGCTACCTCAACCCGACGATCCGCGAGGACGGCACGATCGTCGTCGACTTCAACGACGCGTACAACCCCGACTGCGACTACAACCCCGACGCGTACAACTGCGCGCTCCCACCAAGCGAGAATCGCCTTGGCGTCCGGGTCGAAGCCGGAGAGATGAAGTCCAATCTGTACGACCTGACGCTATGATTCGCCTGCTCGCCGTTCTCTGCCTGATGGTCTTGGCCGGATGTGCCGGATCTGCTCCCGAACGCTTGGGGCGAGCATCCTCTATGCCGCCACCTACGTTCGCAGCCAACGGCGAGCGCAGTGTCGTCACCGGAATCGAAGGCTCGCTGGCAGGTCAGACGGTCACGCTGCACCTGACAGCGCGCGGCGGCGTGTCGGCGTTCGGCGAGGCGAACGTGAGCGCGCGGCGCATCCGAATGCCGCTCTACCACATGACGGCTGCGGACGGCGCGCGCCTGACCCAGAGCATCGGCATCGTGACGAGCGCTCGGCTGGTGCCGGACGGCGAGCACGTGTGGCTCGAAATCGACCTGAGCGAGCAAGCGTCGGCCGAAGTCGGGTTCGGGCAGCGCGACGAAGACCTGTTCGTCTACGTCCGTCCCGGGTCGGGCGGCGTGCAGGTGTCCGGTCAGATGACGCGCCGGTTAGGAGGTTCTGATCCCGTCCGCGACCGCTCGGGCGATGCAGCCTCAACGGCCGTTTCAGGCGAGCGCTGGCGGCTCGACACGATCATCATCGACGCAGGACACGGAGGCAAAGACCCCGGCACGTCGGGGCATGGCATCCGCGAGAAAGACGTGGTGCTTCCTGTCGCGCTCAAAGTGGGCCGCTACCTCGAGGAGCAGCTGGGTGTCGCCGTCGTCTACACTCGCTCGGACGATCGTTTCATCCCGCTCGCCGAGCGCGGCCGCATCGCGAACCGGTCAGGCGGCAAGCTCTTCGTGTCGATCCACGCCAACGCGGCGGGCAACGCGTCGGCGTATGGCACCGAGACGTACTTCATGGGCATGGCCAAAAACGCCGCCGCCCAGCGCGTAATGGAGCGCGAGAACGCCGTCGTCCGCTTGGAAGACGACCAGTCGATTTACGACGACTTGGACGAAGAAGCGCTCATCCTGCGCAAGATGGCAAACGCGGCGTATCTGTCCAAGAGCGAGTCGCTGGCCGCCCTGATCGAAGGCGAGTTTCGCACGCGCGTCGGGCGCAAGAGCCGAGGCGTCAAGCAGGGGCCGTTTCAGGTGCTCTGGGGCGCGTCGATGCCGTCGATCCTGGTCGAGCTAGGCTTTCTGACCAACAGGGAAGAGGCCCGCTTCCTGGCGTCCGAGCAGGGACAGGACTACATGGCGAGCGCCATCTTCCGCGCCATCCGCGACTTCAAAGAGGCTTACGACCGCGAGATTCAGGACTCGGGGCAGTGACGAGGAGCGCGTTCTGGGCCAGTGGCCTCCCGATGCAGACGTTGGCCGCTTACTTTCTAGGGCTGCTTTTGCTCGCTTCCCCTGCTTAGCATGACCTATCGTCTTTTGCTCACCATCGCCCTGGCCACGCTAGGGTCTCAAACGGCTCACAGTCAATCTGCCGACACGTCGGACGTTCGGTCGTACGTGCCCGTCCAAGTGGGGAACGAGTGGGAATACCAAGTCGATATGGATCGCCCGATCTCCCCCTACCGTCCAGCCGACCAGTCCGAGGTGCGAAAGCAGCGGTATGTCGTTTTCGGAGAAGCGGACTCGTCGGCGATGCTCGTGGCGTTCGGAGAGTGGAAGCAAGACGGCGCGCTAGTCCGGCGTGACACCCTCCGCATTCGATACAACACGCAGAGTCAGAGTTACGAGGGGTGGGATGGGCACGGCGGCGCGTTCGACTTTCCGGTATGCTCTCGTCAGATATGTACCTCGGGCCACCCCTTACGAGGTGCGCTCGTTCACGCATCTGTTCGGTAGTCGGGAAGTCACGGTCGCGCTCTTCGCCAACTTTGTGTACGGCTTCTGGGCAGTCCGAGGCGTCGGTATCGTCGGCGGCGGGGGAGGATGCGAACCATGCGGCCCGTTCGACGATCGGGACTCGTGGAGCCTTAGATATGCTCTCGTCGACGGCGTCTCCTACGGGGCACGCATCGTGTCGACCGACCCCGTCACGCCGCATGCATCCGCTCGCCTCCGTGTCTATCCCAATCCAACTCAGGGACCAGTTACGGTCGAAGCGGCCGTCGGAAGCCGGATCGTCGTATATGATCTGCTAGGCCGCTTTGTAAAGAGCGAAGTGTCGACGGCGCAGCGCCACGCACTTGACCTGGCAGGGTTGCCCGCCGGAACCTATGTGGTGCGAGACCAAGCCAGCAGCGGCATCGCCACCTTGGTGGTACGCTGACCACCCTCCGCCGTCAGCTAACCGCCGTGCAGCTGATCTCGACGCGTGCGCCGCGTGGCAGGCCCGAGACGGCGACGGTCTCGCGGGCCGGGAGCGTGTCCGAGAAGTAGCGGGCGTAGACCTCGTTGACTTGTCCATAGTCTTCCATCGACGTGAGGAAGACTGTCACGCGGACCACGTCCGACAGATCCATCGACGCGCCTTTGAGGACGGCGCGGAGATTCTGAAACACGCGCTCGGTCTCTTGCTCAATCGTGCCGCTCACGAGGCTACCGGTCGACGGGTCGATGGGGATCTGGCCCGAGCAAAACAGCGTGTTGCCAACCTGGACGGCCTGGCTGTACGGGCCGATAGCGGCGGGGGCCATCGAGGTTTTGACGAGCAAGCGCGGCGTGCGGTGAGCCATAGAACGAAAGGGTAGGAACAGAACCCTAAATGGTACGCGCCTAGGTCTCGCCCTCACGCGAAGATTGCCGCAAGTCAGCGCCAGGACCAGGCACGCAAAGAGCGGATGGAGGCGGAACGAGGGCAGTAACTCCCTGTTGCGCTTTCCTTTACGACCTGACTTTCCTCCTCACACCTCTGATCGCATGAGCACCAAAGGACGTGTACTCGTCGCGATGAGCGGCGGCGTCGACTCGTCGGTCACCGCCGTCCTCCTGGCGCAGCAGGGCTACGAAGTCGTTGGGCTGACGATGAAGACGTGGGACTACGACACGTCGGGCGGGCGGCCTGCCGACGGCAAGGAGGTGGGCTGCTGCACGATCGACAGCATGAACGATGCCCGCAGCGTGGCGATGAAGCACGATTTTACGCATTTCGTCGTCGATATCCGCGAGGAGTTCGGCGACTGGGTGATCGACACGTTCACGAGCGAATACCTCGCCGGTCGCACGCCCAACCCATGCGTGTTGTGTAACACGCACATCAAGTGGGATGCCCTGCTTCGACGCGCCGACCAACTGGGCTGCGACTGGATCGCGACGGGCCACTACGCGCAGGTCAGGCAGGACGAAGAATCGGGACGCCACATCCTCTCGCGCGGGCTCGACACGAACAAGGACCAGAGCTACGCGCTTTGGGGCTTGCCGCAGCACCAGTTGGCTCGGTCGATTTTCCCGTTGGGGGGCTTCACCAAGCCCCAGATCCGCGACATGGCACGCGAGATGGGACTGGCCCGCATCGCCAAAAAGCCCGACAGCTACGAAATCTGCTTTGTCCCCGACAACAACTACCGCCGCTTCCTCCGCGACCGGGTCGACGGACTCGAAGAGCGCGTTTCGGGTGGACGCGTTCGTGCTGTCGGACGGAACGCAGGTCGGCACGCACGAGGGCTATCCGTTCTACACCATCGGCCAGCGCAAAGGCTTGGGCATTGCCCTGGGGCGCCCGCTCTACGTCACGCACATCGACGCCGATACGAACACCGTCACGTTGGGCGACCGCCACGAACTGCTGGGCCGCTCGCTCGTGGCGCGCAACCTCAACCTGATCAAGTATCCCGAACTTAAGGAGGAGCGCCCGGCCGTCGGCAAGATCCGCTACAATGACGACGGCGGTCCGTGCCTCGTCCAGCAGACCGACGCCGACGCGCTCCACGTTACCTTCCCCGACCCACGCGAAGCCATCACGCCCGGCCAGTCGGTCGTCCTATACGAAGGCAACGACGTGCTCGCCGGAGGCTGGATCCAGGCCGTCGACGTAGACCAACGCTTTGCTCCTGCCGTGAGGCGACCTCTGTGACGCCGCCTAACTTGCATTTCGGACCTACTCGCCGGAACTCGGCTGTTGAAAGAGGGTTTCTATTGCCCGCGCCGAATCGTCCCGCCGACCACTATGCGCAATCTTTTGTTGCTCTTGCTCGGTTGCCTCAGCTAGCGCATGTTCGAGCGTTTCGAGGCTGACGAAGAAGGCCGGGCTTCGGCTGATGCCCGTCAGGGAGGCTGCCTGTCGCAACCGATCTGCCGCATCCGGACTCAGACGTGCAGCCCGAGCAGTTTTCGGCGTCGTCTGGGAATAGATCGTACGATGGGAGTGCGGAGCTTTCGTATACGGACTACCCTAATCTCACGTGGACCGGCAACGGTGATAGCCGCTGCCGTCTGTACGCTCCGCGCTGAGATCGAGCCGGACTTCGCGCACCAGGTCAGGCTAGGCAGCGTTGCCCAAAACGCTCAGCCGTGTCGCCGCGGCCTTTATCGAACGCCGATATGCGAATACTTTGTCACCAGCGGCGGCAGCAGTCTAGGTGCGAGGGACGGCCGAGGTCATCTCGGGTCGGAACGGGGTGGGCGCTCACGCTTTGCAGGTTGTGCAGACGTTGACTACGACGGTCAACGTCTGGTGCATGGAAAGCTACACTTCGCGGCTCGCTCCGAGCTACCGAGCCGGACGATTCGGACGCTGCGCACCTAGACGTCTTCGATCTGTGCCATCGCAGCCAAGCGCGACAGGGTGCGGTCAAACTTCTGGGCGATACCTCGGCTCAGGTCGGACGTTTGCTCGTCGGGGTCAAACCATGCGCGCGGCGGCTTGTCGGACGTGAAGTAGAGCGTCGGGGCGTCGGGGCGCAGGTAGAGGTCGTCTACTACTTTGAGCAGCCGCAGGGCGTCGTCGGTCCCGCGTATGGTAATGCCTTCGAGGTAAAGGGCGTCGGGTGCTGCGAGTTCTTCGACGAGGCGAGTGTGCGGTGTGCGGACCGAGCGGTCCAAGAAGTCGGAGAAGCCAACGCGCTGCGCGTCGCGTGTGTCCGATTGGTAGGCGTTGTCTAGGTGAGCACTGGCACGTTCCAGGTCCCCGACCCAGGCGCGTCCAGGTTTGGACATCCGAGTGCGGTAGTCCTCGCCGTCGACCAGGATCACGCGGTAGCCTTCGCGGAACTCTTCCATCAGAAACCGGCGAAAGCGGTCGCCTCCGTAGGCGCGCGACAAAAACTGTTCGGGTGCGACGTTGCTCGTGGCGCCGAGCAGCACGCCATGCGCGTCGAGCGCCTTGAACGTGCGCACCAGCCGTACCTCGTTGGCCGGGTCGTCGATCTCGACCTCGTCGAGCAGCAGTACGCGGTAGTCGCGGGCGACGCGGGCGGCAAACGCGTCGGGCGTTTCGGTCGTCCGTGTCAGATCGCCCGTCGGCATAAACGCGCACGGGATGCGCGGGTGAAGCGCGTGGTGGAGCGCGGCCATCAGGTGCGTCTTGCCCGTACCGACGGGTCCGACGAGGTAGACGCCGCGGTAGGGGAGCGCGCGCGTTCCGCTGAGCCTGGCCCACAGCTTGCGCGCGCCCGACACGCTCTCGATCTCGGCCGCAAACGCGCGAGCGGCTTGGAGAGCTTCGGCTTGGGAGACGGTCTGCGGGTCGTACGCGTCGAACGTGGCGTGAGCGTAGCGGGGAGGTAGGGTCATGGCGGCGCACTATGCGAATGCGGGCGCCAGGGTTTCGTGACCAGCGCCCGGACTGTGTTTCCATAGGTTCACAGCCCGGTGCGGGCTGCGGGAGTACCATTCTAACGTGTTGCCTTGCTCCTCCGGCGCGCTCTCATCTCTCTCCCGCCCCACCTCCGCATGTACGCTGACTCACCCGCCGAGCGCCTGCTTATCGTAGAAGACGACCCGCAACTCAGCACGGGCCTCCAGCTCTATCTCGAAGCCCAGGGCTACGACATCACCGTAGTCAACGACGGCGATTCGGGTCTGGACAACGCCTCCTCGCTGCCCGGATACGACCTGGTCGTGCTCGACGCCAAACTGCCCGGCAAAATGGGGTTTGACGTGCTCCGCGAGATGCGCGCGCGTGGCGTCTCGACGCCTGTCCTCATGCTCACCGGCTTGGGGGGACACGAAGACCGAATGCGCGGCTACGAGCTCGGCGCCGACGACTACCTGACCAAGCCATTCTCGACAGAAGAACTGCTTGCCCGCGTCCAGGTCGTCCTCAAGCGCGCCAAGCCCGCCGAGGATCAGACCAAAGGCACGTACGACGTGGGAGGCCTACGCGTCAACCTGGACACCGGAGAGATCACGCGTGAGGGAAGCCCGGTCGAACTCACTGACCTCGAGTACCGACTGCTGCGCTACTTCATCGTCTATCGCGGGCGTACCGTCAGCCGCAAGCAGCTGCTGCGCGACGTATGGAACCTACCCAGCGAGGTCGAAACCCGTACCATCGACCGCCACGTCAATGCTCTGCGCAAGGTGATGGACGGAACCGATGAAGACTCGTGGGCCATCCGCAGCGTCTACGGCATCGGCTACAAACTCGTCGGTGCCACGGCGGCGTGATACTGCGTGGCGACCTCGTCCCGCTAGTCATTTCCGACGTGTCGCAGCCTTGTTGTGGCTCTTGCCTCGTTTCCCTATCTCGTGGCGTCGTAGAGCGGCGCCTTTGCGGGTTGAAAAGAGGGTGGCAATGAGGTTGCCTTATTTGTGATGGCCAATTCTGAGTTTTCCGGCTTCGTGCACGTACGCGGCGCGCGCGAGAACAACCTCAAAGATCTGTCGGTGCAGGTGCCGCGTGACGCGCTAGTGGTGTTCACCGGGGTGTCTGGTTCGGGTAAGTCGTCTCTGGCATTCGGGACGCTCTATGCGGAGGCCCAGCGGCGCTACCTCGAATCGGTTTCGCCGTATGCACGTCGCCTCTTCCACCAGGTGAGCGCGCCCAAGGTAGACGCCATCGAAGGGCTGCCTCCGGCCGTGGCGTTGCAGCAGCAGCGAGGTGCGCCTACCGCCCGCTCTTCGGTGGGAAGCGTGACGACGCTGTCGAATCTGGTGCGGATGCTGTTCTCGCGCGCCGGCCAGTATCCGCCGGGGCAACCTATCGTCTATGCCGAGGGGTTTTCGCCCAATACGCCCGAAGGAGCCTGTCCCGAGTGTCATGGGCAAGGGCGGATCTACACAGTGACCGAGGAGTCGATGGTACCGGACCCGTCGCTCACGATTCGCCAACGAGCGGTTGCCGCCTGGCCTCAGGCGTGGGCCGGCCACAACCAGCGCGACATCCTGGTGACGCGCGGCGTCGACGTGGACGTGCCGTGGCGCGATCTGCCCCAGGAGACGCGCGACTGGATCCTGTTCACCGACGAGCAACCCGTCGAGCCGGTCTACAGAGGTCTGAGTCCCGAGGAGACGCGGAGCGCGATCGAGCGCGGTCTTTCCCCCAACTACAAAGGAACGTTCACCAGCGCTCAGCGATACGTCCTGCACACGTTCGGCACGTCGAAGAGCGGGGCGATGAGGCGCCGAGCGCAAACCTATATGGTCGCCGAAGAGTGTCCGCTGTGCAGGGGCAAACGGCTGCGGGCCGACGCGCTGGCCGTCACGTTCGCAGGCTACGACATCACCGACTTCTCGCGCCTGTCGCTCAAAGAGGTGTCCGAGTTGCTGCGCCCCTTCGCCGACGGTCAGGAGGATGAGCGTTCTCGTCTCGCGCAGCACTACCCCGAGCAGGCCCTGGCTCGGCAGCGGCTGGCACATGACGTTGTCGCTCGGCTGGAGGTGCTGCTGGACCTCGGACTGGGCTATCTCCAGCTGGAGCGCTCGACGCCCACGCTCTCACCGGGCGAGATGCAGCGGCTGCGTCTGGCCACCCAACTGTATTCCAATCTGTTTGGCGTCGTTTACGTCCTCGACGAGCCATCGGCGGGGTTGCATCCTGCCGACACCGAGGCGCTGCTGTCAGCCTTAGACGGCCTGAAAGCGGCCGGTAACTCACTGTTCGTCGTCGAGCACGACCTCGACATCGTGCGTCGTGCCGATTGGATTGTCGATGTGGGACCGGGGGCCGGTGAGCAGGGCGGCGAGATCGTATTCAGCGGTCCGACGGAGGATCTGCGAGACGTGGCAGCTTCCAAAACCGCCGACTACTTGTTTGGAACGAATCGCAGAGAGCGCCACCATCCCCGCTCGCCTGCCGGATGGCTGGAGCTGAGCGATGTCACGCGTCACAACCTCGACGGCCTCGGCGTCCGATTTCCGCTTGGTGTGCTGACCTGCGTGACGGGCGTATCGGGATCGGGCAAGTCGACGCTCGTCAGCCAGGTGCTGGCCGGCACGCTCGAAGCGTACTTCGGCCAGGGCGCAAGGCAGACCGAAGAGACAGACGACGAGGACGATTCGAGCGCCGAGTCGGCACCCGCAACCGTAGCCAAGCTCGAAGGCGACGCGGCCTCACTGTCTCGATTGGTGATGGTCGACCAAAAGCCGATTGGTCGCACGCCCCGGAGCAATCTGGCCACCTACACGGGCCTGTTCGACCACGTCCGCAAGTTGTTTGCCGCCACTCCGCTGGCGAGGGAGCGACGCTACAAACCGGGGCGTTTTTCGTTCAACGTAAAAAGTGGACGCTGCGAGCACTGTCAGGGCGAGGGTTGGGTGACGGTCGAGTTGCTCTTTCTGCCCAGCGTATACGCGCCCTGTCCGGTCTGCGACGGTGCGCGGTACAACGCCCAAACACTGGAGGTGAAATACCGTGGCCGCACCATCGCCGACGTACTATCGCTGACCGTCGACGCCGGTCGGGACTTTTTCCGGGACGATGCGGCCGTCTTCCGCAGCCTCGACACCCTACGCGAGGTGGGTCTCGGCTACCTGCGCCTGGGTCAGCCCGCTACCGAACTGTCGGGCGGCGAGGCGCAACGCGTCAAACTGGCGACCGAGTTGCAGCGCACCGGACGCGGTCGCACGCTCTACCTTCTCGACGAACCCACGACCGGCCTACACCCCGCCGATGTGGACCGGCTGTCGAGCCAACTGGCTCGCCTGGTCGATGCAGGGCACACCGTGATCGCGGTAGAGCACGACATGCAACTGATCGCTGGCAGCGACTGGGTGATCGATGTCGGACCCGGTGCGGGCGATGAAGGAGGGCAAATCGTAGCACAGGGCACTCCGGCCCAAGTAGCTCAGGCGACGGACAGCCGGACCGCGCCTTACCTCGCGGCGGCTCTCGCTGGGGACTTGGACGGGTAGCATCTCGTCTTCCTGAGCCTCTCTCCACCACACGAAGGAAGTTCTTCGGCTTCGATCAGAATGGGGGAGAGGAACGCGACCTAGCTTTGACATCCTACCAAGCGCAAGAACGCCCCGGACGCCGTAGCATCCGAGGCGGAAGGTCAGCGTAGCGAACACGTTCAGCCTTTGAAGCGGTAACCGATGCCGTAGACCGTTTCGATGTAGACCGGAACGGTCGGGTCCGGCTCGATCTTCTTACGTACCGAAGCCATGTGCCTATCGATCGTGCGCGTGACGATGTCCTGATCGATGCCCCACACGTCGGTGAGCAACTGGCGGCGCGTGACCGTCTGGCCGCGGTTCAGGATGAGGTAGCGCAGGATGTCGTACTCGAGCGCAGTGAACGCGATGGGTTCGCCCTTGCTCGTCGCCTCGTGAGTCGAGAAGTTGATCGACACGTCGCCGATGTCGTAAACGTCCATCGGCGTGCGGTCCGGACGCTGCGTGCGCGTTAGGATGGCGCGTACGCGGGCCAATAGTTCGTCGGGGTTGAACGGCTTGACGACGTAATCATCGGCGCCCAAACCGAACGAGGTCAGCTTGGCCTCGGGTTCGCCCCTGCCGGTCAGCATAATGACGGGCGAGGTGAAGCGGTCGATGGTCTGCGAGGCTTCGAGCACCTCGAAGCCACTCATGCCGGGCAGCGACACGTCCAGCAGGACGGCATCGAATGCCTCAGGTGTTTCTTTGAGTCTGGCGAGCGCGTCCTCGCCGTTATCGGCCATCGTGGTCTGAAAGCCGTTGTCGTCGAAGAACACGTCGAGCGCTTCGGATACGTTGGGGTCGTCGTCGACGACGAAAAGGTGGAACTGCGGGATTGGCATGAGGCGAGGGAAGAGGTGGTATCTCAAAATCAGGCGAGACGCCCGACTGTCACATGCTCAACTCGATGGGAAGCGTTCCGGTTGCAGTTTCGTCGCCTTTCATCCAGCTCACCAGCGCGTCGAGGGCCTCGGGGCGGAAGCCGAACGAGACCAGCGCGGGCGCCGGCACGTCGAGCGTGGCATACGGATTCCACAGGCAGAGGTGAAGTGCGGGCTCCAGTTGCTGCGCCAGGAGAGTTAGCGGCTCGCCTAGGCGGCGGCGCTGCGTCGTCGCGATGACGATGGGAGTACCTGGGCGGTGAACGCGTTCAATTTCGCCTATCGTGCCCAGCGGATCACCCGGGTCGAACAAGGCAACGCGGATGTCGAACGCGTCGGTGAGTTTGGCGACGAGTTGGGATCCGGTCAGTCCGGCGTCCGAAGCGCCGCCGCCTTCGGCCGCTCGGGCAGCGACGAGCGTGAACGGTTGCCCGCCAAGCGGACGCGCGTCGCCGACGGTCGTGAGTCCTGCCGCCCAGGCCCGTTCCATCAGGTCGGTGTCCGCGCTGCGCTGCGTTCCGGGATAGACGCCTACCTCGACGGGGAAGCGAGCGGCGAGGGCGGTCAGGCGGTCGGCTTTGGCTTGGGCGTCGCGTTTGGAGATGCGGCCCGAGTCGAGCGCTTCCGCGACGACTTCCAACGTCTCGTCCTGGGCGGAGCCGTTTCCGTGCGCGATCGCCATCACCAAGTCGGCTCCGGCTTCGAGGGCCATCAGGGCGGCCTCTCCGCGACCGTAGCGGCCCGAGATGGCCTGCATGTCCATAGCGTCGGTGCAGATCACGCCGTCGAAACCGAACTGCTCGCGCAGCAGACCGGTCAGGATCGGCTTGCTCAGCGTGGCCGGTCGGTCGGGGTCGAGAGCGGGGAAAACGATGTGCGAGGTCATTACGCACGGCACGCCTGCCTCGGCAGCGCGACGGAACGGCAGCAGTTCGAGCGCCATCAGCTCGTCCATCGACTTGTCGACCGAGGGAAGCCCGTAATGACTGTCGACGAGCGTGTCGCCGTGTCCGGGGAAGTGCTTGACGCACGTCGCGACGCCTTCGGCCTTGGAGCCTTCCGACCAGGCGAGTCCCATGCGGGCGACCAGGTCGGGGTCCTGCCCGAACGAGCGGTCGCCGATGACGGGGTTCGAGGCGTTGTTGTTCACGTCCAGGACCGGAGCGAAATTCCAGTTTACCCCCATCGACTTCAGTCCGCGCGCCGTTGCCGCTCCGACGCTGCGGGCCATTTCGGCGTCGTTCGCCGCGCCCAAGCTCATCGCCGAGGGCGGATAAGGCATCGTCCGCGTGCGGATCACGCCACCCCCTTCCTGATCGATACCGATCAGCGCGTCCGGCCCCATGACGACGCGGAGGCTCTCGCACAGGCCGCGCAGCTGGTCTTCGCTCTGGATGTTGCGCCCGAACAGGCAGACGCCCGTCACGCCGTAGCGCTTGATCCGAGCGACGCTCTCGGCGTCGAGATCGGGGCCGGGCAGGTCGATCATGACGAGCCGTCCGGCAGCGACGCGTCCAGCTTCGGGTTCGAGGTCGGCGAGAATGGACGAGCCCGTGCAGGCTGAAATAGTCAGGGCGGCCGAGGCAGCGGCGGTAGAGGTCACGAACGTGCGGCGGGTCACAGGCAGGGGCAGATGGAAAGCGGGACCGTCAAGATAACCGAACCGGCGGGCCGAGAACGAGCGGTCGGGGTACTTACGCGTGGAGCGTGCGGAACAGGCTGCTGATGCGGAGCGCCATCTCGAGCGCCTGCTCGGCGTTGAGGCGCGGATCGACCTGGGAGCGGTAGGCGCGGTGGAGGTCGGCGTCGGCCAGTCCGCGCGCGCCGCCGGTGCATTCGGTCACGTCCTCGCCCGTCAGCTCGAGGTGGACGCCTCCGAGCCGCGAGTCGTGGGCGGCGTGGATACGGACCGACTGGTCGACTTCGGACAGGATGTCGTCGAATCGGCGCGTTTTGTGCCCTTCGGCCGTTGTGCGCGTGTTACCGTGCATCGGGTCGGACACCCACAGGACGGTCCGGCCTTCCTTGCGAACGGTTTCGATCAAGCCGGGCAGCGTGTCCTCGACACCATCGACGCCCATCCGCACGATCAGTGTCAGCCGCCCCGGCTCGTCGTTGGGATCGAGCGTGTTCATCAGGTCGCGCAGCCAGGAGGGCGTCATGCCCGGACCGATTTTGACGGCGATCGGGTTGGCGATTTCGGTCATGTAGGCCACATGCGCCTGGTCGACGGCGGCCGTCCGCATGCCGATCCAGGGGAAATGGGTGCCCAGGTTGTACGGCTCCTCGCGGCGCGGGACGGTCCGCGTCAACGCTTCCTCGAACTTGAGCAGCAGGGCTTCGTGAGACGTGTAAAACTCGACGCGCTCCAAGTCATGCAGGTTGGCGCTGGTGAGCGTGCCGACAAATTCCAAGCCCTCCCGAATGCTGCGTACGATGCGGTCGTAGGCGTCGGCGTGCCCCGAATCACCCGCCCAGCGCAGATTCCAATACTCGGGGTGGTGCATGTTGGCGAATCCACCCTCGCTCAGCGCCCGGATGAAGTTGAGCGTCAGCGCGGATTTGTAGTAGGCGCGCAGCAACCGGTCGGGGTCGGGAATGCGATCCTCGGGTGTGAAGTCCGGCCCGTTGATAATGTCGCCGCGGTAGGACGGCAGCGTCACGTCGCCTCGCACCTCATCGTCGGACGAGCGCGGTTTGGCGTACTGCCCCGCCACGCGCCCGACGCGGACAACGGGTTTGCGCAGGCCGTGGACGAGCACCAGGCTCATCTGCATCAGCACTTTGAGGCGGCTCGTGATGATCTCGTCGCGGCACTCCGCAAAGCTCTCGGCGCAGTCGCCTCCCTGCAGCAAGAAGCGCTTACCCGCGGCGGCCTCGGCGAGGTGCCCCTTCAAGCGGCGGATTTCCCACGACGTGACGAGGGGCGGTAGGCTGCGAAGATGCGCCAGCACGCGGTCGAGGTCAGTGGCGTCCGGATACGTCGGCTGCTGGAGAGCGGGGCGGTCGGCCCAGGTGGCGGCCTTGGCTGCGGTGTCGGTCATCGCGCGGATTTGCGGGGAGTTGAGCGGAAAGTAGGGAAGTAGGGGCGCATCTCTCTTCTGCTGCCCAGGCCCGCCCTTCCTCTTGATCGAAAAGGAGCAAAAGATCCAAGCTGGACTCGCTCCTGCGTACACTGCGCTGCTCGGACTGAAATCGTCCAAGCTGGCCACACCGAGGCGGGATGCATTGTACTGCCCGCTCCATGCCTACTTGGTCGGATCGAGATGGGGCCGATCTCCGAGACGTCATGTCCTCATCTCAGACTCGCCTCGGCGCCCGCAGAGAACATCGGTGACGCACCGATCCGAGCTTCGACGTGCCTTTCCTGAATCCGTCACACGCCGTATTTGCGCGCGATGTAGGCGAGCCACGGTTCGGCGGTGAGCGGGCCACCTGTGGCGTCGCGCAGGATGCGTTCAGCCCTCTTGGCACGTCCCCAGCGGTGGACGTGCGTGCGCATCCAACCGAGCAACGGGGCGAACTCGCCGCGTGCCATTTGCTCGTCGAGCGAGCCGTGCGCAGGCGTCAAGTCGCGGTCGCAGGCGTCCCACAGCATCGCCGACATCAGGTTGCCCAGCGCGTACGTCGGGAAATATCCGATCGTGCCCAGGCTCCAGTGCACGTCTTGGAGCACGCCCTCGGCGTCGCTCGCGGGCCGGATCCCCAGGTAGTTCTCCATCGCATCGTTCCAGGCCGACGGCAGATCGGCGACCTTCAGCGTGCCCTCGATCAGCGCGAGTCTCCAGTTCCATCCGCAGCATGATGTGCAGGTTGTACGTCACCTCGTCGGCCTCGACGCGGATGGGCGATGGGGCGACGTGGTTCATCGACGCGTAGAACTCGTCCAGCGTCACACCCGACAGCGCATGGGGGAAAGCAGCCTGAGTCTGAGGCCAGTAGTGCGACCAGAAGGGACGGCTCCGTCCGACCAGGTTCTCCCACAGCCGCGACTGCGACTCGTGCATCCCGAGTGACGTGCCCTCGGCCAGCGGTGTCCGCGCGGTTCTCGGATCGACACCCTGCTCATACATCCCGTGCCCCGCCTCGTGCATCGTCGATGAGAAGGCGGACGGGAAATAGTGCGGGTCGATGCGCGTCGTGATGCGCACGTCGGTACGGTCGAACGTCGTCGTGAACGGGTGCGCCGACACGTCCTGCCGCCCGCGCGACAAATCGAAGCCGATGTCGGCCAGCGCCTGCATTCCCAGAACCCACTGCGCGTCGGCGGGGAAGTCGCCACTTACGGCGTCGAGGCCGGGCTGTTTGCGTTCGGACAGGGTCTGGACGATGGGAACCAACCGTTCGCGCAGATCGCCAAACACCTGCTGGAGCTGAGCCGTCGTCGCGCCGGGTTCGAACTGGTCGAGCAGGGCGTCGTACGGGTGATCCTCGTAGCCGAGCAGATCTGCCAGTTCTCGGTTGAGAGCGACGATGGTTTCCAGGTGCGGCGCGTAGTGATCGAAGTCGTCGGTCTCGCGTGCGTGTCGCCAGGCTTCTTTGGCGAGCCCGATGGCCGTTGCTCGTCGGCTCACGAAGTCGGACGACAGCTTCTGCGCGTGTGCGAGATCGCGGGCGGTTTCGCGGATCAGGCCAGCGTCGAAGATGGCGTCGTCATCGTCTCGCGCTTCCAGTTCGGCCAGCAGCGGTTGGGCATCGGCGACAGCCTGGACGGTTTCGTCGCTCGTCAGCCTCTCGTGCGCCAGCGTCCGCAGCGTGGCGACCTGGTTCGACCGAGCGGTGTTTGCGGCGGCCGGGAGGTAGGTTTCCTGGTCCCACTCGAGGACGGCTGCTGCTGCACTGAGGTCGTGAATCGGAGCGAGACAGTTGCGCAGGCGGAGAAGTGGGTCGGGCATAAAAGTGGCGTCGGATGGAAATGCAAGTCAACGCCCAAGCCGAGCGGTGGATGCGCGTTGAGATACGAGTGAAGATGCGCGCGCCAGTTGACAGCCGCAGGTCATCGGCGTACTTTTGGTGTCCTGCCGATATAGCTCAGTTGGTAGAGCGGTTCATTCGTAATGAACAGGTCAGCGGTTCGAATCCGCTTATCGGCTCCGGCCCCGGTGCGCACGTCGCGCCGGGGCTTTTTTCGTCTCAGCATCCCTGCCTTCGCCATGTCCGACCTCGACTACCAGGAAGCCGTCCTCGCTGGGCGCAACGCCGTGCGCGAAATCGTCGAGCGCGATCCGGGCCGAGTCGAGCGGATCTACCTGCAAAACGACACGGGTACGCTCAAACAGATCGCCGGAATGTCGCGCGCAGCGGGTTTGCAGGTCCAGTTCGTGCCGCAGAAGCGCTTGAACGCCCTCGCGCCCGGCATCAACCACCAGGGAGCCGTCGCCTTGGTTTCGGCCGTCACCTACGCCGACGCCGACGCGCTCTTCTCGACCATCGCCCCGACGCTCGACGACGTGAAAGAGCGCACGCCGCTCCTGCTCGCCCTGGACGGATTGGAAGACCCGTTCAACGTCGGTGCCATCCTGCGCAGTGCGGCGGCGGCGGGCGTGTTGGGCGTGCTCGTGAGCAGTAAAGGAGCTGCCCCCATCGGCGCGACCGCCCTCAAAGCCAGCGCCGGGACCGCACTCCAACTACCCATCGCTCGGGTCGACAAAATGGCGACGATGCTCGAAGTCGGCCAAGGAACGCGGCTACTGGATCGTCGGCGCCGAAGGCACGAGCCAGACCGCCCACACCGCGTGGGACTGGGCGCGCGCGACGATCCTGGTCGTCGGCAGCGAGAAAAACGGCCTGAGCGCATCGGTCGCCAAAGCCTGCGACGGCCTGGTCTCGATCCCGATGCCCGGAGCCGTCGAAAGCCTCAACGCGAGCGTCGCAGCGGGCGTGCTGCTGTTCGAAGCCGTCCGGCAGCGGATGGATTAAGGTGCGAAGATCTGGACGAAGCGGTTGACCCTGGGAGCGAGGACGTAGGCCAAACCACCGCTAGCGCCATCAGAAACTTCGAGTGTGAGAACATTACGTCCTTCAAAAGTGCGGAAGAACTTATTTGCGGCTCGTGACGCTGCATTTTCGTCATAACCCATTCGCTTGAAGTGCTCCTTCGCATTATAAGTCCAGTTCTCGTCTATCCACGGGCGTGGATCTTCTTGCGCCATAAGCGTGTCAGTATGTAGCGCATTCGCATGGCTTATTGTTAGAAACTGCCTTTTGACACGCCGCAATATCCTCTGGGGCGCTGCTGTCCTCCGTGCAGTAGTAGTGTGCTCCATCTGTCATGGATTTCGCAAAGAATAGAGTGTCGCCGTACGAAACAATCGCCGTCGTGTAGTCGAGCGGCTCGTCCCACGAGATCGCCGCGTACGTGAAACGAGACCTGCGCCATCCGGCCTTCCAGGTTGACCGGGATCGTGCGGAAGATCGTCGTGTCGACGCCGAGCGGTGCGGGTTCTTCGGCAAGGGTCGCTATCGTGTCGCGGACGACTTCGAGCGTACCGAGGGGAGCGAGCGGCGCATCCTGTTCGGCGGGTCCGCAGGCGGCGAGCAGGAGCGCGAGGGGCAGGAGGCGATGCATCGGCGAAGTGGAGGGTATGGGTGGGCTACTGCTCGCGCCGTTCAGGTTTCTTGCGGTAGCTGTTGGCGTGCAGGTCCTCGCCCGCGCTGAGCCGCTGGGCGGCGCGCCAGAACACGTAGCCGCAGCCCAGCATACCCGCGCCGACGAACAGGGCCAGCGGAATCCAGTAGGGGACCGCCTCGCCGTACTTACCGAACTGCCGCGCCTGGGCCGGATGCAGCACGACCTGGGCGCCCAGCCAGACCGCCGAGATTACGCCCGCGATCGCCACTACGACGGCCGAGATGCGGAGCAGGCGAAGCGGTCGGTCGGTGTCCATCGTCAGGCGGGGAGCAGGTCGGCGGCGAGGTCGCGGACGGCGATGCCGCGCGCGCGCAGGTGGTCCTTGGCGTCGGCGACGGTGTGTTCGCGAAAGTGGAAGATCGAGGCGGCGAGGACGGCGTCGGCCCTTCCGTGCTGCAGACCATCGGCCAGGTGGTCGAGCGTTCCGGCTCCGCCCGAGGCGATGACGGGGATCGAGACGGCGTCGCTCAGGCGGTTGAGCAGGGCGATGTCGTAGCCCGCCTTGGTGCCGTCGCGGTCCATGCTGGTGACGAGCAGTTCGCCCGCGCCTCGGCGCTCGGCCTCGACCGCCCACCCCAGAGCGTCGATGTCGGTCGGCTTGCGGCCGCCGTGGGTGAAGACCTCCCATCGGCCTTCGCTGACCTGCTTGGCGTCGATGGCGACGACGATGCACTGCGATCCGAACTCTCGTGCGCCCTCGCTGATCAGTTCGGGCGTCCGCAGGGCGGCGGAGTTGAGCGACACCTTGTCGGCTCCGGCGTGCAGCATAGCGCGGATGTCTTCGAGGGTGCGTAGGCCGCCGCCTACTGTCAGCGGGATGAACACCTGGTCGGCCGCTCGGCGCACGACGTGGTGCATGATGCCTCTGTTCTCGTGCGTCGCCGTGATGTCGAGGAAGACCAACTCGTCGGCGCCCGACTCGTCGTAGAAGCGGGCCTGCTCGACCGGGTCGCCTGCATCGACTAAATCGACGAAGTTGACGCCTTTGACGACGCGTCCGTTGGCTACGTCGAGGCAGGGAATGATGCGCTTGGCGGTCATGCGTCGGCTCGTTCGGCAAGAGAGGCGGTCGAGAAGCAATCGGTGTCGACGCCTTCCTTCTCGTGCCAGCACCAGAAGCGCTGGCAGGGAAACTTGTTTTCGTAGAGCGCCTTGCCGACGACGACGGAGTCGACCCGTACGTCGGCCAGTGTCTCGAGCGCGAGCAGGTCGCGGTAGCCACCGACGCCGCCCGACGCCGTGATCCGGGCCGTCGTGAGTTGCCGTCCGAGTTCGCGGTACGCTTCGAGGTTGGGACCGGCCAGCGTGCCGTCGCGTGAGATGTCGGTGTAGATGAAGCGTGTGCAGCCTCGTTTTTCCATGTCGAGCGCCAGATCGACCGCGTCGACGCCGCTCGCCTCGAGCCAGCCGGCCAGCTTGACCTCGCCGTTCTTGGCGTCGATGCCGACGACTACTTTGCTCGCCCCGAATCGCCCCACGCATTCGTCGACCAGATCCGGATTGCGAACGGCTGCCGTCCCCAGGATTACGCGTGCCACGCCCAGTTCAAGCGCGTGCTCCACGTCCTCCATCGTCCGGATGCCACCGCCGACCTGGACCGGCACGTCGAGTTTACGCGCGATCCGGGCGATCACGTCGCGGTTGTCGGCGCGGTCCTCGCTGCCGCCGCGCGCCGCGTCGAGGTCGACGACGTGCAGCACTTTGGCGTTCATCACGCGCCAAAGACACGCCATCTCGACAGGGTCTTCGAAGTAAACGGTCTCGCGCTCGTACGACCCCTGATGGAGCCGCACGCAGCGACCTCCGCGTAGGTCGATGGCTGGAATGACGAGGAGCATCGGTGCGGATTAAAGCGGGAGGGAGGCGAAGTTCTTGAGCAGCCGAAGTCCGGCGTGCTGGCTCTTCTCGGGGTGGAACTGCACGCCGAACACGCGCTCGCGCCCGACGACGGCCGGAAAGCGCTCGCCGTAGGTCGCCCATCCGAGCACGTCGGAGTCGTCGTCGGGAGCGGCATGGTAGCTGTGAACGAAGTAGTAGTGCGGAGCGGTGTCCGCGTCGCCGCCCAGCCCGTCGAGCAGCGGTGAATCGGTCGAGGCGACCCGGCTCCATCCCATGTGGGGCACCTTCAAGCGGCGCGGTTGCCCGTCGCCGTGCGACTCGGTGAGCCCGGGCGCAAAGCGGACGACGCGCCCGGGCAGCAAACCCAGGCCGGGTGTAACGCCCATTTCCTCGCTCGCGTCGAAGAGCAGTTGCATTCCGACGCAGATCCCGAGTAGCGGCGTTCCGGACTGCACGGCGTCCAGGATGGGGCGGACGAGTTCGAGCCGATCCAGTTCGCTCCGGCAGGCCCCAAACGCGCCGACGCCCGGAAGCGCCAGCCGCTCGGCCTGGGCGATGCGATCAGGATCGTCGGTCCGCAGCACGTCGACACCGACGGCGTTGAACGCCTTTTCGATCGAGCGCAGGTTGCCGATGCCGTAGTCGATGAGCGTGATCATGGGCGCCTGAGGCGAGAGAAAAACAGCCGGTCCGTACCCGCGACAACTACAGCGGTTCGGGAAGCGCGCGTGAGTCGCGTCACAACGCTTCTTTCGTCGAGGGCAAGCGGTCGCCATCAGGGTTACGCGCAACGGCTACGCGGAGCGCCCGAGCGACGGCCTTGAAAATCGCCTCGACCTGGTGGTGCGCATTCGTCCCACGGAGCAAATCGACATGCAGGTTCATCCGTGCCTGCTCGGCCATCGAGTAGAAGAAGTGCGACACCATCTCGGTCGACAGGTCGCCGACGGTGGGGCGCGAAAACTCGGCGTCGAAGACCAAATAGAATCGTCCCGACAGATCGACGACGGCGCGGGCGAGCGCTTCGTCCATCGGCACGTAGGCGTGCCCGTAGCGCGCGACGTAGGCCTTGTCGCCCAGCGCCTCGCGGAGCGCCTGTCCGAGCGCGATGCCGACATCCTCAGTCGTGTGGTGATCGTCGACGTGCAGGTCTCCGTCGCACGTCGCGTCGAGTCCGAATCCGCCGTGGCGCGCGAACAGGTCGAGCATGTGGTCGAGAAAGCCGACGCCTGTCTTGTTCGAGTAGCCGCGCTCGTTGTCCGTCCGCGGATCGAGGCGGAGGGTGACGCGCACGTCGGTTTCGGCCGTCTTGCGGTGAACGGTAGCCTGTCGGGGAGCGAGCGAGTCGGACATCGGTGGTGCGAGGTGGGAATGCGGAAACTACGGGCAACCCGTGTGCCGTAACGGGTTGTTTGCATAAACCCCAGCGATCCCGCATATTTATGGGCGACATCAATCGGGCGCCGCGTGCGCCATTCCCTCCGATCTGCCGTTCCCCATGCTTGTTCTCTGCTCCTTTTTCAGCGCCGGAAGCCGCGCGTTGATCCTTCTTTTGTCCGCCGCTGCGCTGTTCTTCGTTACGTACGCCGTCGGTCTCCACGAAACCGTAATGCAGGTGGTCGCGGCCGGATACGCGCTGGCCTTTGGAGCGTGCGCGTGGCGGCAAGCTCAGGCGAGGCAAGCCCGAGTGGAAGAGCAGACGGCGCGCGAAGCAGCCTGACAGTCGCCGCGTCACCGTCGAACCGTTGACCTAGCCAGGCGGCTGCTCGTTTCTGTTCGGCCAAGACTTTACCCGCTTGCTTGAAAATCCGATAGGGCCTCTAGCACATGACTGCTAGAGGCCCTATCGGATTTTTCGAACGTCTATCGGGTGACAAGAGTCAGCCGCGAAGTCGTCACGCGTTCTCCGGCGCGCAACCGAACGAGGTAGACGCCACTGGGCAGGTGGGCCATTTCGAGCGTGCGGCTCCGCGGGCCTGACGGTTCGTGCACCTCCGGCTGAGCAGCTACGCGGCGGCCGAGCAGGTCGTAGACTTCGAGTGAGACGGCAGCTCGGTCGGGCAGGTCGTACGCTACGGTCGCGCTGCCCGAGGTGGGGTTGGGGTGCGTGCCGTGAAACGCAAACGTCGGCGCGGCAACCGGCACCTCCTGAGGAGCGTTTTTGGAGGACGAACCGGATTCCATTCGGTAGGCAGCGAGTCCATTGTTGGTGGAGAGTACGAAGAGGTCAAACGTGCCGTCGTTGTTGCTCTTGACAGCCACGTCGCCCGCGCCGTTGGGATTGCTCGCTCCGCCTAGCCACGGTGTCTGTCCTGCGGCTTGTGCGCTGGATGCCCCGGTCGTCACATCGGCTACGCGCAGATAGCCTCCATGGTTGGAGCCACTGTTGAAGTCGAACAGCGCCAGGTACTTGCGCGTCGACGAGCCGTACGAGGCGAAGCTCTTGGCCGAGCCCACCGTTGCCGGAACGGCCGATCCGGGAGCCGAGCCGATCAGCGCGCCCGTCGAGGTGTAGTGCTGCGCGCCGACGCCGCGCGAGGCGACGTAGAAATCACTGGCGAAAGGGGCCACGGCCGGGTTCTGCCCCAGCGTGCCGCCGCTCGACACGTTGAGGTAAGTCGGCGAAAACGAGGCGCCGCCGTTGCTCGTGGTGAAGGCGACGACGTAGCTGCCGCCCGAAGCGGGCGCGTAGATCGTAAGCGAGTTGTCGGCGGCCGACCCCGTAACCGTGATGTGATCGCCCAGACGCAGCGGAGTCGACCAGGTGCGGAAGTCTATCACGCGGACGGGCGCGGCGGACTCGCTGGACCAGCGGTAGACGCGGAAGCGCGTGTCGATCGTGTTGGTCGTCAGGTTGGCGGCGAACAGGTCGCCGTCGCTCGAACTCTCGATGTCGTTGAGCGCGAACGTGCCGCCGCTAATGCCGCTCGTCGAGAGTGTGCCCACATCCGAACCGGTAGTGGCGTTGAGGATGCGCACCGACGTTCCGCCGCCTCGGCTGACGACGTAGAGCCGCTCCTGACTGCCGACGCGTGCGTACGCCAGTCCGCGCTCGGTACTTGGCGGTAGACGAGAACCACGAGGGGCGTCCGCCCAGCGCGCCGTTGCGCTGCCAGAGGGCCGTCAGTCCCGGTGCCGTTCCGGCCAAACGGGCTTCCGTCCGCGTGATGACGGTCGGCTTAAAGGCGAAGAGGCCATCGCCGGGGCACGCTGTTGCGCTCACCTGACGGTGTCCGTAGATGTTCTGCATCGTCGCACCGTGCGCGCTATAAAAGCTCGACCCCGACGGATCGATGCCTCTGCGATCGGCGATCCACGCGAACAGATCGGCGAATCCGTCGATCATCGCGTTGGTCGGCGACTGGTTGTAGGGCGGATGGTAGTAGCCCAGCCCGTTGACGCCGACGCTGCCTCGGTTGCGGCTGTCGTGCGCGCCGACGACATCGCTGCTGTTGTTGGTGTCCTCGCGCCCGGCGAAAATGTCGCCCGTCGGGCAGACCAGGTAGTTGTAGCCGATGTCGCTCCACCCGTTGACGTTCATGTGGAAGTTCTGCACGCCGCGTACGGCGGCGGCGCACTCGCTCCACGTGTCGGCGTTGCCGTCAGACGGTCGACGCGCTGTGGTGCATCGCGAGGTGGGTCGCCGTCGTGTAGCTCCAGGACGAGCGTGGACTACGCGCCCCCCACTCGCTACGGGCGTAGATGCGCGGCGCGGCGACCTGCATCGAAGCCGACTGCTCGAACGCCACCCGCTCTTCGGCGAAGCGCTGCTCGTGAGCGGCATCGGGGCCGTCCGGACCGGGCGCGGAGTCGATGTAGTAGACTGACAGCTTGTCCAGGTCGGGAGTGCCAGCCGAACCGTCAGCGGACGCGACGCGCACCTGGATAAATCGGTTGCCTCGGCCAAAGAGGACCGGCTCGGCCGACCATCCGCCTGTGGCAAGACCGGTCAATCCGTTTTCGGATTCGACGGGCGCGCTGTGTCCCGTCGATACCCACTCGCTCCACGCGACGCCGTCGATGCTGGCGCGCAGGGCAACCGAGACTTCACCCGACGAGGCGGACGGCTTCCAGAATGGGCCGGCGAGCGAAAACGGCGCACTGGCTTCTAGAATGGGAGAGACGTAGGCGGCACCTGTCGTCAGGTGGCTGCCCGAATGGACGCCGGGTGGTTCGGGGCTGAGTTGATTGCCCGAAATGCTGAGCGTGCCGCTTGGCAGTTCGGGGGTTCGCTGGGCTGCTGCCGTAAAGGGCAGGGTCGCCAGCGAGACGATGGCGATGAGGGAGAGGGCGTAGCGAATACGCATGGAACTGGGGTGTTGTGAGTGAAACAAGTCCCCATTGGTAGGAGCGACAGTGGGATGAAGCTGACCCAAGATGCGATGCGAATTCACTATTTGCAAACAAACCAGCGAAGGATAGCCGAAGCCGGAGGAGCACCCTTCGCCCAGTGTTTGGCCGAGAATGGCTCGAAACTTAGAGGGCATTCCGACTACTTGTTGAAGCGTGCTTGTCGATCCCACGATCGGTCCGCGCGCCGATGGCTCACTCCTGCGTCCGAACGCTTCTCCCGCACTCTCGTCACGTCCGCGCTGCCGTACGCCAACGGACCGATCCACCTGGGACACTTGGCCGGTGCCTACCTGCCTGCCGATTTCTACGTCCGCTACCTGCGGCTCCGAGGCGAGAACGTCGTCTACGTGTGCGGCTCAGACGAGGGCGGCGTCGCGATTCTGATGCGCGCTCAGCAGGAAGGACGGACGCCCCAGGAGGTAATCGACACGTTCCACCCGGTCATCGAAGGCGGATTGCGCGCGGCGGGCATTTCGTTCGACCACTATAGCCGAACGTCGCGCCCGATTCACTATCGGACGGCGCAAGATTTCTTCCGCACACTGTGGAAAGGCGGCCACCTGACGACGCGGACCGAAGAGCAACTCTACGACCCGGCCGCCGAACTCTTTCTCGCCGACCGCTTCGTCAAGGGCACGTGCCCCAACTGCGGTTACGAGGAGGCATTCGGAGATCAATGCGAGAAGTGCGGATCGAGCCTGTCGCCGTCCGAACTGATCGACCCACGCTCGACGCTGTCCGACGCGATTCCAGAACTGCGCGAGACGACGCATTGGTACCTGCCACTGGGCGATCTGCAACCGCAATTGGAATCGTTCATCGCCTCACGCGAGGGGTGGAAGCCCAACGTCCTCGGCCAGGTGAACAGCTGGCTGACCGACGGACTACGCGACCGCGCCATCACGCGCGACATTCCGTGGGGCATCCCGGTCCCGGACGATGTGGCTCAGGAAGCCGGAGTCGACGCCGCCGGAAAGGTGCTCTACGTCTGGTTCGATGCGCCTATCGGCTACGTCTCGGCGACGCGCGAGTGGGCCGAGCAGAATGGCAATCCTGACGCGTGGGAGCCGTATTGGAAGGGCGACGACACCCGGCTCGTCCACTTCATCGGCAAGGACAACATCGTGTTTCACTGCCTGATCTTTCCGGGTATGCTGCTGCTGCGCGACGGGTGGAAGACGCCGGATCAGGTTCCCGCCAACGAGTTTCTCAACCTGGAAGGCCGCAAGTTCTCGACGAGCCGGGGCTGGGCGCTCTGGCTGCACGACGCCTTGGAGCGCATCGACGCCGACCAGCTGCGCTACGGCCTGGGCACGATGCTCCCCGAGACCAAAGACGCCGACTTCAACCTCGCCGACTTCCAGTCGCGCGTCAACGGCGAGCTGGCCGACGTGCTGGGCAACTTCGTCCACCGCGCACTCACGTTCACCGCTCGCCGCTTCGACGGCAAGGTCCCGCCGCTGGGCACGCCGACGCCCGACGCTCGGGCCGCTCTCGACGCCATCGCCGCAGCGCCCGCTCTGGTCGGCGGACACTACGCCGGTTTCCGCAACCGCGACGCGCTCTTCGCCACTATCGACCTCGCCCGCACTGGCAACAAGTTTTTCAACGACGCCGCGCCGTGGCATCAGATCAAAAAGGACGAAGCCGCCGCCGGATCGACGATCCACGTCGCCCTCCAACTCTGCGCGAGCCTGTCGATCTTGCTCGAGCCCGTCGTTCCCACCGCCGCCGCCCGACTCCGCGCAATGCTCAACCTCGCCGGACTACGCTCCTCCACGCCCGACGCCGATCCGAACGCAACGCTCGGCTGGGACGACGCCGGACGCCCGCTGCTCGAGACCGGCGCACCGGTCAACGAGCCGACCGTCCTGTTCACCAAGATCGAAGACGACTTTGTGGAAGCCGAGCGCGCCCGCCTCGAACGCGCTACGCCCGTCGCCGATCAGCCGGAGCCGGAAGCCAGCCCGTACGCACCCCTCGCAGACGAAATCGCGTTCGACGATTTTGCCAAACTCGACCTGCGCGTCGGCAAAGTGCTGGTTGCCGAACCCGTCCCGAAAGCAGATCGCCTGCTGCGCCTCGAAGTCGACCTGGGCTTCGAAACGCGGCAGATCCTGAGCGGACTCGCCGAGCACTTCGCGCCCGAAGAAGTCGTGGGGCGGAGCGTCGTCGTCGTCGCTAACCTCGCGCCCCGCAAAATGCGCGGTCTCGAAAGCCAAGGCATGATCCTGATGGCCGAAGACCGCGAGGGTCGGTTGACGTTCGCGGCGGCAGAGGGCGAGGTGGGGAGCGTCGTGCGATAAATCGGGCCTGTGCCTTGGGTACGTCTAGACGCAAAAAAGGCCCCGCCAGCCATCCCAACCGGCGAGGCCTTCGCCTTTGCGTGCTGACTGCGGAAACGAAGATCCCTACCCGCGGGCAGCGCTTTCAGACTAATGGGACCGTATTACGCCTGCATTGCGCACGTGCTACCAAACGATTAAGCACGAGCTAGGCCGTCGCCGAGTCGAGGAGCGAGATGTTGGGGCGGCCGACGAGGCGCGTCAGGCCCTGCATGAGTTGCGGCGTGGGGTCGACTACGAACTTGCGGACGCGCATCCGGGCGGGCTGGGGGAACTCGGCTCCGACCAAGTCGAAGTAGAGCTTGACCATGCCCCGGTTGTCCTCGCACAGGTCGGCGAGTTGGGGGACCAGGGCGGCCTCGGCGCGGTCCACGTCCAGGCGGATCACGATGGACTTGACGAACTGCTCGCGCGCCTTCCACATCGGCATCACGTCCTGCGCCTTGATCGACACGGCGCCGCCGCGCATCTCGGTCGTCCCGGTCACGAGCACGACCTCGTCGACTTTGATGTAGTGCTGCAAGCGGTCGAATTCGCGGGCAAACAGCACCATTTCGGCCTGCCCGGTGTAGTCCTCGACGGTCGCGAAGACGATCGGTTTGCCGCTGCGCGTGGTGCGGTGCATGATGGCTGTGATGATGCCGCAGATGCGCTGCGTCGGCGCGCTGTCCTTGCTGCCCCACTGGCGCGGCTGCTCGTCCTCGTCGCTCGCCTCCACGTCGCTGATCTGCATCGTGCGAAACGTCTCGGCTTCGAGCCGAAACGCGTCGAGCGGGTGGCCGCTGACGTAGAAGCCGAGCAGTTCGCGCTCGTATTTGAGCGTCTGCCCGCGTGACCATACCTCGACGTGCGGAAGCGTCGGCTCCATGCTCTCGGCCTGGGCGCCGCCGCCGAACAGGCTGTTCTGACCGGCGAGGTTGTCGCGCTGGACTTTCTGCCCGTAGCTGACGGCGTCGTTGAGCGCTTCGCAGAGTTGGGCGCGGTGGCCTTCGAGCGCGTCGGCGGCTCCGCTCTGGATCATGCCCTCGATGGCTTTTTTGCCCATCGTCCGCAGGTCGACGCGGCTCGTGAGGTCGTAGATCGTGTCGAACGGACCGTCGGCTTGACGTTTCTCGACCAGGTGGTCGATGGCTGCTAGTCCGACGCCCTTGATCGCGCCGACGCCAAACCGGATCTTGCCGCCTTCGACGGTAAATCGCGCCTCGCTCGCGTTGAGGCACGGCGGGAGCAGGTCGATGTCCAGGTGCCGCGCTTCTTCGAGCACGATGGCGAGCCGCTCGGTGTTGCTCATTTCGTTCGTCATCGCCGCCGCCATGTACTCGGCCGGATAGTGCGCTTTGAGGTAGCCTGTGTGGTAGGCGACGAGGCTGTAGGCGACCGAGTGGCTTTTGTTGAAGCCGTAGAGCGCGAACTCGGCCATGATGTCGAACACCTTCTCGGCCGTCTTCTGATCGACGCCTTTCTCGGCCGCGCCTTCGATGAACACGACGCGCTGCTTGGCCATCTTGGCCATGTCCTTCTTGCCCATCGCGCGCCTGAGCAGGTCGGCTCCGCCCAGCGAGAAGCCGCCCATTACCTGGGCCATCTGCATTACCTGCTCCTGGTAGACCGGGATGCCGTAGGTCGGCTCCAGAATGCCTCTGAGCATCTCGTGCGGGTACGACACCTCTTCTTTGCCGTGTTTGCGGTCGATGTAGTTGGGGATGAACTTCATCGGGCCGGGCCGATAGAGCGCGTTCATCGCAACGAGGTCGTTGAACTCGGTCGGTTTGAGCTTGATCAGGTACTCGCGCATCCCCGACGACTCGAACTGGAACGTGGCGACCGTATCGGCGCGCTGGTAGAGTTCGAACGTCTTGGTGTCGTCGAGCGGGAGCGCGTCCACGTCGATGTCGACGCCGTGGTTTTGCTTGATCAGTTCGAGCGCGTCCTTGATGACGCCCAGGGTTTTGAGGCCCAGGAAGTCCATTTTTAGCAGACCGAAGTCTTCGATCACGCTGCCGTCGTACTGTGTCGTGACGACCTGCTCGCCCTTGCTCTTGCTCACCGAAATCGGCACGTACTCGCTCACGTCGCCCGGCGCGATGATGACGCCCGCCGCGTGGACGCCGGTGTGGCGCGCCGATCCTTCGAGCACGCTGGCGAACTGCATCAGCTTGCGGATACTCGTGTCTGGGTTGCTCGTCAGCGCGGCGAACTCGGGGACGGCCTTAGACGCGTCGGCGAGCGAGACTTTGACGCCGTCGGGAATCAACTTGGAGATGCGATCGGCTTCGGACAGCGGCACGCCCAGCACCCGACTCACGTCGCGGATGACGGTTTTGGCTCCCATCGTCCCGAACGTGATGATCTGACACACGTTCTGCCGCCCATACTTGTCGACGACGTAGTCGATGACCTTACCTCTGCCTCGGTCGTCGAAATCGATGTCGATGTCGGGCATCGAGACGCGCTCGGGGTTTAGGAAGCGCTCGAACAACAGATCGTAGGGGAGCGGGTCGACGTTGGTGATGCCCAGGCAGTACGCGACGGCCGATCCCGCAGCACTGCCGCGCCCGGGGCCGACCGACACGCCCAGGTCGCGCGCCGCCGTCGTGAAGTCCTGGACGATCAGGAAGTAGCCCGCGTAGCCCATCTGCTTGATGACCGACAGCTCGAAGTCGAGCCGCTCGCGGACGACTTCGCTGATTTCGCCGTAGCGCGGCTTGGCTCCGGCGTAGGAGAGGTGGCGCAGGTAGTCGTCCGGCCCGGCGAACCCGTCGGGGATCGGGAAGTGGGGCATGAGCAGCTTGCCCATCTCCAGCTCGAGCGTGCACTTGTCGGCGATTTCGAGCGTGGTGTCGAGCGCGCGGTCAATCAGCTTGGCGTCGAGTCCGCCTTGGCTGAACGCCTGCTGCATCTCTCCGGCGCTCTTCATGAAGAACTGCGTCCCGTCAAACCGCATCCGGTCGGGGTCGTGGTAGTCCGATCCGGTCTGCAAGCACAGCATCACGTCCTGGGCCGCGTGGTCTTCCTCGTTGACGTAGTGCACGTCGTTGGTCGCGATGACGGGCACGTTGTACTTGGCGGCAAAGCGCGCCATGACGACGTTCGTGCGCCGCTGATCGCCGATGGCGTGGTCCTGGAGTTCGACATAGTAGTCGTCTCCAAAAATGTCGAGATAATCCCTGAACACCTGCTCGGCCTCCGCCTCGCCGACTTTGAGAATCGTCTGCTGCACCTCGCTCTGCAAGCAGCACGTCGTCGCGACGAGCCCCTCGCTATACTTTTTGAGCGCGGCGCGGTCGAGGCGCGGTTTGTAGTAGAAGCCGTCGGTGTAGCTCAGGCTCGAGAGCTTGATCAGGTTGCGGTAGCCGACCTCGTTCTTGGCGAGCAGCACCTGGTGATAGCGCGTCCGGTCCGACTTGTCGCCCATGCCCGACGGCGTCACGTAGAACTCGCAGCCGATGATGGGCTGGATGCCTGCTTTTTTGGCGCCCAGGTAGAATTGCGGCACGCCGAACATGTTGCCGTGATCCGTGATGGCGACGGCGGGCTGCCCCAGTTCGGATGCCCGCGCGATCAGTTTCCCAGCGTCGGCGGCGCCGTCGAGCAGGGAGTAGTGCGTGTGGCAGTGCAGGTGGCAGAATCCGGGCATCGGCGAGGGGAACGGCAGTCGGGAAAACGGGCGACGCCTCCCCAGCCCGAAGGCGTGGGAGGCGTCTGAGAGCCGGGCCGACGCGTGCGGTCGGCGAGGGGGAAGGGGGCAGGCTCTAAGCGCTTTGGAATATGGTACCTGAGCGGCGCGGGCGGCAAGCTGTCACCCCCCGTAGTTTCCCACAAAAAGGTTTACTCGCTGATGGGCGGCGGCTTGGTCGGCTCGTCGTTTCCTCCTCCGCCGGTACCTTCGCCGCTGTCGTCATCACCGTCGGAAGGTGGGTCGAGGGGGTCGGTGTCGTCGGCGAAGAGCACGAGGCGAGACAGTGCGGGGTAAGAATCCGTGAGCATGAGCGTAGGGGCTGGCGAGTGAGGACGCCCCTTCAGACACCGAATCCGGCCCGGCATAACCTCGAGTCGGAAATAGATTGAGCGGACTGCTCAGGCGATGCGCGTCAGTCGCCCCACGTCCACCTCGGCAGTGAGAAAGAGGTGCAGGTGGGCGGCTGTGCCGTCGAGTGGCAGCCGCGTCTTCAGCACGTCGTCGGCTAGGCTGCGGTATGTGCCGAGACCTGCAGGCGCCTGCGTAAGTGCAGCGGCGAGGGCGACCATCCGGTGCCCGACTCCGCTTTCGAAGCATCCGCTCACGACGGGCGAGACACCTCGCGCGTCGGCTTCCGCGATCCACTCGACCGTCGCATCGTAGCCACCCAGAATCGTCGGTTTGAGGACGACAGCAGTCGCGCAGTCCCAATGAGGAAAGGTCTGCGGAGTAAACCGGCGCAGCGACTCGTCAAACGCAACAGGCATTCCTCGTGCCGACAGTTCTTTGGATGCGCCCGAATCACCGGTCGGCTCCTCGACGAACTCGGGAGCGATGCCACGTTGCTTCAGGCCGTGCCAGAATGCGAATGCCTCGGGTAGTGACCACGCCTGGTTGGCGTCGAGCCGAAGCGCTGTGCGGTCTCCGAGTAGGGCCGCAACCGTTTCGACACGGCGCAGGTCGTCCGCAATCGCGCGACCGCCGACTTTGAGTTTGACGGCGTGGCAGTTTCCCTCGCGAGTCGCCTGTTCTGCTTGCCGTCGCAGGTCGGACGGGTCGGCCGCCGTCAGCAGCGCGGCGATCATGACGTTGGGTCGCGTCGGTAGGTGAACCAGTTCGTTCGAAGAGAACGCCTCGGTACGCGTCGGTCAGCGCCATTCGGGCAGATGGGGGCGCATCGACAGAGAGTGGAGGAGGGGCGAGGGGGTGGAGGCGTAGCATGTGGCGCCAGCGGGATACGGATGTTTGAATCGCGGCTTCAGCCTCGGCCAGTGTGTCGGGGCTGTAGTCGGGAAGCGGGGCCGCTTCTCCCCAGCCCGTCGCGCTGTCGAGGGAAAGCCGGACCAGCAGCCCCTCGCGATGATCGACTTCGCCCCACGAAAACCGCATCGGTTGGGTGAGCGGTAACCGATAGCGATAAACCGACACGGACGCATGGGCATCATGGATATCATGGATCGTCATGCCGTCAGCAGCCAGCCGGGGACGAACAGAGCGCCATAGAAAGCGAGCAGCCGAGCCGTCTCGCCCAGGATAGGCAGCAACGCGCGACCTTGACTCCGTCTAGCCGTCTGCCACGTGCGCCATCCGGGTATCACGATCAGGCACGCCGCCAGCGCCCCCCAGCCCGCTCCACCTGCCAGCGTGACGACCGCTACCGGCGTAACCGCTGCGCCGACGATGCACGTCAGTAAAAACGCCCGCCCGAAGCCCTCTCCGAAGCGCACGATCAACGTCTTCTTGTTTGCAAGAGTGTCCTCGCGCCAGTCGCGCAGATTGTTGACGACCAGCAAGGCAGTGGACAGGAGGCCCGGCGCAATGCCCGCGACGACGGCTTCAGGTGTTACGGTCAGCGCCTGAACGTAATACGTACCCGCTACGGCTATCGGACCGAAAAACGCGAATACGACCACATCAGCCAAGCCGGTATAGGCCAGCGCGTAGCGAGTAGCGGTGTAGAGCACGCCGAGTGCGATTGATGCCAGTCCGATCGCCAGGATCGGCCAGCCGCCACGCCACACGAGGTAGAGACCACTCGCGAAAGCGCCGATCATCACCAGGGCCGTCGCCGCCTTCATCGTTCCAGGCGACAACCAGCCCGCCGACGTGACCCGAACGGGCCCTACGCGTTCGGTCGTATCGGCGCCCTTAAGGTGGTCGAACAGGTCGTTCGCGAAGTTTGTCCCGATTTGAATCAGCGTCGCCGCCAGCAGCGCACATGCGGCGGCTAAGGCATGAAAGCCGCCGTCGGTCCACGCCAAAGCGGTTCCGATGCCAACCGGAGCCACGGCGGCCATCAGGGTTTTAGGGCGCGTGGCTGCGATCCAGACGCGAGGCCACGAGGGGCGAGTAGGTAAGGTAGATTCGGGCAAAGGCTAGGAGGGATGGCGGGGTTCGTGTGCGGCGAAGGTACGTGAGGCGGCGGCGCGTTGTGATGTGACACAGGTGTAGAGGTTGCAAGGCTATATTGCCGTTCGGTAACAGGCAAACTGCCTCTAACTGGGTTAGTCGTTTATCACATCAACCGTTGCCGCGATTCATGAAAGCAGGTCTCTATTCGCCCTCCGAACTTTCCGGTCTTGCGACGTCAAGCGCACGAACGGTCCGGTCTGTCGCACGCGGAGGCCGCGCGCAGGCTGGATGTCGCCCCTCAATCGTACCGCCAAGCGCTGACCATGCGAAGCGGACTCGCGCGCTTGCGGTGCCGCATCGTCGAGGCATTCACCAAGTACGTTGTGCAAGGTCCCGCCTACGTACTCAAGCGGGCGAAGAGAGGAGGCTAGGCCTCTTCCACCCAACTCTTTCACGCTGCCCTAGCGGCATCTATCAGTACTCTCTTGCCCACGCCGCCCGACTCTCAGCCGCAGCCCGACGATCTGGATCATACTCCCGCTCAGTCCTTCGAGCCCTCGGAAGCGCTCAATCGTGTACTCGGCGAAGCAAAGGCATCGCCGGACGACTCGAACGAGACTGCGAAGCAAAAAGGTGCCGTCCGTAAGCGCGTCAGCGAATTGCTCGCGCGCGCACGTGGCAGAAAGCGGCCGAAGAAGTAATTGAGCCTGTCCGCTCCAGCGAGGAGCCGAACGCCTGCGCGCTGTGTAGGCTAAGAGACCACCGTCGACGGCTGTGAGCGCGTCCAGCCTCTAGAGACTGGTGATAGGCGTTGCAGAGGTCGACTGGACCCTGAGACCGCTCTGTACACATAAACCCTGACGCGGCGGCGACCTGTGTCTGCGAACCTATGTCTGCGAAGTGAGGGCCAAATTGCCGGAAGCATCGACTGGGCAGGCTTGGGCGATGACGAACGCTGGGGCGAGCTAGAGCAACAAATAGCGCATCTGAGAAGAAGAGAAAAAGGAGAACGCTAACTAGAACAATCTAACCTATGTGATGTAGCGCGAAGGTCGGCCAGGTCAGATGTAACGCATCAGCCACCTGCTCGCTCCCGCGCGAAAGCGGAGACGGCGAAAGCAGTAGGTCACTGAGTCGTGAGCGCAGCGCCGAACGCCCGCGCCGTGTTGGCGTCGTATGGACAACGCGCGTCCTGAAAGTGCATCCCCGCGTAGCTCAGATCGAGGTAATCCGACGTTCGGCGAAACGGTACGTCGAAACCTTCGGGAGCCCCTATGTCGTTGCCCGTCGACACGATGGCGAGCGACGTTCCAGCTAGCGCCCGTCCCAACTCCCTGCGAATCGTCGTCAGGTCGGTCAGACGGTCCAGCCACGTTTTGGCAATCCCGCTCATCGCGTACCAGTAAACGGGCGTTGCGAGCACGATGGCATCCGCGTCAACCATCCGCCCGGCGAGCGATAGAAACGCAGCGTCGATCTCCGTCCGACCGTAGGAGTAAGGCGCGAGGTTCAGAGCCGGGAGGTAAACCGTCTCATGCTCCACGTCCGAGACTACCAAGTCGAGCAGGCGCGACGTGTCGCCGTCGGGGCGGGCGCTGGCTAGTAGGGCGAGGATCGAAGCGGCCACTACGGACGCTTGGGAAACTGGCCGAAGTCGGGGTCGCGCTTGTCGTTGTAGGCGTTGCGGCCTTCTTGGCCTTCCTCGGTCATGTAGAAGAGCAGCGTCGCGTTTCCGGCCAACTCCTGCACGCCCGCCTGTCCATCGAGTGCGGCGTTGAAACCGGATTTGAGGCAGCGCAGGGCGATGGGCGAGTGCTTGAGGATCTGGCGGCACCAGTCGACGGTCGTTTCTTCGAGCGATTCGAGCGGAACGACCGTGTTGACGAGTCCCATCGTTTCGGCCTCCTGAGCCGAGTACGGGCGGCACAAGTACCAGATCTCGCGCGCCTTCTTCTGGCCGACGATCGACCCGAGGTAGGCCGCGCCGAATCCGCCGTCAAACGAGCCGACGCGCGGGCCGGTCTGCATGAACTGCGCGTTGTCGGCCGCAATCGTCAGGTCGCAGACGACATGGAGCACGTGCCCGCCGCCGACAGCCCAGCCCGCCACCTGAGCGATGACCGGCTTGGGACAACTGCGGATCATCCGCTGGAAGTCGAGTACGTTCAGCCGCTGATGTCCCGTCTGAGCGTCTTTGTAACCGCTCTCGCCGCGCACATTCTGATCGCCACCTGAGCAGAAGGCCAGATCGCCCGCACCCGTGATGACAATGACTCCGGTTTCTACGTCGTCGCGCGCGTCGTTGAAGGCGTGCATCATCTCCTTGACCGTCGTCGGCGTGAAGGCGTTGCGGACGTGGGGGCGGTTGATCGTGATCTTGGCGATGCCCTCTGCTTTGTGGTAGAGGATTTCGGAATACTCGGCGGCGGCTTGCCAGTCGGCTCCTGGGCGAATGGTCGTCTCGGTCATGGAAATTCGTTGGATGAGAGCGGAGCAAACGGCGCGGCGCGGGGCGGGTTCGGTGCCAGGGCGACGCGAGGGCCAAAATTGGCAACTCTCGGAGAGTTGACAACTCTACGAGGCGAGCAGCCGCGCTAGTATGACATTGAATGCGCTAGACCGCTCAACGTGGATCATATGCCCAGCGCCCTCGATTACGTGGGATGCAGTTAGTCCGCCCGACTTGGCTTCCATCTGGCGCGCCAACCCGGCGAACTTGGTGTCGAGCGAACCGGCGAGGGCATAAACAGGAAGCGCAAGATGGGCGAGGTGATGCCATAAGGGCGCCTGCGCTCCGGTCCCCATGCCGACGAGCGCGCGGGCAATTTCGGAGGGATCGTGCGCCGACCTGTCAGCGATCAGCCGTGTGCGCACGCCGTCGGGCAGCGAGGCGAAGAGCGGCATGCGGTACCAGTTGTCGAGGAAGCCGGAGAAGTCTCGAGTGAGCTCGTCGGCGCGATCCTGGTCGAGGCGGCGGCGTTCGGCGCGTTCGGCGTCGGTGTGCAGCCCCGGCGACGCGCTTTCCAGGACGACAGAGGAGAAGCGCTCGGAATGATGCGCGGCCAGATGCAGCGCCAATCGCCCGCCCATCGAGTAGCCGAGGAGAGCGGGTTTCCGTGTCCAAAGGCTGACGTGGGCCGCGTCCATCGCCCTCAACACCAGCCGAGCCGCTCCGGTGATGGTGTACGCTCGCTCGGCGAGTCGTGCGGCCGAGCCGTGTCCGGGCAGGTCGACGGCGAGAACCGCAGTAGGCCACTGCGCTAGCCAGGTCGGACCAGTCCGCCGCCCGCCCTAGAAAGCCGTGCAGGCAAACGAGCGGCGGCAGAGGGTTGGTCACGATTTAGAGAGCGCCGCCGAATGTGTCGCAGGCATTGAAGTCGCCGCCCTGGAAGCCTCTGCGAAACCACTCCATGCGCTGCTCCGATGTGCCATGCGTGAACGACTCGGGCACGACGTAGCCCTGCGTCCGCTTCTGAATCGTGTCGTCGCCGACAGCAGCGGCGGCGCGCAGGCCTTCTTCGGCGTCGCCCGATTCGAGTAGATTCTGACTGCGGTCGGCGTGGTAAGTCCACACGCCTGCGAGGCAGTCGGCCTGCAGCTCCTGCCGGACCGACAGTTCGTTGGCTCCTGCTTCGTTTGTCCGGCGCTGAGCGGCGCGCACCTGGTCCGAGATGCCTTCGAGCGTTTGGATGTGGTGACCCACCTCATGCGCGATCACGAACGCTTGGGCAAAATCGCCTGCCGCACCGAAGCGCTGCGACAACTCGTCGAAGAACGTCTGGTCGAAGTACACTTTACGGTCGGCAGGGCAGTAGAACGGGCCGACAGCGGCCTGTGCAAATCCGCACGCCGACTCGACGGCTCCGTCGAACAGCACGAGTCCGGGACGCTGGTACCGCTCGCCCGCTCGTTCGTAGAGCGCCGACCATATGTCGGTCGTAGAGGTCAGCGTGACGACGGTGATGTCGGTGCGCTCAGCCTCGGTTCGGTTGCGCGGGTCGATGATCTCGCCCGGAGCTACCTGCGTCGACGGAGCGGGAGCCTGCCCGCCGCCCCTGTCAAGCCGCTGAGGTCGACACCGAACAGCGCGCCGAGCAGCACGATCACGACACCTCCGATGCCGCCTCCAACGGCCAGTCCGCGTCGTCCGCCGCGTGGCGATTGCCCGCGTCGGTCTTCGATGTTGCTGGTGTCGCGGCGTTGGCCTCCTAGTCGCATGGTCGTCTGAGTCAAGTGGAGATGCAACCTACTCCGCATGCGACCAAGCGGTTGTTACTCGTCTGCTCCGTTGGGTGTGATGCCGCGCCTGCGTAGCAGTTTGTCCTCGTGGAGCGTATAGCTGCTCAGCTTGTGCGCCAACTCCTTGGCCCGTTTGCACGCGTCTCGTCCCGCTTGGCCGATGTGACGTGGTAGCACAGCGAACGGCGCTTGCCGGGCGTCATCTGCTCGAATCGGTTGCGCGCTCTGTCGTCGTCCGCGAGGGCAGCCGCCAACTCGTCCGGCAGGTCGACGCGATTGGGGTCGCGTTCGGGCCACAATTCGACCTCGACCCAGTCGCCGACAGCCTTTCCGATGTCTTTGAGGACAGTTCTTCCGAAACGGACGTGAAGCGTGTCCAGCGTCGAGCCTTGTAGCGCGCGTCCGAACGGTTGGCCCTTCAAGCGTGCCGCTGACCCGGCGCGGTTTGTCGGCGAGCAGAGCCGTGGCTATGTCTACTGGGAGCGGGATGTAGGCCATACCCATCGTGCCGTCACGCGGCGGTAGGAGAGGAGCGGCGAAATCGAAGCGGAGCGGGTCGGGCATGACGCAAGATCGGGCCCGCGCTCGGCGCTTGGATCTCCGATCTCGGCTCGTCTGCTGTGACCTTCCTGGGGAGGAGCCTTGACGCAGAGTCAAGGCCGCGCCAGTCGCACTTCCATGTGCGTTCCTTCCTCGCCACCTTCCAGCGTCACGTGCGCGCCGATTTCGGCAGCTCGCTCGCGGACGTAGCTCAGACCGGATCCGCTGTGCGCGCCGGGCGGGACGAAGGCGCCGTCGTCTACCACCGACACGCACACGCCGGACGCGTTCGCTTGTACTCGGACAGCAATCGCGTCAGCGTGTGCGTGTTTGAGCGCGTTCTGAACGGCTTCCTGCGCGATGCGGACTAGGTGGAGTGCTTCGGTAGTAGTCAGGGCGTGCACGATCAGCACGTCGGCTTCGAAGGCCAAACGCGGGTGCGTGATAAATCGGCTCTGCTCGGCGACGTGCCGCTCGATCTCTCGTGCCAGTTGCGACGTGTTGCCCGAGCGCGTGCCCAGTGCCCATACCGTTCGGCGGAGTTGCGACAGAGCGTTGCGTGCTTCGCTGCGTAGACCTTCGACTTGCGCCATGCTGCGGTCGTGCTGGGCCAGTTCGAGCCCAGCGATGAGGCCCGTCAGTTGCGATCCGACGTGATCGTGCAGGTCGCGGCTGATGCGCTGCCGCTCGCGCTGCACGCGCGCCTGAGCTTCCAACTCGCGCACCTGTCGCCTATACCGAATACTCGTTGCCCAGCGGGCGGCGCCGACGCTTAGCCCTACCAGTGTAAACCCGCCCAGGATGCGTGCCCAGAGCGTCTGCCACCACGAGGGCAATACGGCGAACGCCAGCCGCCGCACCTGAGGCAGCGTATGCCCGTCTCCGCCGATCGCACGCACGTCCACGTGGTGGCGACCCGGCCTCGGTGGCGCGAAGGTCAGACTCCGCGCCGATCCGTCGCGCCACTCGCCGCCGTCCAATCGGTATTCGGCCCGTGCGAGGCGGTCCTGGAAGGCCACCGGGGCGAACGTCACGGACACCTCTCGCACACCGTCGAGCAACTCGCCCAGTTCGAATTCGCCCGATGGTGTGCGCCGCATCGGCACGTCGGCCCCGTCGACCAGCGCGCTCGTGAATGCCACGCGTGGAGCAACAACCGAGCGCAACATCGAAAGCTCGGCGGCGACCAGTCCCTCGGTCGTTCCTACCAGCAGGCGGTCGCGGTCGGGGAGATAGAGGGCTTCGGTCACGCTAGCGTCACGCGTAGTAGTGAGGTCGAAGCCACCCAATACCTGGACAGGTCGTTTCGAATCGCTGGAAGTATCGAACCGGACGAGCGCGCTGCCTGTCACACCCCAGACGGCGCCCGGATCGGCGGGGCGCTCGAAAAAGGCAAGTAAGCGGCTTCCGGCAAGTCCGGATGCTTCGAACGTGCGGACCGAGTCGCCGTGGATGAGCGCAGCCCCCTGGTCCGTACCCAGCCACGTGTCGCCGCGTGTGTCTCTGTAGGCCGAAAAGATCACGTCTGAGGGGAGTCCGCGCTCGGTGTTCCACGTGTGAATTCGACCACTGTTGTAGACGCCCGCTCCGCTGCCTCGCGTGAGTATCCATACGTCGGTGCCGAGCATCGTGAGGCCCTCAACGATGGTGTCCGGTAGGCCGTCGGTTAGGTCCAGCGTATCTAAGCCGCCGGGCCAGAAGCGCCGGATGCCGTGGCCGTACGTCGACCCCCAGAGCGTGTCGCCCACTAGCGCCAGCCCGCTCCACCAGTTGCGCTCCTGATGCGACGCCAGGTAGTCGCGCGACGCCGTGGGGTCGGTGCGCAGGCGCCGGGCGGTTTTCGCGTCGTAAGTCATGAGCGAGGGGCCGTTGCTGATTGCCAAGCCTCCCTTCCAAGCCATCACCTCGCGAGATCCAGAACCGCGGATTTCGAACTCGGGGGCCGATGGCGTCTCGTCGTCGCGGTAGCGCCAAACGCCGCTCTCTGTCGTGAAGAGCACATCCCCGCTAGGAGTGTGCCGCATTCGCACGACGCTGCCCTCGCCCAGACGCGTCAGGTGGAGCGCCCTAAGCCGATACGCCCCCCGCCCGAACGTAGCGATCCAGGTTCCTCCTTCGTAATCCACCAGCACGTCTTCGGCGCGGGGACTGTCGAGCAGTTTGTACCAGCTTGGCTCCGGGAGCGTTTGGAAGCAGCCACACGCTGCGTGCTGCTCCGGCAATGAGGCCTGCATCGGTGCGTGCTACGTCACGCAAGGCACCGCCTCCTGTGGGAGCGTCAATCCGATCACCGAGCCATACTGAGTCCGCTGTTACGCGCGCTCGGTACCAGTGTAGCATGTGCGTTTCGGCGACTGGGACACCGGCAATGGCTTCGCTCTCCGAGGTGTCGTTCGGCACGAGCCACAAACGCCGTAGCCTCATCCCGTCCAGTGGACGTGCCGTGTCGATCTCAACACTCCCGTCGGGCGGAACGTCGAGTATGCTCGTCACCCCGCTCCGCCCAATCAGCAGTACCCGATCCTCTCCGATGCGCTCCACAGCGTCGCGACCAGGCCCTACGGCACGCATCGAATCGCTTGCGATGTGGTAGAGCGTGTCCGGCGTCTGGGCGAGCAGTGCGTTAGACAGGGCGACGAGCTGTACGAACGTTCTCCCTTCGCTTCCGGCGATGAGTTCAAAGTCGCCCCCTTTCCATCGCCCCACACCGCCGAACGTGGCGACGTAGAGCGAGCCGCCGTACTCGGCAAAGTCGTAGGTCAGGTTGTGCGGTAGACCGTGCGCTGTCGTGAACGTGCGAAATGAGCGTCCGTCATAGCGGGCGACGCCGGTATCGGTGCCAAACCAGACGAAGCCGTCAGCATCTTGGTGCAGCGCCATCACGTAGTCCGACGGCAGGCCGCTCGCCCGCGTGAAGCGGTCGAAGAGGGGTTGCGCCGAGGCGGGAGCGACAAGCGCCAGAACGAGCACGCCGATCCATCCCGTTGCGGCGCGCAGTAGGCAGGCACATCGCATGGGAGAAAGGAGGTGTGCCCATGCTACTCCACGATCCGCTTCGGCGCAAGTGCGGTCCGTCCGATGCGAGGCCAAACCCACTCTTCGCTCTTCTCGACCGACGCACCCAGGCCGGCGTGGCTCGTGCCGAGTCCGACGCGCCATCCTACCTCGGCTCGCTAGCCGGCGGGAAGCGAAGTGCGCGCTTTTCTCGCCGCGCTGGCACGCAGTTGCCGGAGCGAAACGACGAGGACAAAGTGGCGGAAGCCTCGAGCGAGATTCGAAAGCAGAGGCAAATCCCAAGATCTCGGTATGGCACCGAGGTGTCTCGGGTGAGCAGATTCCACTCCCGCCTTGCTCCTCTCGAAAGGAAATCACGCTCATGCGCCTGCTCGTTCTCTTGCTCCTCCTCCTTGGCTGCGCGCGTTCTGCGCACAGCCAGCGTCTCTTTGCCGAGAACCGAACCATCGGTCTGGCTGCTGCGCTCCACTACGCACTTCCGGTGACGCAAAGCGTAGAGTCGACCGCGATCGAGGAGGGCGGTGTCGGGGTCACGACCGGCAACTCGACGCAGGCGTTGTACTACGCTTCCGTCTGGGAGTTGGGAACGGATGAGGACGACGACCCCGTCTATGCCCGCGTCAGCCCGAACGGCCTGTCGTGGTTCGCTTCCTGCTTTCTGTTCGCGTGCGGCGAGGATCTCGAGACGGTCGAGCCGGACGGGCGGGTGAGGGATTCTGGATGGACCTACGTCCGCGGCTTTCTGATACCGGAGACGGACCTGGGATACGTGCTGTTCGACGCGGGACCGAGCGCCTTCGGTCTGGGAGTCAACCTCGCCGCGCCGTATCTGGAAGGCAAAGGGGAGAAGGACGGCGATTTCCTCATTCCCGAAATCGGTCCTCAGGTGAGCCACGTACTCACGCTCAACACGGACGGCACGTTTCCGATCTACGCCCTGACTACGGTGAGTTACGCCTGGGGATACGACGTTTCGGGAGGTGGTGCCGCGCGGGGCTTGAAGGTGTCTTCCGACGTAGCCGTGCTGACGGGGGTGACGTATCTGGGGAGAGAACTGGGCATCGGAGCCAGCTACTTTTACGACAACCGAACGATGAAGGGCGACCTGGCCGAGGTGGACGCCTCATTCAGCGGGTTCACGCTGGGTTTGACGTGGGGCGGCGGATGACGCTGCCGCTGCATCGTACGGTTTCGTTGCCGCCTGCCGCTCATGGCGCGGGCTATCTTGTCGGCTTCACTTTTCCGCGCGTTGCATGTCCATCTGGCAAGCCGCCCTACTCGGGCTGATTCAGGGTCTGGCCGAGTTTCTTCCGGTTTCGTCCTCCGGTCACCTGGTGCTGGGCGAGTATCTGCTCGGAATCGAGGCCACCGACGACATCGCGTTCGAGGTGTTCGTCCACTTCGGGACCGTCCTCAGTATCTGCGTCGTCTACTTCGAGCGCATCAAGGGGCTGATCGGTAAGGGGGTGCCTCTGCTGTTCCGTCCGTCGCGCTGGAAGGCGGCGCTTGCACCGGGGCGCATCGAATACAACGAGGGCGATACGCTCGACTACGCGCCGCATGAGGCTCCCGAAGGCACGCCGTCGCTGCGTCTCGTCCTGTTCGTGCTGCTTTCGATGATCCCGACGGGTATCGTCTATGTGCTGTTCAAGGACACGCTCGAGTCGCTCTTCGGCGATCCGCAACTGGTGCTCGCCATGCTCGTCGTGACTGGTATCCTATTGCTGCTGATTCGCTTTCGCCCCAACCCGGACGGACATTACTCGGCAGGCAAAGCGCTGCTGGCCGGACTGGCACAGGGCGCGGCGATGATTCCGGGTATTTCGCGCAGCGGCTCGACGATCGCCACGTCCATCTACCTCAACGTCAACCGCAAGGACGCCGCCGACTTCTCGTTTTTGATGTCGCTGCCCGTCATTGTCGGCGCGACGCTGATCAAGACGCTCGAACTGGTCGACAGCCCCGCCGCTGTCGACTGGCCGCCGATCCTGGTTGGTACGCTGGCTGCATTCTTGACGGGTATCGTCGCGATCAAGATCGTGCTCTCGTTCGTGCAGCAGGGCAAGCTGCAGTACTTCGCGTATTACTGCTTCGCCGCCGCCGCACTCGGCTTTCTGCTGATCTGACGCTCGTAGAAAAGTCGGCACTCGTGCCTCTCCGTTCTACTCGGTGCCGGCCGCGCGTCCCAAGAACTGGGTAGATCCGTCCCGCTGGCGACGTACTAGGGGAGTGGCGCCTGTAGATTCGAGGAAGGCTCCTCTGTGTTACCCATGCCCGCATCTCTCCGCCTCGCCATCGCCGACGACGCGCAGCAACTCCGCCAAAGCTTCCTGCGACGGCTCGCGCTGTTCCCGGACGTAACGATCGTCGCGTCGGAGCCGAGTGGAGACCGCCTGTTGCGCGCGCTGGAGGCGATGCCTCCGGACTGCACGCCGCACGTCGTCCTGATGGACATCGAGATGGACGGTATGGACGGCATTGAGACAACGCGCCGGGTGTGCGAACTCTGGCCCGGCCTCGCCGTCGTGATGCTGACCGTCTTCGAGGACGAGGACAAGCTGCTACGCGCGCTCGAGGCCGGAGCATGCGGCTACCTTCTCAAAGACGAACCCATCGACCGCATCGTTGCGGCGCTCTACGACGCCGTGGAAGGACGCTCGCCGTTCTCGCCGTCGGCAGCGGCGACGCTGATCGGGCGCGTTCGCTTGGAAGAGCGCCAGCGGCGCAGTGAGGCGCAGCAGCGAGCGTCGGCCGGCTTGACCTCGCGCGAGTGCGACGTACTCCGGCTGCTAGCGCAGGGCCACACCGACACGTCAGCGGCTGCTCATCTGTTCGTGAGCGCTCACACGGTACAGAGCCACACCAAGTCGATGTACCGCAAGCTGGGCGTTCACAGCAGAGCCGAAGCGGTCCGAGTCGCTGCAGAGATCGGGTTGCTTTCAGTGACACGTACCTCGCCTGACCTTTTCGTAACCGGAGAGATCATTCTGAGACGATCGTTCTGCTGTTCGTAGATTGGCGCCCTCCCCCAACAGACCGCGCCGCATGAAATTCCGCATCTTCGTCGTCGACGACGATCCGCACTACGCCCGGCTGGTCTCGTATCGGCTCGAGAAAAATCCCGATCACCAAGTCCGCGTGTTTACGAGCGGAGAGGAGGCGCTCGCCGCTGTCGCTGACAAGCCGCATCTGGTTTTGCTCGACATCATGATGCCCGGCATCGGCGGCATCGAGACGCTGAAGAAGCTGGGCGAGCAGTCGCCCGAAACGCACGTCGTGATGCTGTCGGCGCAGGGCGTCGTCGATACCGCCGTCGAGTCGATGAAGCTCGGAGCCTACGACTACATCACCAAGGGGCAGGACGACATCGTCAAGCTCGAGATCGTGGTGGCGCGCGTGCGCGAGCGGATGGAGCTGGAGCAAGAGGTCAACACGCTGCGCAGCGAGGTGAGCAAGCGCTACTCGATCGCTGGCCTGATTGGCGACAGCGACCCGATGAAGCAGGTCTACAAGCTGATCGACAAGGCCCTTAGAGGGGATCTGACCGTCGCCATCCACGGCGAGAGCGGAACGGGCAAAGAGCTCGTCGCCAAGGCGATCCACTTTTCGAGCAACCGCAAGCGCGGTCCGTTCGTGGTCGTCAACTGCGCCGCGATCCCGCGCGACCTGATGGAATCGGAGTTTTTTGGGCACGAGAAAGGCTCGTTCACTGGCGCCGACAAGAAGAAAATCGGCAAGTTCGAGCAGGCCGACGGCGGCACCATCTTTCTCGACGAGATCGGCGAGTTGGATATGGACCTGCAGGCCAAACTGCTGCGCGCTCTCCAAAGCCGCGAGATCAGCCGCGTAGGCGGCAACGACACGATCCAGTTCGACGCGCGCGTGATCAGTGCTACGAACCGTGACGTGCTCCAGATGATAAGGGAAGGCTCGTTCCGCGAGGACCTCTACTACCGCCTGTTCCAATACCCTGTCCCGCTGCCGCCGCTGCGCGATAGGGGAGACGACATCCTGCTGCTCGCCACGTTCTTCCTGCGCGACTATGTGAGCGCGCACCAGGAGTTCAGGGGCAAGACGCTGGGCTACGAAGCCAAAAAGGCGATCCTCGATTTCAACTGGCCCGGCAACGTCCGCGAACTCAAGAGCGCCGTCGAACGCGCCATTCTGATCTCGGACGAAGACGAAATCTCCGAGTCCGACCTGATGCTCAAGGGCGGCAATATGATCTCCCCGTGGGCCGACCGGATGCCGCTCGCCCAGCAGGCCGAGCCTGTCCGGCGCCCTGCGCCTCCCCAGGCCGAGTCGGTTGCGAGTCTGACCGAATCCGTTTCCCTGTCGAACGATGACGTAAGTGGCGTATCACTCGGTAGTGACGATGGCGATATCATCTCGATCGAAGACCTCAAGCAGCAGGCCGTCGAGCGCGCCTACCGCCTGTGCGAGGGAAACGTTGACAAGGCCGCCGTCGAACTCGGCATCGGACGCGCCACGATGTACCGGCTGCTCAAGAAGTACGGCATCATGACGTGACGTGGGAGCGGGGAGATGTCAACTCTTCGAGAGGCGACATCTTTGAGGCCGCGTCAACCTTCGCCGCCTCGCCCCGTATCACCTGACCCAATCCGATCCGACTGCTCGACCATGCCCCTGACCGACTACGAACGCACCGTCCGCCGCGACATCGAAGCGTGGCAGCACGCCGAGCCGTCCGTGCTGGCGCAGGCGATGAACTGGGCGATGAAGCCTGTCGATTGGGCCGTCGATCAGGTCGCGCCCGCGGCGCTCACCGAGAAGGCGGGGGACGTAGTCGAGGGGCTGCTCAACGTGCTCAACGACGCGTCGCAGTGGACGTACGACCCGAACGCGGCGCTCAAGGCGCTGCGCGAGCAGGGTGTCGCCGTCGAGACGGCTGCGGATCTGCGAGCGGTTCCGCTGGATTCGCTCGACGCGTACGCGCGCAGTCTGGTGCAGGAAAACGCCGTGCTGGCTGCTCTCGAAGGTGCCGGGACCGGGCTGGGCGGCGCGGTCCTCATCATGGCCGACATTCCGCTACTCTTCGGTATCAACCTGCGGCTGATCCAGCAGATCGCGGCGGCTTATGGCTTCCCGATGCAGGGACCGGAGTTTCGCCCTCTGGTGCTGTCCATTTGGAACGTGGCGGCGTCCGGTTCGCGCGAAGCCAAGAACGAAGCGCTGCGCGAGATCAGCGTCGCCGCTGCGGCGCTGGGCCGCGACATGCCGTATAGAGGCCGCGTGTCCGGCACGCTGCGCGATCAGAACCGCCACCTGCCGCGCGAGATCGCCAAGACGTTGGTGAGCCGCAAGATCTTCCAGACGATTCCTATCGCCGGAGCCGCCGTGGGAGCGGGTGTCAACTACTGGTTCACGAGCGAGGCTGCCGAAACGGCGTTCATGCTGATGCGCGCCCTGTTCATTGAGGCCAAAGAGCGAGCGTGAACGTGGGCGCGTTCCACCCCACAGACGATAGGACCGCTGAGCCCACCCGTTCTCTTCCGACACATGATTTCGTACGACTTGGCTTCGCTGACGCCTGTCGATCCGTCGTTTACGACGAATGAGGAAGCCGTCGCGCGGCTCGACACGCTGGCGCGAGAAACCAATGCCGATGCCCACTTCCAGATCGTCGGCACGAGCGAGGGAGGAAGGGCCATCGCCGGGCTGCGCATCGGCAGCGGGCCAAGGAAGGCGTTGCTGCTGGCTGGTCACCACGCAGACGAGCCGGTAGGTCCGCAAACGCTTCGCGCGCTGGCCTCCGCGCTGCTCTCCGACCCAGATGCACACGCCGAGTTGCTGTCCAACTGGACCCTCTACCTCGTCCCGCACGCCAACCCCGACGGCGAGGCTGCCAATCGCGCATGGATTGACGCGTGGCCTGATCTTCCAGCGTTCCTGCTCAACGTAGACCGCGAGCAACCGGGGCGCGACCTGGAGTTTGCCTATCCCGACGGTAGGCAGGAAGCCGCCACGCTGTCGGCGTGGATGCGCACGCATGGGCAGTTTGATCTCTACGCGAGTCTGCATGGCATGGCCCAAAGCGAAGGCGCGCTACTGCTGATCGACCGTGCGTGGGCCGGTCGATCGCAGGCGCTCCAGCAAGCATTCCTCCAATCGGCGCGCGATGCGGGGCTTGGCTTGCACGACCACAACCGAGGCGGTGAGAAGGGTTTCTTCTACATCGCCCCCGGTTTCGCGACCACGCCCGAAGGCCGAGCCATGCAGCGTCACTTCGAGCACTTCGGCGACGCTGACATGGCGGCGCGCTTTCGTCTCTCGTCGATGGAGTTCGTCCAGTCGCTCGGCGGAGACCCGCTCTGCATCGTGACCGAGTTGCCTCTATTCGTCCTGCCGTCCGATACTGACGCTCCTTTCGCTTCGGCACGCGCCTACGTTCGGTTCAAGAGCGATTTACCGAGCCTGCGCTACGGCCTCCTGCAAGGCGAGCGGAGCCGACTCGAGGCGTGGAATCTGCGCTCACTCGACCTCGGGACGGCCATGCGGATACAACTCGCCACTCTCGGCGCGGCGCTACGTTTTCGTGAGGAGCCGCCGTCCGCGTAAGCGCTTCGGGTTTCTTCACCTCTTCGAAGGCAGAGGGGAAGTATGTTTTGCGCACTCTCTCGCTCAACACCACTTTTCGATCATGATTACTCGCAAACCCCTGGCTCGCGGCAACAAAGTCAGCGTCACGTTCTCCGTCCCCGCTGACCACGCCAGCAGCAGTGTTGCTATCGTCGGTGACTTCAACGAGTGGGACGACAGCGCCCACGCGCTCAAGCTGAGCAAGAAGGAGGGCGTATGGAAGAAAGCCGTTCAGTTGGCTCCAGGCCGCTACGAGTTTCGCTACTTCGTCGACGGTGAGCGCTGGGAAAACGAGCCCGACGCCGACGACCACGTCTGGTCGCCGTTCTTTCTCTCAGAACAGCGTCATCGTCGTCGAAGGCTGACCTCTAGCCAGCGCGCACCTCAAAAGCCTGTCAGGGTTCACGCCTGACAGGCTTTCTGCTTTATCCGAACAGCAACTGCACCACGTAGACGGCCAAGAACATCGCGGCGATGTCGGCGGTCAGTCCTGCGGGGATGGCGTGGCGCGTCTTGCGCACGCCGACGGCTCCAAAGTAGACGGCGACCACATAGAACGTCGTCTCGGTCGAGCCGAACATCGTCGCGGCGATCTTGACGAGGATGCTGTCCTCGCCGAACTGGTTGATCATGTCGATCACGATGGCGGCCGATCCGCTTCCGGTCAGCGGGCGGACGATCATCATCGGCAGTACTTCGGGCGGTACGCCGATCAGTCCGAGGATCGGGCGCAGGCCTTCGATCAGAAAGTCCATCGCGCCGGACGCCCTGAACATGCCGATAGCGAACAGAATAGCGACGAGGTAGGGAATGATGTTGACGGCGATCTTGAAGCCTTCCTTGGCCCCCTCGACGAACTCCTCGTACACGGCAACCTTTTTGAACAGGCCGTAGAGCGGAAATCCTACGATGAGTAGAGGGAGGACGAAGACCGAGATCAGGTCCAGAAAATTGCGGACGGATTCCATGGCGGAGTGCGTGGCGAAAAGGGTAAAAACGAGCGACCGTGGGGGCGAGACGCGTCTCACCCCTGAGACTGGTTCAGACTATAGGAGGCGGCGTGTCGGTGACGACGGCGACTTGAGCGTCAGGCGGCATCGGCGGCGGCTCGGATTCGCGGTAGACTTTCAAGCGACCGTAGAGTTTGGTCGCCGTGATCGCGATGGCGAGCGAAAGGCTGGTGACGATGATGATGGCAAAGAACAACTGGTTGACCTGCAGGCCCATGATCGCGACGAGCAGAACGGGCGGCACGATCTGGACGCTGGCCGTGTTCATCGCGAGCAGCATCACCATGTCGTTCGTCGCAGTGTCCTTCTGCGTGTTGAGGGTCTGCAACTCTTCCATCGCCTTTATGCCCAGCGGCGTGGCGGCGTTACCCAGACCCAGCGCGTTGGCGCACAGGTTGAGCACGATCACGCCCATCGCCGGGTGATCCTTGGGGATGCCGGGAAAAAGCTTGCGCACGACGGGTTGCACGAAGCGCACGAGAGAGAAGATCAGGCCGCTCTTTTCGGCGATTTTCAGCAGGCCGAGCCACAGCGCCATCGTCCCGATCAGGCCCAGCGCGATGGAGACGGCCGTGTCGGCGAAGTCGAGCGCGGCTTGGGCGATGGCTTGCATCTTGACGAACCGGACCTGGGCAAACTGCACGTTGGCCGTCGTCTGCGCGGCTCCGGCGGCTGCCATGAAGTCGACCGGTCCGCGAAGGTCGTTGCTTCGGCTCGTTGTGAGCTCTCGAACAGTCGAGAGCGGCTCGGGCAGATCAGTGCCTTCGGCAAATCGCAGCTCGCTTCCGTCTCTCGACTGTACGATGGAGCCGTCGTACACCGCAGCGATGCCCGCAGGAGAAGCGCCATAGTGCGCCCGAAAAGCGGTCGTGTCGATGCGCACTTGGACGGCTTGCCTTCGCGCCTGCTGGTCGTAGCCGTCGGGGAAGATCACTTCGACCGGGAGCGGCTGATCGTTGCGGTAGGTATCGCGCGTCAAGTCGAGCGTGTCGCTGACGAGGGCGAAGGCGAGGCTCAGGATGATGAGTCCGGCCCAGATATAGTTGAGCATGGCGCGGTGTTGATGTCCGGCGTGCAAGCTAAGCCGTAGCGTTAGCCGGGCGCGCAACGATGATGTAGACGACTGGCCCATCGGTTTAGCCGTTACGGACTCTTGGGCACGCCGCTCGGGCGTTTTCGCTACTCTTCGTCGTCTTTCCACCGCTCCGATGCCCGAACGCTCCGCTCCGCCCAACGCACATCACCTAGACCGACTGCGCAAAGTCAGCAAGGTGATGGACGATGCCGTGTCGGTCCCCGGTACCAAGCTCGGTGTCGGGCTGGACGGCGTGCTCGGCCTACTGCTCCCAGGCGTGGGCGACGCCGTCGGCGGCGTGACGAACAGCTACGCACTCTACGCCGGATACAAGATGGGCGCACCGCCGCTCGTGCTGGTCCGCATCGCCCTGTGGGCCATCGCCGACTTGGTGCTCGGAGCCGTCCCTCTACTGGGCGACGTGATCGACTTCTTCCTCAAGTCGAACCGGCGCGCTGTCCGCCTGCTTGAAGCGTGGGCGGCCTCGCCCGAACGCGTATCGCACAACAGCAAAGGCGCGCTGCTCGCAATCGTCATTGGACTGATCCTGACCCTCATCGGCATCTGCGCGCTGATCGTATGGGGCATCACCGCTATTGTCGGCGCGCTGCCCACGATGGGAAGCTGGACGATTTAGCGTTCGTCGTTAGCGTCTGGGTCGATACGTTCAGGGCCATTCTTTCGTATGATCGTCTCCCGCAGGTCGCCGACTGTGATGCCGAGCAGCTTGATCCGGCCGACGTTGTCGATGGTGCGGCCGTCCGGCAGCAGGTCAAGCGTCTGGTGCATGAACAGCGGGCCGGTGATGCGGTAGCGCAGCGTCAGTCGCGACCCTTGGGTGCGCGCGACGACCCTGCCGGAGGCGTCGCTGAGCGTTCCCTCGTATCGGTTTGCTCCTTTGGTCTCCAGAATCCAGTAGCGCATCGCCGGTTCGTCGCCCTCGAACGTGATCGTCTGGTCGAGCCGAAAGGTGCTGTCGGTCAGCGCGTAGCCGCGGCTCTCGACGTGCAGCGAGCGCCTTTTGCCCAGAAACACTTTGAGCGAGCCGTCGCCCTGCGAGTAGCCGCCGAATCCATTTTCAAACGTGAACTCGGCTTGCTGCGCGTAGGTGGGCGAAGCGGTTGCGGCGAACAACAGTAGTACGAGGACGGCGATGAGCGCGCGTTGGAGAGTTGTCACGGCGATGAGTGATGCGGGGCGGTTTGCGTCTTGCCTACTGTCCGGCTCCCGAAAGTGCGGTGCGGATGGTGTAGGCGAGGATTTTGAGATCCATGCCGAGGCTCAGGTTCTCGATGTAGAACAGGTCGTACTTGATTTTGCCGCGCACGTCGTCGACCGACGCATCGTAGCCACGCTTGATCTGCGCCCAGCCCGTAATGCCGGGTTTGACGCGGTGGCGGCGCGAGTAGAGCGGAATCTGATCGACCAGTTGGGCGACGAAGAACGGACGCTCGGGCCGTGGGCCGACCAGGCTCATCTCGCCTCTCAACACGTTCCAAAACTGCGGCACCTCGTCGAGCCGGGTCTTGCGCAGCCACCGACCGGCGGGTGTGTAGCGGTCGTCGTTCGCCGTAGCCCAGACCGGGCCGGTGGCATGCTCGGCATCGGTGCGCATCGTTCGAAACTTGAGCATCGTGAACTCGGCTCCGTCCTGGCCAACGCGGCGCTGCTTGTAGATCGCGGGGCCGGGTGAGGTCAGGCGGACGACGAGGGCCGTTGCGATCCAGATCGGTAGGCCTAGCAGCAGGATCAGGGTGGATGCGGCGACGTCCATCAGGCGTTTGGTGCTCTGCTCCCACGGAGCCATCGGGACGGGCAGCACTTCGATTAGCGGCAGGCCGTAGATGTGCTCGGTGCGCGCCATGCCGCCGATGACCGAGTAGAAATCGGGGACGAGTTTGAGTGTGACCGGTTTGCCTTCGCACAGCCGCAGCACATGGGCCAGCGCAGCGTGGTCGTCCGACCCCAGCGCGATCACCACGTCCTGCACCTCCAACTCGTCGATCAACTCGGGTAACCGTTCGATGCGGGCGGGAAGGCTCTGTCCGTCGCCGCCCGCAATCTGGGAAGCCGACGAGAATGCTCCCGCAGGAATCAGGACCGAGTTGGCCGCCTGCAGCCGCAGCGTGCCGACGATCTCGAGTCCGGCTTCGGGATAGCGGGCCACTTCGGCGCGCACCTCGTCCACCTGATCGCCCCAGCCGACGATGAGCGCTCGGTGTCGCCCGCGTCCTCCGACGAGCCGACGCTTCTCTACCGATCGCACGATCAGCCGTCCAGCCGCTAGTGAGGCCAGCGTCGACACACCGATGAGCAGCAGGGCGCCCCGGCTCGATCCGGGTTCGAGTGCCTCGACGTAGATCGCGAACACGAGCACGAGCATTCCCGCCGCAACCGCTTTGACCAGCGTCGCGATCTCGTCGAACCGAGACGCGGCGAAGCGCGAGCGGTAGAGGCCAAAGAAAAACAGGACAGCCAACCAGAACGGCACCAGTACGACGAGCGGCGCCCATGCGTTGGCCGGATATACGTCGGGCGTGCCGAACCACTGCCACTCGAAGCGCGCGGCGTACTGAAACGCGTACGCCAGCCCGAGCATGGCGGCGTCGGTCAGGACGAGGAGAAGGCGGTCGGATCGGGCGCGCACGGTGGCGGGTGGATTTGGGTCACCAAACGTACGAACCGGCGCGATGCGCGTTGCGTCAGCGCAACCCCAGGTCGGCCCAGTAGCGCTCTTCGAGCCGCACTCCGAACGAGAATACGCCCTCGAAGTCAGTAGAGCCTAGTGAGCGGTTGAGCCCAAAATCGGCTTCGGCAAACGCCCACGCGACGGGTTGGTAGCGCGCCACGACGGCCGCCCGGACTGTTCGGACGCTGGTATCGAGCAGCACGTCGGGGCCGCCCAGGTCCGGGTTGATCGGCCACGGCTCGCGCGGGTTGCCATCGCCTTGCCAGAGCGCCTGGAGGCCGGGCGTCAGGCGCAGCGCGCCGCCGATCAGGTGCACGTCGGCGTGGGCTTCGGCGTGGACGTAGTCGGAGAAGTTGGTCGCCAGCCCGCGGAGAGCGAACAGGTACTTGCCGGGCGGCTGCGTCGTCGAGTAGGCGCGGCGGGTGACGACGGTCAGGCCAGTACGCACGTCCACGATCGGCGTGACGGCGGCACGTGCGGCGCGCAGGTCGAGCGAGGCGGCGACGGGTTCGAGTCCGTTGTAGAGGTCGAAGTCGTCTAGCATCGCCTGCCCTTGAAACGTCCACAGGCCCGGCTGCCAGCGCATCGTCCCGGCCAGCAGCAGGTTGTTTTCGTCGTTCTTGGGCGTGTTGTCGGTTTCGAGGATGAGCGGCTGCAGCGGGTTGAGGTACTTGGGCGAGAAGCCCGCGCCGGGGCCCGAAAAGAGGACGGCTTCCTCGACGCTGATAGTGAAGCGCGGGCTGGGCCGGTACTCGAGCCGGTGCGCCATCACGAAACGTTTGGACGCGGCAGGGTCGAGCGGCGTGTCACCCGAGCGGCTATCGCCCGAGCGGCCGTCGAAGACGTTGTCGCTGTCGACGGCGTCGAGCTCGCCGACGAGGCTCGTGACCGTGAGATACTTGCCTCCGAGCGTGAAGCCGATCTGGTCGTAGCTGCGCGGGTTGTCACTGATCAGCAGGCCAGGGCCGTAGTGGTCGCCCCAATGACGCGTCGTGCGGCCCAGGAAGACGGTCGCCCAGCGCGAGTTGAGCGACAGGTAGCTGTCGTCGCTGCGGATAAAGCTGCGCCGCTGCGCGTCCAGCCCGTCGATGTCGTCCTCGTAGGCGAGGTCGTGGACGGCGCCGAGTTGGGCGAAGACCGGTCCGCGCTCAATGAAGAAGTCGAGGGCGCCGCGTGTCTGAAAGAGCAGGTCTCCGACCGGGAAGACAGGGTTGGCGTTGCGCGCGTAGACCAGCGCGTCGCCGCCTCGTACGTCTCGGTGGCTGACCGGGCGCATCAGATCGGCGCGCTGCGTCGTCGTCAGCCGTCCGCCGCCCTCGAACGTGCCGCCCAGCGCGTCCTTGCCCTCGACGACGCCCTCGCCCAGCCGCTGTCGCAGCATCCGCACCCAGAACTGCTCGGAAGCGGACAGTCCAGCCTGAGGCATCGCATCGAGCGCCTCACGGACGGCGCCTTCGGTATAGGGGCGTGTGATCGGCGAGAGGTCGAGCAGGTGCCCGCGCGACTGCAACTGCGCGATCCAACCGTTGGTGTCGTCGTCGTTGGCCGGAATCAGCCTATGCTGCTGCGCCCCCGAGGGCAGTGCGAGAGCGGCCCACAGGAGGGCGATAAGGAGAAAGCGCAAGAGTCTTGGGATGTAACCGGAGACGTTAGCGAGACGCGCGGACGACGGTACGTGTCACCACGTCCGACTCGCTGGCGACGCGGATGACGTAGAGACCTGCGGCCAAGTCGGACACGTCGATGCGGACCGTTCCGCCGGTCGTAGCCAGCACGCGCACCTGACGGCCGAGCACGTCGTGGACGGTGACGGTGGCGGGCGAGGACACGTCGAGAGCGAACGTGCTCGTGGCCGGATTAGGGCGCGGCGCACTCACGGCGAGTCCGTCCGCCGCGGCGCCGCGAGGAGTCGAAGCGGTAGCCGTGCCGAAGTCGAACCGAACCCACACGGGAAAGTGGTCGCTGACGGTGCTAACGAAGTTGGACACCTGGGAGCCGATGTTCTCGGCGCGTTCGGTCCCGTCGAAATACTCATCGTCCAGCTCGTTCGAGATCAGAATGTGGTCGATCGTCGACCCACCCGAGATCGTTGCCACGTTGCGAGCCGACAAACTGGCCGTGACGAAATTCCAGTTGGCCGCGTCGCCGGTGAAGTTGGCGTAGGGCGAGGGGAGGCCGCGTACGTTCGACACGTCCACGTCGTCGTTGAAGTCACCCAGCACGATCACGTTGGCGTCGGCGTAGTTAGCGTCCAAGAAGGATTTGAGTTGGGCGCTGTCGTCTTCGCGGCGGATGCGGTCCGCCGTCGTCTGGATCGCCTTGGCGTGGATGGTGACAGCGGTAATGCGGCGCGTCTGGTCCCCGATGGTGGCGTCGAACGTGAAGCCGAACGGCCAGCGTCCGCTGGCCCAGGCCAGTCGTCCCTGCGGGTTGTCGCCGCTCGTGTTGAAGAGCAGGTCTGCCGAGACCGAGTCGATGACGGACGTGCGGTAGAGAAAGCCCGTCCGCTGCTGAACCGCCGTGCCCGACGTGAACGGAGCGAGGAAGCCGCGATAGCCGTCGAGCGCGTCGATCAGGTCTTGAAACAGATCGGGGTCTGCAATTTCTTGCACGCCGTACAGGTCGGCGTCGACGATCTGGACCGTGCGGATGGCACCGGCGAGCTGGTCTTCGTCGCTGACCGGGTCGCGGCTATCCGAGCCGAAGTTTTCGATGTTCCACGTGGCGACTTCGAACGTGGCCGAGCGTGGAATGTCTTCGCCGGGAAACGAAAACGGCTCGACGCCCATGTCTTCGACCGTGCGCGGCAAGATCTGGTAGCGCCCGCGAAACTGGCTCACGACGCCGATCACGTCGAACGTGCCCGTCGGCGCGTCGGCTCCGGCCAAGTTGGTGTCGCCGTCGATGCGGACTTCCACTTCGGCTCCGCTGTCGTCGGTAACGGTCACCTCGTCATTTGACGGAAGCGCGATGATCTGCTCGTCGAACCGCACACCTGAGAGGCGGACGAGTTGGCCCTCGACGCTCTCGTTCACGTCGGCGATGGCGACGAGGCGTGGTGTCACGAGTCGACCATCGTCCTGGACGAGCTGGGCCGTGACCGTCCCGCTGATCTGGAACAGGCCAGTGCCCTGGAGGGCGACGTTGTTCTCGTCCACATCGGGCTGAAACTCGGTCGTCGTGCCGGTGAGGACGAGGCTGTCGCCGATCTGCGCTTGGCCGATGATCGCAAGTCCGCCATCGTAGAAAGCAATTCCGCCCGTCGCGTCCTGCAGGTAGAGCGGGCCGCCGGGTGCGCCGCTTCCGGCGAACTGACCAGCAACCGTGAGGCGTCCGGCGATCGTCGCGCGGCGTCCGTTTCCGGCGGCACGCAAGGCCGAGATCGGAGAGGCGGTCCCCGGAGGTTGCAAGCCCGATTCCACGATCACGTCGGCCGAACTGCGCGGAAGCACCAGGCGCCGTCCTTGAAGTTCGCTCACCGCAGCGACGACCGAGAACGTATCGGTCGGAACGGGGAGCCCGGCGACATCGGTGTCGCGGTCGACGAACAGTTCGATCTCAGAGCCGTCGGTTCCGCGCAAGGTGTAGAAGGCATTGCCCTCGAACCGCTCCGGTCCGTCGACGACGCTCAGGCCGGACAGCCGGACGAGCGTACCCTCGACCGATTCGTCTACGCCCGCCACGCTCAGGCTGCGAGGCGTGGGAGCCGCTCCCGACTCGACGACGCGAAACGTGGTCCCCGACGACTGAATCTGGAGCAGTCCCGTTCCCGCCTGCGATCCCACAAAGGGCTCGGTCGTCGTTCCCGTAACGACGACGCTGTCGCCCAGGCTGACCGAGTTGTAGAGCGGTGCGTAGAACACCGTGATGCCGCCTGTTCCGTCTTGGAAGTAAGCCGGGCCGCCGAACTGATTGGAGACCGTGATGCGCCCAGCGACCGTGACGGTCTGTCCGGCTCCTCTGGCGCGTGCGTCGGCGAGTGAAATAGGTGTCTGAGCGGCGGCGGGCGCGACGATCAGGAAGGCGAGGAGAAAACGGTACATCGAGGAGGCGCGGATTGTGCAGCTCACAGAATAGGCCGTCGCCGGGCGCTATGTGCTCGTCCGCACGGACATTTAGCACAAGGATCACGCACGCCCTGAGCCGCGCTGGGCCGAATCAGTCGAGCCGGAAGCGAAAGGCGACGCGTCCGGTCTGCTGGGTCTGGGGGGCACCCGGAGGCAGTGCGTCGAAGCGCCACGTGCGCAGCGCGTCGAGGACGGCGCGTTCGAGTTGGGGACTGCCGCCCTTCTTGATCCACCGCCGAAACGACACCGCTCCGTTGGGCGCAACGGCTATCTCGACCGTGATGTCGGCGTTGACGCGGTCGCGGTATTGGGGCTCCCGTCCGCCCAGCCACGTTCGGTTCAGGCCTTCGATGTTGTAGGGAGACGTGCGCGTCGGGCGACGGTCGGCGCCTCTCTCGGCAGGTGCCGTTCCAGCGGTCGGGGTGGGCGCGCCGCCGGTTGCTCCCCCGGCATCCGACCGGTTCGACGTCGTCGGGGTGGGGCGCGTGGGCTGCGGTGTCGGCTCGGCCGGTGTGGGGGCGGGGTCGGGCTCGGGGGTGCGCTCGGCGGGCGGCGGCTTGGCGGTCGGCAACTCGACTTTGCGCGGCGGTGCGGGAAGCGGTTTGGGAGGCGCGGGGCGCGGGAGCGGCTGCGGAGCGGGCGTGGGTTCGGGCTGCGGTTCGGGAGCCGGGCGCGGGTCGTCGGGCTGCTCCTGGCCGAGCTCGACGGGGCCGAGTTCAAGGGCGATGAATCCGATCGGCTCCGGCTCTAACTCGTCGTCTGCGCTGGGAAGGCGCGACAGCCCGAGCACGAGTAGGAGCAGCGCCACGTGAAGCACGACGCTCAGTCCGATGCCGATCCAGTCGTCGCGGTCCATGAGAAACGGGGAGATGATTCGGCAAACTAACGACGTGCTGATGAGGAGCGTATGACGTGAGAGTCTATTTCATCGGCATCAGTGTCTCATGGGAAAACTATCAGCATTCAAAGATGATGACAACTCTGGGAGTGCTGAGCAAACCCGCCACGCTTTTAGCACGCGCTTCCCGGCTGTTGGCGCGGGTAATCGGTAGTTTAGCCGTCTAAACCAGTTGCACTCCATGTCCGAAACTGTTCGCGTTCGCTTCGCCCCGTCGCCCACCGGCCTGCTCCACATCGGCGGGCTGCGCACGGCGCTTTACAACTACCTCTACGCGCGCAAACGCGGCGGCACGTTCATCCTGCGCGTCGAGGACACCGATCAGAGCCGCTACGTCGCCGAAGCCGAGCCCGACATCCGCGCGTCGCTCGAGTGGGCCGGGCTGACCATCGACGAAGGCCCGCAAGAAGGCGGAGAGGTCGGCCCCTACTATCAGTCGCAGCGCCGCGATCTCTACGCCGGGTATGCCGACCAGCTCGTCGCGCAAGGTCACGCCTACTACGCGTTCGACACGCCGGACGAGCTCGACGAGATGAAGGAGCGTCTGCGCAAGAGCGGCAATCCGTCGCCCAAGTACGACGCCGTGACGCGGATGAGCATGAAAAACTCGATCACGCTGCCCGACGCCGAGGTCAAGGCCAAGCTGGAGGCGGGCGAGGACTATGTAATCCGCCTCAAAGTGCCGCGCCGCGAGACGGTCCGCTTCGAGGACATGATCCGCGGCTGGGTGTCGTTCGAGACCGGCGGCATCGACGACCAGGTGCTCGTCAAGTCGGACGGCATGCCGACGTACCACCTCGCCAACGTCGTCGACGATCACGCGATGGGCATTACGCACGTCATTCGGGGTGAGGAGTGGCTGTCGAGCGTGCCCAAGCACATCCTGATGTACCAGTACTTCGGGTGGACGCCGCCCAAACTGGCTCACCTGCCGCTGATCTTCAGCCCGACCGGCGGAAAGCTCAGCAAGCGCAACGCGGACACGCTGGGCATTCCGGTCAGCGTGGCGCAGTATCGCGAGGCCGGGCTACGAACCGGCGGCTCTGCTCAACTTCCTGGCGTTTCTGGGCTGGAATCCCGGCACCGAACAAGAAGTGTTTTCTCTGGATGAGTTGACGCAAGCGTTCGAGGTCGAGCGCATCGGCAAGAGCGGCGTGCAGTTCTCGATGGACAAGCTCGACTGGTTCAACCAGCAGTTCCTGCGCCGCCTGACGCCCCAGGAACTGGCCCAGCGCGCCCGCCCGCACTTGGACGCAGATGGGACTCGAAGCCAGCGACGACTACCTCGCCGAAGTCGCCGCGCTGATGCACGACCGCGTCACCAAAGCCGAAGAACTCGCCACGTTCTGCGCCTACTTCTACGCCGACCCGTCCGAGTACGAAGACAAGGGCGTCAAGAAGCGCTGGAAAGACGACAGCGCCGAACTCGTCCGCGCCTACGCCGACGCCCTCGAAGCGGACGACACGTTCACCGTCGAGTCGACCGAAGCGACGCTGCGCGAGATCACCGAAGCCACGAGAAGCCGGAGCCGGACGCCTGATCCACCCGGCACGTCTGGCCGTCAGCGGCACGTCGTTCGGCCCGAGCCTGTTCGACATGCTCGCGTTGATCGGCAAAGACGCCGTCGTGAGACGCTTGCGCAAAGCGGCCGATGTGCTGGGTTGACGCGCTCTGATCCGCGATGTAGCGCCGTTATCTACAACGACGCTACGGGTTGATCATACGGTACAGCGTTTCCTCAACACCGCGCCCATCCCGTACGGCTTCCTCGGCCGCTCGCCAAGCCTCAGCCCATCCCGGCTGCATCCGAGCGCGCGTCACCAGCGCTTCGATCCAAGCCGCTCTTAGCGCGGCGACGGCTTGATTCTGACGCTGCTCGGCCAGCCGTCCCGACGACCGTAGAGCCTCAGCCAGCCCGTCGATCCGGTCGCTCAATAGGTCGACGTTTTCGCCAGTCGTTGAGGAAAGCGACAGCACGCGGTCGTGTGGGGAGAGCGCGTCTGGCGAGGGGGACGGCAGGATGCTCAGGGCGGCGCGCAGGCTGCGGACGGTCGCGGTGGTGGCGTCGGGCAGCTGGTCGCGCTTGGCGACGGCGAACAGGTCGGCGTGCTCCATGATGCCGCGTTTGATGCCCTGCAGGTCGTCGCCCGATCCGGGTTGGGCGACGAAGACGAACAGGTCGGCCAGGTCGCGGGCGGTCGTCTCGGACTGGCCGACGCCGACGGTTTCGACGACCACGTGATCGAAGCCTGCCGCCTCGACCAGCCGGATCGCCTCGCGCGTGCGGAGCGCCACGCCGCCCAGGTGTCCGCCCGTAGGCGAGGGGCGGACGAACGCGCAGCGGGTGCCGTGCCAGCCGCTCCATCCGCGACTTGTCGCCCAAAATGCTGCCCCGGCTGATCTGCGACGACGGATCGACCGCCAGAACTGCCACGCGCCGTCCGGCTTCGACCCATCGCACGCCCAGTGCCTCGATCAGCGTGCTCTTGCCCGCGCCGGGCGATCCGCTGACGGCGATGCGGAGTGTGTCATCCGAAGTGGGGAGACGCGAGAGCAGGTCCGACGCCAACGCTCGGTGTTCGGGCTTGCGGCTTTCGACCAGCGTGATGGCTCGCGAAAGCGCAGCGCGGTTGCCTTTGGCGAGATCGTCGGCGAGCGTCTTAGAGTCGGTTTGCGGGCGGGGCATGTGGTCAGGTCAGAACGGGCGGCGAAGCTCCAAAGCTGACAGCTTTTGGAAAGCTGTCAGCTTAAACTCCGAGGCGATTCGGAAGGGCTACTCCTCCAGCGCTGCATCGCCGAGCATTGGCTCGAGCAGTTCCAAGGCAGCTTCGGAAATCACCGTCCCCGGTCCGAAGATCGCCGCCACGCCGACTTCGCGCAGAGCGGCCCAGTCGTCCGGTGGGATCACGCCGCCGACGATCACGCGGATGTCCGGTCGGCCCTGATTGCGCAGCGCCTGAATCGTCTGGGGCACTAGAGAGCGGTGCGCTCCGGCCAGGCTGCTGATGCCGACGAAATGCACGTCGTTCTCGACGGCCTGGCGGGCCACTTCGTCCGGCGTCTGGAAGAGCGGCCCCAGGTCCACGTCGAAGCCCACGTCCGCGAACGCCGACGCGATGACTTTGGCACCTCGGTCGTGCCCGTCCTGGCCGAGCTTGGCGACCAGGATGCGCGGGCGGCTTCCCTCCGGTTCGGCGACCTGGTCGGCCTTGGCGCGGGCAGCGGCGAAGCGCTCGTCGTTCTGCGTCGCTGGGCCGTAGACGCCTGCCGACGCGCGCGGAGTGGCGCGGTAGCGGCCGAACACGCGTTCGAGTCGTTCGCTGATCTCGCCCAGCGTCGCCCGCACGCGCGCGGCCTCGACCGATGCGGCCAGCAGGTTGCTCGTCCGTCCGCGCGGCAGCTTCCAAGGCTTCGAGAGCATTATCGACGGCCTGGTCGTCGCGATCGGCGCGCAGCGACTTCGAGTCCGGCGAGTTGTTCTTTCAGAACCGCGTCGTTGTCGATGGTGAGCAGATCGGGCGTCGGGTCGTCGGCCTGAAACGCGTTGACGCCCACTAGGACATCGCGGCCTGTGTCGATGCGCGCCTGGCGTTGGGCGGCGGCTTCTTCGATGCGGCGCTGGGGCAACCCGGCTTCGATGGCGCGCGTCATGCCGCCCGCCGCTTCGACTTCGGCCATGAGTGCTCGAGCCCGTTCGATCAACTCGGCGGTTCGCCGTTCGAGCGCTTGACTTCCCCCCAGCGGGTCGATCACGTCCGTCAGGCCGGACTCGTGGAGCAGCACCAATTGCGTCTCGCGCGCTACCCGGGCGGCAAACTCAGACGGCAGCGCCAGCGCCTCGTCCAGCCCGTTGGTGTGTAAGCTCTGCGTGCCTCCCAGAACCGCCGCCGTCGCTTCCAGGGCGGTCCGGGCCACGTTCGTGTTGACGCTCTGCGCAGCCAGGCTCCATCCGCTCGTCTGGCAGTGCGCCCGCAGCATCTGCGACTTGGGGTTGTGGGGATCGAACTGGGAGATCATCTCGCTCCACAGCACACGTCCGGCGCGCAGCTTGGCGGTCTCGGTGAGCAGGTCCATGCCGACGCCCCAGAAAAACGACAGGCGCGGCGCGAACTCGTCGATGTCGAGCCCGGCATCCCGGCCGGTCCTCACATAGTCGAGACCGTCGGCGAGCGTGTAGGCCAGCTCCAGGTCTGCCGTCGCTCCGGCCTCTTGCATGTGGTAGCCGCTGATGCTGATTGAGTTGAAGCGCGGCATGCGGGCCGACGTGAACGCGAAAATGTCGCCGATGATGCGCATCGAGGGCGTCGGCGGATAGATATACGTGTTGCGGACCAGAAACTCCTTCAAGATGTCGTTCTGGATCGTCCCGGCCAGTTGATCGGGTGCGACGCCCTGCTCCTCGGCTGCGACGATGTAGAACGCCAGAACCGGCAAGACGGCGCCGTTCATCGTCATCGACACGCTCATCCGGTCCAGCGGGATGCCGTCGAACAGCACCTTCATGTCCTCGACCGAGTCGACCGCCACGCCCGCCATTCCCACATCACCAAGCACGCGCGGATGGTCTGAGTCGTAGCCGCGATGGGTCGCTAAATCGAAGGCGACCGACAAGCCCTTCTGCCCGGCTGCCAGGTTGCGCCGGTAAAACGCGTTGCTCTCTTTGGCCGTCGAGAAACCTGCGTACTGACGCACGGTCCACGGCCTGCCGACGTACATCGACGCATACGGACCGGCGAGGTAGGGGGCTACGCCAGGTGCTCCGCCGTCGTGTGCCATGCTGTCCGTGTGGGGCGCATTGCCTGAGGGAGCGAAGTCGAGCGGATAGTCAAACGGCATGTGCGGCGGCGAGTTGGGCAGCGTGGCGGTTGGATTCGTGCGTGCCGGTTAAGCGGTAGCCGTTGGCGACGCTCTCGGCGAGAGGAGGGAATGCGAGCCGGTCGGATGCGACGTTCGTGGCGCGTCACGCCGACGACGGCTGGCAATGACTGCATCCGGGCGACGTGCTGTTCGTGGGCGAGGGCGGGCAGATGGCGCGCGTACTCTTCGACGTCGCCCGCTCCGATTTCGCGGCATCGTGCCCAAGCCGCTTGAGCCAGCTTGAGCGCGGCGGCGTGCGCCCATCCGCTGCCCCGAGCGGGCGTCTTGGACTGTCCGAGCGTGGCCTCGTCGCGCAGGATCCGGCCCACGTTGAGAGCGTCGCGCACGTCGCGTGCGTCGATGCTTGCCCATTGCCCAGGTGTGCGGTCGGAGTGGCGACCAGGTCAGCACCGCTCAGAAACGCCGCCGCTGTCGCAATCGTCGCGCGCGTCCGGTTGTTGTGGGCCGCAAACGCCGTCTGCCTATAGCCCGACGTGATCGCCACCAGCGACGCCTTGCACGCAACGTTCGCCATCAGGACGCGAGCCGCCATCAACTTGGCGACCGACACCATCAGCCGCTGATCGACGGCGACGCTGACCCGGTGCACCACGTCGTGCTGGGATGCTCCGAGCGCCAGATACGCCAGTTCCTCTACCGTCGTCCCGCCCCACTCGTGGACGGCATGAGCGGCAACATCGGGCTTCTGGTCGTTCTCCAGCGCGTCCAGATCGTCGAGGTCGAGCAGCGGGTCGATGAGTCCGGCGAGGACCGGATGCGTGTCCGCTGGCGTCAGGGTGCAGGCGTAGTCGGCCTCGGTCGGCAGCGGATCGCGCCACGAGTCGCCGCGCAGAACCGGCGGTGGATCGAAGCGAACCAACTCGGGCGTACGCATCGAGACCGCGAGGGCGACGCGCTCCGATCGAGAGACGAAGGGGGGCACCCAAACGGCTGGGTCGATCTCGACGCCATCGCCCGGATCGGACGGCGCGCGGTGGGGAAGAGGCGAGCGGCTCACAAGAAGTCGGGTTGGTGGTCGAGAAACGTCCGCACTAGGGCGTGCGCGGCGATACCGAAGGCAACCGACACGTTGAGCGATTGTTTGGCGCCCCACTGCGGGATCTCGAGCGCCAGATCACATGCGTCGATCACCTCGTCCGAGACACCATCGACTTCGTTGCCCACCACCAGAGCCAGCGGGAACGCCGACTTGGGCGCTTGATGAACACGAGTGGGCGTGTCCGTCAGTTCGAGCGCAGCAATCGTGCATCCAGCGGTGCGCGCTGCCCCAATAGCTTCCATCACCGACGGCACCTGCTCCCAAGGAACGGTGTCTTCGGCCCCCAGCGACGTTTTGCGCACCGCTCGCTGATCTGCACTGGGCGATATGCCACACAGAACGACGCGCTCGAGGCGGAAGGCGTCCGACGTGCGCAGAATCGCCCCGACGTTGTGCGCGCTCCGTACATCCTGGGCGATCACACGGATCGGGACACGCGGCAAATGGACAAGCGCTTCCGCCGACGAACGTGGAATTTCGAGGTGGGCCAGTTTGCGCATGCCGAGACGGGTTGGGAGAAGGCGAGGTGGTGCTCCTTACGCGCCGATCGATCTACTCGTGCCGGTACGATGCGCTGGTCTGCTCCACGCGCGCTCCGACGCGAGCACTCGAGAAATAGACCGCCAGCCCGGCACCGATGAGGATCAGGGCGCCGCCGACGACCTTTACAAAGAACAGCGGCTTATTCTCGATGTCCGCCGTCGGCACGGCCGAGATGACGGTCGAGAGCAGCGTCGTTCCGAACCCCAGAATCGTCACGGCCCAAACTGCGACCGTGCTGCGCTGCAAGACGGGGACGAACCCCTTTCCACCTGTCTGGCGCGTCATGTGCCACGCAAACGCGGCGAACATGTAGAGAAACGGCAGGAAGTAGAGGATGATCGACATGTCCAGCAGGATGAGAAACGCCTCGGTGACGGTCGATCCCGCAATCGAACTCACGAACAGAACGCTGACGAGGACGGCCTGGAGCAGCAGCGATCGGACCGGCGATCCCCACCGAGGATGCACGCGCGCCAACGTGTGGGGCAGGTACCGATCCAGCCCCATTACGAACGGCAGCCGCGCGTTGCCCATCAGCCACGACCCCAGTAGCCCCAGCGTGCTCATCAGTACCAAGAGACTGCCGATCGCGCCCCACGGCACGTTCGACTGCGCGCCCGCGACGTGAAACGCTTGCGCCACGCCCTCGATGATCCCGACCTGGCCTTCGGGGACGATGAGGATCAGCATCAGCGTGCCGCCCATGTAGATCAGCCCGACGGCTACTGACGAGATCAGCAGAGCGCGCGGAATCGTCCGCTCGGGCCGACGGATCTCACCCGCCATGATCGGAGCCAACTCCATCCCGCCAAAACAAAACGCGACGACGGCGAAGTAGGGCAGCAGCGATAGGTTGGTCAGATCGGGCAGCAGCTTGCCAGGCGTAAACGGATGGCTGCTCCCGTTGTCGATCACGAACAGAATGCCGACGACCATCAGGAGAGCGACGAGCAGCCACGTCGCCACACCGGCAACGTTCTGTACCCAACGCGCGCGGTCCAGCCCAAATACGTTGAGCAGGGTGATGCCCCACAGCACGCTCAGGCAGACGGCGCTGTTGTAGACCGGGTCGTCGGCCAGCCCCAGAAACGAATCGCCGAAGATGTAGAGGCATGAGACGGAGACGAGCAGCATCACCGTGGGAATCCACACGATCGTGCTGATCCAGTAGCTCCACGCGGCGACGAAGCCGTGCAAATCGCCGAACGCCGTTCGCGTCCACAGGTAGAAGCCGCCTTCGCCCGGCATGCGCGCGTTGAGTTCGGCCACCATCAGCCCACCAGGGATCAGGAACGTCAGGATCGCGAGCACGAATAGCGACAGGCTCGCGTACCCAAACTGCGCCACCTGCGCGATGCTGGAGAGCGCGACGATGCTCGATACGTTGAGCAGCACCAGGTCTTTGAGGCCGAGAACGCGTGCGAGTTTGGGGTGGTCAGCAGAAGACGAGGCTGCCTGTTTTAAATCTGTCAATCGGCTAAATCGAGGGCTAAGCGGCGCGCGAAGGCGCTAAGCGCGATGATGGTGATACGGGTCGGAAGCCTCCGAAAGTAGGGCGCGTTGCCGAGGTGAAACGCTCATCGCCATGTGGAGGGTCGAGCGGCTTCTCGTTCGACTACAGGCGAAGTCGCTCGCCCCTCGTTTCCAACTCGGCCTCTATCGCTTTCTGCCGCTGCCGCACCAGCGAAAACACGATCACGTCGGCGAACACGATGGACAGCACGATGCTCCACATCAGCGCGCGCGGCGCCTCGACCACGTAGTCTAGAATCAGCGCAACCGCGACGGCCGAGACCAGCCCGCTCACCAATGCCGCCCACGCCGAGATGCCGTAGGTGCGGTGCCGTGCGCGCGAATCGTTCGATGTAGGGACGCTCATGGTTCTTAGAATGGCAAGTTGGCGACCGAGTCGTCGTTGCGGACTTCCTTGTCCATGGCCGGGGGTTTGGGAGCAGCGACGAGTTTGCGCGGTTTGCCCGTGGCTCGCGGCGGAGGAGGGGCGAGCGCGCCCGATCCGATGAAGGCTGGGCGGTTGAGATCGCGGATGTCCTTGCCGTCGCGCGGCTTAGGTTTGAGTCGGTCCTTAGGGGCTGGGGGAAGGGCGGCGCGCTGCTCGACCAGCTCGACAGGTTCGAGTTTAGAGCCGTCGATGTCGTCCAGGAAGCGGCTGCGCTTGGTCAGGTACTCGCCCGCGTAACGCCCGTAGCGCAGCACCGGGTAACTGACGAACAGTTCGTCCTCGGCCCGCGTGATCGCGACGTATAGCAGGCGCAGTTCTTCGTCCAGATCGTCGGTGTCGTCGAGCGAGAAGCCCGAGGGCAACACGCCGTCGAGTGCGTGGATCAGGAAGACGGCTTTGAACTCCAGCCCTTTGGCCGAGTGGATCGTCGAGAGCACGAGCGGCTTCTCGTCCTCGTCGGTCGCCTCGACGCCCAGAGCGGTGATTTCGATGGGGTCGAGGGCGAGCGCCTCCAAGAAGTCGCGGCGACTCTTGGCGGTTTGCGTCAGGCCCGAGAAGTGCTCCAGGTCCTCCTGCCGCTTGGGATAGTCCTCGTAGTATTTGGCTTTGAGCAGCGGGTCGTAAAACGTCAGGACGGCGCCGACCTGATCGGGCAGCGGCGGCGCGTCGGCCTGGGTGATGCTGCGCTGCAGTGCGAACAAGGCTTCCAGGTCCGAGGCGAATCGGCGAAAGCGTCCACCGTCGGGCATCGTATAGGGCTCGGTCTCCTCGCTCGTCACCCACTCGACGATGGCCTGCGCCGTTTTGGGGCCGATGCCGGGGATCAGTTGCAGAATCCGCATCCACGCGGGCACGTCCTGCCGGTTCTCGGCGATCTTGAGCAGCGACAGCACGTCCTTGACGTGGGCGGCCTCGGCCAGTTTGAGTCCGCCGTATTTGACGTAGGGGATGCCCGCACGCCCCAGCGCGACCTCCAAGTCGAACGAGTTGCGCGCGCTCCGAAACAGGACGGCCATCCGGCTCAGCGGTACGCCTTCCTCGCGCAGTTGCAGGATCGCCTGGGTGACGAACCGGCTCTCGGTCCGCTCGTCGGGGGCGGGAACGACGGCGGGCAGCTCGCCGCCTGGGCGCTGCGTGAACAGCCGCTTGTCGAAGTGGTGGTGCGCCCGGTCGAGCACCAGGTTGGCGAGGTCGAGGATGGGCTGGGTCGACCTATAGTTCTCCTCCAGCTTCAAGACGGCGCACCCGTCGAAGCGGTCGGGAAACGCGAAAATGTTGCGGTGATCCGCGCCCCTAAAGCGGTAGATGCTCTGCGCGTCGTCGCCGACGGCCATCACGTTGCCGTGCACCCTAGCGAAATGCTCGACTAGTCGCGCCTGCGCCGGGTTGGTGTCCTGATACTCGTCGACGAGCACGTGCCGCATCCGCACTGCGACCTCGCGCGCCGCGTCTGGGTGCTGCTCGAACAGGTCGACCGTGAGCAGCAGCAGATCGTCGTAGTCCATCAGGCCGTGCGCGCGCTTGTAGGTCGCGAACTCGCCGAAGAGCAGGTCGATGGCTTGCTGATGCTCGGCAAACTGCGGGTAGCGCTCCTCGACGATCGTTGGCGTGCCGACGCCTCGGTTGCGCGCAGCCGAGAACAGGTTCTGAAGCGTGCGCTTGCGTGGAAACCGCTTGGCCGACTGGTGCAGCCCATGCCGGACGCGCAGCACGTCGATCACGTCGGCCGTGTCGACGGCGTCCATGATCGTAAAATTGCGCGCGTAGCCGATGCGCGGCGCCTGCTTGCGCAGAATCGCCGAGCAGAACGCGTGGAACGTGCCGCCCTGGACGCGCGCGCAGCGGTTGTCGAGCAGGCTGCTGACGCCCGCGTCAGCATCTCGTGGGCGCTGCGCCGCGTGAACGTCAGCAGCACGATCTCCTCGGGCCGCGTGCCGGTCTCGACCAGGTAGGCGACGCGGTGGACGAGCGTGCGCGTCTTGCCCGTTCCGGCTCCGGCGATCACCAAGACGGGACCTCCGGCGTGCGTCGCCGCGGCGAGTTGCTGCGGGTTGAGAACACCCGCGTAGTCGATGGTCAGCGACGGCGCGGGCGCGTCGGCGGGAGGGGTGAGGACGAAGCGTCGGGCCATGCGCGCGTAAACCGCTCAATCGCGCTCAGGTTTGGCGCCACTCCTGACCGTCTGCCCAAACGAAAAGCCTCGACACGTCAGGCGACGCGCCGAGGCTTTGTGGGTCTAAACGGATTCGAACCGCTGACCTCTTCGATGTCAACGAAGCGCTCTAACCAACTGAGCTATAGACCCGGTGTGTGCGGGACGCCAATAATACGGAATCCACCGCGCGGCTTCAACCCGTTTCGTCTGGTCCGTTGTGTCTTCACGCGCACGTCGCCGAACTGTACGCTTTCAGTGACGACGCATTTTTCTGTGCGAAAGGGTTAAGCCTCTAACGCGGCCCGCCGATAGATGGGGCACAGCAACGTAGTCTCGCTCTCATGAAATACCGCCACTTCGTCTCGGCTCAGCCCGCTCCCAACAGTTCGGCCCAAGCCGGATCGCCGTGGGCCACCGACTCGGACTTGGTGGCTCCCGCCGAAGTCCACCTCCTCTCTCCAACTCTCCACTTCATTACCAGCGCCCACCCGCACGTCGAGCGGCACATCCGGGCTAGCGTCGCTCAGGCGTTTCTGAGCAAACCGTCGCGTCGTAAACTGGTCGACATCGTTCAGGCCGCAGCGCTGCAAATGGGCATGGCAGCAACAGTCGGCGTCAGCATGGCGACGACGAGTGGAATGCCCTCTTTTCCCGGACTCGCCGTCGGTACCATCGTCCTACTCGTCGACCTGACGCCCGGATAGAACACACACTTTGCCGCTTCTCGCGAGCGGCCACCCTTGCGTGGATTGGTGGGGGGGAAACGATCCAATCCCGCGTGGGCGCGTTCAGAGCTTGACTTTGGACGCGCCCTTTTTTTATGCCCGATCTCTCGCCTGCCGACACGCTCGCCCTTATCCGTAGCCGCCGCACGACGCACCTCTTCGATGCTCGAACCGTCGACGCTGCCCTGATCGACGCGGCGCTCGAAGCGGCCGTTCAGGCGCCCAACCACCGCCGAACACGTCCGTGGCGCTTTTATCTGCTCGGACCACAGACGCGCGATGCTCTGGTGGCGCGCAACACCGAGATGGTCAGGGCGAGTAGGGGCGAGGCGGCGGCCGAGAACAAGCATGCCGCGTGGAGCCGGATTCCGGCGATGATCGTCGTCACCTCGCCCAGGTCGGACGACCATATGCGCGAGCGCGAGGACTATGGTGCCGTCAGCGCGGCGATCCAGAACCTGTCGCTCTACCTGCACAGCGCGGGCGTCGGCGTGAAGTGGTCGACGGGCGGCGTCACGCGCGACGATCACGCGCTGCATCTGCTCGGCATAGACCCAGACGCCGAGTTTGTCGCGGCGCTGCTGATGATCGGCTATCCCGAGATACCGTCTGCCGAGGAGATGCGCTCTGCCGAACTTGCAACGCGGAGGCTGCCGTGAACTGGCCGCTCCAACACGAGCACGCGTGGGACCTGACACCGCGCGAAGCAATCGCGATCCAGCGCGAACTGGCGCCGCTCGTCAAGCAAACGCCGCTCGAATCGCCGCCCGCGACGGTCGCCGGCATCGACGTGAGCATCCGGGGTGACGTGGCGCAGCCAGCCATCGTGGTCGTCGATGTGCGGTCGGGCGAGGTGGTCGATCGGGCAGCACTTCGGATGCCGGTTGCGTTTCCTTACGTGCCCGGATTGCTTTCGTTTAGAGAGATGCCCGCGCTGCTGCCTGCGTTGGAACGGCTGACCGTCCGCCCCGACGCGTTCATGCTCGACGCGCAAGGGTTGGCGCATCCAAGGCGTTTCGGGCTGGCGTGTCATCTGGGCGTGCTCACCGGCGTGCCATCGTGGGGCGTCGCCAAATCGCTGCTCGTCGGCCGTTTCGAGGAGTTGGGCGAGGAGAAAGGAAGCCGGGTACCGCTCGTCCACCGGGGCGAGACCGTCGGTGCGGCGCTGAGAACGCGGTAGGGGTGAAGCCAGTCTACGTGAGCGTCGGCAGCGGGATCACGCTCGCCGAAGCGTGCGCGCTGACGCTCGCGCTGGCACCCAAGTACAAGATTCCTACGCCGACGCGGCTGGCGCACAACCTGAGCCGCGACGCTGGGTCGGCACCGTGGGTGGGAAGCGGACCCGATCCCGAAAACTGATGCCGCGACAGCGCAAAAAGTCCGACCTGCCGACAAAAACCTGTCCCGTCTGCGGGCTGCCGTTTAGGTGGCGCAAGAAGTGGGAGCGCGACTGGGACTCGGTCGTCTACTGTTCCGAGCGCTGCCGCCGCAGTAAACACGCCGCCTCGCCCAAACCCACCACCTGATGCCCAAGTCCGCCCTCGTCTGGCTCCGCAACGACCTGCGCGTGCACGATAACGAAGCCCTTCATCTCGCCGCCCACGCCGACAGACTCACGGTCGTCTACGTGTTCGACCCGCGTCAGATGGAGCCGACGCCGTACGGGTTCGGCAAGACCGGTGGCTTCCGCGCGCAGTTCGTCCGCGAATGTCTGGACGATCTGCGGTCGTCGCTGAGGGCGAAGGGCAGCAACCTCATCGTCCGTCATGGTTTGCCGCACGACGTGCTACCCCAACTCGCCGATCAAGTCGATGCCGACGCGTTCTTCGTCCACGATGAGCCGATGCGCGAGGAGTACGACGCGCTTGCGGCCGTCCTCGACGCGCTCCCCGAACCGGTCGAGGTACACGTGCCTTGGGGGCATACGCTCTTCCACCTCGACGATCTGAACATGCCCGTCGACCGGCTGCCCGAAGTGTTCACGGCGTTTCGCAAGAAGGTGGAGAAGCGCGTCGATGTGCGGGCTCCGTTTCCGACGCCTGCCGCACTGCCGCCGCTGCCCCAAGGCATCGATCCGGGCGATATTCCATCGCTCGCCGACTTGGGCGTCGAGACACTCGAAGTCGACCCGCGCCGCGCGATCGAGACGCATGGCGGAGAGTCGCGCGCGCTGGCTCGGCTGGACGCCTACTTCTGGCGGGGCAGGCACATCGAGACGTACAAAGAGACGCGCAACGGTCTGCTCGGCGCAGATTATTCGTCCAAGTTCTCGCCCTGGCTGGCGCACGGCTGCTTGTCGCCGCGCCACGTCTACGCCGAGGTCGAACGCTACCAAAGCGAGCGCGTCTCGAACGACTCGACCTACTGGATGATTTTCGAACTGCTCTGGCGCGACTACTTTCGCTTCTGGGGTCTCAAGCACGGCGACGCGCTCTTCTACGCAGGCGGACCCAAGCGCGTCAACGCGTCCGAGTGGGGCGCGACCGACCACGCATTCGAACTGTGGACGCGCGGCGAGACCGGCATCCCGTTCGTCGACGCCAACATGCGCGAGCTGCGGCTGACGGGCTGGATGAGCAACCGCGGGCGCCAAAACGTGGCGTCGTTCTGGACCAAGATTCTGGGTGGCGACTGGCGGCAAGGTGCGGCGTGGTTCGAGCGTATGCTGATCGACTACGACGTGACGAGCAACTGGGGCAACTGGGCCTATGTCGGCGGTGTCGGCAACGACCCGCGCGACCGCTACTTCAACATGATCACCCAAGCCGAGCGCTACGACCCGGACGCTGCGTTCGTCACACACTGGTGCCCCGAATTGGCCGACCTACCCGCCGGTCTTGCGCATCAGCCTTGGAAGCTGACGCAGTCCGAGGAGCAGATGTACGGGTTCACGCGCGGAGTCGACTATCCCGATCCCATCGTCGATCTGGAAGCCGTCTACGCCGAGCTGCGTGCCAAGAGCGACCGTAAAGAATCTGATGGTCGCGCCAAACGCGGCACCAAGCGCCGCTGATGAGGGAGGGGTAGCGGATCTCGCCCATGCGTGGAATGAGAGGGCATCCACCTCTTTCTGCACTCTGGGACCATCCACCTAGCCGATCTGTCAAACGCGAAACAGCCTCCACCCGAGCGTCGGATGAAGGCTGCAAAGGGAGAGTCAGAAACTCAGACCGCGTCGATGTGGACGAACTTGCGGTTGTTTTGCCCGCGCGAGAAGCGCACGGTGCCGTGTGCAGTCGCGAAGAGCGTGTCGTCGCCGCCGCGGCCGACGTTGGTGCCAGGGTGAACGCGGGTGCCGCGCTGGCGGACGATGATCGAGCCTGCCGTGACGGACTCGCCGCCGAAGGCCTTGACGCCGAGCATCTTGGGATTGGAGTCGCGACCGTTTTTGGTCGAGCCTACGCCTTTCTTGTGTGCCATGAGGGGGAGGGGTGTGCGTGCGAGAAGTGGAGGAGCGGGCTTAGACGCCGATCGACGTGATCTGGATCTGCGTGTAGTCCTGGCGGTGTCCGCGCGTGCGGCGGTAGCGCTTGCGGCGCTTCTTCTTGAAGACGATGATCTTGTCCCCGCGGACGTGACCGAGCACCTTGGCTTCGACGCTCGCGCCTTCGATGGCGGGCGTGCCGACGGTCGTGCCGTCGCCTCCGGTAAGGAGCACGCGGTCGAACGTGACCGTGTCGCCCTCGCTGGCTTCTGCGTGGAAGGGGACGTAGAGGGTGGCGTCTTGTTCGACCTTGAACTGTTTGCCCGCGATTTCGACGATAGCGTACATGGTGCTCTGCTTTGGGCGACGGGTTGGCTACCGTCGCGAGAGAAAAGGAAAGGCTCGGCAGCGCGTGATCGCTGCGGAGCCTTCCAATATAAAAACGTAGGCGTGCAGATGGCGTTAATCTGCCGCCGGATTAGCGAATCACTGTGGCAAAGCGCGTAGCCGAAAAGGCCTCGCCCTCGGCACGCAGCACGTATTGCCCGGCAGGCAGCGAGGAGTCCAGCCGCATCGTGTGCTCCGTCAGGGGAGACAACTCGCCCGAGAAGAGCGTCGCCACCCGCCGGCCCAGCATGTCGTAGAGCATCACGTCGACGTGCTGCGCATCGCGGACGGATAGCGTGACACTCGCACTGCCGCGCGTCGGATTGGGAATGGGTTCGGAGAAGCGATAGGCGGACAGGAGCCGAATGGTCAGTTCGACTTCGGCGCTCAGATCGGCCGTGCCGTCGAGGTCGGTCTGGCGCAGGCGAAAGGTGTGCACTCCAGGTGCCAGGTCGGCTACGTCGTACGTGTAGTTCTGCCGCTCCAGCGTCGTGCCTGCTCCGGCCTGCCATCCCGCGTTCGTCCATTCGGACGCGTCCGGCCCTCGGCGCTCGACCGCGAAGCCGTCGTTGTTGGTTTCGCTGGCGGTCGACCAGGCCAGGCGAGCCGAGCCTTCTTCCGATTGCACTGCTCCAAAACTTGCCAGTTCGACCGGAAGCGCGCCGTCGGCTCCGACGAGCATGAAGGTCGAAAAGCTGGTCACGTCGGTATCGACCCAGTTGGCGGTCGTGCTGCGCCCCACGATAGTGAGAGGCTGCCACGTCGCGCCGTCGTCCGAGGTTTTGGCGAGCGTGAGTGCGCTTTCGTCAGATCCATCCGGCAAATCGGCGTCGTGATAGTAGAACCGAACGCGGGCGCTCCACCCCGGTGTGCCTCCCGTTCCGGTAACGTGCCAGAGTCTGCGGACGGGCTTTGTGGCCGACGCAAAAGCCTGTCCGGGTCGAACGTAGGCCGTCAGCGCAGGTGACGTTCCGCTGGCGTCTGCGGTGACGGCGAGGCCGGGAACGGCCGACGCCGGAGAGGCGAAGTGAATCGGTGTCAGTTTCTGCCCTTTGGTATCGCTGCCCCAACACTGCACCACGCCGGTCGTAGTTATCGCGCAGCTGTGTCCCTCGCCTGCACTGACGCCTGCCCACGTGCCGCTGCGAGGCGCAGGAACCGTCGTCTGTCCGTTCGCGCTGCTTCCCCAGCAGTGGACCGCTCCTGTCGTAGTGAGCGCGCAGGTTTGCGTGTCGCCCGCGCTCACTTCGGCCCACGTTCCGCTCGAAAGCGTGGGTACCGTCGTCCGTCCGTCGGCGCTGTTGCCCCAGCACTGGAGCGCGCCCGTCGTGGTGCGGCCGCACGTGTGCGAAGCGCCTGCGGTTAGCTCGGCCCACGTGCCGCTCGATGGAGCAGGCACCGCCAAGCGCCCGTCGCCGCTGTTGCCCCAGCACTGAGCCGCGCCGGTCGTGGTGACCGCGCAGCTGTGGAAGTCGCCTGCCGATGCGCTCTCGAACGTACCGCTTGCGGGCGTCGGCACCGTCGTCTGATCAAAGACATTGCTGCCCCAGCAGTGGGCGCTCCCCGTCGTGCTTACGGCGCACGTGTGATAGAGTCCGGCGTCGACCTGGGCGAAGGTCACGCCTTGGGGCAGAGCAGGCACATTGCTTTGCTGGAAGTCGTTGCTGCCCCAGCACTGGACGGCCCCGCTCGTGGAGAGCGCGCAGCTATGGAAGAAGCCCGCGCTGACGTAGGCCGATAGGCTGCGAGTGGAAACGGGGACGTCGGACTGCCCTCGGCTGTTGTCTCCCCAGCAGCGCACGTCTCCGGTCGTGGTGACCGCGCACGTGCGGTTTACGCCCGCCGACACCTGGGCGAACCGGTCGGAGACGAGTGCGCGCCCCACCGTGGGCAGACTGCCCGGCACGGTCGACCGCGCATCGACGTCTTCTGCCCAGCACCGAACCCGTCCGGTCGTCGTGAGGCCGCAGCCGTGAATGCTTGCCGCGCTGACGGCGGCCCAGGCACCACTGCTCAGAGCAGGTATGACCGGTGGCGAACCGGTACCGAGCACTCCCCAGCATCCGATAGCTCCAGTCGTCGTCGTTCCGCACGAGTGGTAGAGTCCCGTGCTCACCGAAGCCCAGACCCCAGTTGGAGGGGCTGGTGGGGTCGCCCGACCAGAGCCATTGGACCCCCAGCACTGAGCGGCTCCGGTCGTGGTGACGGCGCAGGTGTGGCCGTTCGACGCGCTCACGGCGGCCCACGCACCGCTCGAAGGGGTGGGTACGGTCGACTTCCCACCGGCGTTGCTCCCCCAGCACTGCATGGTGCCGGTCGTCGTGAGGCCACAGGTATGATCCGTTCCTGAGCTTACACCGGCCCAGACTCCGCTCGTGGGCGTCGGCGGAGTGGCCTGGCCCAGCCTGTTTTCGCCCCAGCACGCGACAGCTCCGGTCGTCGTGATACCGCATGCGTACGCCTGGCCTGCTGCCACGCCAGCCCACGTGCCGCTCGGCGCCGCTGGTACGTTTAACTGGCTGTTGACGTTGAGACCCCAGCACGTCAGGGCGCCCTTCGTCGTGGTTCCGCACGTGAAGCTGAGTCCCACGCTCACGCTTACCCAGAGGTCGCCTGTCAGTACGGGCGTGGTGAGCTGGCCGTGCGAGTTGCTTCCCCAGCAGACGAGGTCGCCGAGCGCTGTGACGGCGCACGAGTGTTCCGACCCCGCGCTGAAGAGATCCGTGGCAGTGGGTTGCGCGTTTGCGCCGGAGGCGATGGCGACAGAGAAGAGGGCGACGCAGAGAAAGCGGCGCGTGCGAGATAGAGGCACATCGGTAGGATCTAGTCAAGAGAATAGGGGCGGAGACTAAATCGCTGCAGACATTCTCGTCTTCCACAGAACCCTGAATATAGGCCCCGTCAACGTGAAGCGGATGGGGTTATGTCAAACATTTTCAGTTGAAACGTGTGGAAAGTATGTTGTATGCGAAGGGCAATGTTCGATCTTGTAAATAATCCTTGCAACACAATGAAAGAACAGCCTGATTGAACGCTGCCAAATCACGTGCACGACAGTCGGTATTCCTGCGCCGCTGATTGCCCTTCCCCTGCCGACCGTGCGACCCCTCAGTCCGCCGAACTGGACTCTGGGGCGGTACATTGCCGGTGTATTCGCTGCTTGCGCTACCCAACCTTCGATATGCCCTTCTCCTTCAACCTCGGCGAGGCCACCTACACGCCCACCAAACTCGTCTGCATCGGGCGCAACTACGCCCGGCACGCGCGCGAGTTGGGCAATGAGGTACCGTCCGAGCCCGTCGTGTTCCTCAAGCCGACGAGTGCTCTCGTCGCATCAGGCGGATCGGTCGTGATTCCATCCCAGTCGAAGGACGTGCATCACGAGGTCGAACTCGTCGTAGTGATCGGCAAAACGGCTGCAAGAGTCGACGAGGTCGATGCGATGGACTACGTCGCGGGCTACGCCGTCGGACTCGACATGACGGCGCGCGATGTGCAGGCGGCGGCCAAAGCCAAAGGGCTACCCTGGGCGACGGCCAAAGGCTTCGACACGTTCGCTCCGCTGGGCGATGTGGTATCAGTCGCCGATGCGCCCGACCTCTCCCACGCGACCGTACGGCTGAGCGTAAACGGCGAGCGGCGGCAAGAAGGAGTTACGTCAGATATGCTGTTCTCCGTTCCGTTTCTCGTTAGCCACTGTTCGCACCTGTTCACGCTTTACCCCGGCGATCTGATCTATACCGGCACGCCCGAGGGCGTGGCGCAGGTGCAGGCGGGCGACGATATGGTAGCGGCAATAGACGGGCTGCCCCATCTGCGCGTCACGGTGCGGTAGCTCAGCTACCGACCGACCGGTATCCGCCCATCGTCCGCTCGACGAACACCGCGTCGCTCTCGCGGGCACGGAGCAGGTGCGGCACGTCGTTCGTGTCCAGCCAAACTTCGGCGGGGAGGGGGCGCAGGTTGTAGGTGCTCGCCATGCTCATGCCATAGGCTCCCGCGTCCAGAACGGCCAGCACGTCGCCCTCGCGTACGTCGGGGAGAGGGCGCTCGCTCGCCAGCACGTCGCCGGTTTCGCAGATATTGCCCGTCACGTCGTACGGACGCAGCGGCCCGCCGGGATTGCTCAGGTTGACGATGTGGTGGTAGGCGTCGTAGACCGTCGGGCGGACGAGGTGGCCCATACCGGTGTCGGTCCCCGCGAACGTTCTGCGCGATCCCTCTTTGACCGTGTTGACGCGTGCCAGCAGAGCGCCTGCCTGTGCCGTCAGGAAGCGGCCCGGTTCGAGCCGGAAGCTCAGGTGCGGATGGGTGCGCTGGTAGTCTGACAGCGGCGCCACGACGCGCGTGCGGAACGTATCCACGTCGATCTCTTCCTCGCCTGGGCGATACGGGATGCCTAGCCCGCCGCCCAGATTGACCCACCGCGCGTCTGCGAAGCGCGGTGCTTCGGCCAATGTGACGGCGATGGCGTCGGCGAACTGCTGCGCCGATAGGATCCCGCTGCCGATGTGCTGATGCACGCCGACGATCTTCAAATCGTGCTCTCCGGCAATGCGCAGCGCGTCGTCGATCTGCTCCACCGGAATGCCGAACTTGGTCCGATCGCCCGCGGTGACGACGTGCGCATGGTGCCCAGCGCCGTGCTTGGGGTTCAGGCGGACCGATACCTCGCTGCCGGGATACGCCCTTCCGTAGCGCTCCAGCCGCGTCAACTCGCCGATGTTGAGCACGACGCCGTGCGCGTGGGCAGCGTGCATCTCGTCATCGGTCATCATGTTGGCCGAAAACAGGATCCGCTCGGCCGGAATGCCCAGCCGCAGTGCCCACAGCATCTCGCCCGGCGAAACGGCGTCGACTCCGAAGCCGTGGCGCCCCAGCGTCTCGATGATCGGTGGGGCCGGATTGGCCTTCATCGCGTAGAGAAACGAGACGTCCAGCCCGTCGAAGAACTGTGCCAGCTTGCGTGCTTGCCGCTCGACGATGCGCTCCGAATAGACGTAGGTCGGCGTACCGTGGGCTTCGGCGATGCCGAGCAGCGCATCGGCCGAAGCGGGGAGGGCGGGCGCGGAGGTGAGTTCAGCCATGTCGCTGGGAGTGAGAGGCCGCATACGAGCGCCGGTGAGGGTCAGCCGTAGTGCTGAGTGAGAAGGTCGCAGGCGCGGGAAAGCGCCTCGTCCGTGATGTCGCGGTGGAAGGTGGCGCGCAGCCGGTACGGGCCGAACGGGACGACGAGCAAGCCCAACGCACCAAGTACCGATTGTGCCTGAGTCGATGCTTCGGGTACGTCGAACAGGGCGATGTTGGTGTCCGGCACGACGACGCTCAATCCGAGCGACGCCGCATGATCCGAAAACGTCCGAGCCCGGGCGTGGTCGTCGGCCAGGCCCGAACGATGGTCGAGGGCCACGTGTGCGGCCGCGGCCAGAATCCCGACCTGCCGCATTCCTCCACCGAGCAGTTTGCGCCAGCGGCGAGCGCGTGAGATGGTGTCCGCCTCGCCGCAGAGCATCGACCCGACCGGAGCGCCCAGCCCTTTCGACAGGCATACGCTGACGGTGTCGAACCCTTTGGCCCACTCGGCTTCCGACGTTTGAGAGGCCAGGGCGGCGTTCCACAGCCGCGCGCCGTCCAGGTGCGTCCGCATGCCACGCGCCCTCGCCGAATCGACGCAGCGCCGGGTTTCCGCCAGATCGAGCACACAGCCGCCCGCTCGGTTGGCGGTGTTCTCCATCCACAGCAGGCGCGTTCGTGGCTCCCAATCGAATCCCGCACGGACCGACGCCGCCACCTGCTGGGCCGTGATCTGCCCGCGCGAGTCGGCCAGCGGAGTGAGTTGGACGCCCGAGATCACGCCCGGCGCGCCGCTCTCGTAGTGGATCAGGTGCGCGCTCGCCGGAGCCAGCACCTCGTCGCCCGGGTCGGTGTGCAACTTGAGCGCGATCTGGTTGCTCATCACGCCCGACGGCATGAACAGTGCGGCGGGCTTGCCCAGCAACTCGGCTACGCGCCGCTCCAGCGATTGGACGGTCGGGTCCTCGCCAAACACGTCGTCGCCCACGACGGCCTCAGCCATCGCCTGGCGCATCTGCGGGGTCGGGCGGGTGACAGTGTCGGAGCGGAGGTCGACGGGCAGGGGCATGGCGGCGAAACTACGCCGGGCGCGGCGGCTCGTGGTTGTGGATCGTGGGAATCGGGAATGCGCGGTCCGCCCTACGGAGCGCCGACGCCGAGCAGGATAGGTTCACCCCTTGCGTTCGGCCGAGAAGCCCGCCCGCTCCATGGCACTCAGGGCGCGTTCGATTTCGTCGTCCGAGGCGAAGGCCAGGCGGAACGAGCCGCCCGTTCCCTCGCGGACGAGCAGCAACTCCACGTCTTTCACGTTGAGTTCAGCTCCGGCGAGCGCGGCGAAGACTTCGGACAGAAAGCCGGGACGGTCGACGGCGTGGAGCAGCAGTTCGGGATAGGCGCGCAGCAGACCCTTTCTGCGGTTTGGCACGTCGTGGCGCGTCTGGTTGGCCGCGTCGAACGCGTCTTTCAACGTATGCGTCTGGTCTGCGACCAGCGCGGTTTCCAGTTGGTCGAGTTCCGCCCGCACCGATCTGAGCGCGTCGCGGATGGCGGGGACGTTGGCGGACAGGATGCCTTCCCACGTAGCGTAGGGCGAGCTCGCGATGCGCGTCATGTCGCGGAAGCCGCCCCCAGCGAGCAGGCGCGTCATCGGCTCCCCCTGCGCGTGGGTACCGACAGCGTTGGTCAGCGCGACGGCGAGCAACTGAGGCACGTGCGAGACGTGAGCGGCGGCTTGGTCATGCGCCTGAGCGTCGAGCGAGAGCACGCGCGCGCCGATCGTGTCGATCAGGTCGACGAGCGCGTGGAAGCGGCGGTGCGCTCGGCTCTCGGGCGTCGGGCACAGGGCGTAGGCGGCGTTCTCGAACAGCAGCGGCGAGGCGTGGGCGACGCCTGCATGCTCGCTGCCCGCCATCGGGTGGCCGCCGACGAACCGGCCCGGAAGCACCTCGTCGCCCAGCACACCGACAGCGGTTTTGACCGACCCCACGTCGGTCACGAGCGCATCGGGTCGGACGTGGGGCGCGATCGTCCGCAGCAGGTCGCCGACGAGCGCGAGGGGCGGCGCGAGGATGATCAGGTCGGCGTCGGCTACTGCTTCGACGGGATCGGTGACGGCTTGGTCGCAGCCGCCGCGCGAGGCCAGAACGGCGAGGACGGCCGCGCGGTCGCACGCGGTCACGATCACGTCGCGTGCGTGGCGTTTGAGCGCCAGTGCCCACGAGCCGCCGATCAGTCCCGTTCCGATGATCGCGACGTGCCGGATCGGCAACTTCGTGGGCGGGCGATGGGCGGGCATGGCAGTACGAATCGGTTAGGCCGCATCTTACGACTCCACCTATTGCTCGTTCATGCTTTTTCCGCTCTCCGACGACGACCGCCGCCTGACGCGTACGGCCTACGTCACGCTCGTCTTCCTCGCCGCCAACGTGATCGTGTTCGTGCTCTTCCAGGGCATGGGCGGCAACGAAGCGTTCACCTACGGATGGAGCGTCATCCCCCAGGAGATCACGACGGGCGTCGACGTGGTCGGTGACGTGACGTTAGGGGCGGGCGAGGAGAGCGCCGTCGTCCGGCACACGCCTGGCCCGGTCCCGATTTATCTCACGATCCTGTCGGCGATGTTCATGCACGGCGGCTGGCTCCACCTGGGCGGAAACCTGCTCTACCTCTGGATCTTCGGCGACAATGTCGAGCACCGGTTCGGCCCGGTCACGTTCGCGCTGTTCTACCTCGCCTGCGGGCTGGCAGCGACGCTCGCCCAGATCGCCCTCGACCCGGACGGGCTGATTCCCAACCTGGGGGCGTCGGGTGCCATCTCGGGCGTACTGGGCGCGTACCTCGTCCTGTTTCCGCGCAACAAGGTGCGGGCGCTGCTCTTCTACTTCGTCGTCAGCGTGCCCGCCGTCGTCGTGCTCGGGCTGTGGATCGCGTTTCAGTTCTTCAACGGTTACGGCTCGTTCTTCGCCACCGAGCAGACCGGAGGCGTGGCGTATGCGGCACACATCGGCGGCTTCGTGGCGGGCGTGATCGGCGCGTTCGTGCTCAAAGGCATCCGCCCGCCGCGCGAGCACGAGAAGATGCTCAGCCGCGCCGCTCGGTGACGTAGCGGTTGGCTTCGTCCAGGCGGTCGTGCGTGCCCACGTCGAGCCAGAACGCAGCGCCGACGTGGTACGGCCTGATCGCCGCTCGGGTCTTGGCGAGCCGCAGGTAGGGCCTCATGATCGAGAACGTGCCCGTCTCCTCGAACGCCCCCACCAGACCCGGACTCGCCACCTGGATGCCGCAGAAGTCGAACCGGTGCAGCGTGCCTTCGGGGTCGCGCACCTGCTCCTCGCCGCCGTCGTACGCGTAGCCCATAAGCCCGATGTCGTCGAACATCAGATACCGGTCGGTCGTGGCCTCTCTGACGGCCAGCGTCGCCAGGCTGCTCGGGTCGTGCGCGGCGTAGAGTGCCGCCAGGTCGATCTCGCTCAGGATGTCGACGTTGTGGATCAGGTACGGATCGCCCGGCAGCAACTCGCGCGCGTGGAGCAAGCCGCCGCCGGTTTCGTAGGGTCCGCCCGGCTCGAACGACAGGTGCGTCTCCACGCCCAGATCGCCTTCGGCCTCGACGTACGCCTCGATCTGATCGGCGAGGTAGGCCGTGTTGACGACGAGCCGGTCGCAGCCCGCTTCGATCAACCGATCCGCCGTGTGTCGGAGGAGCGGCAGGCCACCGACTTCGACCATCGCCTTGGGCGTCGTGTCGGTGAGAGGGGCGAGGCGGGTGCCGCGTCCGGCGGCGAAGATCAGTCCGGTCATGTCGGGTCGTGGAGGGGAAGTCGCCAACCTACCGCGCAACCGGAGTGCGCATCGTCCCGATGTGGCTACCGTTCGGGCACGTGTCCGCGCCTGCGGATCGTGAACAGCATGGCCGCGACGACGACCCCGATCAGCACCAGCCGAGCGCCCATCGCCGCTTGGGCGTCCGCCCACGCCATCACGAGCAGCAGCCCACCCGCGACGACGGCAAACGCCACCCGAACGCCGGGCCTGAGTCCGCGAATCGCCGTCAGCACGCCGACGTAGACCGCAAGCGCAGCTATGAGGACAAAGGTGGACACGGTTGTGGCAAGGGTGAGTGAGCGCGTGCTACAAGCGCAGCGAACCGCCCAAGCTGAACAGAATGTCGGAGGTTGTGTCACTCAGACCGGCATAGATCGACGCATCGAGTGCGAACTGTGGCGTGACGGCGAACGCTGCGCCGAGTCCGAGCAAGGCTTGATTGTCGAAATCCTGAAGGATGGTGTATTGCGCTTCGACGAAGCCGAATACCTGGGGGGTGAGCGGATAGCCGCCCTGAGCAGCCAGGCGTGTAGCAACTGAGTCGAAAAACTCGTCGGTACCACCGAAGATGCCCAGGTTGCCCAAGAGTGAGAAGCCGCTCTGCAACGTGGTGCTCGCAGCTACCGTCGCCCCGAGAGCCGTGTCGAAGTCGTCGTCGATCGGTACGAATACTTCGGGCGTGACGCTGAGACGGAATGAGGTAAGGTCGCCGGGCAAGCCAATCTTGGCGCCGATCGACACGAAGTCGAAGCCTAATTCACCGTCGTTATCGAACACGTCGCTCAGGTCGCCTCCAAAGCGCACGCCATCGTAAACAGAGGTGGTGGCGCGCAACTCTATGGCATTGGTGAGTCCGAATCGGGCCGTGAGCGGTACGCCGTACGATGTGACGCTGAAATCATCATCCGAGTTGTACGCTGCGGTTACGCCGAACTCAATCGAGGCGGTGCGTTGCGGAAGCGTCTCGGCCGCAAGGGTGAGTCCGGGTCGGTCCAGCGTGATGAACTGAGCCTGTACTGTAGAAACGGCGAAGAGAGCGCAAGCTGCGAGTAAAGCAAAGCGGGTCATAGGTCAGGAGGTTGGGAGCGAGATAAGGTAGCGGAGTGGTAAATATAGTTACCACTCGCATCCTCATTCAACGAGGTTGGACCGCGACGAGACGACACGTCTCTGCCGGGTAAAGATTGAATATCCAATCCGATAGGAAATAAATAGATAGGCCTATGACATGACGCTGTCTCTGGCTCTTGCTATTCTACGCATACGCGCGCGCGAAATGGTGCGCTGCACCCTCCTAACCCCAACCCGCCATGTCTACCCTCTTCGCCGAGCCGAGCCTCTTTTACGCCCCGCCCTACGAGCGTCCCATCGAGGATGAGTTGGCGTGGCATCTGGTCAAGTTCCTCCACCCCGAAGCAGGCGTGCGCTACCAAGTGCGTCACCAAACGCCCGCCGGTCCATTCTACACCGATTTCGTCGTCGAGGTGCCGCTGGGCGAGTCGGTCCGCCGCGTCGGCATTGAGGTGACGGACGCGCTCGACCCTGAAAACGTGACGATGCGCGACGCGCTGCTCGTGGGGGGTGGGCATCTGGATGCCGTTCTGCGCGTCGATCCCAGCGACCTGACCTACCGGATGCACGACGTGTTGTTGTTCGCGCTCCGATTGCGCCCCGAGTTGTTCGGTCGCAGGGGGCGCGTCAACCTCGAGACGCTGGCGTCGACCGAGGCGCTGATCTGCGACGTGCGGCCGGGACGGTCGGTCGAGATGGGCTACGCGCTGCCGGATCCCCACGCCGGGCTGCTGTTCGGTGGCGAGGAGCTGGAGCCGCTGCCCGGAGCGGGACGTGTGCTGCTGCGTCGCTGTCGCCGATAGCGGCCCATCCGCAGTCGTGGCTGGCCGACTACCACCAGGCGCTCGACTTCTTCGGCGTCACCCACCGGCAGGTCGGGCAGTCGACGCGGCGCGCGGCCTAGTCCTCGTTGGGTCACGAGCACCAAGCCTGGCAGGTTGCCGAGACCTGTCAGGTTTTCTCGTTCGTGCTCCTCGCGTCTCGCTAGTTTTCCCCATGCCCGACGACCTGTTCGACCTCGCCGCCCGCGCCCGCACGACCGCATCCGCTCCGCTCGCCGACCGGATGCGCCCGCGCACGCTCGACGAGTTCGCCGGTCAGGCGCACATTCTGGGTCCGGGCAGACTGCTCCGTCGCGCCGTCGAAGCCGACCGGGTGACGAGTTTGCTGCTGTACGGGCCGCCGGGGACGGGTAAGACGACGCTGGCCCGCATCATCGCCCGGAGTACGGCCAAAAACTTCCTCGCTCTCAACGCCGTGCTCGCGGGCGTCAAAGACATTCGAGCCGCTATCGACGGGGCGAGCGATCGGTTGAGACTGCACGGGCAGCGTTCGATCCTATTCGTCGACGAGGTGCACCGCTTCAACAAGGCACAGCAGGACGCGCTGCTTCCGCACGTTGAGAACGGCACGGTCACGTTCATCGGCGCTACGACCGAAAACCCGTATTTCGAGGTCAACAAAGCTCTGGTGAGCCGGAGCCGTGTCTTCGAGATGCAGTCACTCACCGACGACGATCTGGCAGGCATCATCCTCAGGGCCATCGCCAACGAGGAGCGTGGCTACGGTCTGAAAAACGTCACCATCGACGACGACGCACTCGCTCACCTCGTCTCGACCGCCAACGGCGACGCGCGCAGCCTGCTCAACGCTCTCGAACTCGCCGCCGAGACTACTGCTCCGGACGACGAAGGTCACATCCGCATTACGCGCGAAGTCGCCGAGGACTCGATTCAGAAGCGCGCCGTCCTCTACGACAAGGAGGGCGACGCGCACTTCGACACGATCAGCGCGTTCATAAAGAGCCTGCGCGGATCGGACGTGGACGCGGCACTCTACTGGATGGCGCGGATGATTTATGCCGGAGAGGATCCGCGTTTCATCCTGCGCCGGATGCTGATCTTTGCCTGCGAGGACATCGGCATGGCCGATCCGCGTGCGCTGGAGCAGGCCGTCGCGGCGGCTCAGGCGTTCGACTACGTCGGCATGCCCGAGGGCCGCTTCCACCTGTCGCACCTGTGCCTCTACCTGGCGACGGCGCCCAAGAGCAACTCGTCGTTCGCCCTGTTCGAAGCGCTGGCGTACGTCGAGAAGCAGGCGCAGCACGAGCCGCCGAACAAGCTCAAAGACGCCTCGCGCGACGGCGCCGGTCTGGGGCACGGCAAAGGCTACCACTACCCGCACGCCTACCGCGACCACTACGTCGCCGAGCAGTATTTGCCCGACGAGATGCAGGGTCTGTACTTCTATAATCCGTCCGAGATGGGCTACGAGCGCACCGTCCAAGCTCGGTTGGATGCCCTCCGCGACCGCGACACCGACGAAGGCATCGAAAAACGCGCTCGCAAATACGCCGACGACGAACCATGACGCGCCTTCTCTTACTACTGCTGATCACCGGATGCGCCTCGACGAGCGACGGTCTCACGATCCAGATCGCTGTCCCGCCGAATACGCCGGACTCCGTGTACGCCGCAGGTAACTTCAACGACTGGAATCCCGCCGATCCCGCGTTTCGGCTCCATCGCGTGGACGAGGAGACGTTTGCGCGCTCATTCGATGCCATTCCCAGAGGCGAAATAGCATTCAAGCTAACGCTGGGACGATGGAGCCGCGTCGAGGTCGAAGGCGACGCGTCGGAATCTCCCAACCGCTCGTTCGTCTATCGAGGTGGAAGGCAGACCTATGCCTCGTCCGTCGTCGCCTGGCGGTCCGGCGACACCCCGCGTTCTTCGACGGCGAGTGAAAACGTGTCCGTCCTGGACTCGGCGATGCAGATGCCGCAACTGCGCCGGTCGCGCCGCGTCCAGATCTACTTGCCGCGCGACTACGCCGATTCGAACCAGCGCTATCCCGTCCTCTACGTCCACGACGGACAAAACGTGTTCGACGAGGCGACGACGGCGTTCGGGACCGAGTGGGGCATCGACGAAACGCTCGACTGGCGCCACGCGCGCGGTCGAACGGGAGCGATCGTCGTAGCCATCGACCATGGCGGGGATCTCCGACTGGACGAATACGGACCGTTCGTCAACGCCCAGTACGGTGGGGGAGAAGGCCCGGCCTACGTCGCCTTCCTCGCCGAAACGCTCAAACCACTGATCGACGCTCGCTTCCGCACGCTGCCCGACCCGGCGCATACCGGCATTCTGGGCAGCAGTATGGGCGGCCTGATCTCGCTCTACGCCGGACTGACGCGCCCCGACGTGTTTGGGCGTGTCGGTGTATTCTCACCCTCGCTGTGGTTCGCCGAGGAGCAAATGCTCGTGCTGGCGCGGGAAGCCGACGTGGGCGCCTCGCGCTTCTATTTCGTCAGCGCGCTCTCCGAGGGGCCGAGCGTCGCGGCGGCGCAAACGCGGATGGTCGAACTGCTGATCGGCCAGCGGTCCGGCGCGGAGGTAGAAAGCGTGCTGCGGTCTGAGGGATCGCACAGCGAAGCGTTCTGGGCTGGCGAGTTCGGCGAAGCGTTCGAATGGCTGTTTCCCACGCGCTGATGCGCCACCATCGGTCCGGAAGGAAGTATCCCTAAATACCCCCCAGCGACTCCCAGCGCGGTAGCAGGAGCGAAGGTGCGGGCGGCGGAGAAGCAGGTGACGGCGCGTGTGGCGTCAGCATCGGCTCTTCGCGCGAGGTACGGCCGTCCGACGACTCCACGACTTCTGGGTAGGGGCTGAGCGGTCGGCGCTCGGCCGAAGGATGTGGCGCGGCGGCGGGCGGACGCGGTAGCGAGGGCTTGGCCGGTCTGGGCGTGCGCTGCAGCTGCGCGAACGTCGGATCGAGCGCTGGAGGCGGTGGAGCAGGCTGCGAGGCACCAGACGACGTGATGCGCACGGCCAGTTCGATCACTTCGCTGAACTCCTTCCACTTGAACGGCTTGGACAAGTACAGATCGAAACCCGCGCCTAGCAGACGCTGCCGGTCCTCGGGCGACGAGTAGCCCGTCACGGCGACGATGGCCGTCGACTGGTGATGTGCGAGTTGCTTGATCGTCTGCATCACCTCGACGCCGTTCATCCGGTCGGCGAGGTTGATGTCGAGCAGGATCGTCTGGTAGGGGTGCGCCTGGGCCTGCTCGATCGCCTCGCGCCCCGTCGACGCGAAGTCGACGGCGTACTGGCGGCTCAGGAAACGAACCTGCATGCGCCGCGTCATGTCGTGATCCTCGACCAGGAGGATGCGGGGCAGAATAGGAGGAGACGTGGAGTCGGGCATGGCAGAGACGCTTACTGTCCGAGGTATCGGCAGGTCGGACGGCATCTTGAGTCCGTCAAAAATGACGCCGGTATTTTTCTCGAGACGAAACGACGGGTGCGGACGCGGTCGATGGGGTGGCAGATAGAGGAAAAGCGCCTCAGCCATCGCCGTTCCCACTTCCACCTCCGCGCGACGACGCACGCCTACGAGGTGGAGGAGGCGGAGCTTCGGTGGGCGCAGGCGCCACGACGGGCGTCCGGACCGGGACGGGCTGCGGTAGCGCAGCGGGCGCCTGAGGTGCAACCGGTTCGGCAGGCAAGGGCTCGACTCGCGAAGGCGACGGAGCGGCTGGACTGGGCCGGGGCGACGAAGTCGGGAGAGGCGTCGTCGAAGCAGGACCGGCGGACGGCGACTGGGAAACGCTAGATGGGCGAGCAGGCGCTGTGTCGGAGCCGGGGTCAGAGTCGGAGCGATACCGAATCGTACCGGTGCGTCCGGCGAGGGCGCGCGAGGTATCCGAGTGAAAGCGAAGCGTGTCGCCGGCCAGAGGGGCGCGTCGGGCGTCGGCGGAATCGATAGCCAGACGCACATCGTCGTTCCATCGGGCGCGGTCCGCTGAGCGCTCCTGGTAGCCGGGCGGCGGCTGAAAGCGAGTGTCCGCGTCGAGACTCAAACCGGACTTCTGCACGTCGACCGCGAAGTCGCCGACGACGAAAAGGGCGTTGTGCCCGCCCTGACCCCAGTAGCTCGTCCGAAATGCCAATCGCCGATCGTCGAAGCCGACCCATGCGCCCATCACCAGATCAGGATGCGCGGCGATGAACCAGCCGTCGGCGCTCTCCTGCGTCGTGCCTGTTTTACCTGCGACATCGCCCCGGACTCCCATCGACCTCAGGCGCTGCGCGGTGCCCCGGTCGACCACGTCGCGCATCATGTCGAGAACGGCGTACGAGGTCGATGCCGGAAGCGCGCGTTGCTGCTGCGGTCCGAACTGTGCCAGCACGTTGCCCTCGCTGTCCTCGATGCGCGTCACGATCGTGGGCGTGCGCCGGACGCCTCCGCCCGCCAGCGTGCCGTACGCACCGACCATCTCGAGCAGCGTCACCTCGCTCGTGCCCAGGGCCAGCGAAGGAACTGCCCGAAGCGGCGACGTGATGCCCGCCTGCTGTGCCGTCCGCACGACTTCGGCCGGTCCGACCTGGTCGATGAGTGCGGCGCTGATCGTGTTCTTGGAGTACGTTAGCCCGCTGCGCAGCGTGACTGCCGCTCCGCTGGCGCCTCCTCCCGAGTTGGCAGGCCTCCAACCGTCGTAGTCGCGGACGGTGTCGAGCACGCGGTCGTCGGGCGCGTAGCCCCAGTTGAGCGCGGCAGCGTAGACGAACGGCTTGAACGTCGAGCCCGGCTGCCTACGCGACTGACTCGCTCGGTCGAACTGGCTCGTCCTGTAGTCGCGGCCGCCCACGTAGGCGCGCACGTAGCCCGTCTCGGGTTCGAGCGCCACAAACGACGCTTCGAGCCGCGCGGTCTGCGCCTTGACCGAGTCGACGAATGCGTTGTCGGCCTTGAGCATCAGTAGCGCCTGGGACTGCGACTCGCCCTGGTCACGCAGTATGTTGAACCGCGACGTTTGGCGCAGCGCACGGTCGAGCGCCTCGGGGTGCCGCTGCCAGAAATAGGGAAACGTGCCTGCCTGTGGGTAGGCGGATGCCGACTGCGACAGCAGACCCGACGAGCTGCGGCTCCACTCGTATGCGGCGACGCGTTGCAACAGCTCGCCCTCTTCGTCGACGGCACGCTGAGCCGCGTTCTGCAGCCGCATGTCGAGCGTCGTGAAAATGCGCAGGCCGCCGGTATAGAGGTCGCGGTTGTTGGCCTTGGCCCATGCCTGCACCCACTGCTCGACGAAATCGGCGAAGTAGGGCGCCGGGGAGTCGGCCGGGTCGGGCGTCGAGAAGTTGAGGCCGAGTGGCGATTGGGTGAACGCGTCGACCTGAGATGGTTCGAGGTAGCCGTGCTGGCCCATCAGCCCCAGGACAGTGGCGCGGCGCTGGCGAGCCTCGATGGGATTTCGGACGGGGTTGTAGTAGGTCGTCGCTTTGAGCGTGCCGACGAGCAGGGCGGCTTCGGGCGGCGTCAGTTCGGCGGCCGACTTGTCGAAGTAGACCTGTGATGCCGCCTCGATGCCGAACGCGTTGAATCCGAACGGTACCGTGTTGAGGTACATCTCGAGGATCTCTGTCTTCGAATACGCCTCCTCAAGTCTGCGCGCTGTCATGATCTCGCGCAGTTTGCGGTCGATCGAGTCGTCGCGGCCGACGCCGGGAAACAGGTTGCGCGCCAGCTGCATCGTGATCGTCGATCCACCCTGAGGATCGCCGCGCAGCGTGAGCCACACCGACGAGGTCAGGCGCCGCCAGTCGACGCCGCCATGCTCGAAGAAGCGAAAGTCCTCGGTCGCTACGAGCGCGTTGGCAACGGTGGGGCTGATGCGATCGTAGCTCACCCACGTCCGGTTCTCGTCGTGGTAGCGTCCGATTTCTTCGCCGGTTTCCGCATAGGCGATCGACGCCAGGTGCATCGACGGGTTGCGGAGTTCGTAGAGATCGGGAATGTCGGTCTGGAGCAGGCTGGCCCAGATCCATAGTCCACCCAGCGCCAGGATCGGAAGTGAGATGAGGGTTACACCGACGATGACAAGCGCGCGCCGCAGTCGATTCTTGCGTTTCGGCTCGGGGCTTGACCTCGAAGCCGATGGAGACGGGGAAGCGTCGGCGGTGGAAGCGCCGGGCCCGCAGGAGGGCGTCCACCGGAGCGAGGATAGAGCGGGCGCGGCGTGTACGACATGACGGAGCGATAGAGCGATGGCAGGGTACGGCGGTAGGCGCTGCCTGTTCGTCTCGTGTGTTCGTGTCGTGCAACTTGAAGGCCTCCGCGGCGCTATAAGAAGGCTCCGCTCCCACTGCGACAGCGCGCGACGCTGCGCCCATACATGACCTCGTCCGCCTTCCAGCCCAGCACCGACTTCGGCGCGTTTCCTCCGGTCATCAAGAACCTCTTGATCATCAACGGGCTGTTTTTCCTGTTCAGCCTGGTTCCTACGACCGGCGCGCTACTCATCCAGTGGCTGGGTCTGTGGGCGCCCTTCATCGCCTACCCAGTTCAGCTGATGCAGGGCGGACCCGGCATCGACGGAGATTTCTATCCGTGGCAACTGCTCACGTACGGCTTTCTGCACGGCGGTCTAGGCCACTTCTTCTTCAACATGCTGGCGCTGTGGCTCTTCGGCGTCGCCATCGAGCGCACGTGGGGGTCTCGGCGGTTTGCGTTCTACTACTTCTTCTGTTTGATCGGATCGGGTCTGATCCAGTTACTCGTCATCACCTTCATCGACCCGACGCCTGTTCCTACGATCGGTGCGTCAGGTGCGGTGTTTGGGATCCTGCTTGCGTTCGGGATGATGTTTCCCGAGTCGGAGATCTACCTCTATTTCCTGTTTCCGATCAAAGCCAAGTACTTCGTTCTGCTCTATGGCGCGTTCGAGTTGTACTCGGGATTCGCGCGCTCCGGCTCGAACATCGCCCATTTTGCGCACCTGGGCGGCATGCTGTTCGGATTTATCCTGATTATGTATTGGAGGGGCAAACTGCCGATCAAGCCGGGCGGTCGGTCGTACGTCTAGCCGCCACTAACCCCAGCCGCCGATGAACCGCTTTCGTTTCTGGTACGACTCGCTGCCGCCCGTCCTGCGGATCCTGATGCTCGTGCAGGTGGTCGTCTACGTAGTATCTATGGTGCTCGCGGCCGTCAGCCCGCAGTCGCTGGCTCTGGTGCGCAGTTACCTCGCCGTTCCCGGGGGCTCGCCGCTCGACGCGCCCTGGACGATTTTCACCTATGCATTTGTCCACACCCGGACCGGCCTGGGCGGCTTCCTGGAAGTCGCCTTCAACGTCGCGTTTCTCTACTGGATCGGCGAGGAGCAGGAGCGCATGCTGGGCGGCGCGTGGGTGCTGACGGCGTGGGGCTTGGGAGCGCTCGGAGGCGGACTGGTCGCGCTGGCGACCGGGCTGGCTCTACGAAGGATCGCAGGCAGCCGTGCTGGGGCTGATCTTCGCCACGGCGATTCAGTTTCCCTACAAGACCATCGGACTGTTGCTGCTCGGAGCCGTTCGGCTGCTGTGGGTAGGCGTGGGCCTGCTGGCGTTCGAACTGCTGGCGCCACCGGGCTACGTGTTCGCGGGTATCGGCGGATCGCTGGCTGGTGTGGCGATGGGCGCGCTGGCGCTGCGCGGCTACCACCTTCACGGTTGGGTCAAGGGCGCGATGGAGAGTTCGTCGGAACGCCGCAGCCCAGCGCCGCGCAGCGACCAGGCCGAGGCAGAGCCGGAAGCCGTGTCGGGGTGGCGCGCGATGGGGGCTCGGCTGTCCGATCCCAAAGGCTCGCGCCGCCCGTCGCGGCAGGACGTGGATCGCATCCTCGAGAAGATCAGTGACGAGGGCATGGACGCGCTGACGGATTCGGAGCGCGAGACTCTCGACGCGTACAGCAAGCGGTAGCCGGTGCGTAAACTCGTCTCGTTTACCTTCTGGACGCTCGACGCGTTCGTGGCCGGGCTGTTCGTGCTTGCCTGGCTAGGCCGCTACGTTCGCCCGGACGGCGTGACGTGGCCGCTCCAGCTGATCGCCATCGGCTTTCCCTATCTCACGGCCGCCGTCGCCGTTCTGCTGGTTGCACAGATGCTTCGCCGCAAGTGGCGCAGCGTGAGCGTCCACGCCGTCCTGTTGGCGTTCGCGTTTGCCCGGTATGGGGACGCACCTGCTTCCTACGATTCGTCCTCTCCTCCCGCGGACACGCTAGCGCTCCTGACGTACAACGTCTCCCCTTACTTCGGTGATGCGGAGCACAAGGGGAGTCTGTTTGCGGCGTTCGTCGACTCACTCGCGCCCGACGTTCTGACGCTTCAGGAGGGCCCGATCGTTGTTCGTGGCCCAGCCGACGCAGCAGTACGGGCGTGGCGTTTACCCGCTCAATCACTTCGCCGCGCTCAAGGACTCAATCGGGCTACGACGCGCCCCTGCCCACGCGCTCGGGGGCCGGCGCCGGGCTGCCCTACACGCGGAGCACAACGCTGGCCCGCGTCATGCAACCGGCTATGCACGTGTACACGCTGCGGGAGCGCTATCCGAACGACGCGTTGCGGCAGTTCATTCGCTTGGAGTACGAACTTGGGAGGGAAACGGGTCGCGATCTACAACATGCATCTTCGTTCCTACGGCAATGAGAAACCCTGGTCCGACACGACTTTCCACGCGCTCGCACCGCTGACGTGGCGTCCGTTCCTGCGCCGCTACCGCTCGTCGATCCTCGAGCGCGCCAACGAGGCGGATACGCTCTTTGCGTTGATCCAAGCCGATTCGCTACCCGTCGTGGTGTCCGGTGACTTCAACTCGACCATGCACAATTGGTCGTACAGTCGGATCCAGCAGTTCGGACTAGACGATGCGTGGCGAATTCGAGGGCGAGGCCGAAGCGCGACCTACCACGTCAAAGCGCCCATCGCCCGGATCGACTTCGTGCTGGTCGATCCACGTCTGCGTGTGCTCAGCGCCGACTTGATCGACGAGACCGAACTGTCGGATCACTTTCCGCTGCTGGTACGGCTCGCGTGGAAAGACGATGCGCCGGAAACGCAACCGGCGCTCCCCGATACGACTCGCTGACGCTACCGGCACAACTGCGCCCAGCGCTCGTTCGGCTTCCAACATCTCTTTACGATCCATGCAACGACCTCGACGTATCAGCCGCCCCGTCATGGTGGGCAACGTTCAAGTGGGCGGCGGCGCCCCGATCTCGGTCCAGTCGATGACGACCGGCAAGACGCACGACGTACCCAACTGCGTCGCCGAGATCACGCGGCTGGCCGAAGCCGGAGCCGACATCATCCGCGTCGCCGTGCCGCGCCCCGAAGACGCCGACGCGCTCCCCGAGATCGTGCAACTCAGCCCAGTCCCTATCGTCGCCGACATCCACTTCAACCACAAGTACGCGCTCAAAGCCATCGAAGCGGGCGTGGCCAAGGTGCGGCTCAACCCCGGCAACATCGGCAAGGAGGAGTGGGAGCAGGAAGTGCTGCTCGCGGCTAAAGAGGCGGGCACTCCGATCCGCATCGGCGTCAATGGCGGCTCGCTCGAGAAGGACATCCTGGACAAGTACGGCTATCCCAAGCCCGAAGCGCTGTTCGAGAGCGCGATGCGTCACGTCGAAATCTGCCGGAAGAGCGGATTCGAGGATCTGATCATCTCGGTCAAGCACTCGGACGTGTACTTCATGATTCAGAGCTATCGCCTGCTCGCTGAACGCACCGACTATCCGCTGCACCTGGGTGTGACCGAGAGCGGCAGCCTGCAGAACGGCACGATCAAAAGCAGCATCGGCATCGGGAGCCTGCTCGCCGACGGCATCGGCGACACCATCCGCGTCAGCCTCGCCGCCGATAGCATCCACGAGGTAGAGGTCGGCCACCAGATCCTCAAGTCGCTGCGGCTGGGCCGTCCGGGCGTCAACGTGATCGCGTGTCCCACGTGCGGACGCTTGGCGAGCGATCTGTTCTCGGTCGTCAACCAGGTCGAAGCCGCCATCAAGGAGCGCAAGTTCGAGAAAGACCTGAGCGTGGCGCTGATGGGCTGCGCTGTCAACGGCCCGGGCGAAGCCGCCGGTGCCGACCTGGGCGTGAGCCTGGGACGCGGACGCGCGCACCTGTTCAAGCGCGGCGAAACCATCGGCACGGTCGACGAGGGCGAGATCGTCGCCGCCGTCCTCGAGCTGATCGAAAACTGGGACGAGGAGCCTGCCGTGATTCCCGAAGGCTGAGCCCTACCGTACCACGACGAGCGATTGCGTGAGTGCGAACGCCTCCCCGACTGCCCGAACGAAGTAGACTCCTGATGCCAAGTTCTGGGGCGTCGGCCACTCGCTACGTTCGGCGAACGCTCCTTCGTGGATCAGCGCCACCTCGCGGCCCAGAGCGTCGTACATCGACAGACGGATCGTCTGGACCTGATCGGTAGTCAGCCGAATCGTGCGCGAGGTCACGTTCAGCATCGCCGCTCCGGATTCCAACGTCCGGAAGTGATCCGTTCGTGTGGTAGACGAGGGGTCGTGAGAGTAGAGCCGGGTGCCATAGGTGGTGAAGAAGAGCCGGTTTTCCACCGATGCCATCGGGCCGAAAAATGTCCATTCGTCGCCCGGAGCGAGATTGCTGACCAGCCGGGTACCTGCTTCGGTGCCGTCGCTCTCCCACAATTCTTGTCCGTGTAGGCTGTCGGTAGCCGCGAAGAAGAAGCGGTCTCCTGCGCGCACCGGCGGACCTGATTCGCCCCTTACCGAACTGCGGCGGATACTCTTCACGAGTTGCGTGCCCGCATCGGTACCGTCGGTCTTCCACAACTCGGCCTTCGCCATAGTCTCTCCCGGCCTGTACTCGGTGACGAAAAAGAACAGGGCGTTCCCAAGGGTAGCGAGGTGGGTCGGGCCGTAGAAAGCGTTTTGAGGGTCGCCGACGTACGGTGTTCTGATCGGCTGAGTACCTGCTTGGGTACCGTCGCTCTTCCAAAGTATGGGTGCGCCCGCTGCGTCCCGAGCGGTGAAGAAGAGCATCCCGGCTACGTTCGTCAGGTCATCAATACCGCTCCACTCGCTTCCCGGCGTGATGTCCTTGACGAGGACTGTTCCGCTTTCTGTCCCGTCGCTCTTCCAAAGCTCACGGCCGGACACTCCATCGGAAGCGGTAAAAAAGAGGGTGCCGTTCACGTCGGTGAGGAGGTCGGGAGCCGAAAATCTGGGCCTCCCCTCGCTGATGTTTTTGACGACGCGCGTTCCAGCAATCGTTCCGTCGCTCGCCCACAGTTCGGCCCCCGGCATACTTCCACGCCCGGAAAAGAGCAGCATGCCCCCGGAGTGGACGAGTCGGCCTTCGGAAGCGGAGACGTTCGGGAAAGAGAACGTCCCTTCGGCCGTGCCATCACTTCGCCAGAGATTTCCGCCTTCGGTTGCGCCGTACGCGACGAAGAATACCAAGTCTCCGACGCTCGTGAGGCTGTTGGGCGTAGAGCCTCCGATACCGGGGTAGATGTCTCGCACCAAGGCGGTGCCCTGCTCGGTGCCGTCGCTTTTCCAGAGTTCTGGGCCGTGTAGGCTGTCGTCTGCCGAGAAGAAAAAGGTGCCCCCAGCGATCGTAGGGTAGCGAAGTCTGCTGCCGTTCAGTCCTGGTCGAATGTCCCGGACGCGTGCTGTCCCTGAGTCCGTGCCGTCGCTCCTCCACAACTCGTCCCCGGACGTGCTGTCCTGCGCGGTGAACAGCAGCATCCCGTCAAACTCTACCAGGTTTCCCAGCGGAGTGCCGAGGCGAGGAAGAAACGGGTCGAGCGGAAATTGCTTGACGAGCGTTTGAGCAGCGGCCGAGTGCTCCAAGCTGAGCAGAAGGGTCAGCAGCAGGACGGATGAAGAGCAGCGCGATGTACGCAACATGAGGAGCGACGAGGTGGGAAGGAAAGAGCGAGGAGCACAAACCACTAACTCTTTTCGATTTGAGCGCCGAAGGTAGTGCCATCGCCCCCGAGCGTAACGCCTCCCATTCAGCGGTCCTCATTTTTACGATCTGCGTCGATTCAGGGCGACCAGGGCAATGCCTAAACACTTCATCGCCCGCACAGCCGAAGCCGTGCGGGCGATGAAGAACATTGAGCCGCTCTCAGGCGCGGGCGTCGGTGACGAGGAGCGTGGCGGAGAGCATGGCGAGCAGCGTAGCGCGGTTCAGATCGGCGGACGGCTGAATCCATACTTCGGAGTTCGACCCCAGAGCGATCGCGCTCACGATCTGGCCCATCTCGCCGACGTAGAAGCCGGTTTGCTCGTGCTCGGCAAAACCGCTGCCGTTGCGGTCCGTGCTGCGCACCTCATAGATGGCGTCGCCGCTGTTGAGAATGCCCGACAGAGCACCGTCGGTGCCGGGGCGAAGGGTGAGCGCCCACGTCTGGCTGGCGTCTCGGGCGCTCGTCAGGGAGCAGGCTACCAGGGCTTCGTCAATGTGGGCGACGTGAGCGTCCTTGGTGCAGTCGGCGTTCCACAGCGTGTGCTCGCCCAGCATGAGGGCGAAACCGTAGCGCTCGGCGCCTGCCTGAGAGGTGGCGGCGCGAGGTCCGTCTCCGAAGGCGTGCGGCGCATCGGCGCGGACGTTCCAGAAGCCGGTCGCCGTGTACGCGCCCATCTGGATGTCGCCGTCGGCGGTGTGGATGACGGCGATCGGTGCGTGACCGTCGAGGTTCTGCGGAACGGCGATTTGGCTGGTCTGGCAACCGGTGAACAGGAGCACGCCGGCGAAGGCGAGCAGGGCAGTGCGGGTGATCGTGCGGATCATGGCGTCGTACAGGATGCGAGCAGGCCACGTGTCGCCCTCGAAAACGTCCGCGGCAAGGCATCGGACAGGTGAGTGCGGGGCGAGCGGCTGGCTCGGTTTGTGTTTCTGTGAGCGCCCTTCCGGAGAGGCTTGGATGGATCTACGGAGCGAACGGTGCCGAGTTACGACCGTCCGCACGTGCTTCGCGTCGTCTCGTCTGACGCGAACGGGCGGTCTGCCTGCGTTGACCTTGTGTCGATCTTGCCTCACCCCCCGCCGAATGCTCCGACTGCTACCGCTCTTCCTGTTGTATATCGCCGTGTCCCCAGCGGCACACGCGCAGCAGACGGCTAGCGGAGAGGTCCGCGATGCACGATCGAACATGCCGCTGAGCGGAGCGACGATTCAGACGATGACACGCTCGGCCAGCGCCATCGCCGACGATCGGGGACGATGGCAGTTGCGGGTGCCGAGTCTGCCGGTTCGGCTGATCGCACGGCGCGTAGGGTTTCGGTCGGATACGTTCGAGGTCATCTCGTCGGCTCCGGTCGTACTTCGGATGGAGCCCGCGCCCATCGCGCTCTCGGGCGTCGACGTGACATCCGAAGACCCGGCGATGGGCATCATGCGGCAGGTGCTTGCGCGCAAAGCCGAGCTGGCGGCGCGGCGATTCCAATACGGCGCCGACGTATACGGTCGCCTGCTGATCGAGAAAGAAACCGCCATGGGGCGCCTGCCCGCGCGCCTGACCGAGATGCGGACGCTGCTCTACGGCCAGGCTGGACGCGGCGCGCGCGAAGAAGTCGTCGCCCGCCGCCGCGTGCCCGAAGGTGGCCCACTCCGCTTCGCCGACGCCGACGGCTTGCCCGACCTCAACTTCGAGGACGTGCTGATTTTGGACGGCGCCGCCTACCTGAGCCCGACGCATCCCGACGCCATCGGCGCCTACCAGTTCTTGCTCGGAAGCCGCGTCGACTCGCTCGGCAGGGAGTGGGCAGAGATGTCGTTTCGCCCCGGTGAGCGGTTTCCGCGAGGCATTCGCCCCTTGTTCGGCAGGCTCGTCGTCGCGCTGCCCGATGCGATGATAGCCGAGGCCGAGATGCGTCCCGTCGACGATCCGCCGCTGCCCAACCTCGATACGTTCAGCGGCAGCTACCACGCGTGGTACGCTCCGGCGTTTTCCGACGTGTGGCTGCCCAGTCGGTACGAGCGGACGGCATTTCTCACCGTTTCAGGCACGGGCCTGCGCCTGCCGCCGCTCCACGTGACACAGCGCGCGTGGGTAACCCAGTATCGCCCCGGAGAAGCCGCGCCCGCCGCCGCATGGGCACGTGCGGACCGCTTCTACAGTCCCGCCGCGTTTGGCCCGGTCAGCCTGTTCGAGTTCTTCCGGCGCGACCATCCATACGCATCGGAGGAAGCAGACGCCGACACGTCGCTCGTCGGCCGCACGCTAGGGGGGGTGCTTCCTCAGCGCGGAATGGGTATCGGCCTGCCGTTCATCGGCGCGATCAACAAAATTCAGATCGAAGGCGAAGACGACCAGTAGGGCGGACCTCAGCCGTCGCTACGCAGTGCGTCGAGCGCGTCGTAGAAGCTGGGGAATGAGACGGATGCAGCCTCAGCGTCGCGGATCGTCGTCGGACCTTCAGCGGCTAGAGCGGCGACGGCAGCACTCATGGCGATGCGGTGGTCGCCGAACGATTCGACGTGGGCGCCGCGCAGACTCGTCGGACCGGCGACGTGCAGGCCGTCCTCGAACTCCTCGACCGTCGCTCCGAACGCGCGCAGGTTGTGGGCTACCGCAGCTATGCGGTCGGTTTCCTTGACACGCAACTCGGCGGCGTCACGAATCGTCACGCCGCCCTCGGCCAGCGTCCCGGCGACGGCCAGGATCGGCACTTCGTCGATCAGGATCGGCACCAACTCGCCGTCGACCGTCACGTGGTGCAGGTTCGAGGCGCGGACGCGCAGGTCGCCGACGGGCTCCCCGCCGACCGTCCGTTCGTTGGCTACGTCGATGCGGGCGCCCATCGCGCGCAGTACGTCGAGCAAAGCGGCGCGCGTCGGGTTGAGTCCGACACTGGGCAGCCGCACGTCCGAGCCGGGCACCAGGGTGGCGGCCACCAGGAAGAATGCAGCGGCCGAAAAGTCGCCGGGAATCGTCCAGGTTTGCGCGGGGACTGGGTGTCCACCCGCAACGGTGAGGTGGCGCTCGCCGTTCATTTCGACAGACGACAGGCCCAGCATCCGTTCGGTGTGATCGCGCGAGGGCAGCGTCTCGACGACTGTCGTTTCACCCTCGGCAAACAGTCCGGCCATCAGCACGCAGCTTTTTACCTGAGCCGACGGCATCGGCAGGCGATAGGCGATGCCGGTCAGGTTCGAGCCGCCCCGAATGTGCAGCGGTGCATGCCCGTCCGTCGTGTCGATTCGGGCGCCCATCTCGCCCAGCGGGTCCGTCACGCGCCGCATGGGCCGGCCCGACAGCGATTCGTCGCCGATCAGCACACTGTCGAACGGTTGGCCGGCGAGTACGCCCGACAGGAAACGCATCGCCGTTCCGCTGTTGCCGCAGTCGAGTGGGCCATCCGGCTTGGTCAGTCCGTCCAGACCTTTGCCATGGACGACCAGCGTGCCCGGCGAAGGCTCCTCGACTTCGACCCCGAGCGCTCGGACGCACGCCAGCATGCTGCGCGGATCGGCGGCGTCGGGAAAGTTCTCGATCGTGGACGTACCGCCGGCCAGCGCGGCCAGCAAGATCGCACGCTGGGCGATGCTCTTGTCGGGCGGCATCTGCGCCGTTCCCCGGAGCGCGCGGGCGGGCGTGACGGTGCGAGAAGGAGAAGAACCGGACATGAATCGTGTAAGTCGGTAAATGAAAGACGTCCCCTCCTTTCAAAGGAGGGGGTGCCGCAGGCGGGGTAGTTCCGAGGATAACGCTCGACCCCTCCACCGCTGCGCGGCACCTCTTTCTCCGGGAAGCGAGGGTGAGTGTCGGGGCTGTTAGGTCAGCGCGGGCCGCACGTCGGCTATCAGCGCCTGCTTCTGGTCATAGGGCATAAAGGCGTGCTCGAACGCGGCCAGGGCAACGCGCCGCGTCTCGTCCGCCGTCAGCCCGCAGCGGGCGTGTGCGCGCCAGAGCTCTTCGGTCGTCGAGGTGCGGCTGAACAGCGTGTTGTCCGTGTTGACGCTCACGGCGACTCCGGCGCGCACGTACTCGGCCAGCGGGTGGGCTTCGAAGCTGGACACGACGTGCGTCTGAACGTTCGAAGTCGGGCACATCTCGAGCGGAATCTGGTGGTCGATCACGTACTGCATCAGCGCCGGATCGTCGCTCAGGGTGACGCCGTGCCCGATGCGGTGCGCGTGGGCCTCGAACAGGGCCGACCGAATCGATTGCGGGCCGACGCTCTCTCCGGCGTGACACGTGATGCCCATCAGGTTCCGATAGGCCAGTTCGAACGCCTTGGCGTGCTCTGCGGGCGTGCTCGACGCCTCACCTCCGGCCAGATCGAAGCCGACGATGCCGTCCAACTGCTGCCCGACCGCCACGCGCGCCTGATCGACCGACGCCGACTGCTGCCGGTCGCGCAGTCCGCACGTGATCACCCTACCGATGATGCCATAGGCCTTCTCGGCGTCGGCGAGCCCCGAGAGGACGGCAGTATTTACCTGCTGCATCGACAAGCCCTCGTCCGTCGCTAGAATCGGCGCGTAGCGGACTTCGAGATAGCGCACACCGTCGGCGGCCATGTCCTCGGCGAGTTCGTAGGCGATCCGGCGCAGCGCCTGAGCCGTTTGCATCACCGGGATCGAGTATTGAAACCACGACAGATAGGCCTCGAGCGTCGGGCTGTCGTCGACCTGGAGCAGGATCTCATGTAGCCCGTCGACCGTGTCGGCGGGGAGGATCCCCAGTTTTCCTTGCTGCCGGGCCAGGTCTAGGAGCGTATCGAGGCGCAGCGAGCCGTCGAGGTGGCAGTGGAGCTCGGCCTTGGGCCAGCGGGCGATCTGGTCGCGCGTGAGCGAGGCGGAAACAGGCGAGGGCGGGGCGGGCGAAACGGGCCGATCTAGGGCGGTCATGGGCGTGTGTTTCGCTGAAAGGTACGGGCGGGCGGGCGCTCAGCGTGTCGACATGGGATGAAAGCGAGCAGTATGGCAGCGATTGTGTAGAACCGTGCACGGGCCGCCTTGGGCGGATCTTGGCCGCACGCCTATCGTGCAAAACGTAGTTTCCCGCGCCCCGGCCTCGCCTGGATGCGTCGTTTTACCTCCCTCTGCCTAACGCTCCCATGCCCGGACCTCTTGAAATCGTCGCCATCCTGCTCGTCGTGCTGCTCCTGTTCGGCGCCAAGCGCATCCCCGAAATCGCGCGCGGTCTGGGCAGCGGCATCCGCGAGTTTAAGGATGCTACGACCGACATCAAGCGCGAGATTACGATGGACTCCAACAGCCCGCACGCGCCGCGCCCGCAGCAGCACCTGAGCCAGCCGCGCCAGCCGCAGCAAAGCCCGCCGCTCGTCGACCACGTAACGCCCGCCGAGCAAGCCGCCGCCATGCCCCCGCCTGCCGCTGCCGCGCAGCCGATGAACGACGTGCCGCCGATTGCGACCAATGACAAGGCTGCTGCCGGTGCCGCTGCTGCTTCGTCTTCGTCGGCCACCGTCTAAACCGCTTAACTCAAACCTGACAGGTCCCCAGTGACCTGTCAGGTTTTTCCTTTCCGCCAAACCGGTCCCAATGCCGATTTCCTTCGCCGACGCGCATCAGTCCCTGACCGACGGCACGACGACTACGCTCGACCTCGCGAACCGCTTTCTCGACCACATCGACGCGCACAATGAGCGGCTCAACGCCTTTGTCGATCGGGACGACGAGGCTGTTCGGGTGCAAGCTCAGGCGGTCGACGTGCGGCGGGCGGCGGGCGACGATCTGCCGCTGGCGGGACTGATGCTCGGCGTCAAGGATACCATCTGCACGACCGACTTCCACACGACCTGTGCGTCGACGATGCTCCGAGGTTTCGAGTCGCTGATCGAGGCGACGGCGGTCCGCAGGCTACGCGACGCGGGAGCCGTCGTCGTCGGCAAGCTCAACTGCGACGAGTTCGCGATGGGGTCGTCGAACGAGAACAGCGTCTACGGCCCGGCTCGCAATCCCGCAAACACCGACTACGTCACGGGTGGAAGCTCGGGCGGAAGCGCCGCCGCCGTCGCTGCCGGACTGTGCCACGCCGCGCTGGGAAGCGATACCGGAGGCTCGATCCGCCAGCCCGCTGCGTTCTGCGGTACCGTCGGCCTCAAACCCACCTACGGTCGGGTGTCACGCTACGGACTGGTCGCGTTCGCGTCGTCGTTCGACTGCATCGGCCCATTTGCTCCGACCGTCAAAGACGCCGCCCGTCTGCTCGGCGTGATGGCGGGCGTCGACCCCAACGACACTACGAGCGCTCCCGTCGACGTGCCCGATTTCGTGGCGTCGGTCGACAAGGGCGTCGAGGGACTGCGCGTCGGTTTGCCCGACGAGTTCATGGGCGACGGACTCGACCCAGCCATTCGGGCGCGCGTTGAGGCGGCGGCGGCGCATCTCGAATCGCAGGGCGCAACGATCCACCCGGTTTCGCTTCCGCACACCCAGTACGGCATCGCAGCCTACTACGTGCTGTCGACGGCCGAAGCGTCGAGCAACCTGGCGCGCTACGACGGCGTCCGCTACGGATTCCGCTCTGGACAGACGGCCGACGACTTGGAGGCCTTCTACGTCAACAACCGCACCGAGGGCTTTGGGGCGGAAGTCAAGCGGCGCATCATGCTCGGCACCTACGTGCTCTCGTCAGGCTACTACGACGCCTACTACGGCCGAGCCCAGCGCGTGCGCCGTCTGTTTCAGCAGGACTACACGCGCGCGTTCGAGCAGGTCGACGTGCTCCTCACGCCCGCCACGCCGACGGCCGCGTTCAAGCTCGGATCCAAGACCAGCGATCCGCTCGAGATGTACCTCAACGACGTGTACACCGTGACGGCCAACCTCGCCGGAATCCCTGGACTCGTCGTCCCCGCCGGCGCGCACCCCGACAGCGGCCTGCCGATCGGCGTGCAACTTCTCGGCCCGGCGATGGGCGAGGAGGTCGTGCTACGAGCCGGGCACGTCTTGGAATCCATGGACTAGTCGCGGTTCGGACACTATCCGTCCGGTTATCTTTCCTCTTTCTCACTCACGCACACCTCCCAGAATTATGTCCGTCCTCGTCGGCAACCAGACCCGCCTGATCGTTCAGGGCTTCACCGGAAAAGAAGGCTCGTTCCACGCCGAGCAGATGATCGAATACGGCACGAACATCGTTGGCGGCGTCACGCCCGGCAAAGGTGGCACGACGCACCTTGATCGCCCCGTCTTCAATACGGTCGCCGAATCGGTCGACAAGGAAGGCGCCAACACGACCGTCATCTTCGTCCCGCCGCCGTTCGCCGCTGATGCGATCATGGAAGCGGCCGACGCCGGAATCGAAGTCATCATCTGCATCACCGAGGGCATCCCGGTCGAGGACATGCTCCCGGCCTACCACTACGTCCAGAAGAAAGGCGCGCGGCTCGTCGGCCCCAACTGCCCCGGCATCATCACGCCGGATCAGGCCAAGGTCGGCATCATGCCTACGATGATCTTCACGCCCGGTCCCGTCGGTTTGGTCAGCCGCAGCGGCACGCTCACCTACGAAGCCGCCGACCAGCTCACGCGCAGAGGCCTGGGCCAGTCGACCGCCATCGGCATCGGCGGCGATCCGGTCATCGGCACCAAGTTCGTCGACGCCCTCGAGCTGTTCGAGAACGACCCCGAAACCACTGCCGTCGTCATGATCGGTGAGATCGGCGGAACGGCCGAGGAGGAGGCTGCTGACTACATCAAGGCGCACATGACCAAGCCGGTCTTCTCGTTCATCGCCGGAGCGACCGCGCCTCCCGGACGCCGGATGGGCCACGCCGGAGCGATCATCTCGGGCGGCAAAGGCACCGCCGAGGACAAGTTCGCCGCGCTCGAAGCCGCCGGAGCCGTCGTCGTCAAGAACCCCGCCCTCATCGGCGAAACCGTCGCCGAGCACCTGGGGCAGGCCGCGTAACTGCCGCTGCACGACCTGAGCGCCGCGCTCGGCTTCGGCTGGGCGCGGCGCTTTCCGTTCTCGGGGATTGAGTGGAACACACTTTCAGACGTCCAGCTAAGTGCCGAACTGCTCGGATGAGTGGCGCAGAGTCACAATTTCGACTCGGTCCGTCTCAGCAATGAAGAGGTAGAAGATGTGGTATCCATCGACCACGATCTCGCGAATGTCTTCGTCGTCAATGTCCGGTACCTGTCTCCCGGAGAGCGGGAAGAGTTCGAGTCGTATGCTTGCCTCATACAAGCGACCGACGATTCGCTCGGCTTAGCGGGGTGAAGAGCGCGCTCTGTACTCAGCGATGTCGCGCAGCGCTTTCCTGGCTTGTGTCGTCCAGACTAACTCAGCCATCGGATGCGATCTCTTGTATGCGTGCGCGAATCTCGCGGAAGACGTCTTCGTGGGGCGTCGTCTCGCCCCGCCGCGTCTGGCCAATGCCTTCTCGAATGTGAGTGATCATCAGCAAACGCTCGATAGCGTCCTCGACCGTAGCGTCTTCGGGGAGTGCGTCGATGGCGCGAGCCATGTCGGCTTTGGTGATCGTGTCGGGCATGAACGTCGGATGTTGGTGGAGGTGGAATGAACGACTACGCTGCGGGTTGGCGTAACTCGCATCGGCAGCACTCCGTAGGTTCTCGATTCCACCTCATCTCCGCCGATCCATGCGCCTGCTGCTGCTCGCCTTCCTGCTCGTTCCGTCCGCAGTTGCTCAATCGTCGGACGCAGGCGCTTTCGAGGGAACGTGGAGCGGCGAGATTCGCATTCCCGGTCAACCGCTCGCATTCTCGGCGACGTTCGCTGGGCAAGATGACGCGCTGACGGGCCTGTTGTCGATTCCGGCGCAGAACACCATCGACTTCGCGCTTTCGGACGTACGCGCTCAGGGTGACTCGCTGTTCTTCGCGATGGACGGCGTTCCGGGCACGCCGCGCTTCTCGGGAGGCGTCGACGCGGGCGATCCCAACCGCATCTCGGGCACGTTCGTCCAGGGAGCCGGGCGGCTAGCGTTCGAGATGTCGCGAGGCGCAGCCGTCGACCCGACCATAGAGCGGCTCCAGGGGTTGGAAGCGTTCGTCGACTCGGTCCGCGTGGCCTACAACGTGCCCGGCTTGGCGCTGGCCGTCGTTCGTTCCGACACGGTTCTGATGGCGTTCGGATCGGGCATGCGCGACATAGAGGCTGGACTTCCCGTCACGACCCAAACGCAGTTTCCGATCGGCTCGTCGACCAAGGCGTTCGTCGCGGCTTTGCTCGGCACGCTCGTCGACGACGGGGCGATGGACTGGGAGATGCCGGTCCGTCACTATATGCCCACGTTCGGGATGCACGATCCGGTTGCGAGCGAGCAGATGACGGCCGTCGATCTGCTCACGCATCGCAGCGGGCTGCCGCGCCACGACCTGATGTGGTACGGCACGCCGCTCACGCGCGAGCAGTTGGTCAGCCGGTTGCGCTACCTGGAGCCGACCGAGCCGTTTCGCAGCGCGTGGCAGTACCAGAACCTGATGTTCACGGCGGCAGGCTATCTGGGCGGAGAACTGGCTGGGTCGACGTGGGAGCAGGCGACGCGGCAACGCCTGTTCGAGCCGCTGGGCATGACGACGGCGGGTTTCTCGGTCGGCGCGATGCAGGGGATGCCGGACTTTGCGCGCGGCTACCAAGGCGGGCTTGACTCGGCGGCGGCGATGCCCATTCCGGCGACTTGGACGCTGTCGGTCCCGCTGGATCGATCAACGCGAACATCCAAGAGTTTGGGCGCTGGGCGCAGTTTCAGCTGGGCGACGGCGAGATTGACGGCCGCCGCATCCTCCAGCCGTCGACGCTGCAGTTTCTGCACGCGCCCGAGGTGATCGTGAGCGGCAACGGTCAGCGCGCGACGCCATACGTGATGTACGCCAAGGGCTGGTTCGTCGAGCCGCTCAACGGGCGCCGCATGCTGCACCACGGCGGCAACATCGACGGATTCAGCGCGCTGGTCGGTTTCATGCCGGACGAAAACCTGGGCGTCGCCATCCTGA
>CAWFGU010000015.1:0-171740 GCA_963815505.1 Rhodothermales bacterium
CCTGCTCGACCTCGTCCAGGCGGGCGAAGTCCAAGAGTCGCGCCTGGACGAGAGCGTGCGCCGCATCCTGCGCCTCAAGTTTGAGCTGGGCCTGTTCGAGAATCCCTACCCGCCCACGCTGGCCGACCCGTCGGCCGAGATCCGCACGGCCGAATCGCAGCAGTTCAACCTCGAGGCGACGCGCCGCTCGATCGTACTTCTCAAGAATGACGCTGGCATTCTGCCCCTCAGCCCGAGCCAGCGCGTACTCGTCACCGGCCCGACGGCGGCGTCGCTGCTGCCGCTCAACGGCGGATGGACCCACTCGTGGCAGGGCGGCAACGACGACTACGTCTCCTTCTACTCCGACATCCCGAATCTGGTGCAGGCCATCAGGGGCTATGCGGGCAGCACGACCTACGTCCCCGGCGCCACGCTCACCGATGCGCTCGACCTCGACGCCGTCACCTCGGCCGCGGCGTCGTCGGACGTAATCGTGGTGGCGCTGGGCGAGGGACCCTACGCCGAAAAAGTGGGCGACATCGGCACGCTCGACCTGCCCGAAGGTCAGCAGCAGCTGTTGGAGACAGCCCTCGCGACCGGCAAGCCCGTCGTTCTCGTCATGATTCAGGGGCGCCCGCGCCTGGCTCGTCAGATGCAAGGGGCAGGCGCGATCGTCGCCGGTTTCCAGCCTGGCAACCAGGGCGGACGCGCCATCGCCGACGTGATCTTCGGCCAGACTAACCCGTCGGCGCGTCTGCCGTTTTCGTATCCGCGCTACGCCGGCATGCTGCTCCCCTACGACCACGAAGCCGCGTCGATCACCGCCGCGCAGTACGCGGGCGACGGCAAGACGGGCGGATACAACCCGCTCTTTGCGTTCGGCCACGGCCTTTCGTACACGCAGTTCGCCTACTCCGACCTGCGCCTCGCCTCACCCACGATCGGACCAGGCGGCACGGTTCGGGCCAGCGTGACGGTCGAGAACGTGGGAGAGCGAGCAGGTGAGGATGCCGTTCTCTTGTTCACGCGCGACCTGTACGCCTCGCTCGCACCGTCGGCGCGTCAGCTGCGCGGCTTCGAGCGCGTCGCTCTAGAGCCGGGCGCACGCACGACGCTCACGTTCGAGGTGCCGGCGAGCGCGCTCTCGTTCATTGACCGAGAAGGCCAGCGCGTCCTCGAGTCCGGCGATTTCGAGGTGCACGTTGGTGATCAGGTGGCCACGTTCGCCCTCGTCGACACGATGTGACCAACGCACCTGTGTGCTCCGAGGATCGCCGATTTCTGGGTCGGCGCTTCTTCTCGCATCGAAGGAACGCTGCTGGCGCCCTCTCGAACTCCTACACGATCTGGTCCTGCCACGGTCCGGTCCAGCAGCGATGCGTGCTGCGGAGCGGCCTCGCGCGTGGATTGTTGCACGTTTCGCACGTCGCGGAGGGGGTGCGTGGCGTGTGAGGCATCCGACTGCGGGCGTACAGCCCGTAGCTTGCTCGGTCTCACCTAACTCCCTACGCCCCGCATGGGCTTACTGATTTTCTACGTCTCGTTGGCGCTTGTCGTCTCGTTTACGTGCTCGATCCTCGAAGCCGTTTTGCTGTCGATCACGCCGTCCTACGTGGGCGTGCTCGAAAGCGAAGGCAACCCGGCAGCAGCGCACGTGCGCAAGCTCAAGTCCGACATTGACCGCCCGCTGTCGGCCATCCTCACGCTCAACACCATCGCCCACACCGTCGGCGCGGCGGGTGCGGGTGCCCAAGCGGCCATCGTGTTCGGCAGCGACGCCGTCGGCATCTTCTCGGCGGTCCTGACGCTGGCGATCTTGATCTTCACCGAGATCATTCCCAAGACGCTGGGCGCCGAATACTGGAAAGGCCTCACCCCCCTCGTAGCGCGAATGCTGCGCATGATGGTGATCGTCATGAAGCCGCTCGTGTGGTTCTTGCAGTTGATCACCAAGATGCTCTCGCGCGGCGAGAAGGACCACGGCGTGAGCCGCGACGAGATCACCGCGATGGCGGACCTGGGCCATCAGGCCGGATCGGTCGATGCCGCCGAGAGCCGCATCCTCAAGAGCCTGTTCAGTTTCCGCTCGCTGCGCGCCCGCGACATCATGACGCCCCGCACCGTCCTCTTCCACTTCCAGCAGGAGCAAACCGTCGGCGACGTGCTCGCCGCTCATCCGCACATTCGCTTCTCGCGCATCCCGATCTACGGCGCGAACCGGGACGACATGGTCGGCTACATTCTCAAGGACGACTTGCTGCTTCACGCCGCGCGCGATCAGGTCGGCGTGCCGCTGAGCGAGCTCAAGCGCGAGTTCATCGTCGTGCCCGATGGTCTGGCGCTGCCGCTGCTGTTCGAGCGCCTGCTCGACAAAGGTGAGCACATCGCGCTCGTCGTCGACGAGTACGGCGGCGTGGCAGGCATCGTGTCGATGGAGGACATCGTCGAGACGCTGCTCGGCCTGGAGATCGTGGACGAGGCCGATGCCAACACCGACATGCAGGTGCTGGCGCGCGAGCGGTGGAGCAAGCGCGCTCGAGCACTCGGACTGCTCGACGACGAAGACATCGACCCGCTCGCGGCCACAACACCTGCCGAGCCGCGCGCAATCGTCACGCACAGCACCACGGGCGTCGCCCAGCAACAAGTGCGCGGCAACACGCCCGACCTGCCCGCCGAACCCGACGCCGTCGACCCGAAAGGCGAGCGGTAATCCGACCCTTTCAGACGCACGAGCGAGACGCCCCCAGCATCTGCGGCAGATACTCCTCCTTCCCCAGCCGTCGTCCCTACACAGGTAAAACGCGCAACGGCGAAGTACTCCTCCTCTACCGCCGCGCCTGCGACGATTCGATCAGACCCCGCCCCCACCAATGAAGCAGCTAGAAGATTTCGAAGACGCTGACCTCCGCATCTTCGACCGCCCTGCCCCGCCTGATCCGTCGGACGTAAAAACCGTCTACCTGATCGGCATTTGCGGGACAGGAATGGGATCGCTGGCCGGGCTGCTGAGCGAAGCGGGCTACCAGGTCAAAGGATCGGACGAAAACGTCTACCCGCCGATGAGCGACCGGCTCGCAGAGGCAGGCATCGAAGTGCTCAAAGGCTACGACCCGGCCCACCTCCAACCGGCGCCCGACCTAGTCGTCGTCGGCAACGCGTGCGCGCCGGATCACGTCGAGGCGGCGTATGCTCGCGAGAATGGGCTGGCACAGCTCTCGCTTCCCGAAGCGCTGGCGCACTTCTTCTTGCGCGGACGACGGTCGCTCGTCGTCGCTGGCACTCATGGCAAGACGAGTACGACGGGCCTGATGGTGCACGTGCTCCGCGAGGCCGGACTCGACCCCGGCTTTCTGGTCGGCGGCGTGATGTCGAACGGCGGGATCAACTACGCCGTCGGGACCGGGCCGCACTTCGTGGTCGAGGGCGACGAGTACGACAGCGCGTATTACGACAAGCGCCCCAAGTTCATGCACTACCAGCCGACGGCGGCCATCATCACGTCGATGGAGTTCGACCACGCCGACATCTACGCCGACTGGGACGACTATCGCAGCGCGTTTCGCCGCTTCGCAGGCATCGTCGACCCCGAAGGCTTGCTCGCACTCTACGGCGACGACAACGAAGTCCGCATCCTCGAATTCCACTCGTCGGCGGCGCATCAGTACTATGGCATCGACGACGGCGACGACCACGTGACGGCGACCAACGTGCGAACGGGCGAGGGTGGGATGCGCTTTACGCTCGTCGTCAAGGGCGAGGAGAAGGTCGACATTTTCTTGCCGATGAGCGGGCGGCACAACCTGCGCAACGCGCTCGGGGTCGCGGCCATCTGCCTGTCCGAAGGGCTGACGCCCGAGCAGATCGCGCAGGGAATGGGCACGTTCAAAGGGATGAAGCGTCGGCAAGAGCCGATCGGCGAGGTCGGCGGCGTGTTGGTGATCGACGATTTCGCGCACCACCCGACGGCCGTCCACGAAACCATTGGCGCGATCGCCGAGCGCTGGCCCGAGCGTCGCGTCGTGGCTGTGTTTGAACCGCGCAGCAACTCGAGCCGACGCAAAGTCTTCGAGCAGGCGTACAGCGAGGCCTTCGACCGGGCCGAACTGGCGTTCCTCAGCGCTCCGCCCGTCCGCCACAACGACGCCGAAACCGACCTGATGGACTCCGACCAGGTCGTCCGCAACATGCGCGCACGCGGCGTTGATGCTTACCTCGACCCCAACGCCGAAGCCCTGCTACCCGATCTGGTAGACAAACTGCTCCCCGGCGATGTGGTGCTGATCATGAGCAACGGCAGCTTCGGCGGCATCCACAAGAAACTGCTTGCGGCTCTGGAAGAGCGGACCGGCGTCCCGGCGACCGCGTGACTTCTGATGCGCGTCGTATCGCTCGTCCCGTCGCAGTCCGAATTGCTTGCCGATCTGGGTGTGGCACCGGTCGGAGTGACGCGGTTTTGCGTTCATCCGGCTAGTCTCAAGGAGCAAGCGACGGTCATCGGCGGGACGAAGCAGGTCGACGTGGAGAAGATCCGCGCGCTCAACCCCGACTGGATTCTCGCCAACAAGGAGGAGAATACCGGCGAGATGGTTGGCGCGCTGGCCGACATCGCGCCGGTCCACGTCACCGACGTGCAGACGCTGGATGACGCGCTGGCGATGATTCGCGCGGTCGGGCACCACATCGGCAAACCGACGGCAGCTTCCGCACTCGCGCGCACGATAGCCGAGCGGTTCGACGCGCTCTCGACGTTCGAGCCGCTGCGCTGTGCCTACCTGATCTGGCGCGACCCATGGATGACCGTCGGCGGCGACACGTTCATATCGGACGTGATGGCGCGCGCGGGGCTGATCAACGTCTTCGGCGGTCAGACGCGCTACCCCACCACGACACCGGCCGATGTGAGGCAATTGGACCTCGACGCCGTTCTCCTGTCGTCCGAGCCGTTTCCCTTCTCGCATTCGGACGCAGATCGAATGGAGGACGACACCGGCATACCCACCTTCCTGGTCGACGGAGAGCCTTTTTCGTGGTATGGAAGCCGTCTGTTACACGCACCCGGTTACTTGCGCTCGCTCCGATCCACGCTTGAACGAGTCTGAGTGAGATACCGCTCAACCGGGCCAGCGTAGACGACCTCATACGTGTCGCTGTACCGACTGCCTAGTCCGGCTCCGACGAGCGCGCCGAGAGCGGCGAGAGGCACTCCGACGCCCAACGCGATCGCTCCTGCCAATCCGCACAGGTAGGCCTCCGAGTCGTCACAGTCCTCCGCAGCTATCGAGACGAGCCCACCAGTCGCGAGCAGTATACCGGGAACGGCTCCCACCAGCATGCCCTCTCCGACACCGTATCGCTGACGCTTCTCGATGCGCGAGACGGTTTCCGTCGCAACGCTCGACCACGCGCCTGTTTCACGCGAGCGATACTCGACTCTATCCTGCGTCATGCGCATACGGTCCGCCGTCAGCGGAGCGGCGTATCCAGGACGCACGATCCTAAACTGGCCGCGACCTACCGCGTCGTTGACCTGGGCGAGCGAACGCGGCGCTTGTGTCGTGACCGAGCCGGTCGAGGTGCAGCCGGTGAGCACGAGCAGAGCGGTAATCAGGAAAAGCTTCATCGGGTCGATTCACCGGTAGGGCGTTGGTAGAATACGCTCGTTGGTCCCCGCGCCAGATCGGCTGCTGCTTCGGCTCCGAACCATCCGCCCGCTGCTATCAGACCGAGGCCTAACCCTGTCAGCAAGGATCCACCGCGCACCTGCTCGCCAAACACGTCGGCGTCACCGTCGAGGCGCGTTCCTGCAACAGCCAGCACCAGCCCCGGAAGCGCGCCGACCGTTGCTCCCACTGGACGCGCCCACCTCCGCCCTATTTGTCCTTCGATGCGTTCCACGTCAGTTGTCGGAAGCGAACGCAGATCGCCGTAGAGACGCCGGAACGTTGTCGTCTGTGGTCCGACAAAGACGCGCGACGCTTCGTGCCGCGTGCCGTCCATCAGCACGATGGTGAATCGCCCGCTGCGGAGTCGGGCGTTTGCGTCGGCCAGAGCCGCATCCGAGTGGGAGTCGGCGCGGATCGGCGCGTTGCCATCGACCGGAAACGATGCGCATCCGGCGATCAGCCAGCATGCGATCAACGTCCGTGTAGGGCTCATCGGTTCGGTAGAACTGTGGGCGAAGGCTCGGGCAGGTAGCGCGCGACGGGTCCTTCGTAGAGCACGACGGTTTTACCTGGATCGGCTATGGCACCGATTCCGGCCCCGACCGCCCCGCCGACCAGCACGAGGACGACACCACCAGCTATCAAGCCGAACTTGATCGCCTCCCCCAATCCGCACCATCCGATGTCTTCGTCGCCGCATTCCATGTCGTTAGAAGACACCAGCCCCGCTGTCGTGAGTACGACGCCCGGGACCATTCCGACGAGAGCGCCCGTCGCGACGCCGCTTCCCTGACGTCCTGCCTCGACGCGAGCGAGATCGGAGGTGGGCAGGTAGCGCGGCGAGTCGCGAGGCGCGCGGAACGTCGTCGTCGTTGAGCCGACACGGATGCTGCGCACGTCGACCTTGCGGCCGGTCGTGGTGACGAGCGTGAAGCGGCCCTCGGACAGCACGTCGTTGACAGCCGCCAGCGGTTCAGATACGGCGGCGGTATCGGCGAAGTAGCCGGGCGGAGGAGCAGGCGACCCGATGAAGCCGGACGACGCGCAGCCGGTCGAGGCGGCGGTGAGCAGCAGGAGCAGTAACAGGCGCATCGGTTCAGAGATCGGACGTGACGGCTGGCGTCGGCTCGGGCAGGTAGCGTGTAATGGGACCGACGTAGTACTCGGTGCCGTCACGCGCCGGAGAGACGAGCGCGCCGACAGCCCCGCCGAGCAGGCCTCCCATCCCGGCCCCGAGCAGGCCGATACCCGCGGCAATCACGACGACCAACCGTCCCAGCTCGCAATACGAATCGGTCGAGGAGTCGCACTCGCTCGATGCAGCTTCAGTCAGCGCGAGGACCATGAGCGCCGTTCCGGGCAGCGCTCCCACGAGCGCGCCGACTTCGGCTCCGCCTTGGCCTCGCTCTCCAACAATGCTGTGGACCTGAACAGTCAGCACGTACCGCTCCGCTCCGCTATCTAATTGGAAGCGCGTCGTCTCCGGTCCGACGGCTACGCTGCGCACGTCCGCGCTCTGCCCTCCATCGAGCATCTCGATCGTGAAGCGGCCGTCGGCGAGGGCGACGTTGACCGAGTCCAGAGCAGGCGCGCTGCCCAGTTCGAGCGGCGCGTAGCCGGGCGGCGCATCGGCCGAGCCGATCAACTGGGACGAGGCACAGCCAACGAGCGGCAAGAGCAGAACGAAAACGAGCAGGCGCATGGTGGAGGAGAGCGACGAGCACAGTATACCTACGCGAACGCAGGTAGCGAGCTAACTTGGACGCTCGTCCCAACCGATCCGCCCGATGCTCCGCTTCGTCCTCGCCGCCTCCCTGCTCACGCTCTCAGCCTGCTCGCCCAAACTCGGCCCCTCGGCCGAACCTTTTCGAGGCGACGCGCCCGCCTACGCCGAGCACCTCGCCCAGGCCCGCGTGCTCGCCCAGCGCTATCCCATGATCGACGGGCACATCGACCTGCCCTACCGCATCATCAACGAGGAGGTCACCAACATCGGCGCGCTCGACCCCAACGGCGACTTCGACTTCGAGCGCGCACGCGCAGGTGGACTCGACGCGCCGTTCCTGTCGATCTACATTCCCTCGGCAAGACAGGAAGTCGAGGGCAGCGCCTACCGGCTGGCCGATTCGCTCATCACGATTGTCGAAGGCGTCGTGGCTCAGTCACCGGACCAGTTCACCATCGGCACGTCGCCCGCTGACGTGGAGCGCGCCCACGCCGATGGGAAAGTCGCCCTGCTGATGGGGATGGAGAACGGCGCTCCGATTGCCAACCTCGACGACCTGCGCCACTTCCACGCGCGCGGCATCCGCTACGTCTCGCTCACGCACGGCAGCGACAACCAACTCGGCGACGCCAGCTACGACACGACCGGTACGTGGGGCGGCCTCAGTCCGCTCGGATCAGACGTGGTGCGCGAGATGAACCGCCTGGGCGTCCTCGTCGACCTCTCGCACCTGTCGGACCGGACCGCGTTTGCTACCCTTGGCCTCGTGACAGCGCCGGTCATCGCGTCACACTCTTCGGCCCAGCACTTCACGCCCGGCTGGGAGCGCAACGTGAGCGACGAGTTGCTCGACGCCATTGGCGCCAACGGAGGCGTGGTGATGATCAACTTTGGCTCGTCGTTTCTGCGCTCCGGCTTCCAGGCCGACGCGACGCAGTTTCGCCAACGGATGCAGCGCGCGATGCGCGACGAAGGAGTGATGGACCGCCAGTCGCCTCAAGGTCTCGCCATTTACTACCGCATGCGCCGCGAATTCCCCGTCGGCGGCGTGAGCGACGTGGCCGACCACATCGACTACGTCCGCGACCGCATCGGCGTCGAGCACATTGGCCTGGGATCGGACTTCGACGGCGTCACCAACCTCCCCGGCGGCTTAACCGACGTGTCGATGTATCCCAACTTGATCGCCGAACTACTGCGACGAGACTACTCGGAATCCGACATAGCAGGCATCCTGGGCGGCAACGTGCTCCGGGTCTGGCGCGAGGTAGATCGAGTGTCCGAAGAGATGCGCCGCGTCGCCGAGTAGAGCCGTTATACCTCCTCGGATTCTGAGCGAAAGGAGCGGATTTCGCTCGTATGGTTCGCACCGGCGAGTCCGAGGCGTGCACCGACGCTTCCGAGGCGTGCACCGACGCTTCCGAGGCGTGCACCGACGCTTCCGAGGCGTGCACCGACGCTTCCGAGGCGTGCACCGACGCTTCCGAGGCGTGCACCGACGCTTCCGAGGCGTGCACCGGCGAGTCGACCTTACGGCAGATCCGCTTTCGCTGCCAGCGCGGCCAGGTCCATACGCTCGACCAGCGCGCGCACCGTTTCGAAGTCTTGCGCGCCGCCCGCCGTTACCAGGAACCGGCTAGCGACGATCACCTCGACCTCGCTCATCCCCGACGCGCGCGAGAACGTCTCCTGCGCCGGGTAGCCGCCGATGCGCGCCGTCCGCTCGAACCCGTCCGTCGACTCGCGGTCGAACGTCGCGTTGGCCCACACACCGAACGGCATCGCGCCCATCGCCCCGACGCCCGCGCCGAAATCCTGAATCCGCACGTGGACGCAGGTTCTGTAGTCGTCGCCTTCGCAGAACGCGACGCTCGCCTCACTGATCTGCACGCCCATCACGTCGCTCGTCTCACCGGACGGCTCCTGACGCGTCAGGTTGGGCGCGCTCGAAGGCAGCAGCGGGAGCAACTCGCGGAAGCCGACGATCTGAGGTGCCTGGGCCGCGAGTTCGTCGGACAGTCCGTTCAACCCGGCCAAGTCCAGGCTGGCGACGAAGCCCGTCAGCGCTTCGCCGCCGACGCCCGTTCCGCTGGCCGTCACCATCAGCCGCCCGCCCAGCACGACCGCTACCGACGACGTGGTTGCGCGGCCGCTGCGGTCCTCCTCAACGAAGCCCGGAAAGCCGCCGATCTGGCGCGTCTTTTCGTATCCGTCCGACGACTCCTGATCGATCTCCATGTTCTGCCACGCCGCTGCCATCTGCACGTAGGCCGCCATCGTCCCCGCATCGATGATCGACACCTCGATGCTTCGATCCCCGGACTCGTAGATCGCGGTCGCCTGGCTCATTGCCATGCCCATAGCGCCGCCGGTTTCGCCCGTCAGATCGGTGCGCGGGATGCCCGCTGCATCGGACGGCAAGAACTCCTGGAGACGCCGAAAGTCGGCCAGCCCCTCGGTGCCTCCGGCTCCCATCATCGCTCCCATCTGCATACCTGCCATTCCGGGGATGTTGAGCACAGCCGCCGTCGAGTCCTCCGGCCCCAACGCCCGGTCCATAGCCGCGTTGGCGGCTTCGGCGGCGCGGCGCTCGGCCTCCCGAGCGGCGCGTTCTTCGGCCTCGCGCTGAGCGGCCTTGGCGGCGCGGCTGCCCAGTCGACCCAGGATTTGTGCGTCCGACGTGTGGACAACCGGAACGGCCAGGAGGAGGGCGAGAGCGAGGAGAACGAGGCGCATAGCGGCGGAGAGTTGGAACAGTTGGTCGGAGATACGCAAGACCCATGAGAACCGGACACATAACCTCGCGCTTGCATTTTACCTGCTGGGGCGAGGTTTTCCAAGCCCGCAGGCCGGTCCAGCCGGATCGACCCACGCTCCAGGCCGTCTAACCCCCTCCACCTCCTCCGATCTCAAGCCCAATCATGCCCTCACCCGCCGACTACGCCCGCACCCACGCCGACCGCTTCGAGTCCGACCTGTTCGACCTGCTGCGCATCCCCTCGGTCTCCGCCGACTCGGCCCACGATGCCGACACGCGCCGCTGCTGCGAGGTGCTCGCCAAGCACTTGAAGGGCATCGGCGTCGAAACCGTCGATGTCGTCGAGACCGGCGGACATCCGGCCGTCGTCGCCGCTCATGGCTCGGACCCGGACAAGCCGACGGTCCTCGTCTACGGCCACTACGACGTGCAGCCGCCCGACCCGGTCGAGTTGTGGGACACGCCGCCGTTCGAGCCGACCGTCAAGGACGGGCACGTATTCGCGCGCGGTGCCAACGACGACAAAGGCCAGATGATGATGCACGTCAAGGCCGTCGAGAGCTTCTTGAAGAGCGGGACCGAGTTGCCCGTCAACCTCAAACTGCTGATCGAAGGCGAGGAGGAAGTCGGCTCCAAACACCTGACTGGCCTGCTGACCGAGCATAAGGAGCGCCTGGCCGCCGACGTAGTCCTGGTCTCCGACACGGCGATGTTTGCGCGCGGCGTCCCGTCGATTACGAGCGGACTGCGCGGACTGGCCTACATCGAGGTCGAGGTGGAAGGCCCCACGCGCGATCTGCACAGCGGCGTGTTTGGCGGCGGCGTCCACAACCCGCTCAACGCCCTGTGCGCACTCGTCGCCGATCTCCACGACGACGATGGAAGAGTCACGGTCGAGGGCTTCTACGACGACGTAGTCGAACTGACGGACGAAGAGCGAGAAGCCGGACGCGCCCTGCCCCACGACGACGCGGCATGGCTCCAAGAAACCGGAGCGCCCAAGACCAAGACGGAGAAGGGCTACAGCGTCTACGAAGGCACGTCGATGCGCCCGACGCTCGACCTCAACGGTATCGGCGGCGGCTACCAGGGCGAAGGCGCCAAAACCGTCCTCCCGGCCCGCGCGATGGCGAAGATCAGTTGCCGCCTGGTCCCCAACCAGGACCCAACCGACATCGCCGCAAAGCTCGTCCGCCACCTGGAAAAGCACGCCCCCGATACGGTCCGCGTGACCGCGCGCGAACTCCACGGCGGCAGCCCCTACCTCGCCGACACGAGCAATCCGGCCATGCAAGCCGCCAAAGACGCGATGGCCGACGTGTACGGCACCCAGGCCCACTTCACGCGCGAAGGCGGCAGCATCCCCATCACCGCCGACTTCAAACGCATCCTGGGCCTCGACACCGTCCTGATGGGCTTCGGCCTGGCCAGCGACGCCCTCCACAGTCCCAACGAGAACTTCGAGTTGGACCGCTTCCACAAAGGCATCGCCGCCAGCATCGGCTTCATGCAGCGCTTTGGCGAAAAGGCCGCGTAGCCCTAGACCCAGATCGCCGGACTTCGTAGTTTGGCGGTTCTCGCACAGCGGGAATGCCTGAGTGGCGGAATGGTAGACGCATCGGATTCAAAATCCGCTGTCCGCAAGGACGTGGGGGTTCGACTCCCCCCTCAGGTACAACGTGATCGGCGCCTCATCTCTTTGCGGGAACGGCCAGCCGTTCAGATCGCCAGCACGTCTAGCGGTATCGTCACCGTGATCACGGTGCCTGCTCCGACTTCGGACGCGACGGCAATGGTACCGCCCAGATGGTCGACATACCGATTGACGAGCGCGAGACCCAGGCCTAGCCCTCCGTGCGTACGTTGCAAGCCAACGGATTGCTGGACGAAGTCATCGAACAGGTGCGCTTGAAACTCAGCCGCAATGCCGTATCCCGTATCCTCGACTTCAAGGACTGCTCGCTGACCGTCTGCATGGCGCCTGAGACGAACGGTGATGGTGCCTGCGTCGGTGAACTTGATTGCGTTGTCGGTCAGTTGACGCGTGATCTCCCGCAGCATCGACTCGTCGGAACGAACGAACAACGGCGACGAGGTGTCGAGTTGGAGCAGCAGACCTTTAGCGCAGGCAGCGTCGCGGAGCGAATCGGCCGCCTCTAGGACGGGAACGGCGGCGTCAACTGAGTGCTCGAGGCTAGAAAATCTTCCCGCGACGGCTTGGGAGTAGTTGAGCAGACTCGTTAGCAAGGCGAGTTGATGCTCTCCGGAATCGTGGATGGCCTGAGCGAACTCGAGGTGATCGCCCTCGGCTTCCAGCAGCAGCAGTTCCGAGTAGCCGATTATGGCCGAGAGAGGCGTCCGCAACTCGTGCGACAGATTGTCGAGCAGCGCCGATTTAAGCCGCGCCATTCCCTCAGCCTCCTCGTTTGCCTGAGCCAGCGCAATCTCCGCTCTCTTGCGGTCCGTCAGGTCGGAGAGCGAGTAGACAGCATACTGAACTACGCCGTCGTCGTCGAAGATGGGCGATGCCGTTCCTGTAAACCAGATCATATCGCCCGTTCCCCTATGTATCGAAGAGCGATCGCCTAGGTCGACCACACCTCCTTGGAGAACGCGATCCAGAGTATTCTGCCAGTGCTCGTCTTCCGGGTCGAACACGTGCGCAGCAGGCCGACCGATTAGCATCTCAGGAGAAAGGCCCACGTGGTCTGCCATGCGAGGATTAACGAGTCGGATGCAGCCCTGCCGGTCCACCACGATCAGTGCCCCGGCCATGCTCTGCATGATGCTGCGCAGAAAAAGCGCCGAAGTGCGCGCCTTGGACTCAGCCGCTCGCTGCGCAGCCACATGCTCGCTAGACCGCTCCAGGGACGCTCGGATCACGTCGGTTTCCCGAAACGCCATCGGTGAGAGAGCGGCTGGCGCTTCGCCGCTTCCCAACTTTGAGGCGAAACGTCCAAGCCTCCGCATCGGCAGAAAAACGGTTGCGCGGAGGAAGCGCGCCGCCGAAAACGCGCCCACGATACCAACACTCAACACCACGAGGAGTCCCGCCACGACACGCGTGCTCTTAGTCTCTCCCTGACGTATCTCTGCTGCTACAAACCTATTGACTGCTTGCTCAGTGGCCGACAACCGAGCCTCGGCCCTGTCGATGGCGTCGAAGCTGGACGCAAGCGATTCGAACCCCGACACATAGATCGCTGTCAGGGTATCGAGGTGCGAGCCGGGGTCGACCGAGGCTCGGAGCGAGTCGGCGTAGACGCGGACGCGTGCGATATAGCGCGGGTGGCGGCGCATGATGTAGTCTTTCTCGCTGCGCCGCATCTCGAGCAGAGCGATCTTAGCCTGCGGCTCACTCGCTACGGCCGCTTCGATGGCGTGCGCTTTCCGACGGAAGGCCCCTTCGATGCCGCTAGCCTCGTCGATGCCTCGGCTCCGATAGGCAGCCGCCAAGTCGCCGAACGCACGCTCGAACGCGGCGACATGCCGTTGCAACGAGTCACTCAATCCGCCAGGTGCCGAGCGCGCCAGAAGATGGGCCTCGTCGATGTGCAGTTCGGCTTGGCGAAGGGCTGACTCAGAGCGCGCGGTCAGCGCGCGGTACCGTGCGGCATCTAATCTATGGAAAGCCGTTTGAAACCTGGAGAGCGTCACGCTCCGACGATGTAGCCCAGCGTTGTACACCGCGAGCAGCATCATGACAGCCGCTATCGCCCCACACGCCGCAGCAACAAGGGTAGTCCGGCGGGAGAGAGCGGGTAGGGACATAACAGGTACTGATCAGTCCCCAAATTGAAAGTGGACGGGGCCATACTACCGCCAGCCCGTTACCTAGCTGTTACGAACATACGACCGCGTCCTAGGATCGTCGGTATCTTTCCAGCGTGAAGCGCTCGCCCAGGTAGCGGCGGCGGACTTCGGGGTCGGCGGCGAGTTCTTCCGCCGTGCCCTGCTGCAGGATCTGACCTTCGTAGAGCAGGTAGGCGCGGTCGGTGATGGCGAGGGTTTCGTGGACGTTGTGGTCGGTAATCAGGACGCCGATACCGCGCGCTTTGAGTCCGGCGACGATCTCCTGGATGTCCTCGACGGCGATGGGGTCGATGCCCGCGAACGGCTCGTCGAGCAGGAAGAAACCGGGATCCGTAGCCAGAGCGCGGGCGATTTCGGTGCGCCGTCGCTCGCCGCCCGAGAGGACGTAGCCTTTGCTGCGGCGCACTTTTTCGAGTCCGAACTCGCCGATCAGTTGATCAACACGGGCCTGGCGGTCGGCGCGCTTCATCTTTTGGAATTGGAGAACGGCGAGGAGATTTTGCTCGACGGTGAGTTGGCGGAAGATGCTCGTCTCCTGGGCCAAGTAGCCGACGCCGCGGCGCGCGCGCTGGTGCATCGGCAGGCGCGTTAGGTCGGTTGTCTGCTCTCCGACACTGAATCCGACGCGTCCGGCGTCGGGCTGCACCATGCCGACGATCATGTAGAACGTCGTCGTCTTGCCCGCACCGTTGGGACCGAGCAGCCCGACGATCTCGCCCTGCTTCACGCTCAGACTCACCCCGTCGACGACGGCGCGGCGACGGTAGCGCTTGACGAGGCCGTGGGCGGAGAGCGTGTTCAGAGTCGGGGGTTCAGGCATGTCAGGTCGAGGACGGATGGCGCCAAGGAGAACTGCTGGGCTCGTGTGGGTGACCGAATGCAGGCTCCCTCAAACCTGACAGGTCTTGGAGGCCTGCCAGGTTTCCATCTCGCGTCCCGTCACGTGATACGGAGCCGACCACGACCGTATCGGCACGCACGGAATCCGTCTGGACAGAATCCGTGCGTATCGGAGCGACCTCTAGAGCAGCAGGACGCGCCGGGAGGTCGAGCAGTACCAACGCGTCGCGTGGATGGAGTGCCCTCGCCGGTTCTCCCAGCAGATCGCGGACTGTGGGGCGGCGCCCGGGCTGCCAGTTCAACCCTTCCAGTCGAAGTGACGACGGGACGAGGTGCTCGGCGTACTGCGTGCCTTCGACGCCCTCCATGTGCACACTGCGTACCTGCCCGCTCTGCGACCGGATCTGCACCAGATCGCCCGACGCTTGAACTGCTCCGTCCGGCACGCCGTCGTTGCCGGTGAGGAAGCGGATCACGCGGGCTTGGGGGCGGGCGTCGACCACGTAGACCGAATCGGGATGCACGGTCAGGCGGACCACAGCAGCGCTCAGCTGGTGCAGCCTACCGCTCGCCGTATCCGGCTGGGCGACGAAGCCTCTGCCGCGGGCGTGGAGTGAGTCGAGCGCACTGTCGGATGCGTGGAAGCGGAGCGTGTCGCCGGTCAACTGGGCATCGTCGAACCACGCGATGGGCGCGCGTAGCAGGTCGACGCGCTCGCGTGAAACCGAGGTGTCCGAGGCGGGCGATCGGCGCGTCCAGGCGCTGTCGGATAGAGCCGAGTAGTCGGGCGTCCAGATGCGCACGTCGCCGTTGGCGGTCAGGGTCTGGAGCGTATCCGAGTCGAGCAGGTCGAGGAGTTGAGCGCGCACGACGAGCGTGTCGCTCGGTTCGCCGAGTTCGGCTCGGATGCGCACCATTAGCGGGTCGCCTCGCACGGCGACGGTTCCGGCTTTCTCGTCCGACTGTACGCGGTCTCCCCACAGCCACGTCACGCTGCCCAACGTGCCGGGCAAATCGGCCAGCGATCCGGGGGCGTCTTTGAGGGCGAACAAGCTGTCTCGGGCGCTAGCTGGCTCGTAGCGGCGCACGCGCACGCCGCCACGCGCGTCGCTCTGTCGCACGTCGCGCAGGTAGACGAGCGTGTCGGCGGCGACGCGCGACAGGCCATCGGCGAGGCGAACGCTGTCGACAAAAACGGCGCGACGGAGGTTGGAATCGTACGTACCCGACCGCGCCGTCAGGACGGCCGAACTGTCGACCAGCCGCACACCCTCGTCGAAGTTGGAGCGCTTGACGTTGGTGTCGTACCGCGCCGAGGGAGCCGTGACGACGACCTCGCCATCTGTCAAACGGACATCGCCGGACGCGTCGCCGATTTTGGTCGCCGTGTCGTACCGGAGCGTGACGGACCGGAGCGTATCGCCGCGCTCGACCACGCGCACGTCGCCCTCGAACACGATCAGTCGCCGGTCGAGAAAGCGCGTCGCCCGGCGCGAGGTGAGCGTCGTGCTGTCTTGCCGTATCCGCACGCCGCGGCTCAACCGCTCAATGGTTTCGGTCGTCCCGTCGGGCCGCGTCACGACTTCGCCCTCGAACACTCCGGCATCGACGAACACTTGTTTGCGTGTCGAATCCGTCGTTTGTGCCTGAGCAGACCACGCGATTAGCCCACCTAGAAGCAGCGCCCACCTCATCGTTCTCCGATCGGATTGCCGTCCTCATCCACCTCGACCTGCGCCGAGACGCGCTCCATCCGGTACGACGAGAGCGTTTCGTCGGCTGTCAGTCCGTAGCCGCGCGTGTCGTCGCGCCCTTTGGTGATGCGCGACAGGCCGGGCGCATTGATTTGGCGAGATTGTTCGAGCCAGATCAGCCGGTCCGTGCGCAGCGTCCGCCCCGACGACTGGGAGACGACGACGACCTCGCCGCGCGCGTCCATCCGGCGGCGCTGATCGTAGTAGTACAACGTATCGGCGACGAGCGTACCGGACGGCTGGCCGTCTGCGTCGAACAGGGCGACGCGGACTCGGGCCGAGTCGTCGCGCGTGAGTACTTGGAGGAGCGAGTCGTCGTAGGCGTAGAGATGCGGCGCGGCGATGCGGGCGCGCGGCAAGGCGTCGTCGGTGACGCTCAGTGTGACGCCCCTTCCTTCGCGGTCGGGCAAGCCGAGCGGTCCCATGGGCCGCGGCGGTTCGGGCGCGCGCGAGCAAGCGGCCAGCACAGACGACGCGAGCAAGGTCAAGAGAAGAGGAAGGCGAGGAAACGGCACGGCACAAAGGTAACGCTGGGGAATGTGGCATCTTGCGGCGTTGGGATGTCGTAATATTACGCTTCCTATCTCGTGTCCATGCGTCGCAGCGCTGCCCCCATCCTACTGGTCGTATTCGCCGTATTCGCCATCGGCGGCGCGTGGTGGTGGGCGTCGTCGATGCGGCTGACCCAAGAGGAAGCCGCACAAACGGTTGTGACCACGATCGAGCGCGAGACTGCAGAGTCGTTTCTGGTCGTCGGCTCGCTCGACGCGACGGCGACGGTCACCGTCCGCAACGAAAAGAAGTTGCTGCCTGGGTCGCTCGATTTCAGCATCGGCACGACGACCTCGCAAGTGCGCGTGCCCGGCCGTATCGCTTACGGATTCGACGTGAGCGACATTCGGCCTGAGTCCGTCCGGATGCTGGACGACGGAACGGTCCAGGTCACGCTTCCGCCGCTGACCGTCTTCGAGCGCGGAGCCGGATCTAGCCCTTCTCGAAGTCGAGACCGAGCGCGGCTGGCTGCGCTCGGCCGACTCGATGGAGCGCGTCGAGCGCCGAGCCGTCGGTCTGATCGTAGAGTCGCTCCGCAATCAGGGCGAGGCGCATTTGACAGGCGACAACGTCCAGCCGCGCATCAACACGGCCCAGGCAATGGAAACGATGCTGCGTCCCGCGTTTGCAGCTGCCGGTCATCCCGACGTGCTGTTTCGCTTCCAGATCTCGCCGACGCTGGTGCAAAAAAGCGAGTAATCCGCGGAGGTCGGGCGCCGCCGTCACTATTTCGACGCGCGAGCCGTGACAGCGCGGTAGTTTTGGCCTTTCGCCTCACACCACCGACCTGTGATCACCGGCACGTTTCTCGACGAAATCACTCACGACATTCCGTCGCAAAACTGGGATGCAGACGATTGGGGGCGCGATTTTGACAGCATGGCCGCCGACGGCATCGACACGGTCATCCTGATTCGCGCGGGCTACAGGCAGCGCGCCACGTTCGAGAGCAAGACGCTCCAACGGATGGTGCCGCGTATGCTGCCCGCGTACACCGACCTCGTCGACGTGTACCTGCATCACGCCGAGCGCGTCGGCATTACCCTGTTCTTCGGCACCTACGATGCGGGCGTTTATTGGGACGGCGGCGATTACGCGATTGAGGCCGAGATCAACAAGCCGTTTTGCGCCGAAGTGATCGAGCGCTACGGCTCGAGCAAGGCATTTGGGGGATGGTACATCTCGCACGAGATCGCGACGCACGACGAGCCGATGATGGCCGTCTACCGCGACCTGTCGCGCCACCTGCGGCGCCTGAAAGACCTGCCGATCTTGATGTCGCCGTTCATCCAAGGCAAGAAGCAGTTCGGAGCCGAAGCGCTCACGCTCGATCAGCACGAGGCGAGTTGGAAGAAAGCGTTTGCCGATCTCGCAGGCTACGTCGACATCGCCGCGTTCCAAGACGGCAACGTGGACCTGTCCGAACTGCCCGACTACCTGCGCGTCAACCGCGACCTGGCTGCGGCGCAGGGCATCCGAAGCTGGAGCAACTGCGAGACATTTGGCCGCGACACGCCAATCCGCTTCCCCCCCGCCGACTGGAACGTGCTGCGCTACAAAATCGAGCAGGCCGAGAAGGCGCAGATGGAGAAGACGATCACGTTCGAGTACAGCCACTTCATGAGTCCCAACGCGACGCTCTGGCCGTCGGCACGCACGCTCAACGCGCGCTACGCTCAGTGGCGCCGCACTCGCCTCGCCTCCGATCTTCCGCTCGCCGCCCATGTTTGACCTCTCCGCCGCCGCCTCACTCCTGGGCGACGTTTCGGCCCTGCGCGCGCGCTACGAAACCGAACTGTTCGACCACGTTCTCCCGTTTTGGGAGCGCCACAGCCCCGACCGCCAGCACGGCGGCTATTTCAACAACCTCGACCGCGATGGATCGGTCTATGACACCGATAAGCACGTCTGGCTCCAGGGGCGGCAGGTGTGGTTGTTCAGCAAGCTCTACCGGACCGTCGCGTCCAAGCCCGAATGGCTCGAAATGGCCCGGCTGGGTATGGACTTCCTGCGTGATCACGCCTTGCGCCCGGACGGTCGCGTCTACTTCGCGCTGTCGCAGACGGGCGAGCCGGTAAAGCTGCAGCGCAAGATCTTCGGCGAGTGCTTCTACGTGATGGCCCTCGCCGAGTACGCCCGCGCCACAGACGACGCCAAGCTGGCTCAAGAAGCGCGCGACATGCTGGCCGTCCTCTGGAAGTGGGCATTCGATTGGTCGCACGTAGGCGCCCACGCGCTAGCAGGCGTTCCCGATCAGCAGATGCTTGCCGTGCCGATGATCCTGCTCAACCTGATCGACGAAGTTGCCGGAGACGACTGGCCCACGTATCGCACCGAGATCGACGAGTGCCTACGCCGCGTCAAGCTCCACGTGGATCCCGATCGCCAAATTGTCCGTGAGCACGTCGCGCCGGACGGTAGCGTTCTGCCCGGACCGGTCGGCCGCCTGCTCAACCCCGGTCACGTGATCGAAGCGGGCTGGTTTGTCCACGTCTGGGCCAAGCGCCTCAACGACGCTCCGCTCGCCCTCACCGCGCGCGACATGATCCGGTGGAGCCACGACGGCGGCTGGGACGCAGAACACGGCGGCCTCTACTACTTCCTCGACGCGGATGGTCACAGCCCGACGCAGCTAGAGTGGCCCATGAAGCTCTGGTGGCCCCACTGCGAAGCACTCTACGGCCACCTGGTCAATGCCGCCACATACGGTGAGCGGCAAGACGCCGATCGCTTTCTCGCTACCGACGCCTACACGTTCGCCCACTTCCCCGACCACGAGTACGGCGAGTGGTTCGGTTACCTCGACCGCCAAGGCGTCGTCAGCCAGCGTTTCAAAGGTGGACCGTACAAGGGCGCCTTCCACGTGCCGCGCACCCTGCTGCTGTGCTGGCAGTTGCTTGGCGAGATAGAGCGCTCAGCCTAACTCAGCCCGATCGCCAGGTTCAACACCGTCGTCAAGACGGCGAAAGCGACGGCAAGTAGGACGAGCATCCAGGGACTGTCGGCTTGGAGACGGTTCATGAGTCAAACGGGTGAGCAACCTGACAGGCCTGGAGAACCTGTCAGGTTCGGACGAAAAGCTAGCGGGAAGGACTGAGGACGACAGTCGTGGTCTGCGTAACGCCGCCAGCTTCGAGGCGGATCAGGTAGAGGCCGGACGGCAGTCCGGTTAGATCCAGGGCGAGGCGTTCCTGATTGGCCGCAACCGAAAACGTCTGATGGCGGCGTCCGAGCACGTCGTAGACCGCTCCGGTCGCGGACTGTGTAGCATCGGTGCGGGCCAACGTCACCTGTCCGGCGGAGGGGCTGGGCCAGGCGCGCAGACCGGACGCGGCGTCGGGCGTGGCGCGAAGTGCGGCCGATGTAGACGTCGTCGAAGTCAGACGCAGACCGTCGGTCATGACGTAGTTGGTAGCACTGGTACCGCTTGCGTTGTCCGTCACCACGACCGAGTCGCCTGGTGCGAGGTCGAACGTGCCCAGGTTGGTCCACTGGTTGAGGGTGCCAGGATCCGACTGGTCGATTCGGACCGTGTCGGCGACGCCGTTGTGGTAGATCAGGAAGGGTGTGTTCTTCGCGCGGTTGAAAGAGGCCACCCACCACGCGTCGAGCGTGTAGTTGTCGGCTTCGATGCCATCGAGAACGAACGTGGCACGCCCGCCGTCGCTGTCTCCCGCGACGTTGAGGCGACCCGGCGCGGGTCCGTAAAAGGGCGTGTTGGCACTCGCAATCCACGTTCCGATCTCGGAGTAGGTATCCAGCGCAGGATCGGCGTCGAAGAAGACCGAACCGTTGCCGGGTCCGCCGTCTGTGGTGTCCGGTTCGGGCGCGCGGGCGAGCACGAGGACGGACGGAACGGGGCGCTGGGACGTGGTTCCGCCCGGACGGTTGACGAGTTGGTTGGCGATTACCATAGTCGACGAGCCGCCTCCGTCCAGGTTCATCGCCTCGACCGCGCCCAAGTCGACGAAGAGTTGCGCCAGTTCGATCAGCGAAACGCCGAACGAGTTGGTGCCGGTCTGACCGTTCAGCGCGCCCTTGTCGGCGACGATCATCAGGACCTTACCGTCGGCGGTGTATCCGACGCCCGTGCGCGAGTTGAGCGAGGTCGGCACGCCGATGCCGGACCCGAAGAACACTTCTTCCTCCCACGTCACACGCACGACACCGTCTTCGACCAGGACGGGACCGCCGCCCATGCCTTCCGACACATTCCAGACGGTGCCTCCTTCGGGGAACGTCGCCGTGGGAGTCGGCGCAGGAGCCGACTCGGTGTTGGGGGCAGGATTGGGATAGGCGTACTGCGTGCCGCCGACACCGTATATCCACGCCACATCGAGCGTGCCGTCGTCCAGCAGACCGAACGCGCTCCGGGTGGGACGGTAGGTGCCCGCAGGCCGGTTGAGAGCGCCGATGTTGGGAACCAGCACCTCGCCCTTGCTCGCTACCAGGCTGAAGCTCTGCGAGCCGCCCGTGTCGAAGTAGCCGCCGTTGATGGCGACGAACGCGTCGGAGTCGAGCGCGAACGTTGTCGTGGAGAACTTACCGCCGGGCTCGAGCAGCGCCTGGACCGTCCAGTTGGCGTCGTTCGTGTCGGCGATGACCAGAAACGCGCGCAGGACGTTCTGATTCGTACCACGCGCTACGACAGTATCGACTGAGAAGGCCCGAATGGTCGACGGCAGCAGCGCGTTCAGGTCGTCGCTGGGTTGCCAGTTGAGCCGGATCTGAGCCGACGCGCTCGCCGGAATCAGAAGAGCAAGGAGCAGGAGGAGCGGTAGCAGTCGGCGCATGGAGATGAGATTGGGTGGGACGGATGGAAAGGTAAGTGAGGCGATGGCATCAGGGCGCGGGTACGTCGTAACGAGGCAGCGCATTGGCCAGCGCAGTCTCGCTGAGTCGCACGTCGGACGGATCGTAATCCGGCGGCAGCAGCAAGCGGTGCGCCCAGAACGGACGCAGCGAACGAGCACGCATTTCCACCTCGTCCGCGACTGCGGCGCGCGGCTCGTACGTAACGTCAATCCGGTCGACGGCGATCAGGTGCCAGATTCCGTTTAGCAAAAACGGCCCCGCAGCCTCGCCGGGACGCTGTGCCAACGTGCCCAGTGGCAGGCCGAGTGAGTCGGATAGCAGCGCAGCGGTCGGGGAAGGCCACGACGAACGGTCGGCGTCGAGCGCAGCGCGGGCTGCACCAGCATCGGCGAATGGCCACATGCGCACGTGATAACTTCGCTCGCGGACGAACAACTGGTCGCGAAGCAACTCATACGTTCGGGGCTCGGTGTGCCGTGCGCTCAGCGTATCGGCCACAGAGCCTATCGCCGACGTGTAGCGCGCGGCGAGTCGGGCCGAAACGGTGCGCAGACCGACAGACGCCTCGCTCCCCATTCCGGCCTCACGCGCCCAGCCGGTCACGATCCGGTCGCGGACGACCGTCTCGGCGGCGCCGCGCAGATCGGGTTGGAGCGCTTCGGACTCGACGGCGGGCAGTGCCTCGACCAGTTCGCGCGCGGTCAGCGTCTGTCCATCGCCGAACGTGGCGACTATGGCGTCAGGCGCTACTTCGGTAAGGGGCGCGGTCGCTAGTTCGTCGAGTAGGCGGATCTGCGCAGCGGTTTCGGCCTGAGCGGCAGGAGCGATCATCGGCCAAAGCGCTCGCAGCACGCGCGTGTCGATGACCAGCGGGACAGCAGCCAAGCGCTCACGGAGCATGTGGGTCGTCGCCTCGTCGAAGCGGCGGGCGAACAGTTCGGCGCCGATGCGCTCGCGCGCCGCATCGTACGCGCTCCCGTCGACGCGGACGGTTTCGGTTCGGTCGAGCACGCGCAGCACGTGCCAGCCGTTGAGCGACGCAACCGGGGCAGTCCACTCTCCCCGCTGCAGATCGAACAATGCCGCCTCAGGTCCAAGCCCCAAGTCGCCCGCCGTGATCGTGCCCAACCGCCCCAACGAGTCGCCGCCGTACCGGCTCGCCGATAGCGCGGCCAGGCTATCGAAGTCGGCTCCCGAGGCGAGTTCGGCACTCCACTGTCCGATCTCGGATGGATCCGGCGAAAACACTTGCTGCGCTTGGATCTGCGTCTGGCTGCGGCGCCACGCCTGGCGGACTTCGCGCTCGGTCGGCTGCGGGATCGTGTCGCCGATCGTCGCACGGAAATAAGCGGCGCGCATCGCCCGTTCGCGCTCGCGGTCGACGTAGCGCTGAAGGCCCGCTTGAGCCTCTTGGTCCAAAACGGCCTGCTCGGCGATGATCAGGCGCTCCAGCTGCTCACGCGCAAACGATGCGCGAGCGTCGGGGCTGTCAGGCGTGGGCACCCTACTGATCCACGCTCGGTACGCGTCGGCGAAGACAGGCTGCGGCAATGCGTACCCGCCCCACGAAGCGACGGCGGGGTCGGGCTGGGCCGCCGCCGTGGCGGTCAGCAGAAGGAGGCCGAGAAGAAGTCGAACCATGGAAAGCAAGCTAGCGGCAAGGACAAACGCGCGAAACGCAAAAACCTGTCAGGCCGAGGCGACCTGACAGGTTTGAATCGTGCAGCATGCGAATTACGAAGGCACGCGATCGGCGAGGACGTAGGCTTCGACGGCGTAAAACTCGGGCAGCCCGAGGCTGTTGAGTTCGAGCGCCGTGCCCGTATTGCGATCCCTGGCGCGCTGCCAGAACTCGCGCTCGTCGTAGGCGCCGGGGAAGAGCGCACGGTCTTTCTGACTCTCGTGCTTGAAGATCGCCTCGATCTTGCGGTCCAGATCGGCTTTGGACATCGGCATGAATACGTCGGCCTTGTAGATCTCCCACTCCTGCCATGCACCACGGTAGAGCCACACGACCGGGCGTTTGTGGCCTTGGGAATCGACCTCGATGCTCGAAACAGCGGTGTCCTTCGCATCCTTGGCCTCTTTGTCGTCGGCCTTCTTCTTAGACGCACGCTTGGGCTTGGCTGCCTTCTCGCCTGCGTCGTTGTAAGCATCGAGCGCGTCACGAATGGCGACGTAGCACATGCGGTGCGTGCCGTGCGGGTCCGACAGATCACCGGCGACGTAGATGTGATCCGGCTCGATTTCGGCCAGCAGGTCCTGCACGACTTTGATGTCGTCCGGCCCGATAGGCAGCTTGCGCACCATTCCGGTCTTGTAGAACGGCATGTCGAGGAAGCGCGCGTTGGTCTCGTCCATTCCCATGATCTCGATGCCCGCGACGGCCTCGGAGTAGCGGATGAACGCCTTCAGATCCTGCACGTCCGATGTGTCGATCTGGCCCGGCTTCTTGTTCTTGAGGAAGTCCAGGATGTCCTGCCGGTGCTGGCGGACGGCCTTCTGCTGATCCTTGGGGACGCCCAGCGCATGCATGCTCATGTCGGTGAACAGCAGGTGGCGTCGCACGTCCACGTCGAAGACGGCGACCGAGCCATTCGTCATGTAGGCGACCGTCACCTCGTTACCGTTGCGGACCAGCTTGTCCAGCATCCCGCCCATGGAGATCACGTCGTCGTCCGGGTGCGGACTGAAGCAGATCACCTTGGAGTTCTTGGGCAACTGGTCGCGGTAGTAGACGCGCGTGCGCAGGTCCTCGAACACTTCGTGCAGCAGGTCGTCGACGCCGTTGTAGCTGTAGACGAGGTCGTAGAGGTGATGCTCGAAGAAGTCGCCGGTTTCGAGTCTCAGAATGGCCTTCCCGACCTTCTCGCTCAGCCAGATCACGGCGCGCTTAGCCAACTCGGGAGTCCACTCGACCGGGCGTACGAGCCACGGCGTCTTGATGCGCGTCAACTCAGACGAAGCGGCTCCGTCGACGAAGAAGCTAGCGTCGCGGTGCGTCTGCAGGTAGCTCGCCGTCACGTCGCGGTTGGGATCTTCCTCGACAGCACGCATCACGACGGGAGCCTTGTGCTCGCCCGTCGCCATCAGAATGACTTCGCGCGCGTCCAGGATCGTCCCGACGCCCATCGTGATGGCTTCGCGCGGCACGTTCTCCTCGCCGAAGAAGTCGCTCGCGGCATCCTTGCGCGTGATCTCGTCGAGTACGATCAGGCGCGTCCGCGTGTTGATGGCCGAGCCGGGCTCGTTGAAGCCGATGTGACCGCTCCGCCCGATGCCTAGCAGCAGCAGGTCGATGCCGCCCGCTTTCTGGATTTTGTGCTCGTACGTGAGCGCATTGGTCTCGATGTCCTCTCGCGCCACGTCTCCGTTCGGGATGTGGATGTTCTCGCGCGGGATGTTGACGTGATCGAAGAAGTTCTCGAACATGAACCGGTGATAGCTCTGCAGGCTGTCCGGCTTCATCGGATAGTACTCGTCGAGGTTGAACGTGACGACGTTCGAGAAGTCGAGTCCGTGCTCTTTGTGGAGCTTGATCAGGTTGTGGTAGACGCCGATTGGAGTCGAGCCCGTAGGCAGGCCCAAAACGGCTTTCTTACCGACTGCCTTGCGCTCCTGAATCAGGTTGGCGATGCGCCGGGCGACCTGGTAGGCCATCGCGGCGGGCGACTCAAAGATGAGAACGGGCAGGCGCTCGCGCTGAGTACCTTCGTCCGTCGCCATACCGGTGTCGGCTCGGGCGTCGAACGTTTCGACGAAACTGTTCATGTGGGATGGGAGAGTGGTTAGCCTGCAAAATAGCTTCTTCTCAGTCTCACAATTTGGCCTTGCTGTTATCCATCATCGAGGCCGGGAGGGCTTTTCCAAGCTTTGACGCCCGGCTTGCCCTTACAACGGCTCCGATGCACCTATTCGTTAACACTTCGGTAACACGAGTCGGTGTGTTGCCTTCGGATCGGAGTTGGGAGCGCTTTTCCATTCGTGATACGCTCCTGCAACGTGCAGCTTAACCAAGCCCAAATCAACCGGGCGCGAATCTGCTTCGCGTATACTGATTCTCCTTTACCCGAGGCGCGATGGTCTCCATGTGCTCGGGTTACTCTCTTCTTTTACCCACCTCCATGCGAAACGCTACACGCGCGGTCGGTCTGCTTGCAGCAGCCCTACTGCTTCTTCCCTCCGCCGTACAGGCGCAGACCGACCTAACGGCTCAATGGACGTTAGCGGCTGGCACGAAGTCTTTCTTCCAGAACGACAACAACGTTCGCGGCGGCGCCTACAACCCGGTCACCGGCAACGTTTACGTCGTAAGCAGAACGGGCGGCGCCAAAGTCGTCATTCTCAACGGCGTAACGGGTGACTCTACCGGTGTGCTCAACGTGACAGGTGTCTCAGGAGGCCTCTTTGCGCTCTCCAAAATCGGCACAGACGACTCGGGGCGCATATATGCAGCCAACTTGACCCTCAACTCGTCGACCGCAGGCAATGGTGTAGCGGTGTACATGTGGGAATCGGAAGCAAGCGCTCCTGTTCGCATCGTGGACGACGCCCTTAGCGCCAGCGGTGGTCGCTTCGGTGACGGGTTTTCAGTAGAAGGTGGAGGCGCTGGCGAAACTGTGCGCTTCTACATCGGCGGGAGCGGCAACAACAGCCTGTTCAGGCTGACGTACACTGCGACAACCAACACCTACACGACATCAGAGTACCAGTTCGCTGCAGCGCGGGGACGCGGTGGCGCGGCCGAACTGAGCACCGGTAACTTCGTCACCAACGGAAGCGGCAACACGATCGCCCTGGTGCAACCCAAGCCTGGCGAGACTCCCAACTTTGAGATTCTAGCTCAGCTTGACGGCACGTTCATCGGTACGGGCAACGACGTGATCGCAGCCATGGAGAAAGACGGTGAACTCTTCCTCGCTGTCGGCCCCACCGCATCGGCTGCGACGGCGCAGGTGTTCTCCGTTATCAAGTCGAATCTCGACCTGAGCAACGCCGAGATCGTCAGCCGCACGCCCGCGAACTTGGGCACCAATGCCAACACCAACGTAGCGGGCTTCGCCGCGTTCACGAACGACTCGGAGCGCCTGATCGCCGGCGCGTCGAACAACTTCATCGGTAGCTTCTTCCTGAGCACGCCCACGGCGGTAGCCTACGAGAGCACGCTGGCTGGCTTCAACTCGGTCGATGCCGAATACACAGCCGCTTCGGGAAGCGCAACACTGTCGCTCCTAAACGGTGTGCTGACGGTCAACGGTTCGTTCGCCAATTTGAGCAGCCCCCTCATGCCGATCGGCACCGTAGGCCCCATACACATCCACATCGGCGCGACCGGAGCAACCGGTGCGGTCATCATTCCCCTCGATGTGGTAGCGGATGCCGGAGATCAGAGCGGTACGTTCGGAGGCGCCTACACCATCGCGAACTTCGCGACGGCGGATCGGTCGGCTATGGCTATCACGAATGCTCTCGCTGCGGGCAATCTCTATATCAACCTCCACACCGAGGAGCAGCCGAGCGGCGAGATTCGCGGCCAGATCTATCCGGTAGGCAACACAGGCCCCGCTGGACCGATGCTGGTAGCACCGGCAGACGGAGCCGCGCTCACGCTTGAAGGCAACCCCATGACGCCGATCACGCCCACGTGGCGCACCTCGGCTGACCCTCAGGGAAACCCCGTCATCTATGGGTGGCAGTTGAGCACGGTCACCACGTTCGACGCTGCTGAGACGACTTCGCTCTTTAGTACGGGCATGGACACGACGCTTGCGCTCACCGTCGGTGATTTCTACGAGGCCGTCGCCTCGCTCGGCGTCGTGCCGGGCGGATCGGCCACGCTCTATCACCGCGCGTTTGCGACGGACGGAAGCGTGGGTGCTTACGGTGCCTCTCGGTCCATCGTCCTCACGCTGGGCACACTCGTCACGGCTGCTCCTGTATGGCAGGTCAGTGCAGCAGACGGTACCTTCTTCCGCCCGGACAACAACACGCGCGGCGGTGCCTACAACCCGACGACCGGCAACGTCATCGTCATCAGCCGCTCGGGCGGTCTACGCCCCGTCGTCCTAAGCGCGGCCACCGGTGACTCGGTCGGCGTACTGAGTTCGGCAGGCGTTGCAGGTGGTACCTTCCCGCTCAGCGAGATCGACGTCACGATGGACGGACAGATCTTCGGCGCCAACCTGTCAGTCAACCCGGCAGAAAGCGCAGTCCGCATCTACCGCTGGGCCGACGAGTTCAGCCAGCCGACACTCGTCTACGACGGATCGGGAGCCAACGCGCTCGAAGGTCCGCGCTACGGCGACGCGATCGGTGTCGGAGGCTCGGGTGACGATGTCGTCGTCTACCTCAGCGGCTCGGGGGCGCAGGACCGTGTGGCCGTGCTCAAAAGCACCGACGATGGCATGCTCGAACTGGACGACTACCTGACACCAGAAGCCGGACAGGCACGCGCGCGCTACGGTATTGCGTCGGTGCCCGGACAGGACAGCATCTGGGTCAACTCGCCGACGCACAAACTTGCCAAAGTCAGCACGACGACCGGCGCAATCGGACGAGAAGGAGCCGAAGACGTCATCTTCCCCACCTACGGCGATATCTCGTTCGCAGTGGGCGGTAACGACGACGACCGTTCGTTCATCCTGACGGGTCCGCAGTTCGGCGTCGCCGAGCGCTTCGCACTGGTTGACGTGACGGGAGCGCCGTTCATCTACGCCCTCACTCCCGCTGTGGGAACGAACGGCAATGGCAACGCGACGGGCTTCACGGCCTTCGACGTGCGCAACAACCGGCTCATCGGCGCTGCGTCGAACAACGGTATTGCCTCGTTCATGTCGCCCATCGACATCACGAACCCGGATATCGCTGGCAACGAGCTTCCGCTCGCTGGAGCTATCACATCGCCTGCCGATGGTGCAGCGTTGACACTCGAAGGTAGTGATATGAGCGCATTCGTCGCCGAGTGGGCTGCCGGAACGGATGACGGAGACGACTTGGAGTATCGCTGGCAGTTGAGCGCGACGATGGACTTCTCCGGCGCCATACTGGTGGACGGTGCGGTAGGCGGAGCAACCCGTTTCGAGACCACATTCGGCGCAGTCGACGGCATCCTTGCTGGCGCTGGAGTCGAAGCAGGTGGAACGGCTACGGTCTACCACCGCGTCGTCGCGACGGATGGGACGAACTTCGACGCTTCGGCGCCGTCGGCAGTCACGCTCACGCGCGGCGTCGTCACGTCTGGCCCCGGAGAGTTGCTTCCGACAGACTTCGCTCTGATCGGCACGGCTCCCAACCCGGCCCGCGACATCGCCACGCTTCGCGTCGACCTGCCCCGCACGGCTGACGTGACCGTCGAGGTCTACGACATCATGGGACGCCGCGTCCTCGCTACACCTTCGGCAACACTGGGTAGCGGCTCCAACCGCACGATCGCCCTCGGAGTAAGCGGATTGGCATCGGGAACGTACCTCTACCGTGTACACGCTCGCATGGGTGATGCCACGGAAGTGCGCACCGGGCAGCTGATGATCGCACGCTGATCTATAAAGTCAAGCTCTCCCCTGGCGGGACGTCTTCTCACGAAGGCGTCCCGCTTTTTTATCTCTCACCGACCAGCCTGTTTGGAACAGGTTACACATGCACAAACAGTCGATGAGCTAAGCCTAGGTGTACGGTCCCAAGGTGAAATGGGCCGAGTCTTCGAAGAAGCGCCCGGGCTCGCGCTGCCACTGCTGGCACATAAACTCGTGCGGCGTCAGACCTCGCAGCGTCTTCAGGCAGTTGGCGTGATTGTAGGCTAACAGGAACGCCGGCAGGTGAGCGCGGAGCTCGTCGTGGATGGCGTAGTGGTACCGCTTCACCGTTGCCTCTTTCAGCGTTCTGTTCATGCGCTCGACCTGCCCGTTCGTCCACGGATGGTTGACCTTCATCAGGCGATGCTCAATCTTGTTGGGCAGCGCAGATGCGATCGGCAAGTGCTTGAAGGCGCGTGTGTGCTGCTTGCGGTGCGTGAACTGGATGCCGTTGTCGGTCAGGATGGTGAGGATCTGGTACGGAAACGGGTAACGTAGCAGATCTTGTGGGTTTAGCAACCGAGCTAACCCCATGACACACGACGACATCACAGAGCGGGCCACAGCCTCGATCGAAGACCGCGTCCGAGACGCCATCAAAGGCGTGCTCGAACAGGTCATGGAAGAGGAAATGACCGCCCAACTCCAAGCCCAGCACCGCGAGCGCACCGAGAGGCGAAGGGGCGAGCGTAACGGCCACTACGGACGCGCCCTCACCACCGCTGCCGGACACATCGAGCAGATCCGCGTACCCAGAGCGCGCGAGATGCCGTTTCTGACCGAGGTCTTCGAGCGTTACCGGCGCATGACTGGCTCGCTCGAAGAGGCGATCTTGGAGATGTACCTCCAGGGCGTCTCGACGCGCAAGGTCGAGCAGATCACGGGCAAGCTTTCGGGCCAGAAGATCTCCAAGGACGCCGTGAGCCGGATTTGCGCGCGCTTCGAGGACGTGTTCGCCGAGTGGAGAGAGCGCAGGCTCGACAGCAATCGTAGCTACCCATACCTCTACCTCGACGCGACCTACGTCAAGGCGCGATGGGCCGGAGCGGTGCGCAGCGTGGCTCTGCTCGTCGCTGTCGGCGTCTCCGACGAGGGCCACCGAGAAGTGCTAGCCGTAGAAGCTGCACCAGGCGAGCGCACCGAGACGTGGCGGGACCTGCTGCAAGGTCTGGTCGAGCGCGGGCTGCGCGGTGTGCGGCTGGTTATATCGGACGATCATGAGTCGATCAAGAGCGCGGTTCAAGTCGAGGTCCCGTCAGCGGCTTGGCAGCGCTGCGCAGTCCATTTCCAGCGCAATATCCTCTCTCACGTGCCGCAAACCGAGTCGAAGGAGGTGGCGGCGGACTTGAAGCAGGTGTTTCAGGCGGCTCGCCGGGAGACAGCAGAGACGCTCGCCATCGGTTTCTCGGAGCGCTACGGCAAGCGGTATCCGAAGGCCGTGGCATCGCTTGCACGTGGTCTGGATGAAGCGCTGACGTACACGTCGTTTCCATCGAGCCACCACCGTCTGATCCGCACGACCAACGGCATCGAGCGGGTCTTTCGAGAGGTAAAGCGTCGCACCCGCGTGGTGGGCGTCTTCCCGAACGAGCGGAGCGCCGAGACGCTAGCCACGGCAGTGCTGCTGCGGGTGTCCGAGGACTGGGCCGAGCGCAAGTACCTGGACATGACCCCACTTCACGCCCTATTTCACCAACCCACAACATTCGCTACTTGACCCGGAAACGCTTCGATGACCGCGCGCAGAAAGTCACACGCCGTCGCTCGGCGTGCCTGCTCGTGCAGCTCGGCATAGCACACTTTGCTCGTGCGGTCGATGGCGACGAAGAGATACAGCTTGCCCTCTCCCCCCGTCGGCGACGGCAGAGTGCGCACCTCGGCGATGTCGATGTGCAGGTAGCCGAGACGAATCGCCTGCGATTCGCGATACTGCTTGAACTTCTTCTTGGGTACAGTCTCGCCTTTCACCTCGGGCATTCGGCTGATGTCGTGCTGCTCTCGGACATCTAAGCGTCCAGTAGCGGTGCAGCGACGAGCGCGACAGATGCGGGGTCGTCGCCTAGAGCGCATATAAACAGTCGTCGAGCGGCAGCAACTGCGCTTGCGAAAAGCCATTACGACAGCTTCCTCTTCGACCGAGAGCACGGTCTAGCGCGGCGCTTTCGCCCTCATCGCCTCGTCCTCAACGCGCGAGCGCGCGCCACTTGGTGATGGTTTTCTTGGCGATGCCGTGCTGCTTGGCGCGAGACTAGGCTGTCGCTGCTGCGCTGCCACCCACCGGGGTGTGTAGGGAAGGGCGGACGGCGTGCGTGGTCGTGGCGCTACCGTGTAGAAGTTATGCCAGAGGAAGCCGGCTTGGAGATGGATGCATTTACCCCATCACAGCGTGAGACTGCACACCTAGTGCGATACGTCGAGCACCAGGAAGCCGAAGCGGTATCCCGCCGCGCTCGAACCGCATGATTGCAGCGCAGCTACGACGTGGCAAAGTACCGAGCGCGAAACGGGGTAAAGCGTTTCTTCGAGCGCATCAAGCGATTCCGCCGTGTGTCGACGCGCTATGACAAGAAGGCGGTCAACTTCCTCCAATGGCTCACTTTGCCTCCTCAATACTCCTACTGGCAAACTGAATGGCCACACCGTCTCGAAAAGGGTCGAGTTAGCGAGCTCTCGTCACCACTACGGACTTGCGCACACGATCTGTCTCCATCACTACAAAATACGCCCCACTTGCCAGCCCATCTGGTGACCATAGCAGCGAGTGTGTACCGGCCGGGTACAGGGTCCGCCACGCAAGGCGAGCCACCTCTTGACCAAGCGTCGAATACACGCGCGCCGTGACACGCTCAGACGCACCCAGATGAGAACCTGATGCTCGTATCAATCGCGAACGGGTTGGGCTGCGGAGTAAAGAGACGCAATGTCTCCCCGCTTCGACTCGTCCCGTGGAGGACGTAGCAGTGACCGGCGAAGCCGCTGCGCTCTCGTTCCACGTCCGGTCGAGAGCCGTGACGACGTATTGGTAGGTCGTAAAGCGTTCTGCCGAGCGGTCGGTGTAGGCGAGCGAATCTCCTGGTACGACTGCAAGCAGATTGGCTGCGTTCTCCAGGTCGGCAGGTAGATCAGGTGTTTCTTCGAAGCGGTAGACAGCGTACCACGACGCCTCATCTCCGTCGCCAGCTGCCGAGGGGGCCTCCCATGTCAGGCGAATGTTTTCGGGCGTGCTTTGGCGCGCGAGCGCAGTCGGCGCGTTAGGGATCACATCGTCTTTCCAGGGCATCGTCGGCGGCAGCGCGATGGTTTTCCACAGCACCTGCTGCAACGAGTCTCGCAGCGGGTTGTAGTTGGTTTGAACTGGCTTACCGGGCTCTGCGAGGCGTCCGTTGACGGTGACGTTGAAGCTGCGGAACAGAACGCTTCCCTCTATTCCGGTGGTCTGATTGAATCGGATTTGAGCGGGAACGCCTGTCTGCGCATAGTCGCGATAGGCACCCAAGCCCGGATAGAGGTGGCGACCTCCTGCCATCTGGCTCTGCCACCAGGGCGCGAGTTTGGCATAGTCCTGTCCGCCTCCAAAATTCCAATAGAGTTGAGGCGTGAGGTAATCCAGGTTGCGTGCTTGCGTCCACGCCAGCGCGTCAGCATAGATCGTGCTGTATGCGTTGAGGCCATTGGTGCCGCTGGGCGTACCGCTCTTCCAAATGCCGAACGGAGAAATTCCATATTTGACGTTGGGATTGATGGCGGCGATTGAGTCGGCGACCTGCTGCACGAACAGGTTAATGTTATCGCGACGCCAATCGCCCCTGTCGATGAACCCCCTTCTGAAAGCGGCAAACGTGGACTCGTCCTCGTTTGTAATTCCGCTGAAGCCCTGACCGCTGGGATACGGATAGAAATAATCATCGAAGTGGATGCCATCCACATCGTATCGCCGAACGATGTCGGCTACGATCGACGCGTTGTAGTCGCGAGCGTCCGGGATGCCCGGGTTGATGAGCGCGATGCTGGTGCCGCCGAACTTCAGAATCCAATCGGGATGTTTCTTCGAGACGTGCGCGTCATCCAGAGTGCGCGATCCGGCGCTGGCTTCGGCGCGAAATGGATTGAGCCACGCATGCAGCTCCATGCCTCGCTTGTGCGCCTCTTCGATAGCGAACTCGAGGGGGTCGTACCCCGGATCTTGTCCTTGAGCGCCAGCTAGCACGTGCGACCACGGCTCAATGTCCGATGCATAGAGCGCGTCTCCTTCGGAGCGGACCTGGAATAAGATCGCGTTGACACCGCTTGCCCTGAGCACATCGAGGTAGCCACGCAGTTCATTTTGCTGCTGGGTTATACCCCGCGTCTTGGGCCAGTCCAGCCCACTCACCGTAGCGATCCATACCGCGCGGAACTCGCGCTTGGAAGACTCAGACTGCGCTTGGGCGACAGAGCCAAAGAGGGGAAACGTCAGCAAGCCGACGAGTAGGAGCGTGCGCATAGTGTCGAAGCGGTTTCAGAGCGGAGATTCAATCTACAAAATCAGAGAGGGGGCGCTCGGACAATTCCAAGCGCCCCCTCAGCGAATGCGAAAGCGAATGCCTTAGCGCAGAACCGTCATTGATCCTGTCGCGCTACCTGCCTCTGTCGTGAGACGATAGACGTAGGTACCCGTGGGCAGGTTCGAGGCGTCGAACGTGGCATCGAACGTGGCCGAGGGCAGCACGTCGTCGACCAGGACGGCGACTTCGCGGCCGAGCATGTCGTACACGGCAAGCGTTACGGCTCCTGCCTGAGTCAGTTCGAACGTGATCGTCGTCTCACCCGAGAACGGGTTCGGAGCGTTCTGATGGACAGCGATGCCAGTCGGCATTTCTTCGCGCTGCGTAATCGAGTTGTCTGTCGTGAGGCTATAGACAGCGAGACCGAGACCACTATCGAACCCACCTGCATAGGCCGTCTCGCCATCACGCGAGAAGGCGAGGTCACGCTGAAACTCTGTGCTGGCCCAGACGATGCTGTCTTTGGGAGCCGGGTTCGGCGTAGCCGATGTGATGTCTTCAATAGCGAAGCCGTACCACACGAGCGGCTGGTAATTCGTGCCGAGCGCTGTGTTATTCGCTTCCACGCGAGCAGGTGCTCCGGAATCGAAATAGATCATACCATTCGTGGGGTGGATCGCGCTTGACTCACTCGCCAATCCAACTAAGACCGTATCGGCATCACCGAAGTCGCTGAAGATGCTGTCACGCGAGTACTTGAGCACTCGGTTAGTGGTGAATCGAGGAACGAAGTAGGTCAGCCCATCTGCCGTGACCGAACCCGAGCGTCCGATTCCTGGAACTTCGCCCTTGACAGTCAGGACTTCCCGCGAAAGATCGCCGCTGAAGGCGATACCGGCTCCGTTTACGACTGGTACGGTGTAAACCGTGCCGTCCCGAGTTACGCTAGGAGAGGAAAGGCTACCGCCAAACGTTTCTCGGCTACCGATCTTGGTACCGTCGTTTGTATTAATAGCGTAGAGAATACTGCCGAACGAGGCATAGAGGGTGTCACCGGTGATGCTCGTTCCGAGTCCGCGACCCGTCATGGTCTCGTATTTCTTGTTGCCCGTCGCCGCGTCAACACCACGGTAGAAGAGACCTAGCGTGTCTACATTCGCTCCGGTCCCATCTTTGAGGATGAGAAGTGGCGAAAAGTCGCCGCACGACGTTCCGTCTGGCTTCAAGCAGTAGAGACCTGTGACGGCGAGAGCGCTATCCTGAGCTGCAAGACCAGAGTTGATCTGGAGCGGTTCGGAGAGAGTAATCCTCTCGATCGGCCTGAAAGACTGAACCCAGATATTCCCGGCATCATCGACAGCAAGACCGTGAACGTCGGTGATATAGGCACCGGTCGTGCCACGACGGAGCGTATCCGATGGTATCGTTCCGGTATACGTCCAGCTTTGCTGAGCGGCTGCGGGCAGAGCAAAGCCTGCAAGTAAGATGAGAAGTACCAAGCGCTTCATATGCGAAGGGAGTTATGAGGTGAAATACGGTAGGAGTAGCGTCGTGGAGGGTTACCGTTCCCCTTCCACTGAGGTGTTGATTCGAAGCAGACCGGATTCTTTGGCTAGAGACTCGGGATCGGAAACTAGGCGAGGACCAGATACTACGAGGAACGGACTACCATTGGCTACCCACTCGAGTCCATAAGTGATTCCTCTCATTAGACCGGGGTAGAAAGATTCTGCGGAGTCACCAGAAGGTGTGATGCGAATCAGAGGGATACTGTTGGACTGAATAGTTTCAGGCAGCTTTCCTACGGTCTGCATTCCGACGAACAGCGCACCCGTAGCATCGGCAGCGATGCTGGTAGCCTGCAAATTGGGATACGCCGCGGAGATATCGAAGAATAGTTCGGAGTCGCCTGATACCTGTCCGTTTACGAGAGGAAAGCGGTTGATAACGCTTCGAGGCCGCTCCGGGTTACTAGTCGCAATCAGTGCAGCCACGTACACGAAGTCGGTCCGGGCTTCTATGCCAACAATCTCCCCTCTTGTCGGCGCTGTCGTGCCTTGACCGTCTGCTCCGATGCGCAGCAGAGCCTGTGTCCCGAACCCGCCTACCCATAGATTGCCTTCCGATGCATCGAGCGCGGTGGCGTTAAGCCCGTTTGCCCCGAGCTGACCCATAATAAACCGTACCTCGTTGCGTGCCCCTCCCTCCGGCACGCCGAATACAGCGGCGACGCTTCGAGCGCCCAAAAGCTCTCCTTTATAAAACTCCAAATCAGAATAGCTCTGGGCCGACTCGTTGTAGATTTTAGTGGACCCATCTGACAGCACTTCCACAGTTCCAGAAGAACTGCTCGCTCCGGCCGAGAAGGAGCGCCGACCAAAGATGGCATTCCCACTCGGGCCGACTGTAAGTGCACGAGTCACCTCGTTCTGTGGAATGTCCGTATCCAGCCGAACGATAGCAGGCAGCAACTCGTAAGTCAGCGACTGACTGAAGTTTTCAGCACGCAACACGCCCACCTTAACGTTAATGCCCGGACGCGGAATGTTTGGCGCCTTGAGCGTGATTTGCGTCTCCGTGAGTGTCAGTATGGGCTGACGTTCTCCGTTGAAGTAAACGAACGTGCTGTCTTTGCTGAGATTGAAGTTGGAGCCCGTAAGTGTCAACGTCGTGACGCCCGCGAGCGCCTGACCAGGATCCGGGCTGATGACATTCAGGACCGGGTCGACGCGGCTTCGATACGTCTGGTCCTCAATAGGATCGAATAGGCTTGGACCTTCGGCCGTATCACAGGCTGAGAAGGTCAGGAGCAGCGTAAAGGCGCAGCAGGCTCGCAGCAAGGCGGTATCGGTCATACGAGAAAGGGGGCCGACCAAGCGTCGGTGATGCGTTGCGTCGAGTAGATCAATCAAAACGCGAGGTTGAGGCTGACACGGTGAACGCGGCCAAACTGGTTGAAGACGCCGAAGTCGGTGTACGCATAGTCGGCACCGATGCGGGTACCACCAACCTCTCGCTGGACACCTCCGCCCAGGCTAATGCCTTGCTCGTCCGTTGGGGCCACGTAGCCAGCGCGCAGGAATAGTGTCTTGGCGAAACCATATTCGGCGCCAAAGTTGAGCTGCTCCTCAAAGTCACGCGAGTTGGTGGCGTCCACGCTGACGATCATTGAGTGCAGGTTTTGATCGAGAGAGGTCAGGTTGACGGCGTCGATCGAGAATCCGATGCGAAGCGTGAGCGGAAGCTGAAAGCTTTCTTCGACAAAGGTGACCTCGCTCGAGAAGTTGCGCGCCGTGACGGCGAAGTTAAGTCCGCGCAGCGGCGTCGTGTACCGCATCCCGAAGTCGTAGGCCAGCGTGCCCTCGCTCGCGTCGATGCGGTCGAGACCACCGCTTCCGCTGCGCTGATCAATCGGACTGCCCAGGTCGAGGTGCGCGTACTTGACGTGACCACCAATCGAAAACCGATCACTCAGCGAACGCGCATATCCGACTCCGACAGCGTAAGCGGTCGGCTGGAACGAGCCCAGGTTGACGTATCCCTGACTCATTGTTGGCCCGGATCGTCTCTAAGAAGCTACCATAGTCCACGTGCTGGAGCGTGACGCCGAAAACCCCGAAGCGCCCATCGCGTGGGGCAAACGAGAGACCTGCCACGTTGTACGTAATGTCAGCGATGTGCTGAACTTGTCCAGCCCCTGCGGAGAAAAACGTCGTCTGGGTCGCCATGCCCGCAGGGTTGTAGAACAGCGAAGCGTAAGTGCCGTCCATGGCCGTCACAGCATCGCCCATCGCGGCGGCGCGAGCGTCAACCGACAAACTGAGAAACTTCATACCGGTCTGCGCCAACTTCTCCTGCTGCGCCTGAGCGGACAGTACGAGGAAAAAAGCACAGACGGTGAGTGCGAAACGAGTCGTCATGGGACGCGAGATAAGAGTCATGATCGGCCTCATCGGATGATGACGAACTTGCGGAACGCTGTCTGACCTTCCGAAAAGAGTTGCTCGCCCGTACTGTTGTCCACGATGTCAGCGGTGACTGTGATGACGGCGATGTAAATGCCAGACACGATTACCTGGCGTGACGAGGTCGTGTGATCCCAGAACACGTCGCCTGATCCATCGGCGTGTTCGATCGTGTCTACCAGTTCGCCCAGTTCGGTAAAGATCTGAATGCGGCACTGGCCAGGCACGTCGTAGAATGCCAGTTTGTCGTCCTGATCAAAGAAGCGGGGTGAATCGGTAGCACGCTGTCCACCCGGAGAACCAATGTAAAACGGGTTGGGAACGACGGTAATGCCTTCAATCGCTTGACCCTGCGGGCGTTTGAGTTGGGCTGGCGTATAGGTCTGTCCGTAGTAGCGCGACGAAGTCAGCTTGCGACCGGAAGGAGTACCACCCGATCCATCAGTTGTACCACCTGTGGCGACGACGTAGTAAAAGTAATCGATGCCACGCTTGGGTGTCGTGTCGTCGTAGGAGCGAGCCGCCGAACCTGCCGTGTGGATGAGTTCGTACTCCTCGTCGACGTTGCTCTCGGCTCGCCACACCTCGAATCCATCCTGTGTCGCTCCCGCATAGACATCCCATGAAACCGTGATACGGTCGCCGCCACCGTCGACTGACACCTGCGAGGGAGGCAGGGGAGCGGGCTGAATCAGGTAGCCACTGTCGAAGTTTGAAATGGCTCGGTTAAACGTCTGGAAAAGCGAGTCGCGCGAGCTGAGTACCCACTCGTTCTTATTGAGGTTGGCACCGCCGTTGATGTCGACGCCCAGAGGCTGCAAATGCGCCGTCGCGGCATTCTCGTTGACCTTGTTCTTGAACGCTTCTCCGACTGCCATATTGGCCTCCGCGGCTCAGTCCGTCGGCCGCTTCGGCAACGACGATGCGTACGGTTTCGCCGGGAGCCAGAGTGTACGGCCCGTAGCCGAAACCAGCCGAGTAGCCGCCCGAGGTGCCACGTGCAGGGTCTGCTTTGGGATCGATCCATCCGGCTCTGCCCGGACGGTTCCACTACGTATGCGTGCCGGTTTCCGGCATCCTGAGTCATGAACACTTCGTACTCGCGACGCATTTTGTCAATCGTGAACGCATCATTGCCCGACGTGAGCTGATCATCCGAGTGGATCCAGTTCATGACGCGGGGCTGGCTCTCATCATCGGTTGAATCCGTAGCTGACGCATCGGCGTGGAGCACGACTGTCCCGATGAACTGCGACGCACCCAAGCGGCCGAGTGTGTCGTCGGCCGCGATCTGTACGGCAGGTACACCTTCTCTCAGAATAGGTCCTCCGACATTGTTGTAGGTGCGCTCGTTATCTGCGGACAAGCCGTGCCATGCAAACATGGCGCGAAAGTTCTCGGTCGCCGATTCGGTGCCGTATTGCGCATCCAGCCCATCGCCGCGAGCGTCGATCATCGTCTGACGCCCCCAACCAGTCGGGTTACCGATGATGTAGCGCGTTTCGCGCGCCACGCTCCACCGGTACTGCCAGTAGATCATGAAGTCGTTGAGCGTCTGGGCAGGCAACTCAATCTCATCGTCCCCATCGGTGTTGCCCGTGTTCTCGAACACGTACTCGATGATGTGGTAGTTGTCGTGGAACGGGTTGGAGAACTGGTACGCCGTTCGCGTCATCGTCACGCCGAGTAGTGTGTTCACCTCGGTAATGATGGCACGGTCTGCAGGAAGGTTGGGATCGACGCGGTCGTTGACCATCGACGCTTCGGGCTCGGTCAGCGCCCCGTCCACGAACACGACGGGCGGCTCATACTGCGACACCATCTCGAAGCGGACGGGAAAGAACTCTCCTGATCCAATGGCACGCGGTCCCGCGTGAACGACACGGACGGGAAACTGGGTGCCCGAGGGGCCGGTGACGTTGCGCGCGCCTAACCACAGTCCCTCAGCCGCTTGCATGTCGGTGAAGTCGTAGATGCCGGGCCAGCGCCAGCCGTCCTGCTGGTTGCCTACGAAACCTTGCGACTCCGGTTCGGCGCCAACGGCCGAGTACCAGTTGTGCAAGCTTCCTGCGGATAGCCACTTGAGTTCGAACTGCGCCTGGGCGGGGAGAGCCGCGAAAGCGAGCAGCGCGGCGAGAGCGACCAGCGAAAGGCGCGTTCTGTAAGGGGTGCGAAGGGTCATCAGAAAGAGAAGCGTACGCCGAAGTAGATGTCGCGCGGATTGAGGAACGTCAAGAAGCCTTGGTTGGGCATGTCGATGTAGGCCCGGTCTTCGAGGATCTGGTCGATCTCGCCGCTGTCGGCTTGGCCGAACGAACCGCCGTTGTATTGAAGGTACTGACCTGTCTCGCGCTCGTAGTAAAAGCGGCCCTCGATAGGCGTCGATACCTGGCTACGCGATCCGATGTTGGTAATCGGACGGAAGGCCACGTCTTCCTTGCGAAAGTCGCCCGGGCGATCGTTACCGGGGATGTTGTTGTAGTCGTCGCTTTCGGGCAAGCGAAGCGAGCGCATGTAATCCAGGTAGTCCTGTCCGTCGACGAAGCCGTTGAACGAAAGGCGACGCTGGTTCAACGCGTTGAATACGTCCATGAACAGTTCGGCACGGCGGCCCGATCCGGTGCGGAAGGTCTTGCTCAGACGCAGGTTGAGGTTCGTGAAGTCAGCGAACTGGAGGTTGTTTTCGACGCCCTCGATCGATCCACCGCCGACCCACGTCAGGAAGCCGCCCTGACGCCAGCTACCCAAGGCCGACAAGCGCAGGTCGCCTAGCAGGTTCTGTCCGGCGAGGCTGGGACCGAAGTCACCTGGCGTGATGAAGTCGAGGTTGAGGCGTGCGAACGGGCTGGGAATCGGCTTGGACTGAGCCGAGCGGCGCAGCGCATCCGAGTTCTCGATGGCACGCTGCTGCGTCGGATTCTCGAAGTAATCGGTCAGGCCGAAGCGTCCGCTCGAGCGGACGGAGTACGTGTAGTTGAAAAAGCCTCGCAGCCACTTTCCACGCTCACGTCGCACGTCGACCTCAAAACCGCGGATGTCGGCGTAGTTGTTCGGCTCGCTGCGCAGATAGTTGACGCGTCCGCTGCGCGAGGTGTATTCGACCAGGCGCGGCTCGAGCGATACGTCCTTGTAGTATCCGGCCACTTTGACACGGAACTGCTCAAAAAAGGCGTGCTCGTAGCCCAACTCGTAGGCGACCGTCTTGGGAAGCGGCGCCCCGGGGTTGGCGATGCGCGTTACCTGCCCTGTTTCGCTGGCATAGCGCAGCTGGTACAGATCGTCCGGCGACGGCATCGAGCGAAAGTGGCCGTAGTTGAAGTAGAGCTTAGAGAAAAGCGTGATCGGGAACGAGACGCCCAGGCGCGGCATCAGCGCCCACTGCGCTTTGGCGTCGCCCACGTCGAGCGTGTCGAGAATCTCGCGGTTCGAGAGCGCCGCATCGTAGAGATCGTAATCGAACGACTTGCCGCGCGCGTCCGAATAGTCGAGGCGCACGCCCAGGTTGGCGATCAAGCCCTTGAACTCGAGCGTCGACTGTGCATAAGCCGATGCGCGAACCGGCTCTTGGTCCCAGACTGCACGGAAGTTGCTCGACTTGAGAAAGGCGTCGAACGAGCCATAGTTGATGTTGCTCTCGGTGATGTTGTACTCGAGCCCCACCTTGCCTTCGAACTCGCGCGTGAACTGGTGCGTCACGTCGGCTTTGAGGTTGTAGACGGTCACACGGCTGGTGTCGCGCGCGTTGCTCATGCCGACGCCCATGCGCAGGCCGTTGACACCGTTGCTCGGGTTGGGCTGGAAGCCGAACGGACGGGCGAATGTGACACCGCCGAACGTCGCCACATCGGTCGAATCGCGAAGCTCACCGGGATTGGTGTCGTAGAACGACGCGTAGCGCGAGGCGCGCACTTCGTAGTACGTTTGGTCGCTCACGGCGTGTGTCAATCGGGCGCCGAGCATGAAGTCGCGCGTCTCGGTCGGCGCCCAGTAGTCGGTCGAGAAGATGCGCGAGTTGATGAACGACACGCTCGACAGGTTGCCTGCAATACCGCTGGCGCTGGCAAAAATGCCGGGGTTGCCGACGCGCGAAGCCGACGTGGCGTCGACGCGTCCGTACATGCCTTGAAGCTGCAGCTTGACACCGCTGGCGATGTCACTCGTGATCGTCATCAGTCCGGTGCGCTGCTCTGAACGATCCGTGTTGAGCGGGATCAGGTACATGTCCTGCTGCCCCTTGAATGCAGCGTAGAAGCGCGTTCCACCGAAGCGGCTGAGACCGGGGACGGGGCCTCCGATTCCTACGTCGGCGACGTAGTCGGGCTGCGTAATCTCGAAGCGCTTGCTGTGCTGAAACAGAAACGCCTTGTAGAGCGCTTCGGGCGTGGCGTCGTTGGTTGGATCGTCGTCCGAGAGCAGGCTTTCCGATACGCTGATCCAGCCCTCGAACTCGGGATACTGGCGCTGCGTCGCCTCGTCCCACGCGCCGTTGTCCGTACCGGTGTACGCAACAGCCGGGTCGATGAAGGGCTTGACCCAGTAGGCGTCGGGGTCGTTGGCGCTCTGGCCGAAGTTCTGCTGATCCGGCGGGCTGTACTGCACCGACACGTCAACTTCGTAGCGATCCCGGCTTCCCTCTTTGGTCGTCACGTTGATGACACCTGAGCGGACGTTGCCGTATTCGGCGTTGAAGCCCGAGGTGACGACCTGGAGCGCCTCGACGGACGAAAGGGGGATGTTGGTGTAGGGGCTGTTCGAGCGCTCGTCGCGCAAAGTCAGGCCGTTGACGTTGAACGAGAGTTCGTCGGCCCCCGAGCCGCGAATGCTCAGCCCCTCGGTTCCGGCCTGCAGCGCCAGCACGCCCGCAATGCTCGCCGTTGGCAATGCTTCGATCTGCTCGGACGACAGGTTCAGCCGCGACGACGACACGTCGACTTCCAGGACGGGCGCGGACGCCGTGATGATGACTTCGGCTCCGGCGAACGCTTCCTCCTGCATCGCGATGTCGACCGTCGTGTTCTGATCGGCGTTGACACGAACCTCCTGAATGCGCTGGACGGCAAAGCCGATGTAGGAGGCGCGCAGCACGTACGTGCCCGGCCGAACGCCGATGATTGAGTAATACCCGTCGATGTCGGACGAGTTACCCGTCGTCGTGCCGTCGATGACGACGTTGACGCCGGGAAGGGGCTGACCCGAAGGATCGGTGACTTGTCCCGAAATGCGGCCGGTCTGCGCGAAGGCGGACGCGGAGGCGAGTAGGAAAAAGCAGGCGACGACGCAGTGACGAGCGAGCATATGCCGGAAACGCTTACAGAAAAGGAGCAGGGAGCAAGCAGAAGAAACGGGAACTCCACCGCGTCCGCAAGGCGATTTCTGCCCACCTGTCAATGAAAGCGCTTTACCCGCCCTGATTCTGCCCTAAACGCGACTAACACGTCGACAGAACCTACCCAAAGAGCGACTGCCAGAAGATTTGAGCGGCTCTAGGCTCCAAAATCAGTGTCAGAACGATACCACCGATTGCCCCGCCCAAGTGCGCTTCGTGCGCGATGCCGCCACGCGCGCCTCCCTCTTTGCGCATCATGTACGTCGATCCGCCGATGTAGAGCGCGGCGAAAACGATCGGCAGGCATCGGAATGAAGAAGACGTACAACTGACTCAGCGGAGCAAACAGGCAATAGCTCAGAATCACGCCGCTGATAGCTCCACTCGCACCCACGGCCGAGTAGTTGGGATCGTCGCGGTGCCGCCAGATCGATAGGCCCGACGCGCATAGGTCCGAGCCGAAGTAGAGGATCGCGAACTTGATCGGGCCGAAGATCTGGGCCTCGAGCAGCGTTCCGAAGAGCAGCAGCGCCCACATGTTGAACGCCAGATGCCAGAAGCCGCCGTGCAGAAAGCTGCCGGTGATGGCGCGGTCCCACTCGCCCCGCACGATGGCGTAGGGCCGCATAGAAAACCGCCCGATCAGATCGGGAGCAGCCATCAGCGTGAACGCGCTCGCGCCGACGTTGACGATCAGCAGGGCCAGCGTGATCGGCGTGGCGTCGACCGAGAGGCCGGCGAAGAGGGACTGAATCATGCGGCTACTCCGTCGCCCAGGTGGCTGAGGATCGATTCGAAGATCACTCGGCCGTCGTCGGGACCGAGCAAGGCTTCGACGTGGCGCTCGGGGTGCGGCATCATGCCCAGCACGTTGCCCCGAGCATTGACGATGCCCGCGATGCCCCTGGCCGAGCCGTTGGGGTTGCTGTCGGCCGTCACGTTGCCGCTTGCGTCGCAGTAGCGGAGGACGACGCGGTTCTGCGCTTCCAATTCGTCCAGCGTGTTCTCGTCGGCGACGTAGCGGCCGTCGCCGTGGGCGATGGGGATGTTGAGGACGCTTCCGATTTCGACCGTGTTGACGAACGGCGTATCGGCGCGCTCGACACGCAGGTGCTGCTCCTTGCAGCGAAAGCGCAGTCCGGCATTGCGGCCCAGCGCACCGGGAAGCAGTCCGGCTTCGCAGAGCACCTGGAAGCCGTTGCACACGCCGAGCACCAGTCCGCCTTGATCGGCAAACCGCATCACGTCGTGCATGATCGGCGAGAAGCGGGCGATGGCGCCGCTGCGCAGATAGTCGCCATAGGAAAAGCCGCCGGGCACGACGACGAGGTCCACGTCGGGAAGTTTTTCCTCTTTATGCCAGACGACGTGTGTCTCTTGACCAAACACGTTGGCGAGTGCGTGGTGGGCGTCGTGATCGCAGTTGGAGCCGGGGAAGACGAGGACGGCAGCGCGCATGGAGTCGGGCGGTTGAGGGTGCCGAAAGGTACGGATCGAGCGAACGCGCCAAATCCAGATCGGACGCGTTCTCCTACTCCCCCTCAGCCTTTGCCCCGTATTTTGTCCCCATGATTCCTCGCGAGGTATTCCGACAGATCCGACGGCTCGAAATCCGCACGCGCGGACTCGTCGACAGCTTCATGGGCGGCGAGTACCATTCGGCGTTCAAAGGGCGCGGCATGAGCTTCGCCGAAGTTCGGCCCTATCAGATCGGCGACGACGTGCGCAGCATCGACTGGAACGTGTCGGCGCGGTTGGGCACGCCGTTCATCAAGGTCTTCGAGGAGGAGCGCGAGCAGACGATTCTGCTGGTGGTCGATATCTCGGGCAGCGAGGCGTTCGGCACGCGCACGCGCACCAAGCGCGAACTGGCCGCCGAAGTGTGCGCGCTGGTCGGCTTCTCGGCGGCGCAGAACAGCGACCGCATCGGCCTGACGCTCTTCGCCGGAGGCATCGAACGCTTCGTACCGCCGGGCAAGGGGCGGACGCACGTGCTGCGGCTGGTCCGCGACCTGTACGTCCACGAGCCGACGACGCCGGGCACCGATCTCAGAGGCGCGCTCGAACACGCGTCACGCATTCTCAAACGCCGCGCCATCGTCCTAGTGCTGAGCGACTTCTTAGCGGACGGGTACGAGCGAGCGCTGAGGGCGCTGTCGAGCAAGCACGACGTCGTCGCGCTCCACCTGATCGACCCGGCCGAGGAGGAGTTGCCCAGCGTCGGGCTGCTCACGCTCGTCGACGCCGAAACCGGAACGCCCTATGTCGTCGACTCGGGCAGCCGGGCGGCGCGAGGGCGGTTCGCCGAGCAGGCGACGGCACGGATGCTGGCCGCCCAGGACGCGTTCAAGAAAGCGCGCGTCGACGTGGTGCCGCTGCGTACGGACGCCGATCACGTAGCCGCACTCGAATCGTTTTTCCGCCGCCGTACGCGTGCCCGGGGCCGATGACGGTACGCCTGCTCCTCTTTCTGATGCTGACCGCTCCCGCCGCGTCGGCCCAGACGGCGTACCTGACGGCGGACCGCGACAGTATCCGCGTCGGCGAGCCGTTTACGCTATCGCTCGTCGTGCCGCACTCGATGTTCGAGACGGTCGTCTGGCCCGAGGCGGGGCGCGCGTGGGCAGGAAGCGAGGTCGAAGTGATCGAGCGGCTGAGCCAAGACTCGACGTTCGCGCCGGGAATGCGCGTCGACAGCGCGGCGTACCGGGTGGCGGCGTTTGCGCTCGATACGCTGACGGTCGGTCCGGTCGGCGTGCGGATGGTGAGGGGCGGCGATACGGTCGTCGTGGCGTCCGAGCGTTTTTCGCTGCCGATGATGCACGTACTGCCAGACAGCGCAGATCTCCTTCCGGCGCGCGACATTCGGCGCATCGGCTATCCGCTGTGGGCGTGGATCGCGTTCGTGGGCGGCGTGATCGCGACCGGTCTGCTGCTGTGGTGGCTGTGGAAGCGCCGCAACCAAACCGGCGAAGGCGAAGCAGAGCCCGTCCGCGTCGTCCCGGCCGACGAACGCGCGCTGGCGTCGCTGGCCCAAGCCCAGGCGCTCGACCTGACCGACGAGGCGCAGATCAAGCCGTTCTACGTCCTCGTCTCGGATGCCGTGCGCGGCTACCTCCACGAACGGGCAGGCGTAGCGACGCTCGAACACACGTCGTCAGAAGTCATGACAGATGCCAAGCGCGCAGTCGGCGCCGGTCGGCTTCCCAGCGACGCGCCGCGCCTCCTCGCCGACGTATTCGCCGTAGCAGACTACGCCAAGTACGCCGACGGTCGCCCCGCCCCCGAACGCGGAGCCGACGCGCTGACCTCGGCCCGAGCGTTGATCGAACGAACGGAGCAGCACCTGGCGCCGAAACCGGAGGACGAAGCAGAAGAAGGCGAGGCATCCCCATCTCCCGCTGCTTCCATCGGCAACGCGGATCTGGCAGCGTTGAACAGCCCACGTGCGCCGAAGCACAAACCCGAGCCGCACTCGTACGCACCGCCACGTACCGAACCCGAGCCTCCCGCGCGTTTCGACCGTCCGCCTTCCGACAGCCCACCTCGCACCGCCGAGAGTCCGCCTCCCCTCCCGCCCGCCGACACCGACACCGATGACCGATCTGATTGACCGCGTCGCCGAGCGAATTGCTGGCGTTGGGCGCGTCGTCGTGCTGACAGGCGCAGGCGTCAGCGCCGAGAGCGGCATTCCGACGTTCCGCGGAGCAGGCGGCTACTGGCGCGGGCTGGACCCGCAAACGCTCGCCACGCCCGCTGCCTTCGCGCGCGACCCCGAACTGGTGCAAACGTGGTACCGCGAGCGCATCGCGACCGTCCGCGCCGCCGCACCCAACGCCGGACATCGCGCGCTCGCTGAGCTAGCCGACCTGGTGCCGACGCTGATCGTAACTCAGAACGTCGACGACTTGCACGAGCGCGCCGGATCGTCCGACATAGTCCACCTTCACGGGCGACTCGACGCGGCGCGGTGCTCGGACTGCGACGCGGCAGCCGACCTGTCGCTGGGCGGCGTGCCGGTGACCTGCTCGGACTGCGGCGGTCACGTCCGGCCCGGCGTGACGTGGTTCGGCGAGCCGCTGGATGCGGACGCGATCAATCGCGCGGCCCAGGCAACCGAAACGGCCGACGTGTTTCTATCGGTCGGCACCAGCGGACTCGTCTATCCGGCCGCAGCGCTCCCCGGCACGGCGGCGATGGGGGGCGCATTCGTGGCTGAGATCAACCCGACTCCGAGCGCGGTTGCCATGACGGCGGACGTGCAGTTGGCCGGTTTCTCCGGTGTCGTGCTGCCCCACCTGGTCGCGCGCGTTCGATCCATAGTGGAGGTCGCCGATGCCTGACCTGTTCGCTGGCTTGACGTTCGCCAATCCGGGCGTGCTGTGGCTGCTACTCGCCGTTCCGCTGGCCGGGCTGTGGGCGTGGCGGCGCGCGCGTGGAGGCGGAATGCGGTTTTCGGACGGCGGGTCGGCTCGGGCTGCGTCCGGCTCGTGGGCGACCAGACTGCTCTACCTCCCGCTGATCTTGCGGATGCTGGCGCTGGCGCTGATGATCGTCGCCCTGGCGCGTCCCCAGGAGCGCAACGTCCGCGTCGAGCGCAGCAGCGAGGGCGTCGACATCGTGCTTGTGCTCGACACCTCGTCGTCGATGCTGGCGATGGACTTCAGGCCCAACCGCTTCGAGGCGGCGCGGCGCGTGGCGGGCGAGTTCATCCAGGGGCGCGAGAGCGACCGCATCGGGCTGATCGTGTTCGCCGCCCAAGCATTCACCCAGACGCCGCTCACGCTCGACTACGCCTTCTTGCAGCGGATGCTGGGCGAAGTCGAAGTCGGCGTGATCGAGGACGGAACGGCTGTCGGCACGGCCCTGGCGATGGCGACGAGCAGGCTCAAAGAGAGCCAAGCGGACAAGGTCGTGATCCTGCTCACCGACGGGCAGAGCAACCGGGGCGAGATCGACCCGGCGACGGCGGCCGAGATCGCCCAGACGATGGGCGTCCGCGTCTACGCGATCGGCGTCGGCGCGCGCGGACAGGCGCCGTACCCGTTTCAGACGCCGTTCGGCGGCACGCAGCAGCGCATGGTGCCCGTCGAGATCGACGAGGAGACGCTGACGGCCGTCGCCGAGCGCACCGGTGGACGTTACTTCCGCGCCACCGACACCGAGGCGCTGCGCGACATCTACGACGAAATCGGCGAACTCGAAACCGCCGAGGTCGACGAGCTCACCTACACCGACATCGCCGAGCGCTACGCGCTGTTCCTGCTACCCGCTGCCCTGCTGCTGCTGCTCGAACGCCTGCTCGCGGCGACGCGGCTGCGGACGTTTCCCTAACTGCACGCTGACAGCCATGGCAACACGTGTGTCGCCCCGCTTCCCTATCCCCCCATGCCCGACCTCCTCCACCCCGACCTGATCTGGACGCTGCTGCTGGCACCCGTTGTCTTCGCGCTCTTGGCGTGGGCGGCGTGGCGGCGCGGGCAGGCCGCCCGGCGCATCGCGGACGCCGACTTGCTGGCGCGGCTGACCGGGTCGATCAGCGTTCGGCGGCGGCGCTACAAGGCCGTCCTGATCGCCGGCGCGGCGCTGATGGTGGGCGTCGCACTCATCGGGCCGCGCTACGGAACGGCCGTCCGCGAGGTCGAGCGCGAGGGGCTGGACCTGATGGTGGCGCTCGACGTGTCTCGGTCGATGCTGGCCGAAGACGTAGCGCCGTCGCGGCTCGAGCGAGCCAAGCGCGAGATCGAGAAGCTGCTTCCCGACCTGCGCGGCGACCGCATCGGTCTGGTGCTGTTCGCGGGCGACGCGTTCGTCCAATGTCCGCTGACGACCGACCAGAGCGCGTTTCGCCTGTTTCTCGACATCGCGGGACCCGACCAGATCCCGACGCCCGGAACGGACTTCGAGGTCGCCATCGACCGCGCGCTGGCGGCACTGGAGTCGGGCGTGAGCGCAGACGTGCCGAGCGACGAAGCCCGCGCCCGTGCGCTGCTGATCGTGTCCGACGGCGAGAACCACATCCCTGACATGGAAGCCACGCTCGACCGCGCCCGCGAGGCGGGACTGGCGCTGTTCGCAGTCGGCGTGGGCGAGACGCAGGGAGCCGAAATTCCGATCTATAGGGGCAACCGGCAGACCGGCGTCGTCCGCGACCGACAGGGGGCCGTCGTCCAGACGAGGCTTGAAGAGGAGGTACTGCAGCGCATCGCGGGCGATGGCGGCTACTTCCGCATCGGACGCGGCGGCTCGGACCTCTCCAACCTGCCCGACCGCCTCGACCGATTGGACCGCAGCGCGTTCGCGTCCGAGCAGTTCAGCACGTATGCGGAGCAGTTTCAGCTTCCGCTGGCAATCGCCCTCGCCCTGCTGCTGCTCGACCTGCTGATCCCCGTCACCCGCCGCGACAGGCAGCGGCGCCGCTTCTCGTTCACCCGACGCGCGGACGCATGACGACTTTTGCAACCTGCGAGCAGAGCGATACACGTACCGCCCCTACACGCGGATCGAATCGCATGGCCTCCCGCACCGACTCCCTCCTCTCCAACCGTCGCCCCTGCGCAGGCAGAGATCCACAACCAGCTAAGCGCTGGGCCCACCCACCCGCGTTCGTCCGCGAGGTCGCCCCTGCAGTGTGGATCCTGCTCTTCGCTCTCATCCTCACCGGCTGCACCGATCCACACTCAGACGGACGCGCGGGCAACTCGGCGTACCGAGTCGACGCGTTCGATCAGGCGCGCGGGCACTATTCGGACGCACTCGCCCATCTCGACACGGCTGCCACAGGTCTGCGCTCCGACCTGCTCTTCAACACCGCCGCCGCGCACGCTGCCGAGGGCAGTACGCAGCAGGCGCTCGCTTTGTACGACAGCAGCCGCGCCGCCTCGCCCGGTGACGCACGGCGGGCCAACAGCGCAGCATTCAACGGAGGCGTCGCGGCGCATGGCGCGCAGGATCTGGAGGGCGCCCGCTCGCGCTTCCGGCTCGCGCTGCTGGCCGACGCGGACGACAGCGACGCCCGGCACAACTGGGAATACGTCGCCCGGCGGATGGATCAGGAGCAAGAGCAGGGTGGTCAGAATCCGCCGCCCGAGCCGTCCGATTTCGCGCGCAGGCTCAAAGAGCAGGCCGATGCGCTCGTCGCCCAAGAGCGCTACGCCGCCGCCTACGCGCTGATGCAGGACGGGCTGGCACGAGACGAAACGGTCGCCGCGTTCAACACGTTCATCTCGCGCGTCGAGTCGGTCGCCCAGATCGACTCGGCCCCGGCCACCTCGCCTCGCTGACCTCGCCATGCGCCCTCTCCTTTTCGCCCTCGCTCTGCTCGCCGCGCCCACCGCATCGGCCCAGGCGCTGAGCGCCGACGCGGCCTTTCACACAGCCGCTCAGCAGTTCATCGGCGACGACACCCAAGCCGCCCTCGCTACCATCGCCCAAGGACTTGCCATCCGCCCCGGCGACGCCAAGCTGACGGCTCTGCGCGACGAGATCTTGAAGCAGCAGGAGCAGGAGCAGCAGAACCAGGGCGATCAGGACCAGGAGCAGCAGGACGGCGACCAGGACGAGCAGCAGGACGGACAGGGCCAAAACGATGACCAGCAGCAGGGCGAACAGGATGGGGAGAACGAAGACGGCGACGCCCCCGATCAAGACGACCAGCCCGAACCTGGCGACGAGGACGGCGACGGCAAGCCCGATCAGCCCGGCGATCAGCAGCCTCCGCCCCAGCCCGGACAGGCCCAACCGCAGCCCGGCCAGATGACGCAGGCCCAGGCCGAGCGCATCTTGCAGGCGCTGGGCAACGAGGAGGCCAACGTGCTCAAACGCAAAGCGCAGAAGCGCGGCCCCGCCCGCCGCGTCGAAAAGGATTGGTGATGCAGCGCGTTTCCCTTACCTCTTTCTTTCCTCTATGTCACCGCGAGGAGCGAAGCGGCGTGGCAGTCTGACCCTGCTTGCGTCGTCTCGGATCGCCTCGGACTACGTGCGCGCGATGACGAAGCGCGGGATGCGCGTCGGGTGTGTCGTGGGCCTGCTCCTCCTGTGCGCCTTTCCCGCCTCGGCGCAGAGGGGCAAGGTGGCGGTCACGAGCAGCGTCAACGCACAGACGATCGGCGAGCAAGACTTCGTGATCTACACCATCGCCGTCGAAGGCTCCGAGTTGCCCGGTGTCGAAACACCCAGCGTGCCGACGACGCGCGGACTGGCTCTCGTCTCGCCTTACCCCAGTACGGAGCGGCAGGTGTCGGTCGTGGGGCACGAAATGCAGCAGCGGTTGGCGTTTCGGTGGACGTTCCGGCCGACAGGGACCGGGACGGCGCAGATCGGATCGGCGCGCGTGCGGGCGGCTAACCAGATCTACGAGACCGAAGCCATCACCGTCGAGGTCGTCGCTCAGGCTAACCGGCCGTCGCGGTCAGGGCCTCCGGGCGCTCGTCCGAGCGGGGGGAGCAGAGCGGGGGCGCAGGACGACGAGCCAGCCAAACTGACACGCGACCAGGCGTTCATCCGGGCGAGCGCGTCCAAGCGGTCGGCGTACGTGGGCGAGCAGGTCGTCGTGACGTATACGCTGCTCTTCGACCCCCGCATCCAGTTTCGGCAGATCCGGCTGGCCGACAGTTGGGACGCCGCCGGGTTCTGGCGCGAAGACTTGGACGTGGACGACAGCCCGATTCCCAGCCGAGAAGTCGTCGACGGTGTTCAGTACTCTAGTATCGTGCTCAAACGCGTCAGTTTGTTCGCTACGCGCGCGGGCGAGTTGACCGTCGAGCCCTTCCGCGTGGCGACCGAGGCCGTCGTGCCGCCGTCGCGCACGCGCGATCCGTTCGGCAGCCTGTGGGGGCTGCGCGGACGCACCGTCGACGCGCGCATCGCTTCGAACGCGCTGCGCCTCGACATCCAGCGGCTGCCGTCCAATGCGCCCGACGGATTCGGCGGAGCGGTGGGGCAGTTTCGGATGGGCACGTCGGTCGACCGGACGAGTCTGGAAACGGGCCAGAGCGCAAGCCTGAGCGTCCAAGTGTCGGGCGATGGAAACCTCGCCACGCTCGATCCACCCGCCCTCGAAGCCCCCGGGACCGTCGAAGTCTACCGCCCCGGCGTCGATTTGGACGTGACGCGCAGCGGGAACCGGTTGCGCGCCCGCGTCGCCTACGATTACGCACTCGTTCCGCGCAGCAATGGGACGGTCGAGATTCCACCCGTCCGGTTCTCGTACTTCGACCCGTCAGCGAGAGCCTATCGCACGCTGACCGGCGACGGCACCCAGCTGATCGTCACCGGCGAGCCGATCACGGCGCGCGCTGCCCTTCCACCCGATGCTCTGGCTCCCATCGCCGAGCGCACCGTGTTGCGCCGAGCCGAGAGCCGCCCGCCACTGCACCGGCAAGTCTGGCCTTATGCGCTGACGGTCCTTCCGCTGGCGCTACTCGCCGGAGCGCTCGTAGCCGGACGCAGACGCCACGCCCTCGCCGCTGATCCGCTGGGCGCCCGGCGCAAGCGCGCGCACCCAGTCGCTCAGCGCGTGCTCAAAGAAGCCGACGCTGCCTTGGCTGTCGGCGACGTGGCTGGATTCTACGCCAAACTGGAAGCCAGCGTCCTGGGCTTCGTCGGCGGACGGCTGCACCTGAGCGAGCGCGGTATGACCCGAACCGCCCTGACTGAGCATCTCGACCGCGCAGGTGTAGACGCCTCCACCCGCGACGCCTTGCTCACGCTTCTCTCCAAGTGCGACCAGGCTCGGTTTGCCCCCGTCCCCCCGCCCGCTGCCACGCGTGCCGGAGACCGAGACCTGGCCGCCGCCCTGCTCGGAACGCTCGCCGACAAGCTCCCCTCGTAATGCGCTTGGTCCTGCTCCTGCTGCTCCTCACCGCGCCGCCCGCGACTGCTCAACTCGGCGTGGACGAAGCGCCTGTCGTAGCGACGGCTGCCGATGCAGACTCGGCCTTTGCTTTGGGCGTCCAGGCCTATCGACAGGGCCGATTCGAGGAGGCGCGCCGTGCGTTCTCCACAGTCCGATCGGCCGGGTACGCATCGCCCGAACTGGACTACAACTTGGCCGAGACGCTCGTCCGCATGGACAGCTTGGGCGCCGCGGCTCTCTTCTACCTGCGCGCCCGCCCAGCCGCCGACGATAGTCTGCGCGAGTCGATCACTCACAACTTGCGGCTGATCCGAACGCGGGCCGGGGTCGACCGCGCCGCGCCGTTCGTCGCCCTTCCGCGCGCTCGGTGGATCGAACTGGTGCGGACACTGGGCGCCGCCCCCTTCTTCTGGACCGGATGGCTCCTCGCCCTCATCTCGTGTGGCCTGCTCGCCCACCGCTACTGGACCGGCCGGCGCTCGCCCTCGACGCGGCGCGCACTGCTGATTCTGGCGCCGATGAGCGCGCTCCTACTGCTCGTCGCGCTGGCTGCGTCGATGCGCATAGGCGTGCCGACGCGGGCCGTCCTATCCGAATCCGTGGGAGACGTGCCGGAGACGTCGGTGGTTCACGTTCGGCGACTGATCGGGGAGGACAGCCTGCGCATTCGCGTGCCGACGGGTGGAGTCGTGACGGCTCCCGCATCGGCTGTCCGCCTGCTATGATCCACTCTTGTGGGCGCCGTGGTTTAGGCCGTTTCAGGAGCCGCCTGACCACCTGCTTCCAGCTTCCCTATCGCCTCGACTAACGCCTGCTGCTGCTCGGCCAACTGCTCGAACATTCTGGCGAGCGACGCAGATCGCGCCTCCCGCGTGCGCACTATTTCCAACGCACGCCCTACCGGTCCGGCGATGTGGGCCAAGGCTTCTAGATCGTCTCGTCCATATCCAGATCCATCGGGTCGAGGTCCAAGCAGGAGCCAGCCTTGAGTCGAGGATTCTCCACCGGCATCCTCAGACCGCAGCGCGACGCGGAGTGGGAAGAGAGCGTCTCCTGGAGCGTCCCAGATCACCGCTCGCCATGATTGCGAGCGAGGCGCAGCGGCGAGCGGCGGACGCATCAGTTTGGACAAACCGCTCCATTGCAGCACGTCGGATGCTGCGCAGCCACGGGCGCCTGATATCTCCCACGAGTGGCCGCCATTCGAAACGACGACAGCAGCGCGAGTGGCGTGGACCGCAGGGACGACGCGACGCAGGATCGCCTGAGAGATCGCGTCGGCATCGCGCGTTTCGGCCAGGTGAGCGATCAGAGGAGGCGTTTGGGCGCGCAGTTCGTGCAGATCGCGGAGAAACCGCCGGTTGGCCCACCTCCCTACGCGCCGCTGGAGAGGGACGAACAAGAGCGCGGCAAGTGCCGCGCCGATAGTCAGCGCGGCCGGACCTCCGGCGCGGAGCGTTACCTGTGCCATCGTGGTGACCGCAGCGACGAGCGAGGCAAGCACGAGGGTGAGCGCGGCCGCAGTCGTCGAACGAGACCACGCCGCTTCGGCGTCCCACAGACGGTAGCGCAGCAACGAGACGACCACGCCAGCCGGAAGCGTCAGGATCACTGGCATCACGATCACGATGGCCATACTGGCCCACCAGTACCAGGCAGAGTTTTCGGGGTAATCGAGAACCGATTCGGCGGCAAATACCATCGGCATTACCGCAGCGGCGATGGCCCCGGCAACGACCCAGCGCGTTTGCATCCGCTCTGCCTCCGACGAGTGCTGCAAGTAGCGCACTACCTGCGACACCAACCCCAACCCGACGAGAACTACGAACTCCCAGCCCGACACGAGCACGCCTGTCAGCTCCAGAACTGATGTCACACCTGCGGCCGCCAGCAGCACCCACGCCCATACCGGCCGCACTTTGCCATCGGGAAACAGAGCGAGAAACGCAACGAACAAGGCATCGCGCAGAACAGTCATGAGGATTCCCTCTTCGCCTCGCAGCGTCGCGGTGTCTTGAGCGATCAACGTGTCGAAGGAGACTGCCAGGAAAGCCGCCGCAGCCAGCAGCGCGATGCCGCTACGGGGCATCCGCACGAGCAGCACCAGGGCCGCGCAGAAAAAACCTAGATAGATCGATAGGTGCGCAATGAACTCGACGGTCACCAGAGTCCGCCACGAAAACCCCGCCTTGACCAGTCCAGGAAGCTCTTCGCGTGTAGGAGTAACCGAAACCGATACGAGATCGCCCTCTTCCGTCTCGACCGTCAGATTCACGATCTCGCCCGGCGTTCTCGCGACGTGCCGCGCGGCCTCGACGATGGTATCGCGCTCGCCGACCGTTTGCCCGTTGACGCCGACGAGGTACCCTCCGGGCATTCCGGCCGCATCCGCAACGCCGCCTGTAACAGGAGTCACGAACGGCCCCGGCGTCCACTCACTATCGACCTGAAGCGATAGGAAAACGGGCTCGGCGTGGGAGACCAATTCGTAGAAAATGGGCGCATCTCGCACGTGAGTGCCAATCCCCCACAACAGCAGAGATGCAATGCCGATCCACGAAAGCCACAGACGCCAGCCCGACAGGCTGCCAGGAGCGGGCGTGCTGGCCAGTGGGGGCGCGCTGCGAGTGCTCATCGGGTGTGGACTAAGGTGTCCTATGGGGAAGCGCCGCCGTGGCGCGCGGCCTACCGGCAACCTAAGCAGACCGCCTCGACTCGGCAAATGCTCTCCCTAGACATACCACCGGAGCATGCGGCGGATGGGCGCGGTCGTAGTTTGGGAGACGCTCTAACCCGCCGACCTGATGGAACCATTCGTCCTGCAACACACCGCCCGGACCGGCTGGATCGAAGTCGTCGCCGGGTCCATGTTTAGCGGCAAAACCGAAGAGTTGATCCGACGGATGCGACGCGCGCGCTACGCCCGGCAGAAGATCGAAATCTTCAAACCGGCCATCGACGTGCGCTACTCGGCCGACGAAGTCGTCTCGCACGACGCCAACGCGATCCCCTCGACACCCGTCGACGCGGCCGATCAGATCTTGCTGCTTGCCGGATCGGCGACGGTCGTCGGCATCGACGAGGCTCAGTTCTTTGGCGTCGAACTGGTACGCGTCTGCACGGCTCTCGCCCAAAGTGGAACGCGCGTCATCGTGGCTGGGCTGGATCAGGACTACACAGGCAAACCGTTCGAGCCGATCCCCCAACTGATGGCCGTCGCCGAGTTCGTGACCAAACTGCATGCGATCTGCGTCGTCTGCGGCGCCCCGGCCAACCATTCGCAGCGCGTCGTGGCGTCGGACGCGCGCGTCCTGCTCGGAGCGGGCGACGCCTACGAACCCCGCTGCCGGGCGCACTTCTCGACCTCACCTGTCGCCCCGAGCCTCCCGCCCGACCACCTGCTCGTCGCCGACGCGATGCCGATTGGGGAAGTCGTCTAACAGTAAACGAGGGGAATGCGACTCTACCAGTTTCGACTATCGCCAGAGCGGTTGAAGCAGGCCGTTGCCTCCCCTGACGGATTCGAAGAGCAGTCCGAACAAGCATGGCATGGCCTCCGCTGCTTCGAGTTCGAGAAGCGCATGGTGCGTTATGGTTTGCGCTCGACGCGCACCGTAGGCAGACCAGTTGGCGACACCTAGGCGAGCACGAGTCGCGACCACGTTCGCTACTCGGACGAGCGGTGATGGGCATGCACCCTTTCTTTGTCGGCCGCGCCGACTGGCAAGATCTGACGCCCTACTACAACACGGCCTACTGAGGTAGCGGCGATGACAGAGGCGCTGAACCGTGTCGACTTCGTCGCTCTCTACGCCGAGCACCTCGCTCCACGCGTTGCCGCGCAAGATGCTACGGCTTCGTGGGTCCACCGCGATCCTTATTTTCTCAGCTACGTCCAGGATGTAGCCTACATGGATCACTGTTTCGCCCGGCTGCGAAAGATATACAGCGAAGCCGATGCGAGAAGAGAGGCCGTCATAGCTTGGCTCGGCTGACGGAGGTGCGAATCCGTCTGATTATCGCCGCCGGAACGTAGCGCGCGCCAGGCCGTCGGCTATCTTGCCAAGCCGCGCCTTTCCAACTGTCTAACCCCCGCGCCGATGAGCGACCAGCGCTATCTCGTGACCGCCCGCAAGTACCGCCCGACTCGGTTCGAGGACCTGGTCGGCCAGTCGCACGTGACCGAGACGCTGCAAAACGCCATCCGGCTCGACCGCCTCGCGCACGCCTACCTGTTCAGCGGCCCGCGCGGTGTCGGAAAGACGACGGCGGCGCGCATCCTCGCCAAGGCGATCAACTGCGAAACGCCGCTCAATGAGCGCGACGGAAGTGAGCCGTGCCAGTCGTGCGACAGCTGCAAATCGTTCGCCGAGGGACGATCGCTCAACATCATCGAGATCGACGCGGCGTCGAACAACAAGGTCGACGACATCCGCGATCTGCGCGAGACGGTGCGGATTCCGCCCCAAGGCGCGCGCAAGAAAGTCTACATCGTAGATGAAGTCCACATGCTGTCGACGAGCGCGTTCAACGCCTTGCTCAAGACGCTAGAGGAGCCGCCGCCCTACGCGCTGTTCATCTTCGCGACGACCGAGCCGCACAAGGTTCTGCCAACGATCCTGTCGCGGTGCCAGCGCTTCGACTTCCGCCGCATCCGCATCGAAGATGCCATTCAGCGTCTGCGCGAGATCTGTGAGGCCGAGAGCGTTACGGCCGACGATGATGCCCTCGCCCTGATCGCACGAAAAGGAGACGGTGCCCTGCGCGACACACTCTCGGCGTTCGACCAGGCCGTCGCGCTGTGCGGCTCGGACTTGCGCTACGCCGCGCTTGCCGAAGCGTTGGGCGTCGTCGAGCAAGATCTGTTCTTCGAGGTGACCGATGCCCTCGCCCAGAGAAAGACCGGCGATCTGCTACTGATCGTAGAGCGCGTCGTGAATAGGGGCTACGACCTGATGGAGTTCTTGCACGGCCTGCAGGAGCACCTGCGCAACATCCTCGTAGCCGTGACGCTGCCGGACGCCCCCGACCTGATCGAAGCGGCTCCAGGCGTGCGAGCGCGCTACGCCGAGGCCGCCCATGCTTTCGAGGAAGCCGACGTGATGCGCCTGCTCGCTCTGGCCGCCGACGGCGAGGAAACATTGCGGCAAGCCGTCCAGCCGCGTCTGCGATTGGAAATGACGATGGCCAAGATGGCATCGCTCGCCAAAGCGGTCGATCTCAACCGCGCCATTGCCCAGGTCGAAGCGCTGCAGCAGGCGGCACGCGAAGGCAGACTCGCGCTTTCGGCGGTCGCTACGACGCCCGAGCAGGTCGGTCCGCCCGTGCGTGCTCAGGCTGCGTCGTCCGTCGTGCGCGAACCGGCAGCGGCGCCCGTCGATCAGCGCCCGGCTTCTGCGCCTGCCACTCAAAGCGCTCAGGCGGCCCCCACCGCTCGACCAACGCTCGCACCGGAGCCGAAACCGGAGCCGAAGCATGAAAAGACCGAGACCTCCCCACCACGCCAAGATCCACTCGCTGCGTCCACGCGGCGACGAAGACGGCGGCATTCCGTCCGAGCCTGAGCCGCCCGCTCCCAAGAGGCCGACGCCTGGTGCGCCCGCCAAACCGGCGACGCCCGAGACGGCCTACACGAGCCTGTTCGGCGCTCCGGCGCTGCGCAAAATCACCCCGCGCGACGACGGACCGAACGCGCTGGGCGGCGATGGCGCAGCAGCTCCGACAGGCCGCGTGTCCGAGCCGACGATTCACGCCGTCGCTCCCCAGACAGCGCCCGCGTCGGCAGACGTTCCCAGCAAGCTGACCCACGCGTGGAAGCGCATGGCCGAGCGCGTCAACCGCCCCGCCCTCCATGCCGTCATGACGTTTTGCACGCTCACCGGCGTCGAAGGCGACACGCTCTGCGTCGGTGTGCCCGATCAGTCGTCGCTCGGCGTACTGCGCGAAAACCAACAAATGCTCGAACGCTTATTGGCCCACCACGCGCCCAGCGGCCCGTCGCGGCTCCGCTTCGTAGCGACCAAAGCCGAGCGCGTGCGCGCAGAAACCGGCTCGTCCGAGACCCCGTTGGAGCGCTTCACCCGGTTACAAGCGGAGAACCCTGTTTTGAGCGCACTCGTCGACACGTTCGGCGGCGAACTCGTCCACTAAGACTACCCAACCCCGATGGATTTCAACATGGCCGATATGTTCGGCAAGATTGCCGAGATGCAGCAGCAGATGCAGCAGACGCAAGCCGAACTCGCCAAGCAAAGTGTCACCGCCGAAGTAGGCGGCGGACTCGTGACGGTGACGGCCAACGGCACACAGCGCATCACCGCGATCAAGATCGACCCGACCGCCATCGCCCCGGACGACGCCGAGATGCTCGAGGACCTGATTGTCGCAGGCGTCAACAAAGCGCTCGAAGACGCCGCCGGTCTCGCCCAGAGCGCGATGCAGAAGCAGGCCGGCTCGATGCTGCCCCCCGGCATGGACCTGAGCAAACTGGGATTCTAGCCCCGATTGCCATGACCACGACTATCACTAAGGAGCACATCGTTCACGCGATGACTGGACTGCTGGAGGAAGCTACCGTTGCCGACGCCATGCAGCGACGGAGCTTTTGAGCGCAGTAGTAGAAGGCTTGGCCGACATTCACCGTGGGGACACGATGACGCAAGCTGATTTCAAATGCCGGATGGAAGCCGAGATGATCGAATGGCCGAAGTAGTCTGGTCGAAGAGGGCGCAGTCGGACGTTCGCGCAATTCGAGATTTTCACGCTGCTCAAGCCCCGAATTATGCCGCCGAGTTGGTTGGGTCATCTTTATCCGCGGTAGCCCGTTCGGAAATATTCCCCGGCTCCGGCCGCACAGTGTCGAAGATTAGCGACGATCAGGCGCGGGACCGTCTTCTGAAACCACCGCATCCTCCTACCTCTCGACAGTTTAGAGTTCTGACAGATCAGAAGTGACACTCAGCCGTCACCCGCTGACCGTACGTTGACTGACTGCTCTTCACCACACCCGCTGCCATGTCGTCGTTCACGTCCGAATCCGTTGAAGCGCTCGTCGAGCAGTTGACCAAGCTGCCCACGGTCGGGCGCAAGACGGCGCAGCGGTTGGCGTCGTTCGTGCTCAAGATGCCGCGCGACGAAGTGCTCGAAGATCGCGCGTGCACTGGTGGCGGTCAAGGACAAGGTTACGTTCTGCCCGATCTGCGGCAACGTGACCGATCACGTGCCCTGTGGCATCTGCCGGAGCAACCGCCGCGACGCCAGCCTGATCTGCGTCGTCGAGGAGGCAAGCGACGTGATGGCACTGGAGTCGACGGGCGATTTCGGGGGCGTCTTTCACGTGCTGGGCGGGGTCATCTCTCCACTCGACGGGACCGGTCCTGAGGACCTGACGATCCGCGAACTCGTCGCTCGGGTCAGCGGCGCGATTCGGGTGCCGGACGAAATCGCCCAAAAGGCGCACGGATTCGAGGTCGACGGTGATACGCAGACGCCGCCTGCCATCAGCGAGGTCATACTCGCTGTCAACCCCAACGTTGAGGGTGACACGACGGCGCACTACTTGACGATGCTGCTCAGGCCGTTCGAAGTGAAGGTGACGCGTATCGCCCACGGCCTACCCGTCGGCGGCGACCTGGAATACGCCGATCCGGCTACCCTCGCCCGCGCGATGGCCGCTCGCGTTTCGGTCTGAGCTTCGTCTGTGGCTGGAACGCTCGGCGGCGCCCGAGCGTGGGTTTGCGCTCCCCATCGACCTCCTGACATGAAGATCACCGTCCTCGGTGCCGGTTCTATCGGCGCTTCGATCGCCCGCGACTTGCAGCAGACCGATGACGTGGAGGCGATTCAGGTGTGCGATGCCCGTGCCCGATCACTTCAGACGTTGCAGACCACTATTGGAGGCGACAAACTACGCTCATTCCAGGTCGACGCGCGCGATCTGACGGTTATGCGGAGCATTCTGAGCGGCAGCGACTGCGTGATCGTCGGCACGGCACCCGAACACAACGCCGCCTTGGCCGCACTCTGCCTGAGCCTGGGCGTACCCTACTGCGACCTGGGCGGCAACGACAAAGCCGTCCACCAAGTGCTCGCGCTCGACGAGCAGGCGCGCGAAGCGGGCGTCTGGCTGATGCCCAACTGCGGACTCGCGCCCGGCCTCGTCAACGTGCTCAGCTTGCACGCCGTAGAGCGCTTCGACGAGGTCGACGCTGTTCAATTGCGCGTGGGCGACGTTCCGGCCTATCCTAAACCACCGTTCAACTTCTCCATCTCGTGGTCGGCCGACAAGGTGATCGACGACTACAGCAATCCATCTCGTCAGATCGAGAATGGCGAGATCGTCGAACGTCCCGCGCTGAGCGACTTGGAGACTGTCTCGTTCGAGCCACCGTTCGATCAGATGGAGGCTTTCAACACGCAAGGAGGTTTGGCAACGCTCGCCGACGCCCTCTCAGGCCGTGTCCGCACGCTCGACCACAAGACCATCCGCTGGCCCGGACATGCGAAACAGATGCAGTTTCTGCTCGAACTGGGCTTTGCCGAGCGCAAGAGCATCGACGTGCGCACCCACCTGACGTATCGTGACGTGCTCATTCGGCGGATGCGGCAGCGGCTTAGCAGCGACCAGGAGGACGTGCTGCTGATGCGCGTTCTCGTACGCGGCGTCGTGGCGGGCAAGAAGCAGACCATCGTGTACCAGATGATCGAGCGCTACGACGGCACCGATAACGTCTCGGCGATGAAAAACGCCACGAGCGCGGCCACCAGCGCAGCGGCACTGATGCTGGCCAGAGGCGAGATTGAAGGAGGGGGCGCCTCACCGGCCGAGCATGTCGTCGACAAAGCCGCGTACCTGCGACACGTGCAGGAGCGCGGCCTAACCATCTCCGAAACGATCTACGATGGCTGGCGCGACATCCAAGATCCTGGCAACGGTGACACGTCACCGCACCCTGCCGAAGCGATCACGCTGTGACGCATCAACCGGTCAGATCTCAGAGACCCGGCCGGTTTCGATCGGCATATCCAGACTCAGCCCGCCGAGCCATAGGCACGAAGCGTTTGGCCGTTGAGGGCGTCTCCGGCGTCACCGCTCAGGTGGACGATTAGATCGGCGATGGTCGAGGCGGTCACGCCTTTGCCCTCTTGCCCGTCGGCGAGCAGCGTGCTCGGGGCGATGGCGTGGGCCGTGATGCGTCCCTCGTACTCCGACGCCACGGCTTCGACCAGGCGCACGACGCCCGCTTTGGATGCCGAGTAGGCCGCCTGTTCTCCCACTCCCTTGTCGGCGCCCTGGCCGGCAGCGACGGCAACGAGTCGGCCTCTGCCCTCCATCAGATTCGCGGCGGCGCGGAAGGCAAGGAACGTGCTCGTGAGGTTGAGATCCATCATCCTGCGCCAGTCGTCCATCGTAGTATCGGCGAGGCGGCTGCTGCTCCACCCGCCGACGGTGTGGACGAGCACGTCGATCGCCCCGAACTGCGCGCGCATCGCATCGAAGCACTGCGCGACGGCGTCCTCGTTGGTTGCGTCGCACGGGAAACCCCACGCGTCGGCGCCTTCGGGAAGGGACACGTCGTAAGCCTCGGCTTCGGTCGGCGTGACGAGCGCGATCGTGGCGCCCTGCTCGGCGAACGCACGGACGACGTGCTGGCCCAGACGGCCATTGGCACCGGTGATGACGACGGTTTTGCCCTGAAAATGATCAGACATGGTAGAGAAGTGGCTTGGGGGAAGAAGCAAAGAGAGAAGTTGGCTAGCTGCCGGACGTGTGGTCGTGGACGACACGCCATCCGTCGTCGAAGCGCCGGAAGACGAGGGTGAACAGACCGTCAGAGGTTTCGCGCGTGGTAGCGCCCAACGACCAGCGGCCGAAGGCGAGCGCATGGTCGGGCGAGAGCACTCGAATGTCGAGGTTGGAAAAGGTCAGCGTTCCCATGGCGGCGCGGTCGGGATAGCCTGCGTGGTACGCGTCGCGCGCGGCCTGCCAGCCCTGACGGACACTTCCCCCCGAGGCGAAGCGCATCTCAGGTGAGTTCCAATAGCCGTCCATGAAACCGTCGATGTCGCCTCGATTCCAGGCGGCGACCTGATCGTCGAGAACCGAGCGGATTTCGGTCTGGGCGGAGGCCGCGTCCACTCCGCGCGACGAGACGCAGCCGGTCAGGGCACTAATCGAGTAGCCAAGCACGAAGACGAGCAGGAGGCGCGTTAGCGGAATGGGGCGAAAAACAAGCACTTGAGACAACGACGTTACGGCTGTAGTTTGGAGACGCCGCAGAGAGCGAGTCTGACCTGACGCCAAGCTATCACGAAAAGCGTGCCCAAACCGCTACGGCCTTAGATCCCTCGTCTTTTGGACACTATCCTGGCCCTCCCTCCGCTTCCGAGACCAAACCTGAGAACCGCGTATCGCCACCTGCTACTGACCTTCCATTCCTGACGCCACGTGCAGCCGAGCCTGTGGGATAGCTCCCCGGCTCAAGCTGCACGCAGTACGCACCTCGGCTTTGCCCTTCTCTCCTTCGGACGCTTCTCTTCGACCGACGCCCCTGATGCGTCGCGCTCGTTCCAGCAACAGCCTCGCCGACGGCTCCGCCGCAGGTCGCCTGCTGGTCGGGTGTTTGGGTGCCGCGCTCGGGCTGACGATCCTGCTCGTCGCATCGACGAGCGCTCAGCCGTCCGAGCGCCACCTGCGTCCCGATCGGGCCTTTGCTGTGTCGGACACCGACAGCGTGCGCGTCGACCTGCCGGATAGCTTCGACGTGCAGGCGCGGCTGGATCCCGACTCGCTGATCGCCCTGAGCGACAGCACGCTCGCCGACAGCCTACGCCGCGACCGCCTGCTCAAACGCTACCTGCCACGCTTCCGAGGCGATGCGCGCTCGGCTCAGATTTCGGATCGACAGCGCCCACTCCTGCCGCCCATCGGATCCGTCTTGCGACGCCAGACGGTTCTGGATTCGACGGAGTACGTCTACACGGTCAGCGAGCGCGTCGGTGAGCGCGAGGTCCGCGTACCGCTACGCGTCGGCATCGACGAGTACGCCAGCCAGCGCTTCGAGCAGGCCAAGGCGACCAACTTCGAGAGCCTGCTCGGGCGGCGCGCGCAGCAGCAGCGGAGTGGTATCGGCCCCCTGGTCAACATCACGATTCCGGGCGGGCGGCAAAGTGCGTTCACGACCATCTTCGGCAAGAACGAAGTGTCGATCCGCGTCAACGGATCCGCCGACATCAACGCGGGCTTCGACGCGCGCAAGAGCGACCAACTCGCGGCGTCGGGGCAGGACGGCTACCGCGTCGACCCCAACTTCCGCCAGAACCTGCGGCTGTCGATCATCGGCTCCATCGGCGACAAGCTGCGCGTCGATGTCAACTGGGATACCGAGAACCAGTTCGAGTATCAGAACCAGGTCAAGCTCGCCTACACCGGCTACGAAGACGAGATCATTCAGAGCATCGAGGCGGGCAACGTCTTCCTGCAGACGCCGTCTACGCTGATTCGAGGCGGGCAGAGCCTGTTTGGCATCAAGACGCGGCTCCAGCTTGGGCGGCTCTCGCTGACGGGCGTGGCGTCGCAGCAGGAAGGCCAGTCGAACACCAAAACGATCAGCGGCGGATCCGAGCGGACGACGTTCGATCTGCGCCCGTCGGATTACGACGAGAACCGGCACTACTTCCTCGCCTACTACTTCCGCAACTGGTACGAAACCGCGCTGTCGCAGCCGCCCAACATTATCGTCGGCGACGTGCGGCGGGTCGAGCGCATCGAAGTGTGGCGGCTGGACCAGGAAAGCGAGCAGGACCTGAACGCCCGCAACGTAGTCGCCCTGGTCGACCTGAACGAGGTCGAGTCGATACTGACGCAGACGCCCGAGCGCCGCTACCTCACCCCCGCCGCGCCGACGCCGCAGCGTGACCAGTATTCAGAAGCGGATCTGACCGAACTCAAGAACGCCGACGAGGACAACCGAATCGTCAACCTGCTTCGCGAGAAGGGGCTGGGGAGCAAGGACTTTCAGACGGGCAAGTTTCGCCTGCTCGACGCGGGCGATTACGACTTCAACCCAGCGCTGGGCTACCTGTCGCTGCGCCAGCAGCTGCGGCCGGGCGAGGCGCTGGCCGTGTCGTACCGCTACGAGAACGCGCAGGGGCAGACGGTCAAAGTGGGCGAACTGGTCAGCGAGACCGGCGGTACGGACGGCTCGCTCGACGACACGCGCCTGATCGCCAAGCTGCTGCGCCCTGCCGATCCGCTCGCCCCGACAGCGACCACCGTTCCGGCTCCGTGGTACCTGGAGATGCGCAACATCTATCCGCTGCGAGGCGGTCGATTGCGGCAGTCGGACTTCGAGCTAGACGTGGTCTATCAGCCGTCGGCCGGCCAGCCGTCCGAGACGCTTCCCGGCGGCATCGGCGGCACGACGACGCTGCTCGAGCACCTGGGCCTGGACCGCATCCGCCAGGACGAGTCGCGCGGGTCGGACACGCGAGTTCGACTACATCCGCAACTACACCATCGACGAGGAGAACGGGCGCATCATCTTCCCCTACCTCGAACCGTTCGGCCAGCGCATCCTGGACGTGGCCGGTCCGCGCGCCGAGGAGGCGCGGCAGTCGCTGGCGTTCACGAGCTTGTACTCGACCAAGCAAGAGCAGGCGCGGCGCGAGACCAAGTTCGACGTGTACCGCATCCAGGGGTCGTATCAGGGCGCGGCGCAGAGCTTCTTCGACCTGCGCGCCTTCAACGGGCTGATCGAAGGCAGCGTGCGCGTAACGGCGGGCGGCAGCGAACTGCGCGAGGGCGCCGATTACACCGTCGACTACAGCGGCTCGGGAACGGTCAACATCATCAACCCCGGTCTGCTCAGCGACGGACGCGAGATCGCCATCGACTTCGAGCAAAACAACATCTTCAACATCCAGCAGAAAACCCTGCTCGGCGCGCGCGCAGAGTACGCGCTGCCCAACCGGCTGCAACTCGGAGCGACCGTCTTCAACCTGTCGCAGCGCTCGCAGATCGACAAGTTCAGGCTGGGCGAAGAGCCGATCTCGAACACGATCTGGGGCGTCGACGGGCGCTTTCAGGCCGAGCCGGACTGGATGACGCGCGCCGTCGACGCGCTGCCGTTCTTGCAGACGCGCGCGCCCTCGACGATCGACGTCAAGGGCGAGTTCGCGCAGCTGCTGCCCGGCAACCCGCAAACGACGGCCTTCCGCCAGACGCGGCGCGACCTCAACGACCGCGACCTCGACTTCTACGCCGACGAACTAGACGGCCTCTCGACCATCGACGACTTCGAGAGCTTTGAGAACACGACCAGCCTGCGCACGCCCGGTACGTGGCGCATCGCGTCGGCTCCCGATTCGATCGGCGTCGTGGACCAGGCGATGGCGGGTACGACGACGCCCGACATCGTCGCCCGGACCTACTGGCGCAGCGCGCTGGCCTGGTACCAGATCCAGCAGAGCAACGAGGATCGGAGCCAGGAGGCCACGCGGCAGGTCGACATTCAGGAAGTGTTTCCCAACGTCGACGCGAATAACCTGTCGCAGGCCGAGCGGATTCAGCCGACGCTCGACATGTTTTTGGACCCGCGCATCAGGGGGCCGTACAACTACAACCCCGACCTGGCAAGCTTCTTCCAGCAGCCCCAAGAGACGTGGGGCGGCATGATGACCGACATCCCCGACGGGTTCAGCGACTTTGCGCTCAAAAACGTCGAGTTCGTCGAGTTCATCTTCAAGCCGATCGGCGACGGCGGAGCGATCCGCGAAGGTGCCGTCCTCAACGTCGATCTGGGCGCGATCAGCGAAGACGTGGTGCCGGACGGCCGCCTGAACAGCGAAGACGGATTGGTTTTCCGCCCTAACGACCCCGTCGTCGACATCTCACCCGACGATCCGAACGGCGAGCGCATCTTCTCACGCCGTCCCGCCAAAAGCTCCAACGGAAGCGTCGACTTCGACAAGGACTCGGGACGGACCGAAGACCTGGGCCTGGACGGCTTCGTCAGTTACGACGTGTCGCGCTATCCCAACGATCCGCAGATCCACGAAGTCGTTCACTTCGCGCCGTGGCTGGCTGCGATTCAGGGCCAGGGCATCGTCAACGAGTGGCACCAGGCTGAAATCCAGCGCTCGCTCTTCGACCCGTCGGCGGACGATTACTTCCACTTCTCGGACACGCGCTTCTTCGGCAACTCGCGCTTCTTCCCAGAAATAATCAGTCAGCACCGCTTTCTGCGCCTCTTCCCCGGCCAGGAACTCAACGCTCAGCAGACCCAGCGCGAACTGGCGGACGAGGACCGGACGGACGCCATCATCGGCAACAGCCGCTATCCCGATACCGAGGACCTCAACCGAGGCTCGTCGATCGACCTGGCCAACAACTACTTCCAATACACCGTCCCGCTCGACGAAGCTAACCTCGACCGGTTGGGCGATCCGTCGAACGACGACGACTTCGTAGTCGGCGAGATCCGGCGCGACGATGGCAGCGGAACAGGCTGGTATCAGGTCCGCATCCCCGTTCGCGACTTCACGCGGCGCGTCGGCGACATCGAGGACTTTAGGGGCGTCGAGACGATCCGGATGTGGATGACTGGCGTCGACAAGCCGACGACGCTGCGGTTCGCGACGCTCGAGCTCGTAGGCAGCCAGTGGGAGAAAAGCCTGAGCTTCTCGGACGAGCGAGGCGCTCCGGGCGACACGGCGACCGTCTCGATTTCGAGCGTCAACACCGAGGAGAACAGCGGACTCTACCAGACGCCCAACGGCGTCGTGATCAACCGCATCCTGTCGCAGGGCAACCAGGCGGCCCGGCTGGCGCGCGAGCAGTCGCTCGTGCTCACTGCCGAGACGCTGCGGCCGGGCATCCAGGCGGGCATTACCAAGCCGTACAGCGAGCGCCCGCTCGACCTGCTCAAGTACTCCAACATCCGCATGTTCGCCCACCTCAACGGGCGCGCAGGCAACCGCCCGCTCGACGGCGAGGCGGACAGAGGAAAGGTCAACCTCGTCTTGCGTTTGGGCACCAACGAGTCGACCGATTACTACGAGTACGAGCAGCCGTTGACGCCCACCCGCATTCCGGCAGGCACGTCCGAGGAGTTGTGGCGCAACAGCGTCAACGCGGTCAACATCGAGATCGCCGCGCTCAACCAGCTCAAGTTCGAACGCAACCAACGCGGCGTCCCGTTCGACTCGACGTTTACGGCTGAGCCGGGCAACACGGACGGACTGCCCGACCCCGAAGAGTTCGCGCCTCCGGGCACGCGCCTTTCGCTCAGGGGCAACCCGTCGCTCGACCGCGTGACGACGGTCACGATTGGCCTGCGCAACCCGGCCGACTCGCTTCAGGTCAACGACCCGACGCTGCTCGTCGAGCGCGCGGTCGTGTGGGTGAACGAGTTGCGCGTGACCGGCTACGACGAGCGCGCCGGGGCGAGCGGACTGGCGTCGGTCAACTTCCAACTCGCTGATTTCGCGACGCTGAGAGGTAACTTCCAGCAGCAGACCGACGGCTTCGGCGCACTCACGAGCACGCTCAACGAACGCGACCAGAATGCGTCGGTCACCTACGCCGTCTCGACCGACCTGCGGATGGACAAGTTCTTGCCTCAGAGTGCTGGGTGGAGCCTGCCCGTCTCGCTGAGCTACCAGAGCGCCACGACCACGCCGCGCTTCAGCCCGACCAGGGGCGACGTAGCGCTCGAAGCCATCCTCGACGGTATCGACAACCAGGAGGTCGACGCCGATGGGCGCCCGCTCACCGACGCCGACCGCCAGCAACTGCGCGAGGGCGAACTCGAAGCCGCGCAGACGATCCGCTCGACGCGCACGGCCAGCCTCCGCGCGAGCAAGAGCGGGTCCAAAACGATGCTGCTCCGCCATACCGTCGACGCGCTGACGGTGAGCTATGCGACCTCGGCAAGCGACGCGCGCAGCCCCCGCAACCGGCTCAACGACAGCTGGAACTGGTCGAGTACGCTCTCCTACGCGCTGCCCAACCAGGATCCGCGCACGCTGCGCCCGTTCTGGCTGCTCGACGAAGTGCCGTTCGTCGGCTTCATCGGTGGCCTGCGATTCAACTACGTCCCGTCGACGTTCGGCTTCACGGCCCAGGCGCAGCGCTCGTTCGCGCAGCAGCAGCAGCGCCCCAGCCTGCTCGTCGTTCGCAACGATTCGATCCCCGAGCGCCAGACCAACCCGTTCCGCGAGCAGCACCAGTTCACGCACGCACGCGACTTCTCGCTGCAGTACAATCCATTCAGCTTTCTGCGTACCTCGTTCGACACCGGCGTGAGCCAGGTCCTGAGCGTCGTAGGCGTCGACACCGTGTTTCAGCGCGTCGATGCCAGTCCGGATGGAGATCTGTTTACGCCGCTCACCCCAGCCGAAGCGTTTTTGCTGCGCGGCGACTCGACGTTCATCGCAGGAAATGCGTTCATCGAAGAGCGCGTTCGTCCGGTCGGATTTGGGCAAGCCGTCAGCCGCGTGTTTTCGGGCGACGACCGCTTCCGGACGGATAGCTACCGCCAAAACTTCACCGCGACGCTAACGCTGCGCCTGCCTCGGTCTATCAACTGGGCCAGCCTGACGCCGACAGCCTACAACTCGCGCTACACGTGGAATAATGGCGCCGCGGGTCAGAACCTGGGCGCGACCGTCAGCAATGGGACGAGCGTCTCGACCGGCCTGACGCTGCGGCCCAACGACTTCTTCCGCACGTTCGACTGGTTCAAGGGCTTCGAGGACGAGCAGAAAGAAGCTGAGCGCGAGTCCGAGCAGCGGCGCCAGGAAGCCGAACGCGCGCGCGAAGCCGCCAAAGAAGCACGCGCCCTGCGCCGTGAGACCGAAGCGGCAGAGGAAGCCGCGCGCCAGGCTGCCATAGACGCGGCCATAGAGGCTGCCGATCAGACGCCCGCCGTCGAAGCCGAAGACGAGATCGTAGACCCCACCGGCGATTTACCGCCGACGCGCGATATGCTTGACGAAAACGTCATCGGCGGCGATGTCAACCCCAACGCTCCCGGCGCAGACTTGCTCGCAGGCGCCGAAGCTGACTCGACGGACGAGAAGAGTGGCCTCCGCATCACGCTCCCCTCAGGACGCAGCATCCTGCGCCGATCTGTCCTCGCGCTCGGGGGCACGCGCGACTTCACGGTTCGCTACACGGGCCGATTCGCATCGGCCAGCAACGGCATCGTGGATGAGGGCGACAGCCTCGCGACCGCTTACAACTTCTTCGACGCCGCACGCGGACGCGGCCCCGCATTGGGCTACCGCTTCGGACTCGAGCGCCGCATCGACCCGGAAGATCGCTTCTATGGCGACGTGCTCGTCCGCGACAACCTGCAGGACGACCACAACTTCCAGGCGTCGACATCGCTCAATCTGACGACGAGCTTGAGCGTCAACCTGGCGTGGGACCTGAGCTGGAATCAGAATCGCCAGATCAGCCTCGCGCGCGACATCAACAGCAACGACTTGCTCACGCAGACCGAAGACCGGTCGGGCGGCGCCGGCACCCTCGTTTGGGCGTTCGGGTCGAGCTACCGCGACCTGTTCGCCGCGCAGCAGCGCACCCTAGAAGACGACCTGGGCGGCCTGCAAGGCGACACCCTCCGAGACACCAACGGCGACGGTCGCGTCGTGCTCACCAATGGGTCGGTCGTGACCGACTTCGTATCGGCTTATACGACGGGGCCGGGAACGGTCGGTCTCAACGGACTGCTGCCCTTCCCCATGCCGTCGTGGCAGATCAACTATGCAGGTCTAGCCAAGCTGCCGATCCTGAACCGGTTCGCTCAGTCGGCGAGTCTGCGGCACGGCTACTCGGCCAACTACACGACCAACTACGTTAGCAACCCCGTCGGCGCGTCCTCGGCGTTTCGGCTGAGACCAGGGCTGAGCGTCGCGTTCGATCAGCCCGAGATCGAGGCTACATCGGTCAACATCAACGAGCGCTGGTCGCCGCTGATCGGGGCCGACGTGAGGTGGAAAGGCGGGCTGGCGACCAACATCGCCTACAACCGCTCGGATCTGCACTCGCTCGTCACCTCATCCTACGAAGTGTCCAAGAGGTCGACCAACGAACTGTCGGCGAGCGTCAACTGGCAGAAGCAGGGACTGCGTTTGCCTTTCCTGAGCCGCCTCAACAACCGCGTGACGTTCACGATGGCCGTCGCTCGCTCGGTCAACAACGAGCTGACCCGCAAACTCCAGCCCGCCCTGGCCGACGCTGCCGATCCCAGCTTTGGCTTCACTCCCGACGACGCGCTGGGCAACACGTACGTTGGCCTCGACCAGACGACGACGCGCCTAACCGTCACCCCGACGGTCGGCTATCAGTTCTCGAATACCGTTTCGGGCACGTTCAGCCTCAAATACGAGCAGTTCGAATCAGAAGCCAGCAACGTCGGCTCGTTCTCCACGCTGACGGGCCTCTTCAGCGTACGCGTGAGCATCTCGTCGAACTGATCTCCGGTGCGGCCTGACGTGGAGGCCGACGTTGCGTGCAACGTCGCTACGGGCGTGGAAACGTGACGGAAGTAGGGCGTTCGCCCCACAGCCTGTACCGCCGTTGTACACAACGGCGCCGCACTCACCGCGCCGCACCCATCGCCATCGCCCTTTCCGATCTCATCGTCTTGCCGCTGGGCCGCGTCGCGTACGGCGAGGCGTGGGAGCTGCAACGCCGCCTCCAGGCTCGTCTGATCGCGGACAAGCGCTCGGCCGATCCGCTCGGCCTCCCTCACCTGCTGCTTCTCGTCGAGCATCCGCACGTCTACACACTGGGCAAGTCGGGCGACTCGGCCAACCTGCTGCTCAGCGAAGCCGATCTGGAGCGCGTCGGTGCCACGTTCGAGCGCATCGACCGAGGCGGCGACATCACGTACCACGGTCCGGGCCAACTCGTCGCCTACCCTATCCTCGACCTGTCGCGCATCGGACAAGACCTGCACGTCTATCTGCGCACGCTCGAAGACGCCGTCATCGCCACGTGTGCGGACTACGGAGTTACGGCCGGGCGCGTCGATGGGCGGACGGGCGTGTGGGTCGGCCCGGACGCACGAGGCGACGAACGCAAGGTCTGCGCGATGGGCATCCGGTGCAGTCGCTGGGTGACGATGCACGGGCTGGCGCTCAACGTGAACACCGACCTGTCGATGTTCGGCCACATCGTCCCCTGCGGCATTTCGGACAGAGGCGTGACGAGCCTTGCCGCCGAGTTGGGCCATGCCGTCGACTGGGACGCCTGCGCTCGCCGCCTGACGCAGCACCTCGCCTGCACGTTCGAGTTGACGCCGCAGCCCATCGCCCCGAGCGACGCTCGACCGTGGGCCGACACGTTTGCAGACCCCGCCTTCATCGTCTGAGCGGTGGATTCTACACGCGCCGGGATCTATCGCCCTGCCTCGTTTCGTTCAACCCTTCTCACCCAACCAACGGATTTCTATGGCTGACTTCAAGATCAACGCAAAAGACTCGTCCGCCGTCGACCATGTCGGCGCGGCATTCGTGCTGCTCATCCGCGAGACGCTGTTCTACGACGAAGAGTACGGCGTGGGCGGCAACCTGAGCCTCGTCGACCAGAAAGGCGGCAAGGAGATGTACATCTCGGCCTACCTGCCCGAAACCGGCGAGTTCGTCATCGAGAAGGCGACCGAGTGGGAAGACTACGAAGCCGAAGAGGACGACGAAATCGGCTACGCCCTCGCCGTCGATTCGGAAGACTATGGGAGCTACCAGGACCCCGACGAGGTCGCCCACGAGCTGGCTCGGCTCGTTCAGGACGAAGGTCTGTCGCCCAGCATCACCCTCCGCTTCGAGGAAGACGACGAGGACTAGTCCTCTTGGTTCTTCGCCCCAAACCTGACAGGTCCTTTGAGGCTTGTCAGGTTTTTTATTTGACCGGACGCATCGGTCCGGTGTGCGACGTGCGCGGAATCAGGTGCAACTCGGTCTGCCGCCCGTCGATGTACCAGACGCTCTCGCCGTCGAAGAACGCATCCTGCTCGAGCATGAACCGCACGCGCTGCCCGCCCCACTCGGCGACGGCAACAGCTGCGTTGAGTTCGATCGAGAACGCCGTGTTCGGGTAGAGCGGATAGTCGCCCTTGCCCGGCACGCCGCTCTGCATGTCCCACATTCCGATGGCCGGACCGGCGGCGTGTCCGTGCAGGCCGATCGGGTGCGTGTAGATGGTCGCGTCGATGCCCTCGGATTGCGCCTGTCGCAGCGCAGCGGCGAGCATCTCGTTTCCGGTTCGTCCGGTGGCGAACTGATCGGTCAGGATGTCCTGCACGCGGTTACCGACAGCGAATCCGTCGCGCAACCCTTGGGGCGCCTGAGCCTCTCCGGGCCGCAGGACGTAGGCGTGCTCTTGCGTGTCGGTGTGCAAGCCGAGGTACTCGATGCCGAAGTCGACGTGCAGCAAGTCGCCGGGACGGATGGTGGCGTCGGCTCCTGCGGGGTCCGAAAAATCGTTGCTCCGCTCGCCGCTCTCGGCGCGCTGAACCGAGACGCTGGGATGAAACCACGTCACCAGGCCCAGTTCGCGGATGCGGTCGCGGTACCACCACTCGACATCTTCGACCGTCGTTACGCCCGGCGTGACCACCTGCTCGCTGAACCCCTCGGCGATGATCGTCTGCGCGATCTTGACGACGGTCGGATACACCTCCATTTCTTCGGCGGTCCGCGTTTCGAGCCAGCCGACCGCTACGTTCTCGCCCGAAACGATGCGGCCTCGATATGCGTCGGGCAGCGCCGCCTGCAATCCATCGAACTCGGTGTCCGTCATGCCGTCGGCCAGCGGAAACGTTTGAGACCGGTTGACGGCTATGGTCTGCGGGTCACGCTCGGCAATCAACTCGGCGACACGCGCCCACTGATCGGGCTCATCGTCGGGATTCCACGCAGCCGGAAACGCGTCGCCGACGGCGTAGCGCGCAATCGCCAGCCGCTCGACGCCCCGCCCTTCGCCCCTATCGTAGAACAGCAGGATCGTACGCCGCCGCGCGTTGAGCCACGTCGCGGGCAGCATGGTCCGCACGACCGGATCCTCGTTGTACTCGCGCGCGCTCATCACCCACAGATCGACGCCCGAACGCCGCATCAACTGTGGAATGAGAGTTTCGAGCCGCTGCATCAGCCACGCGTCCTGCACGTGGGCACGCTCACGCATCGGCAGAATCGCAGGCATGGCGTCTTGGGCGGCCGCGGGAAGCGAGGCGATCAGCAGGGCGAGCAGAATAGAGAGCAGGCGCATCGTGTTGGAACGGGATGAAATCTCGGGCAACGTACAGCCCAAGCATTGGACGCCGCAAAAGCGTTTCGCTCGGCGACGTGCTGCTTACTTCCCTACGCCAATCGACTGCCCCATGCGCACGGCAACGCCCGGCGCCAGCACGTCGCCCAGTCGAACGCGGCCGTCCTCGAACGCCATGACGACGCTACTGCCGAGCAGAAAGCGCCCGATCTCGTCGCCCTTCTCGAACGTGCGATCATGCGGTGTGACCTGCTTTTCGCGGTAGGGAGAGCTGGGACCCTGCCACACCGTTTCGATGCTCGCGACGATCATCGCGCCGACCATTACGACGAGCATCTTGCCCAACGCCGTCTCGAATTCCATTACCAGCCGCTCGTTGATGGCGAACAGTCCTTCGACGCCGCTCTCCGTCCGCGCGTTGACCGAAAACAGTTTGCCCGGCACCGCTACCGTCCGCACCAACCGCCCGGCGACCGGCAGATGGACGCGGTGGTAGTCGCTGGGCGAGAGGTAGATCGTCGCGAACGCTCCACCTTCGTACGAGGGATCGGCGCACTCTTTGGCGAGCGCTCGGAACGAGTAGCGGACGCCCTTGGCCTGCAACAACTCGCCACGTTCGATAACTCCCGTCTGGCTCACGACCCCGTCGGCCGGGCTGACGACCGAGTCGGGCGCAGGGTCGATCGGCCGCGCGCCGGGAGACAAAGCTCGCGTAAAGAAGTCGTTGAACGATTGATAGCTCGACAGATCGGGCCGCTCAGCCTCGCCCATATCGACTCCGTATACGTCGGCGAACGTGCGGATGAGCGGGCCACGGATCCACTCGGCTTGAGCGTTTGCCAGCCTACCGGCCGCCCTTGAGATCAGGTGCTGGGGGAGGACTTTTTGAAGCTGGACGAACATACTGTTGAAGGGTTGACGCGGTGGTGTAAGGGAGAATCGATAACGAACGAGACCACACTGCGCCGCGCAAGCAGTGCAACGAGTCGATGCTCTATTGCTGCGGGGAGCGCCGAAAGCTGTCAGCTTTTGGAAAGTTGACAGCTTTGGTTTCCAATCACCGCACCATCGCCCACACGACGCAGCCCCAGCCCGCAATGAATGCCACGCCGCCGACCGGAGCGACGGCGCCCAGGATCGGCAGGTCGAGCAGGACGAGAGCGAACAGGCTACCGCAGAACAACGCGCAACCCGCTCCGAACAGTCGCGCCGCCCAGACCAGAAGCGACGCCCGGCCCATACCCACGTGCAGCGCCAGCCCGATCCACAACAGTCCGATTCCGTGGTAGGTGAGGTAGCGCGCGCCGGTCTCCCACGTCGCCACGCGCTCGGGCGTCACCATCTCGCGCAGTCCGTGCGCGCCGAAGGCACCTAAGGCGACTGACACTAGCGCCAGCGCAGCGCCCCACACCACGCTACTCCTAGCCGATCGATGCGGCTCGCTCACGATTCTTTCTGCATCAACTCGCGCGCGCTGTTCAGAGCCGCTTCGGTTACGTTCTCACCGCTGATCAGGCGGGCGACCTGATCGGCGCGCGCGTCGTCGTCGAGGCGGGTAAGTTTGGTGCGCGTCTTCCCGGCTTTGGAGTCGATCTCCTTTTCGACCTTGAAGTGCACGTCGCCCAGGCCCGCGATCTGCGCCAGGTGCGTGATGGCGATGATCTGGTGGTACTGCGCCAACCGGTGCATCGACTCGCCGACCTGCCGGGCGACCGATCCGCTGATGCCGGTGTCGATTTCGTCGAACACGAGGATCGGCATGCGGTCGTTCTTAGCGAGGATCGTTTTCATCGCCAGCATGATGCGGCTGATCTCGCCGCCCGACGCCACGCGCGCCAGCGGTTTGGGCGCCTCGCCAGGGTTGGCCGAGATGTAGAACTCGGCGTGGTCTATGCCCGTCGGTGTGGCGGCGAAGCGTTCGGCTTCCGCGCCCTCCCCGAGTGTCACCCAACCGTCGGCTTTGTGCGTGCGCGTGAAACGGACTTCGACCTGGGCGTGCGGCATTCCCAGTTCGGCCAGTTCGGCGACGATGCCCTTTTCGATGCGCTCGGCGATCTCGTGCCGCTTGGTCGAGAGCCGCAGGGCGGCGCGGCTCAGCCTGGCCTGCGCCTCGTCGATGCGCCGGGCTAAACGTTCGATGGCCCCCTCGAAGTCGGCGGCGAGCGCGTACGTTTCGCCGATGTCGCGGCGGTGCTCGATCACGGCCTCGAGCGACTGCCCGTACTTGCGCTTGAGCATCTCCAGGTCGGTGATGCGCTGCCGGATTTCGTCGAGTCGCTCGGGGTTGAACTCGATGCGCGCGTTGTACTCTTGAAGCGCCGTCGCCACTTCCTGGGCGATGATCTGGGCGCTGCGGATCTCGCCCAGTTGCTCCTCGAACGAGCGGTCGATGCGCGCCAGGTCCTGCAGTTCGTTGCGCACCACGACGAGTTGATCGTGGACGGCGTTCTCGCCCTCGTACAGCATCTCGTAGAGTTCGGCCGTTTTCTCGTACAACTGTTCGGCGTTCTGGAGCACCCGCTGCTCGCCGTCGAGCGCGTCGTCCTCTCCCGGCTGCGGATCGACGGCGTCGATCTCCTCGATCTGAAACTCGTACAGCTCCTTCTGCTGTCTCAGCTCACGCTCGCGCTTGATCAGTCCCTTCTGCTCGCCCACCAGTTCGGCGACGATCTTATAGGCGCCATCGTAGCGCTCGACCATGCCGCCCAGCCCGCCGAACTCGTCCAGTAGGCCCAGGTGCGTTTCGGTTCGTAGCAGACTCTGATGTTCGTGCTGTCCGTGCAGATCGATCAGGTTAGCGGCTACCTCGCGCACGACGGGAAGTGTAGCCGGACTGTCGTTGACGAAGGCGCGGCTCTGGCTCGGAGTGATCTCGCGGCGCAGGATGATCGACGGTCCGGCTTCGATGCCGTTGGCTTCGAGCAGTGCGCGCAGGCGCGGCGTGTCCGCCTCGTCGAACGTGCCTTCGATCACGGCCTTCTTGGCACCGGTGCGGATCGCTTCGGTCGACGCCCGCTCGCCCAGGATCATGCCCAGCGCGCCGATCAAAATCGACTTTCCTGCTCCGGTCTCGCCGGTAATGATGTTGAGTCCGCTATCGAACTCGACTTCCTGCTCTTCGATCAGAGCGTAATCGCGGACGTAGAGCGTGCGGAGCATCGGAAGCGGCGGCTAGTCTGTTTCGGGCAAGAGCATACGCCCTTGCACCGTCGCGGTGTCCGACGATTCGGTACCGGCCAGCAGTTCGAAGCCGAAGCGATCGGCGAGTAGGTCGCGCGCGTCGCACACGATCGGACGCATCTGCCGCTCCATGTCGGCAATGGGGCGCAGCAGGTTGAGTACGACGCGCAAGTCGGGCGAATCGGGGTTGTCGGCCGGAAACGCGTCGAGCATCCGAGGCGTCACGGCGCGCATAAGTTCTTCGTACTGTTCGGTGAAGGTGTAGGCGCCGCCGATCTGCCGCACCACTTCGAACTCAAAAAGGCGCAGCGTTCCCGTAGCCTGAGCCGCGTCGAACGCGACGTGCGTGAGGTACGGCCTGCCTACGAGACTGGTATCCGACTGCATGATCGGAAGGTAGTCCATACTGGCAGCCAGCGGATCGCTTCTCAGCAATCCGCTCAACTGCTCGACCAGAACCGGACGCTTGACGAAGTACTGAAGACTAACGCAGTTTTGGGCTAGTTCGGCGTGGAGGGCTCGCGCCGTTTCGTCCGCTCGCCGCCCTTCCTCCCACTCCTGCTGAACCTCGCCCACGCCCAGCGCGATCAGCACGCCGAGCACGACGACGACCACCTCGAAGGCGAGCGACTTGAACGAGAACTCGGATGAGTCGAGGCGGCGCAGCATGACGGAAAGGTTCTATGTTTGGTCACGCTTCGCCGTTCGCGGGCTTGCAGGTTGCTCTGTAAGATGCCAGTTCCGCGCCGGACCTACGCCTTCGCTTCCTCGACGCTCACCAGCGTCCACCCGCTGTCGAGTTTGGGCTTGGCCTGCTTGTATTTGAGTGAGAGCTGCGCCCCGGTCGACGGGTTCTGGATCACGACGCGGTCGTTGCGTCCGATCCGGTCCTCGTCGGTAGCGACGTAGGCTTGCGGCGTAGCCGTTGGATCGTCAGGTCGGTCGCCTGCCGGTCCGTTGCCGTCGCCGCTGGGGACGGGGCGCTGGGCCTGGGCTTGCGAGGCTCGGGCGCGGTTGGGGTCGAGCTTGCGCGGCTGCGCCTGGGGACGGCGGCGGCCTTCGGGTTCGCCGACGAGCGGTCCGGCGCGGAAGACGAGCGAGACGACTTCGCGGTTGGCGTCCTCCATCATCTCGGCGAACGTGCGGTACGCCTCCATCTTGTACTCGATCAGCGGGTCGCGCTGTCCGTAGGCGCGCAGGTTGATGCCCTCTTTGATCTCGTCCAGGTCGCGCAGGTGCTGCGTCCACTTCTCGTCGATGACGGCGAGGACGCTGGCGCGTTCGAGTGCGTCGTTGAGTTCCTGACCTTGCGTCTCGACCAGCGCGTCGAGTTCGGGCGTCAGGCGCATCAATCGGCGGCCGTCGGTGAAGTCGACGGCGATCTTCTTGGGACGGCGGTCTTCGGGCTCTTCGGCGATCTTTTTGACGCCCTCGTAGAACCGGCTCGCGAGCACGCGACGCTTTTTCTGGTACATCTCCAGCGCCTGATCGTAAATGACCTCTTGTACGCCACTCTCGCCCAGCCGCGCGTACTTCTCCTCGTCCATGTCGATTTCGAGCGCGAGCGTGCGGATCAACTCTTCCTTCAATCCGGCCAGATCGTTGGCCTTCTGGTAGCGCGACACGGTCTCGTCGACAACGCTCTCGAGCGCTTCGAGGATGTCGCCCGACGTACGGGTGCCGGTGAGCGCGTTCTGGCGGCGCGTGTAGATGACCTCACGCTGCGCGTTGAGCACGTCGTCGTATTCGAGTTGGCGCTTGCGAATGGCGAAGTTGTTCTGCTCGACTTTCTTCTGCGCTCGCTCAATCGACTTGCTCGCCCATGGGTGTTCGAGCGCGACGCCCTCTTCCATCTGCAAGCGGTCGAACACCTTGGCTGCGCGCTCTCCGAAGAGGCGCATCAGGTCGTCTTCGAACGAGACGTAGAACTGGCTCTGGCCCGGATCGCCCTGGCGACCGGCACGCCCGCGCAACTGCAAGTCGATGCGGCGGCTGTCGTGGCGTTCGGTCCCCAGGATGGCGAGTCCGCCCGCGCTGAGCACTTCGGGTTTGAGCTTGATGTCCGTTCCGCGTCCGGCCATGTTGGTGGCGATGGTGACGGCTCCGGGGCGCCCCGCTTCGGCGACGATTTCGGCTTCTTTCTGAGCGCGGTCCTGCTTGGCGTTGAGCACGTTGTGCGGAATGCCCGCGCGCTGCAACATCCGGCTGACCGTCTCGCTCGACTCGACGCTGGCCGTACCGACCAAGACGGGCTGACCGCCTTCGTGAAACTCGCGGATGCGGTCGATGACAGCGTTGAACTTCTCGCGCTTCGTCCGAAAAATGAGATCGTTCTTGTCCTCGCGTGCGATGGGCTTGTTGGTCGGCACGACGATCACGTCGAGGTCGTAGATGCGAAACAGCTCTTCGGCTTCGGTGACGGCCGTACCGGTCATGCCCGCGAGCTTGTGGTACAGGCGGAAGTAGTTTTGGAGCGTGACCGTCGCGTAGGTCTGCGTGGCGGCCTGGACCTGGACGTTCTCCTTGGCTTCGATGGCCTGGTGCAGTCCGTCCGAGTAGCGGCGGCCACGACAGGACGCGGCCCGTGTGCTCGTCGACGATCTGGACTTTGCCGTCCTGGACGATGTACTCGACGTCGTTCTCGTACATCGTGTAGGCGCGCAGCAGCTGCTCGATGGCGTGCAAGTGCTCGGCGCGCTCGCCGTACTTGGTGTACAGGTCGCGGCGCTCCTCCTCGAACGCGGCCTGTGCATCGTCCTGAGGCGTGCCAGCGGCGACTTTGGCGTCGCGCTCGCGCTCCATCCGCGCGATGTGCTCGCCGATGTCGGGCAGCACGAACAGGTCCACGTCGGCTCCCGATTCGCGCGCCGACATCTCGCGGCCCTTGTCGCCCATCTCGATCGAATGCTGCTTCTCGTCGACCGCGTACATCAGCGCGTCGTCGACGTAGGGCATGTTCTTGGCGTTGTCCTGCAGGTAGAAAAACTCCGTCTTCTGCACTAGCTGCCCGACGCCCGGCTCCTGGAGCATCTTGGCGAGCTTGCGGTTTTTGGGATAGCCGCGCTGCGCCCTGAGCAGAGCCAATCCGGCCTTCTCCTCGTGCTGACGCGCTTCCTTCTTCTTGCCCGCCTCGATCGCCTCGTCGCGCGCCTTGAGTTCCTTTTCGGCCTCGCTCACAAATCCGGCGACGAGCGACTTCTGCTTGTTGACCAGCCGCTCCATCGCGGGCTTGAATTCGGCGAACCGGTCGTCGTTGGCCTGGGGGACCGGGCCGCTGATGATCAGCGGCGTGCGCGCTTCGTCGATCAGGACCGAGTCGACTTCGTCGATGATGGCGAAGTGGTGGCCACGCTGGACCAAGCTTTCGGCGTCGTAGACGAACGAGTTGTCGCGCAGGTAATCGAAACCGAACTCGTTGTTGGTGCCGTAGGTGATGTCGGCGCGGTAGCCCTGGCGGCGCTCGGGACTGTGCGCCTGGTAGCGGTCGATCACGTCGACGGTCAGGCCGTGGAAGCCGAAGATCGGGGCCATCCACTCGGCGTCGCGCTGGGCGAGGTACGGGTTGACCGTGACGACGTGGACGCCGCGTCCGGTGAGCGCGTTGAGGTACATCGGCGCCACGCCGACGAGCGTCTTGCCCTCGCCCGTCTTCATCTCGGCGATCTTGCCCTGGTGCATCGCTACGCCGCCCAAGAGCTGCACGTCGTAGGGAATCATGTCCCACTTGATCAGGGTGCCGCCCGCTTCCCACTCCTTGCCGACCATCCTGCGGCACGTCTCTTTGATGACGGCGAATGCTTCGGGTAGGATTTCGTTGAGCATGGCGTCGCTGCGTTCGAGCCACTCGTCGTCCAGACTCGTCGAGTTCTTCGAGCAGCTTCTGCCGTTCGTCGACCGACAGCGTTTGGGCTTCCTCGCCCTCGGCCGTCACGCCGCGCAACCGGTCGCGGATCTCCTTCTGGTCCGTCTCGACCTCCTCGACGGCCGCTGACAGCCGCTCGCGAAAGTCACTCGTTTTGGCTTTGAGTTCGTCGTCGGTCAGGTCGGCTAGGCCTTCGAAGTGATCGTTGATCTGGTCAACGATGGGCCAGATGTCGTCGAGCTGGCGGCCTTGTTTGTCGCCGAAGAGTTTTTTTAGGAAGCCGAGCATGGGGCGGAACGTCGCGGAAAAGAGGAAAGGCCGAAAGTAGCGGACTGCTGACCGGACGGCGGGGAATATCGTCGGGATACGGTCGCCGAGGCAGCACATTTGAATGCAACGGGGCGAATCGGCGTTCCAGGGTGCAATACACGCGAAATGCGCGAACCGTCGCCCGCCGCCGCGAGCAGGCTTGACCGCGCGCGCATCGGTCCCGTTCTTGTCTGGGTCGATCAACGCCTGCGCCATCGCCCTTTCGGTACTCCCAGCCTCGGCTGCCCCTTTCGTCTCTTACCGATTCCCCTGATGCGACTCTTTCGTGCCTTAGCGGCCTGCGTTTTCTTCGCACTCGTCACCCCGACCGCAAACGCTCAGCTGGGCAGCGGGGGCGCGTTCTCGGTTCTCAACCTCGACGCCTCGCCCCGAACTGCGGCCTTGGGCGGACTGCATAGCGCACTCGGTGGGACGGATCCGGCTCAACTGTTCTACAACCCGTCGCTGCTCGAGCCGTCGAACGGCACGCTATCGCTCGGTTACCTCAACCACTTGGCCGGACTCAACGCGGGTTTCGTCGCCTACGGCCGGACGGTTCGAGGCCTCGACGGTGCCATAGGCGTGCGCTACCTCAGCTACGGCGACCTCGAAGGCGCTGACGCCCGAGGCGAAGAGACGGGCACATTCTCGGCCAGCGACATCGCCCTGACGGCTGGAGCCAGCTACTCGGTCAGCGAGCGCCTGCGTTTGGGCGCCAACGCACACCTCGTCACGTCCGGCATCGACGACGCAAGGGCAACCGCACTTGCCGCCGACTTGGCCGCTGCGTTCACGATTCCGACCCAAGCGCTGACGGCAACTGTGAGCCTGCACCACGCCGGAGCCGTCGTCTCCTCGCTCGCCGAGACGACCGACGAGTTGCCTCTCGACTTGCGGGTGAGCGTGAGTAAGCGCCTCCAATATCTCCCTCTGCTGATCTCCGTCACCGGTTACAACCTCGCCGACCCAGGCGGATCTGGTACTGGCGACCAGAACGCCGCGGCCCAGATTGCGCGCCATGTACGCGTCGGCGGAGAGCTTCAGTTCTCGCCGACGTTCCAGGTTCGCGCTGGCTTCTCCCCCGAGCGCAACCAAGATCTGCGCACGAGAGATCGCCTCGACTTCGCCGGATTCACGGGTGGCTTCGGCCTGAAAGTGTCGCGCTTCCACGTCGACTACGCGTTTCAGTCGTGGTCCGAAAACGGCACGCTGCACTACCTCGGCCTGCGCACTAACCTTTAAGAATCACTCATGAGACTATAGCGGTACTTGACAGGTCAGGTTCTGTAGCCGCAGACCTACCGCCTCCGGTGCTGGCACCGCCTGCAGGCTGCCCCCCTCGGCTGAGCGGTGACCGATCAGACGACTATCCTACTCATTCTGGCCGGCGTGTCTGCAGTGGGAGCGGGGCACGTGATATCGGAAATGGTGGAATCGCGGCAGAGCAGAGAAACGAGAAACGAGAAACGAGAAACGCAAGCAAATGGGCGATACATACGATGAGTATCTAAAGCAGCGACGGTGATAGCGATACGTTTGAGGTAGTCTACTCCACTCGCTCTCCTCGCATCTCAGGTCCGCCTCCGCCGGACAGCGTCAGGGTCTGCGCAGGCACTCCGTCTGCTGACGTCGAAGACGACGTACATATCCACTTGCTCGGCGTAAAAACGACTCGTCGATACGGGCGTGAGTTCGAGTTTTGGGCGCCCGGTGGGTTCGGCGAAGAGGGTGTTGCCTTCGCGGGTGACGTCGACTTCGAGTCCGGGCTGGATGGTGTAGCGACCGACGTAGGCAGTGAGCAGCGCGTCAGGCACGACGACGGCTTCGAGTTGAGCGTCGGCCCCTAGGCGCTCGAGGGCTTCGAGGGCGCTGGGGGCCGCCGGGTTGAGGGCGAGAGCACGGCGGTAGTTGACGATTGAGCTATCGCGCTGGCCGTCCATCGCGTAGGCTTCGGCGAGGCTGTCGTAGGGATTCCACACGTCGGGGAAGGCGTCGACGTTCAGGCGGAAGATGCGGATCGCGGTGCCCAGTTCTCCCCTCTCGACGTAGAGATAGCCCAGATTGTTGAGTTGCCCCTCGCCCATGTCGTAGCCGTCGCCGCCGCTTGCGCGCAGTTCGCGGTAGCGTGCTTCGGCGGCGTCGATGCCGTCCGACTCGACGATGCTTTCGAGAAGCGCGCCGACCGACTGCCCTGGCGCGTCGACCTCCTGGCCGTGCAGAATGCGAGCTATGTTCAACGCGATTGCTCCGACGCTCCCCTGCGTATTGCTGAGCACGGCAACGGTGTGCTCTCCCTCTGGAAAGTAGACGAGGAACGACGAGAATCCTGGCACTCCTCCGCTGTGGCCGATTGATCGGACTGCTACGTCGCCCATCGGTAGACTCGACACGCCGATACCGTATCCGTAGTCATTGGAAACGGACGTGGTCATGCGTTCCAACGTGGCAGATGACTGGAAGGGCTTAGCGGCGTGCAGCGCGCGCGTCCATCGCACCAAGTCAGCCCCCGTCGAGGAGATCATTCCCGCCGAATAGAGAATGCTCGGGTGCGCGTATGACGCTTCCTCGAAGCCTGCGCCTGAGTGAAGGTAGCCGCGCGCATCGCCAACGTCGGGCTGGGCGTTCTCGTTGATACCGGTGTGTGCCAGTCCAAGCGGCTCGAACAGTCGCTCGTGCATTGCCTGGGCAAGCGGCATTCCGGTCACGTGCTCGGCGATTACGCCCAAGATGTAGTAGCCTGAGTTACTGTACGCATAGTCGGTCCCCGGCTCGTAGTCGAGCGGGTCGCCCGAGAAGATCGACAGGAAGGAGTCGGGTTGGACCGGATCGGAGATGCGGTTGCGGAATCCGTCGCGGTTGATGTGCTCGGGGATACCCGACGTGTGGCTGAGCAGCTGATGGATCGTCACGCGGTCGCCCTGGGCAGCCGGATAATCCGGCAGGTAACGCGTAATCGGAGCGTCGAGATCGACCTTGCCTTCTTCCACGAGCTGCAACGTGAGGGCCGACGTGAACTGCTTCGTTAGCGACCCGATAGCGAAGCGCGTGTCCACCGTATTTGCCGTACCAGATGCGCGGTTCGCCTCGCCGAATGCGCCTTGGTACACGATGTCGTCGCCCTTGGCGACCAGCACGACGCCGCTGAACTGCTCGACGTCATGGTAGGCGGTGAGCAGAGCATCGATGTCGCCCAACGTGTCTTGGCCGCAGGCAGAGAGGCATAGCGTGAGGCTCGCCGCGCAGACGATGAAGAAAGTGGAGCGTAGAGGCATGATCATGAAGCAGCGCATAGGGAGAGATGGACCGATGCGTGAACAGATCATCGGCGAGGGGCAACAATCGGTAGACACGCTCCCTCCCTGATCGTTGTCGCTGCGCTCCAAAATGCACGACGCCCCCGGCGGCACGAGGCTACCGGGGGCGTCGGATGAAACCGAGCAAGTCGGATCAGTTCATCATCGCACGCATGGCAGCAGCATCCACGGGATCCATGAACGTGACCTTGCCGGTCGACACATCGTGCATCGCGCCGACAACGATCAGCTTGCCCTGCTCGACGAGTCCGGCCATGACCGGGCTACGCTCAATGATGTTCGTGACCGTCTGGTTGACGTTCTCGTGGGCGACGGCGCTGACGTACGCGCTGTTGGACGAGTTACGCGGTCCACTCACGTCGGTGACGGCGTACATGGCCGGAGCGATGTTGCTCAGCGTGTGCGTCAGGTTGCCCAGTTCGACGTGGTCGCAGGCGCCCTTGACGGCTCCACACTCGGTGTGACCGAGCACGACGATGACTTTGCTACCGGCGGCTGCCGTGGCGAACTCCATGCTGCCCAGGATGTCGGTGTTGACGAAGTTACCGGCGATGCGCGGCGCGAAGATGTCGCCGATGCCCTGATCGAAGACGAGCTCGGGCGGAACGCGGCTGTCGATACATCCGAGCACGACGGCGTGCGGGTACTGACCTCCCCCGGTCATGGCGACCTGCTGGTTGAGATCGCGGCTCATCATGGTACCGCTGAGGAAGCGCTCGTTGCCGTCCATCAGCAGTTGGAGCGACTGCATCGGCGTCATGGCCGCCTGCGATTCGGCAGTCTGAGTGGGTGCCATTTCGGCCATCTGCCCAGTCTGGGCGCATGCCGGAAGGACAAAAAGAACCGCCAGCATGACGAGCGGCGAGAAGCGAGAGAGTGTTTTCATCAGGGGGATGAGTGTGAGGGTTGAGTTGAGAGCGTACCGCGCGGAGCGCATACGGGAGTCTCCCGCGAACTGAGACGCTTGGTCTCGCGGGAAGAGTAGATCGAAGAGCCGTTCGTCCTATTGAATCGCGCCCCGCCGAACGGTAGCGAGAGCGATGGGCGACTGATTGTCAGCCGGGGCAGCGTTCGAGCGGCGTCAGGATCCACAGCCACGCCCGCTGCGAGCACCAGCTCCACGAACGGGTCGATGCGGTCGGCACAGCGGCAGATCGTCGGTTCATCGTGGCAACAGGTAAGTAAATGCGTGAGTGCTGTTTACGCACTGAATGCAAGACGTTGTTTCCACAGATGTCCTTCCCCGCAGTGAATCCGGCTTCATAATGAGGGTCACACTCGACGAACTCGTAAAGCCGCTGAAAACCGACTGACGACTCCATTCGGGAACGCCATGCGGCCCGATTTGCGCGCCTCATCCGGCAGGCTGTCGTTCAGAGAGCACGAACGGTCAGTCTGCTTCGAAGGTGAGGTGGCGTTACTAAACCGTCAACACCAGCGGCTATACAGGCGAACGATCCGACGCCCCACGCCCATGCCCGCTCTCCTCGACACCGTACTCCTCTGGTCGCGCTTCGCCGCCGCCGCCGCCACAGCTCTTTTGGTCGGTCTCAGCGCCCTCGCCCTCTAGCATTTATTCCGCGTCTACTGGCCCGCCTTCTCGATTTGCGCGACTTCCTCGGGCGAGCGCGTCAGCAGGCCTTGCTTCTTGAAGTAAATCATTGTCGTATCGAGCGTGCCATGCCGCATGCGCAGTTTGACCTCTTCGAGGCTCAGCCCGTCGTTGAGCCAGAGCAGCGCCGCCGTGTGCGTCAGGCTATGCGGCTTGATGCCTTTGCGTTTCAGATCAGCAGCGTTGAGCACACCGTTGACCCGGCTCCGTAGCGTTCGTGTGTTCAGGCGCTGGCCCTCGCTCCGGCGACCGTGAGACGCGAATAGTGGAGCGTCTTCTTTGACGGGACCGCGTAGCGACTGGTACGACTGAATCGCACCGACAACGTGTGCGTCGAGCGGCACTTCTTGATCCTTGGTCGTCCGCCCTTTGCCCTGCACGCGCAGCAGGACACCCATCAGCGAGTGGTCCATATCCTCCATATCGGCGCGGACGATCTCGATCTCGCTCAGTCCAGCGTAGAGCATCAGATAGACCACGGCCCGGTCGCGCGCATCCAGAACCGTGTCGGTCGAGAGGACGGCCAAAAGCGTGTCCACTTCGGATTGCGTCAGCACCGACCGGCTATGCGTAGCAGGGCGGCGGTTGCCCTTGACGGTTTTGGCCGGATTTTCGGCGAGCAGTCCGGCGTCGGTGAGGTACTGGCAGAAGCGGCGGATGGCCGTCAGGTAGGTCGACACCGACACCTGGTGGAGACCGCGCACTTCCATCAAGTGGCGCTTGTAGGCTTCGATGCCTTCGCTCGTCCAGCGGAAAGAGGCTTTGTGCAGGACGTAGAAGCGCTCGAACTCGTTGAGCGTCCGCCGATACGTGCCGACGGTCTCCTTGCTCTTGCCTTTGAGATAGTCGCGCGTGAACGTCTCCAGGTGCTGCTCCAGAGTCAGACAGACCGAGGCGGACTTTGCGGTTGTGTGCCTCGGGAGAAGCGGACGGATTGAGAGGTGCGGGACATGGCGGAAGCGAGGAAGCCGGAGCGTCCCTCAGGATACTCCGGCTTTCGGATGTTTGACAATAACAGCCCTACGAGTTACACCTCGCCGTTCGGGTCGATCTCTTCGAGTAGCCGCGTGTACTTGCCCAGGTACGAGGCCGCCATCGCGCCGTCGACGATGCGGTGATCGTAGCTGAGCGAGACGAACATCATCTGACGGATCGCCATGATGTCGCCCAATACCGGGTCTTCGACGACGACGACGCGCTTCTTGATCGCACCCGGCGACAGGATCGCAACCTGGGGCTGGTTGATGATCGGCGTGCCCATCAGGCTGCCCAGGCTACCGACGTTGGTGACCGTGAACGTGCCGCCCGAGAGCTCGTCGGGTTGCAGTTTCTTGTCCCGCGCGCGCGAGGCCAGATCGGCGGCGGCTTTGGCGAGCCCGACCAGGTTCAAGCCTCCGGCATTGCGGATGACCGGGGCGACGAGTCCGGTCGTGCCCAGCGCTACGGCCATGCCGACGTGGAAGTCTTTGCGCACCAGGATCCGGTTGCCCTCGACCGACGCGTTGAGCATCGGGTGGTCGCGCATCGCGTCGACGGCGGCTTTGATGAAGTAGGGCGTGTACGTCAGCTTGACGCCCTCGCGCTCCATCACGCGCTTCTTGTTCTTCTCGCGCTGGCGGACCAGGTTGGTCACGTCGATCTCGGCAAAGCTCGTCACGTGCGCGCTCGTCGCCTTGCTGCGGACCATGTGGTCGGCGATGATTCTACGCATGCGGTCCATCTCGATCACCTCGACTCGGTCGCCGTAGCTGGACGGGTCGGGAGCGGGAGCCGATGGGGCCGGACGCGACGGCGGCTGAGGCGCGCGCGACGGAGCCGGCGTCGGAGCACTGCGCTGCTCGGGCTGACGCGGTGCACGTGCCTCGCGTTTCGAGGTACGCCATCAGGTCGTCCTTGCCGACGCGTCCTTCGCGTCCGCTTCCTGGAACGCGGCTGAGCTCTTCCATCGACAGCCCTTCTTTCTCGGCAATCGAGCGGACGAGCGGCGAGAAGAAGCGTCCGTCGTCCGACGTGCGCGTGATCGGGCTACTTGCCTTCGGTGTCGCCGGTCTGGCCCGAGATCGGCGCGTAGGCCGGAGCCGACGGGGCGTCGGCGGGTGCTTTGGGCGGATCGGCCTGAGCGGGAGCGGTGGACGGGGCCGGAGAATCGGCGGCAGGCTGCACGAGTCGACGCGCCTTCGCCGACGCCGATGCGGGCGATGACCGAGCCGACTTCGACGGTGTCGCCTTCCTGGACGAGGATTTCGACGAGCGTGCCCGCTGCCGGGCTGGGCACCTCGGTGTCGACCTTGTCGGTGCCGATCTCCAAGAGCGTCTCGTCCAGCTCGATCGCGTCGCCGGGCTGCTTGTGCCACACGATTACCGTTCCTTCGGTTATGCTCTCGCCCATCTTGGGCATGACCACGTCCTGGACTTCGCCAGTCGCGGCGCTGTCGGCCGGAGCGTCGTGAATGGCCGTTCCGCTCATCGCCTGGGCGAGGTTTTCGGCCTCGACGTCGCCGTGGGCGTGCTCGGGTTCAGGCGCTTGCACCTCAACTTCAGGCTCAGACTCCTGGGCGCCAGGCTGGACTTCAGACGATCCGCCACCACTCAGGTCGACGGCGTCGGCGTCGGTTTCGATGACGGCAATCGCCGTGTCGACTTCGACGGTGTCGCCTTCCTGGACGAGGATTTCGACGAGCGTGCCCGCTGCCGGGCTGGGCACCTCGGTGTCGACCTTGTCGGTGCCGATCTCCAAGAGCGTCTCGTCGAGCTCGATCGCGTCGCCGGGCTGCTTGTGCCACACGATTACCGTTCCTTCGGTTATGCTCTCGCCCATCTTGGGCATCGTGACCTGGACCTGTGCCATCGTGTTCTGTCGGGGTGTTCGAAAAGGGAATCCGGAAGATAGCCGCAAGGGCAAAGCGCTTTCGGGTCGGGGATGTCTGTTTGCTGTTCGGACGAACGCGCAAGCCTACGGGCGGTGCCACTAAGGCGAGCGGGGACGCGTCTCGCGCCGCGCCAGCAGACTATCGACGCGGACTTCCAGCCGTTCAAATCCGACGTAGGAGAAGTTCAGCGTCTGACTCGCGACTAGGCTGTCAAGCGTGAACACTCCGTTCTCATCGGTTCTGGTACCACGCCCTTCGCCTCGGACCTGCACATTGACCGCTGGCAGCTCGTCGCGCCAACTCGCAGAAATGACGCGCCCGCTGATTGCAAGCACCCCATCCGTTCGCGCCTCGACTTGCGTGACAGCTACGACCATGCGCTCGGAGTCAAAATCTGCACCGCCATCACACCACAGAGCATGGCCCGGCGCCCCAGCGCACGCCGCCGCGAGCACGCATAGCACCGCTATCAGAGCCGGCTTGACGCCCAGCCGGAAGCTGCTCCAGGCTAGGCGTGCCATCTCACGCCTGATAGTCGGTGCCCGCCGCATCGCTAGTCGCGCGCGCCCAATTGGGAGTGATCGCCGACGTTGATCGGGCCGGTCATCCCCCGCACGGTTGCGTACTGGCCGACCAGCGACTCGTCCAAAACGCTGCCCTCGACGCGCCCATTCGCGAACACGATGCTCTGCTTGAGAACCGAGCCTTCGACGATGGCGCCGCCTTCGATCGACACGTTGGGTCCGACGACCGAGCCGCGCACCTGGGCCTCGGGGCCGATGTAGACCGGTTCGATCAGGATGCTGTCCTCGACGACTCCGGCGTGGGCTTCTCGCCGCTCTCCATCTCGAGAATGACCTTGGTCGTGTCGAGCAGGGCCGGAATGGTGCCGCAGTCCAGCCAGTCGGTCACGCCTGCCGTCTTGAAGAGCGCGCCGTCTTTGAGCATCTTGTCGAGTGCGTCCGTTAGCTGAAACTCGCCCGTGTTGCCCCGCTCGTCGCCCTCGACGAGCTCGACGATCTTGCTGCCGAACTCGGCCAAATCGCGCATATAGTAGATGCCGATGAGCGCTTCGTTGGAGATCAGCTCTTTGGGCTTCTCGACGAACGCCGTGACGCGCTCGCCCTCGCGCACCGCTACTCCGAAGCGGCTGGGGTCATCGACATGTTTAACCCACACGATGGCGTCGGCGTCGAGGTCGAGGTTGCCGTCCATGTAGAACAGCGTGTCGGCGAACACGACGACGCCTTCGCCCGACAGGTGATCTTTGGCCGAGTAGACGGCGTGAGCCGTCCCTTCCGCTGTCTCTTGAATCGCGAAATCTGCCGCGATGCCGAACTGCGTGCAGATAGCCGTCAGATCGTCGTAGACCGCTTGGGGAAAGTCGGGCCCCAGAATGAAGACGGCTTCGGTGAGCGGACGCGGCAGCACGTCCATAAAGGTCTGCACGATGCGCTCGACCATGCTCTTGCCTCGTACGTTGAGGAGCGGCTTGGGCGTGACGTGCGAGTGCGGGCGGACGCGGGTGCCGCGGCCTGCCATGGGAATGATGAGCTTCATTGAGAAGAAGGTGAGGGATGAGAGGTCGATCGACCGAAAGGCGGATGATAAGAAGTCTGAGAGATCGGCCACTGAGCATGTCCGGCAGGCCAACACGTCAAGATAGCCGGGGAGGCATTTCCGTTGTGTAAAGCGGACGAAAGGGTGTCCAGCGCAGAGGGCGTTACGCTCGCTCGGGAAGGTGTAAAGGTTTCGTTGGCGGCACATCCGTGCGAAACGGAGGGGCTGTGAGAGGAATGGAAGTGTCCAGAAGCCAAACGGCACGTCAGTTGCCTTTTCGCTTGCCAACTCTCCATCGGGAGAGCTGCACCACTCAATCTCCCACACATTACTCGTCTACCATGACACAAACTCTACGCACTTCGCTCGCCTTGTGCGCGCTCCTCATCTTCTCGGCGTTCGGCGCAGGCTGCTCCAGCATGAACCGCACCAGCAAAGGCGCGGTCATCGGGGCCGGCGCCGGCGGCGCCGTCGGCGGTGTGATCGGCCGGACGCAGGGCAACACGGCACAGGGTGCCATCATCGGAGCCGCTGTCGGTGGCGTCGCAGGCGCCATCATCGGACGCCAGATGGACAAGCAGGCAGAAGAATTGGAGGGCGAACTCGCCAACGCAGAAGTGACGCCCATCGAAAACCCGGAAACGGGTGAGACGGCGGGCATCCAGGTCACGTTTGACAATGCGATCCTGTTCGACTTCGCCAAGTCGACGCTCAAAGCCCAAGCCCGCACCGACCTCGGCGGACTCGCCTCCAGCTTGCAGCGTTACGACAACACCGATGTCGTCGTCTACGGCCACACTGACAATATCGGAACGGACGCCACCAACATGCGCCTCAGCGAAGAGCGCGCCGAGGCCGCGGCACAGTTCCTGATGAGCCAGGGCATCCCGCGCTACCGCATCACGACGGTCGGCAAGGGCGAGACCGAGCCGGTCGCGAGCAACGATAGCGATACGGGCCGCGCGCAGAACCGTAGGGTCGAGATCGCCATCTTCGCCAACGAGGCGTTCCAGCAGGAAGCCAACCAGCAGTCCGGACAGGGCCGCTAATCCTAGCCCAAGTCCAGTCGAGCCGCTCCATGCCTATGCGTGGGGCGGCTCGTTTCGTTTCTTCTCCTCTCTCCTCTCTACCCAACCCAACCGATATGCCCGACAAGAAAACGCTCGAACCCCAAGACTACGTCGAGCAGATCAACCGCCAGATGACCGACGAAGAGCGCGAGGCGTGGCAGACCAAAAGCGTCAAAGACCTGTGGCGCATCTTCCGCATCCAGTCCGAGTTCGTCGAGGGGTTCGAGACGATGAGCGAGATCGGGCCGTCGGTTTCGATCTTCGGCTCGGCGCGCACACAGCCCGACAACCCGTACTACCAGCTAGGCGTCGACGTGGCCGAAGAACTGGTGCGCAGAGGCTACGGCGTCATCACCGGAGGCGGGCCGGGCATCATGGAGGCGGGCAACAAGGGCGCGCGCAACATGGACGGCGCGTCGATCGGACTCAACATCGAGCTTCCGCACGAGCAGGGCCACAATCCCTACATCGACTCGGACAAGCTGATCAACTTCCACTTCTTTTTCGTTCGCAAGACGATCTTTCGTCAAGTACAGCCAGGGCTTCATCGTGCTGCCGGGCGGCTTTGGCACGCTCGACGAGTTGTTCGAGAGCCTGACGCTGATCCAGACGCGCAAGATCACCAAGTTTCCCGTCGTTCTGATGGGCGCCAAATACTGGACCGGACTCGGTCGACTGGCTGCGCGACACGATGCTGGCCGAGGGTAACATCGGCGCCGAACGACATGCACCTGTTCCAGATCACCGACGACCCCAAAGAGGCCGTCGACATCGTGGACGAGTTTTACAAGGAGCACAGCTTGTCGCCCAACTTCTAGGCACGAGAGTGCCGACGGCTCGCCGCGTGTGTCCTACCGCATGCACACCGCTGTGTGCTGTTCGCCACGTTTTGCGAGCCGTCGAATGCAAGAATCGCCATTTTGCACGTTCTGACGCGGGAACGCGCGCGCGGCACGGTCCGTGCATTCTATGCCTCACAGATCATCCATCTCTCACACACCCCACCTCCACACATGAACCGAGTATTGACCCTGCTTCTGCTGGCGTTCGCTGTCGCCCTCCCGCAGGTCGCGAGCGCGCAAGCCTACAAGGAAGCCTACAACGCCGCCAACGAAGCCGCAGCAGCCAAAGACTACATGGCCGCTTACGAGCAGTACCAGGTAGCACTTGACGGTGCCGTCGAAGCCGAAGACGAAGAAGTCGAAGGCCGCTCGCGCTACGTTCTCGCCCAGTTCGACTACGCTCTGTCGGTCCGCAAACTCAAAGCCGACAAGAATGAAGAAGCTCTCGCAGGCTTCGAAACCGGGATCGACCACGATCCCGACCTTTGCGATGAACTACGTCGGCAAGGCCGAAGCGCTCAAAGCAATGGACCGCGACTCCGACGCCACTCGCCGCATACGGCAAGGCGATCGAAGTTGCCGACGCCGGTGACAAGGCGCGCGGAACGGCCATCAAGAACATGCTGGCGCTGATCGGCTCGACGGGCGACCTGCTCGGCGGTGCCAATCCCAGCCGCACCAAGGCCGGAGCCGCGCTCGAGCAGCTCAACGGACTGGCCGAGACACTGGGTGATCAGCCCGAGTATCACCTCTACGTGGCCCGCGCGCACAACGTACTCGGCGACTACTCGGCTGCCCGCGACGCCGCCGACGCCGGTCTGGCGCTCGACCCCAACGACCGCAACGACGCCGCCGCGCTGCACTTCGTCAAGGGCGACAGCTACCGGATGCAGGAGAACTACGATGCCGCCAGCGTCTGCGTATCAGTCGGCCGCCTATGGTAACTACCGTGACCAGGCGAACTACTACATCGAAACGATGGGTAAGGAGCAGTAAACCGCCCTCGCCGACTCAACGCCCTCGCTCGGATTAACCGGGCGGGGGCGTGTTGCGTTTGTGCTCGGAGGATAGCCCGATTGTAATCAAGAGGAGCCGGATCGAGAGCCAGCCCTTCCCCATGCTACCCAGACAGTTATGCTGCCATCGATAGCGCCGTATCCGACTGCACGCGCCCGCCGCGCAGGCTGATGGTTCGGCTGCATTTGGCGGCCAGATCCAGGTCGTGCGTCACCACGACGAGCGCCGTCCCCTGCTCGGTGTTGAGCGCGAACAGCAGCTCTTCGACGGCCTGGGCGGTTTCCTGGTCGAGGTTACCCGTCGGCTCGTCGGCGAAGAGCAAGCGCGGCGCGTTGACGAACGCGCGGGCGATGGCAACGCGCTGCTGCTCACCGCCCGACAGCTCGGATGGATAGTGGTGCGACCGATCGCCCAGTCCCACTTGCCCCAGCAGTTCGACGGCACGCTTCCGGGCGCCGCTGTTGCCGACCAGTTCGGCGGGCACCATCACGTTTTCGACCGCCGTCAGTGTCGGGAGCAGGTTGAACGACTGGAACACGAACCCGACGTGCTGTCCCCTTACGGCGGCGCGCGCGTCTTCGCTCATCTCGTCGATGCGCGTGCCGGCGATAGAAACGGTGCCTGACGTGGGTCGGTCGAGTCCGGCGCACAGGCCGAGCAGTGTCGTTTTGCCGCTTCCGCTCGGACCGACGATGGACAGCGTGCCGCCTGCGGGGACCTCGAGCGAGACCGCGTCGAGAACGGTGAGCGTGCGGGCGGGTGTGGTGTAGGTCTTGGTCAGGTCGCGCGCGGCGAGGACGGCTTCGGCCATTCGGATGGGAGAGAGGTGGAACGCAGCGGAAACGGCTGCGGCGCGTAGAAACGGATCACGCTGCGTTCGGTTTGCCGATTTCCTTTTCGCCCGTCCGATGCATCGTCTCGCCCTGTTGATTCCGCTCCTTCTCGCCGCCTGCTCCGACGACGCCGGAGCGCCTTTGCCCTCCGATCGCGACTCAGTTGCCGTCACCGCCCAGACCGGCAGTCCGGCTCAGCCGTCGCGCACGCTCGAACCGGGCGAGACGCGCCGCATTCTCGTCGTCGGCAACAGCATCGCCGACGGGTACGGGCTGACGCGCGCTCAATCGTTCCCCTCACTGATCCAGCAAAAAATCGACAGCGCCGGGCTTCCGTTCACGATCGACAACCAGGGAATCTCGGGCCAGACGACGGCGGGCGGCTTGAACGGACTGGAGTGGCACCTCGAGCGCCCCGTCGACCTGCTGCTGCTCGAGCTTGGCGCCAACGACGGGCTGCGCGGACAACCCGTCGCCAACATCCGCACCAACCTGACAGCGATCATCGAGCGCGTTCGGCGCTCGAACCCGGACGCTGCCGTCGTGCTGACCGGCATGCAGATGCCGCCCTCGTACGGAGCGCAGTACACGTCGGCCTATCGCAGCGTCTTTCCCGAGGTTGCGCGCGATCACGACGCCGCCCTGGTGCCGTTCTTACTCGAAGGCGTCGCGGGCAATCCTCGCCTCAATCAGGGAGACGGCGTCCACCCGACCGCCGAGGGCCAGCGCATCGTCGCTCAAAACGTGTGGCGGACGCTAGAACCCGTTCTGCGCGCGCGCGTCGCCTCGTAGCGATCTGCGAGCCGGTTCGTATGCTTGCGCTTCGACTCCTACGACATGACCAGAACACGATCCCCAAGAGCACCCGAAGCCGCTCCCCTACTCGACCGCGACGACACGCTTGGCGAGCTTCCGACGCGCCACCGGCCGAGTCGGCTGGCACCGTTGCGGCGCGACGAAGAGATGAGCAGCAACCTGTTCAGCGTACTCTACACCGTCGGCTTTTTCGGCGCTCCGGCGTCGCTTCTGCTGCTCGGCATCGCCGCCACGTCCGAGCCCGGCTACCTGGTGACGGCCATGATAGGGCTGCTCGGCTCGCTGCTGCTGCTCGCGGGCGGACGCGCGGGCGAGGCGCTCGTCGACATACGCAACGACTTGCGCGCGCGACGTGAACGCGACCAAGCGTAGGGTCTAGCCGTTGGCGCGCTCGAACTCGTCCATGAACGACACGAGCGCTTCGACTCCGGCCTCGGGCATTGCGTTGTAGATCGACGCCCGCACGCCGCCGACCGTCCGGTAGCCTTTGAGGCCAACCATTCCGTGCTCCTTGGCGAGCGTCACGAAATTCGTCTCGAGCACCTCGTTGGGCAGGCGGAACGTGACGTTCATCTTGGAGCGACTACCGGGGCGGGCCGTGCCGTTGTAGAAGTCGGTGGCGTCGATACGCCCGTACAGCGCCGATGCCTTGCGATCGTTGATGGCTTCGATGGCTTGAACGCCGCCCATGCCGTCGAGCCAGCGCAGCACTTTGTGGACGACGTAGACGGCAAACGCGGGCGGCGTGTTGTAGAGCTTGGCCGCGTGCGTGCCGTAGTCGAGCATCGTCGGCAGCCCCTTCTTGCGCGCCTGTAGGATGTCGTCGCGCACCAGCACGACCGTCACACCTGCCGGGCCGATGTTCTTCTGCGCTCCGGCGTAGATCAGCCCGTGCGCCTGCGGATCGATGGGACGGCTCAGGAAATCGGACGACGCGTCGACGACGAGGGGTACGTCAGCACTGGGCGTAAAACCGAATTGCGTGCCGAAGATCGTGTTGTTGCTCGTGTAGTGCAGGTAGGCCGCGCCGCTGTCCAGGTGCCAGTCCGACGGTTCGGGGATATAGGTGTAGTCGTCCTGCGCCGACGAGGCGGCGACGTTGACGCGCCCGATCATCTTGGCCTCCTTGATCGCGCCCGCCGACCACTTGCCGGTGTCGAGGTAATCAGCAGAGGCGTCCTCACGCAGCAGGTTGAGCGGCACCTGGTGGAACTGAAGCGACGCGCCGCCCTGGAGCAGGAGCACGTGCCAGTTCTTGTCCAGCCCAAGCAGCTTGCGCAACAGCGTCTGCGTGCCCTCGTGGATGTCGGTGTAGCTCTTGCCTCGGTGACTCACTTCCATGATCGACGCTCCCTCACTGCCATAGATCGGAAGCTCGTCGCGCACTTCTTCCATGACGGACAGAGGAAGCGTGCCAGGACCGGCGGAGAAGTTGAAGACGCGTTCGGAGGTTGCGGGCATGGGAGAGAGGAAGTTGGGGTCGGGTAGTCGGCAAGGGCGATTCACGAATCGCCCTTACATGCGGATGCGGAGGTGCGAGCGGGTCACAGCGCGATGGTCGCCGCTTCGATGACGTGCTCGGACGAGCGGATGGCGGCCAGCGCTTGGTCGTCCGGCTGTCCCGTAAAACGGATGCGCGCGACGGCAGCTTCGGCGCCTTCGAAGATCAGGTTTTCCATCTCCTGCACGTTCCACCCGGCCCTACGCACATGGTCGAGCACCGATGCGAGCACGCCGACGCGGTCGCGGTGGCGAACGGTCAGCAGCCCATTGGCAGGCGTTTTGGAGGCGAGGTTGACGCAGTGCGGCACCTTGCCGGTCGAGGCGTACACGTCGACGATGCGCGCGGCTTCGTCTGCGATGGCTTCCTGCGCCTGTTCGGTCGACGCGCCGATGTGGTGCGTCAGGTAGACCGATGGATGCTTGGCGAGCGAATGTGTGAGATCGCCTTCTTTACCGGAGGGTTCGCCGTTGAATACATCGAGTGCCGCGCGAATGCCTCGGTTGTCGAGTGCCCACGCCAGCGCTTCGTCATCGACGACGGCGCCGCGCGTGGTGTTGAGAAAGAACGCGCCGGGCTTCATCGCCTCGAATAGCGCGCGTCCGGCCAAGCCCTCGGTCTCAGCGGTCGATGCGACGTGGATGGTGACAGCGTCGGCATCACGCACGGCTTCGACCGGACTCAGCGCGCGCCGCACGCCCATCGCCTGAGCATCGTCGTCGGTGAGCGAGCGGCTCCACGCGGTCACGTGTATCCCTAGCGCCTGAGCGTGACGGATTACGGCGCGGCCGATGTTGCCCGTACCGATCACGGCGAGCCTGCGCCCCTTGACGCCAGCCGCTTTCCCATAGTGCCCCTTACGCCACTTGCCGGCCCGCGCGTCGGCGACGTTGTCAGGAATCGAGCGGTCGAGCGCCAACAGCAGCCCCGTCGTCAGTTCGGCTACGGCGTCGGAGTTTTTGCCTGGACAGTTGGCGACAAAAATGCCCCGCGCGCTCGCCCCCGTCGTGTCGATGTTGTCGACTCCGGCCCCGGCACGCACGATCAGTTCGAGCCCGCCCGCCGCGTCGAGATGCTCGGCCAGCACCTTAGTCGATCGCACGATGAGCACGCTCGGATTCTCGCGAGCGAGCGCGTCGGTCAGCGAGTCTCCGTCGAGCGTGGAATCGGTGACGACCGTGTGCCCGCCCGCCTCCATCTGGTCGACGGCGGACGGCGAGAGTTTGTCGGCGATTAAGACTTTCATGATCGAAGGACTGTACTGGGAAACTGTCAGTGCGAGGATCGAAGCATCGGTGATGCAAAGCGACGCGGCAATCTGAACGGAACGCAGAATCCGCAGGTCGCTGCGGCCTACGTCCCCGCGGTGACGAACTAAAAGAGGTGGACGAGCAGGCCGGAGCGCAGCTTGGGTTCGAACCAGGTCGATTTGGGCGGCATCAACTCCCCGGCATCGCTGACGGCGAGCAGCTGCTCCATCGACGTGGGATGCATCGAAAACGCCGCCTGCGCGCGTCCGCTATCGACTCGGTCGACCAGGGCGTCGGTGCCCCGAACGCCGCCGACGAAGTCGATGTTGGGATCCGTCCGCGGATCGGAGATGCCCAGCAGCGGCTCGAGCACGAAGCGGCTCAGTCGCGCCACGTCGAGTCGGTCGGCGATGCCGCTAGTGGTGCTTTCGGGCAGTTCGATGTCGTACCACGCGCCGCCGAGGTAGAGCGACACGTGGCCGGGTCCGGCGGGCGTCGCATCGGCATTCTCGGTGACGGTGACGCTCTCGCGCAAAGCAGAGAGGAACGCGGCCGGGCCGTCGGGCAGGTTCTTGACGACGCGGTTGTAAGACAGGATGTCCATGTTCGACATCGGGAAGAGCGCGGCCGGAAAGAAGGCGACCTCGTCGGTGGGTTTGGCGTCGGAACGCTCGACTTCGGCGTGGAAGGCGCGCGAGGCTGCCTTGCAGCGGTGGTGCCCGTCAGCGACGTAGAGCTTGGGCACATGCGAGAAGGCGTCAGCCAGTCCTTGCGCATCGCCGACGCGCCAGATCGTGTGCTGCACCGCATCGTCGGCGGTGAAGTCGTAGAGCGGATCGTGAGCCGTCGCCCGGTCGATACGCGCGGCCACGTCGCCGTCGTCGCGGTAGGCGAGCATGACAGGCTCGGCGTGCGCCTGCTGCGTCAGGATGTGGCGCGTGCGATCGTCCTCCTTGACGGGACGCGTCAGCTCGTGCTTGAGGATCGTGTCGTCGTCGTAATCCGCGACAGCTACACAGCCGAAGATGCCCGTCTGCGAGCGTCCGTTGCGAATCAGGCGATAGACGTACAGGGAGGGCTCATCCTCCTGGATGCTCGCCTCGCTGGCTGCCAACGCGCGCAGGTTATCGGCCCCTTTCTGATAGACCTCGTCGGCGTGCTCGTCGACCCCCTCGGCCAGATCGATCTCGGGACGGATGACGTGCAGAAACGAGCGCGGTTTGCCCTCGGCGAGAGCGCGGGCTTCGGACGTGTCGATCACGTCGTAGGGCACGCAGGCGACTTCTTGAACGTGCGCGGGGTCGGGGCGGAGGGCGCGGAACGGGTGGAGGACGGCCATTGGCAGGAAGCGCTTTTCTAAACGGAGTTGAGCCACAAAGGTACCGCGCGCGTCTCGGCGGACTGTTAAGAGGCTGTGTTTCATTTCGTCTCCACCGGGACCGAGCGGTCAGCCTCGCATCGACCTCTCTCGGCCTCCTACTCCGTCCCTTCCAACCGCCGCGTCTGACGGACGTGCTCTAGGAACGACACCCCGTTTTCCGTCGGCCAGCGGTCGGGTTCGGCGTAGATCGGGTCGGCATAGGCACGGTCGAGGTCGACGAACGTGTAGCCGTCGGCCGAAAGCGTGTCGAGGATGGTGCCAAGGTAGTCGCGGTTGATGCGGTTGGCGTGCAGCAGCAGCACGTGTCGCACGCTGCGGCCCGTCAGTTCCTCGCCGACCATGTCCCAATACCGCACCGACTCGCGGATGTGGAGCACGTACTCTTGCCCAATCTCGTAGCGGTCCTCCCAATCCTCGGCCAGTTCCGCGGCTCTGTAGCGCTCGTTGAACTCCCAGTCGTTGTTCGACACGGACACGCGCGCGTTGTAGAGTCCCAAACGGGCGAGCGCGTCGGCGTAGGCCCGCTTCTGCTCGAGCGACACCCCCTGCGCCAGAAACGGAAACCGGAAGTAGCGCACCGAAAGCCCGCGCGCGTCGGCGATGGGCCGCAGCACTTCGCCTGCACGCTCAATGTCGGCGACGCCCTCCTCGACCGCCAACTCTCCCAGATTGCGGTGCGTGTAGGTATGGTTGCCGATCTGCGCCCCGGCGTCGAGCCAGCGGTCCAGCAGCGCCGCTTCCTGCTCGACGGCTACGTCCTGGCCGATGGCGAAAACCGTGAACGGCGCGCCGTGACGGGCCAGCGCCTGGGTCATGCTGTCGACGGCCTGCGCGCGCTGGAAATCGTCCGGGTAGGTGTAGTAGCCGACGAGAGGCACGTCGTCGAGTGTGATCGCGATTTCCTTGGGCTGTGCCTGGCAGGCGGCGAGCGGCAGGAGAGAGAGGAGCAGGAGCGCGTACTTCACGGGAGAGTCACTTGACAAGTCGGTGGGGTGTGGGTACTATGGTAATCCCAATCGCGGGGTGGAGCAGAGGTAGCTCGTCGGGCTCATAACCCGAAGGTCGGGGGTTCGAATCCCTCCCCCGCAACTCAAACAGGCCACTCGGTAACGCACCGGGTGGCCTTGTTGTTTTTGGCCACTGCGCTCACGGGCGGTCGAAAGAGGTTGGCGCTTCTCGCTGCATCATGCCGATGAACGGCGCCCGCTCCACTATCGGAGCCGAGTCGAAGCATGGAACGATGACCACGCGCGGATCGGCGGCGGATGGCCCGTGTGCCTGCACGTACCGCATCGCCGCGGACGCGTCGCCCTCGACCTCTACGACGGCGAACCCGACTGGGACGACGCAAGGCAGCCGCGTCGCGTAGTGAACGGGAGCGCACCTAGGCCAGGCGAGGACGGCGAATTGCGACGCATCGTCGGACTGAGCGAACGCGGCCGGAGCAGAGGCGAGCAGCAGCGAGGCGAGCAGGAGAAGGCGCATGGAGGATTGGGCGATGAGCCTAATCCAACGTCTTACCGCCTGCGCTTCGTGCCAAACGAATCAGGCTCGTGTTACCTTTGCATCAGACTCCTCCTGCGCTGCGCTGCGTTCGAGACCGAAACTCCGCCGCCATGCCTCACTTCGCCGCGCCCGCCACGGGCGACCTGCTCGCCGCAGCCCCTGTCCTCGGCGACCCCAACTTCAAGCGCAGCGTCGTTCTCATCTGCGAGACCGGCGAGGAAGGCTCGTTCGGCCTCGTCCTCACCGACCCGCTCGACCTGTACCTCGCCGACGTGCTCGACGGCTTCGACGAACAGGCGCACCCGCTTCGCAGCGGTGGCCCCGTCCAGCCCGACACGCTTCACTTCCTTCACCGTCGCCCCGATCTGCTCCCCCAAGCCCAACTCGTCGCCGACGACGTGTGGTGGGGGGGCGACTTCGACTCGGTCCGCGCCGCGCTCCGCGATGGGTCTGCGGTGGGATCGGACTTTCGCTTTTTCCTGGGCTACGCCGGATGGAACGCGGGCCAACTCGAAGGCGAGATTGCAGGCGACGATTGGCTGATCGCCCCGGCGACGGCGGCGCTCGTGTTCGGGACCGAGCCGTCCGTCTTGTGGCGACAGACGATGCGCAGCCTGGGGCCGCCCGCCGCCTACCTCGCCGACTATCCCGAAGACCTGCGCGTCAACTGACGGCCTGCGACCGGACGATGATTCTCCGCTCCTTGCGCTCGCCGATCAGCCATCGCCGGAGCGCGCCGCCCACGGCACCACCGAAGATCGCTCCCTCCATAGCTGCCGTCACCGCCTGAGCCATGGGGCCAAACGCCTCCTCGCCGAGCAGCACGCCGATGACGCCGAGCGAGAGTTGCGACTCGGAGAAGGCGCCAGCCAGCGCGTCCAGGCTGCCTCCCATCAGCGTGCCGCCCAGCGCGACGACGCCCAGCGCGGCCAGCGACGTGGTAATTGCCGAGTAAACCGCGACTCGCCGACGCGGCGGATAGTTAGCGTGGCGAGCCGCGACCTGTGCGCCCAACCATACCGCGGCTCCTAACACGGCGCCCTCCAGCGCACCGGTCATGCGCGGCGGCACGACTCCGAACAGCAGTTCAAACGCCTCCGTCGCGACGAAGTGGACGACAGCACCCACTACCAGTCCCCCGAGCGCAGCGCCCATCCCACGGAGCTTGGCCGATATCAGTCGCCCCGCCGCCACGCCCGCGCCGACGCCCGCGCCCGCGATCATCGCGACGAGCACGTTGACGCCGGTCAGCACCACGAGCAGCGACAATCCGCTCTCGGGGTCGGTCCATGCGGCAGCCACTCCGTAGAAGATTCCGCCGCCTATGCCTGCGAGCGCTCCACCCGCTGCCCCTCGCCCGGCTCCGGCTCGCAGATACCGCCGCCGCCCTGTTTCAGCAGAGGTAAGGGGAAGCCGTGGGGGCAGCGCGTCGAGATCCGCCCCTTCGACTATGGCCAGCGCTTCCTCGACCTCAACGTCGGCGATGAAGCGGTAGCCGTGCCGAGGAACCGTCTCGATGAAATGCGGCTGGGCCGCGTCGTCGCCTAGCGCTTGCCGGATGGTTTTGACCGCCTGGGTCAGCGCCGCATCGCCAACGACTACGTCGCTCCACACCTCGCCGAAGAACCGCTCGCGCGAGACGCGTCCTCCCTGCTCCTCGACCAGCAACACGAGTACGTCGAAGTAGCGCGCGCTGAGCGGAACAGGAACCCCATTCCGAGTCAACGTGCGTTCAGGGGGATCGAGTTCGAAGCCGTCGAAGCGGTACACGTGGTCAGGTGAGTCGGCGAGCAGAGAGCAATCGGCCCACGGCGAGGGCGGACGCCATACTACGACGCGCGGGCTGCTCGAATCGCCGCTATCGGCTGACCATGTCTCGCAAAAGGACGCAGCGCGATCGGAGGTGTCTGGCCGGAGCGGGCACGCGGGCTGTATCTTTTTGCCACAGCATCCGAGCCGGTTTTTTATGGGACGCATCGTGGGTACCGTCGACACGCCTGCCAAGCGCCGCAACGCGCACCTGCGCTCGTGCGCCGAAGTCGTCCGCCTGCTCGCGCAGCGCGCCGATTTCGGGTCCGAAGAGCGTGACATGGCAGCCTTTCTCGTCTTCAGCCTCAGAGGCATCTGGACCACCATCGACGAGAGCGCGCAGGTCTGGGACGACCGCGACTATTGGAAAAAAGCCGAAGCGCTCCGCCACAAATGGCGCTGGACGCGGGCGCAAGCCGATACCATCGAGCAGATCCTCCGGGCCGATACGCTCAACGCTCTGCCCGTCCACCTGATCGAACTCGTCGGCCACTTGGGCGACGTGACCGTGACGCAGATCACGCGCGACTCGGACTGGTGGGTCGGCGCCTACCGCGCGCTGATGAAGCAGAAGACAGCGTAAACGCCGAGGCGCGTCACTTGCGAAAGACAAACGCCAGCCCCTCGGCGTCAATTACAATCGAGTTGCCGCGCAGCGTACCGGTAGATGTCTCGAACGAGTCATCCTCGCGCGTCAGGCGAAGCGTGAGCGTTTCTCCGCTGATCGTGTAGGTACCGCCTACCTCGGTTTCGCTCCTGCCAGTCCTGCCCTCATTCGACTGGGTAATCACGACGTTGGCGATCACCCGTCGTTCTTCGAGTCGAATGAATCCGCTTTCGTACGTCCCCTCGCTGTCTATGGTGGCGGGCAGGGCCTGTCCGCCGACCGAAACGAGTGCATAGGTGCCGAGCGCGCCCTCGTCGTCGTTCGAGTCGCAGGCAGGAAGGGCGAGGAGCAGCAGCACTAGGGCCGCGCGAGAAATAGTACGCATAGTATGAGAAAGCTGGATCACTAACGAATATAGTCTGCCAACCCCCTTCCCATCCCTCGTCACGGTGCTGCTCTTCCGTAACCAGATCACCGTCTACTCGCTGCTGAACCCGATGCCGAAGCCGAAGCCATTGAACGTGCCTTCGAAGTCGCCGGTCGGGTCGGTTCGGTGATCGTAGAAATAGCGCGCGACGAGGGCAGGACGCAGCCAGCCGCCGATGGCGTTTTCTCCGGTGAGGCGCAGCGACACGTCGCTCATGATCTTGAACGAGGTGCCGTCGAAATCTGTCACCATCGAACGTGCGCGCCTGGGTGACGGTCGTGAGGATGCCCAGGCGCAGCGCAGGAATTTCGAGCGCGTGGGCGGCCTGCAACCCCATGTCGATGCCGCCCACCGGAGACCCCTGCTGCTCACTGTTCGCCCCGGCCCCGCTGATCAGTCCACCGATGCCGACAGCGCCGACGAACGGGAGCCCTACCATCAGCCCAGTCTCTGCAGCGAGGTAGGATCGCACCGTCGAGGTAGAGCCATCCCCTACCGTTCTCGCGGCCGTTGAGAAACTCGGTTCCCGTATCGCAGTCGACTACCGCACACCAGTCTGGTGCATCGTGCCCGTCACGTCGATCCGCATGTATCGGTAGAGGGGATCGCTGTATCCGACCCCCATGACGTAACCGCCGAGCGTATACGGCGCGTTCGACCCGCTGCTCGTAATGGCCTGCCCCGGCGTGGTGAAGGTGACGTCGTGAGAGATCAGTTGAACGGAAGGCCGACGAGAACGAGCGACTGGGGAGCACGCGGCGTGAAGCTGCCTGTTTGGGCAGAGGCGCCGAGGGGCAGCAGCGTGACGAGTGCGAGTAGAGCGATGCGGTGCATGAAGCCGAGTGGAGGATGCAGGAGAGGATGAGGGGAGCAAGCGAGACGACGAGCGTCAGCGGCCCATCACGACGACGGTTTTGGCGATGCGCGACACCGTCGTGTTCGAGCACGAGCAGGTACGTTCCGGCTGCCAGCGATCCGGCGTCGAGGCTCGCGCGCTGCGGTCCGGCGGCCAGCGTTTGGTCGGCGAGGACGGCGACGCGGCGGCCCATCAGGTCGTAGAGCGTCAGGCGAGCGTGTCCGGCGGTCGGAAGGGCGAAGGGGACGGTGGCGTTTCCGCTCGCCGGGTGCGGCCACGTGCCGTCGAGCGTCAGGGCGAGGGCAGATGCGTCGGCTTCGAGCGATGTGGCGACGGCCGACAGATCGAGGCGGGCCAGTCCGTAGGTGAACGTGCCGTTGTCGAACGTGCCGGAGTAGAGTTCGACTTGGCCGTCGGCGTCGAGGTCGGTGGAGAAGGCGAGGTCGGCGTTGGGAAAGCGCGTCTGAGCGCCCAGTCCGCCGGTCCCGCCACGGAAGATCACTAGGTCGGTGCTGCCGGTGTCGCGATCGCGAATCGTCCCGGCTAGGTCGAGCGCGCCGTCGCCGTTGAGGTCGACGAGTTGCAGGCTGCGCAGGTCGGACGAGACGACGGTCTGCCGCTCGGGAGCGCCGAACGATCCGGCTCCGAGCGATCCCGCCGACGCCGTGTTGCGCAGCACGACGAGTTCCTGTTGCGTGAAGTCGTCGCTCGCGTACGCGCCCTTACCGACCAGATCGGCCTTGACCGTCGCCGTCCACGTCGCCCACGGCATCGAGAAAGAGCGAGCCGCTGAACTGGACGCTGTCGACGGCGAACGACGACTCGCTCAAATCCGAGACGCCCGCGTTTCGCATCGTGACGACCACGGAGCCTTCGGAGTTGAAGCGCGAGTAGGCCAGGTCGACCCTGCCGTCGCCGTCGAAATCCTCGTCCCACAACGCGACGTCGCTCTGGCTGAACAGGCGGCCGTTGTAGGGCCACGACGCCTGTTTGCCGAAGCGGAGCGCGCCCGGTCCGCTCAGGTTTTCCATCGCAATGATCTCGCCCTGGCGCAGGACGACGATCAACTCGTCGCGTCCGTCGCCGTTGAGGTCGACGGCGCTCATGCCTGCCGGTGCGGATTCGAACTCCAACTGGACGCCCGGCGCGAACGCGAGCGTGTCGCCGTTGCTGCGGTTGAGCGAGATCGTGATCAGGCCCGATTCGTCGCGGCGAAAGAGCGCGACGGCGATGTCGAGCCGTCCGTCGCCGTCCAGATCGTGGCGCATCGTCGACTGGCGGAAGTCGTTCTGGTAGTTTGCCGCCACGTAACCTTGCGCCGTCGCCGGTTCGCCCCAGCCGGTTCCATTCGCGAGCGCCGGGTGGACGAGCACGTTGGTGATCTGATCGAGCCGCATCAGGTCCAGCTTCCCGTCGCCGTTCATGTCGGCCACGTCCCAGCGGTTGCCGTAGCTGGCGTTGGTGTTGCGCGTCGAGAAGAGCGTGTCGCGTCCGGCGATGCCGTCGGGATTGAACGGATACGTCTGCGTCCGGCTGACGCGCACCAGCGGGCCGTCGGCTGCACTCCCGCCGCTGGCGACGCGCACGCGACCGGCGATGACCCCGCGCGGCACCCGAACGGTGAGTTGCGTCGCCGACTGCGCCGTCACCTCGCCCTCGACCAATCCGACGAACGCCCTGGCGTCGCCCGAAAAGCCTGTTCCATCGACCGTAATCGACTCACCAGCGACGACCGAAAGCGGCGTGACCGCAGAGATGGTCACGCCAGCGTCAGCCGCTCCGGTAGAGAACGGAACGCCCGAAGACCACGGACCGACCATCAGCCCCGCCGTCGCTCGGACGCGGGCGAACAGCGAAGCGTTGGCAGGCAATCTGCGCAGCGTCAGGCTACCGTTCGCACTTCCGCCGACGCGCACGATGCCGGTCGAGTCGAACGCCGCCGATGTGTTGACCTCGACTTCGTACCGAACGGCCTCAGCGACAGCCGTCCACGCGAATGAGGCAGCAGCGCCGGTCGGCGTTACTGTCAACGTCGGCGCAGTCAGAGTCGGCGTGCCTGCGATCCAGTCGACCGTAGCCGCTTCGCCCTCTTGCCCCCGGCTGTTGATGGCGCGGATGGAAAGGAAAACGCGGTTATTGGGGCGCGTCTGAACGGGCGGAACGACGAACGCCGTGTCGGACGTGACGTAGCGAGCGGCGTAGTCGGCGGCAAAACTGTTGCGCGTCTCGACGGTGACGGCATAGCGCTGAGCCGCTCGGACGCTCGTCCAGAGCGCAGCGATAGGGCCGGTGCGCGTCGGCGTCGGGCTGCCTGCTGCGGGCGTGAGGATCGTCGGCTTGGGCAGGTTGGCGTCGTCGAACGTCATGAAGCGGACCGAACTGGCACGAAAGCCCTCGCGTCCGCCCTGGAGCGAGTACATGGTCACTCGATAGGTTGTCGCACCCGCGAGGAGCGGCGAGGTGAGAAGCGCGCTGGTCACACTGCCACCGCTGATCGTGTCGGACACTATGGGGAAATACGTGAACGACGAATCCGCCGTTCGGATCCGGGACGCCGCGCTCGAGCAGAATCGTGTAGCCTTCGGCGCCCGACACGGCGTTCCACTCGACGCGGATCCCGTTCTCGAACGCAATGCCGGTCTGCCCACTCGTCGGCGACGTGATCACTGGGCGCGGCGATGTTGGGCGGCGGCGCTTCGGTCGTGATCGCGATGCCCGGCGTCTCGGCCCCGGCGATCACGCCGACGCGCGCTCGGACACTCCACGTGTAGGTGCGGCTGCCTTGCAAGTTGGTGACCTTGAAGGTGTCGGCAAGCGAGAAGCGCTGCGTGAAGCTCTGGGGATTCGAGGCAATCGTCAGGTCGTAGCCCGTCGCTCCCGGCGACCGGCGTCCACGAGAAGCGGACGTCGCGGATAGGGCACGCCGGTCCCCGCCATCGGGCGGATCTGCGTCGGCGCATCGGGTTGAGCGACCGGGCTGAGCGCACCCAGCGTCAGATCGGACGTGTTGAACGGCACGACGACGGTCTGCGGATAACCCGGCGGTAGCAAGAGAAACGACTGCGAGCCGTTGCGCGGCGTGTCGGAGAAGGCAATCGCTGTCGCACCGCGCGCGTCGCCTGCCCGCAGCAGCGGGTTGCCGACCGACGCCGGAGTCGAAGCCGTCAGGCTGCCGTCCGCCGACGCGTACTTGCGAATGCCGACCGAGAACGTGTAGACCGATCCGCCATCGACGGATAGGCCGAGATTGTTGAAGCCGTTGTCTTCGCCTGTGTTACCCGCCCAGCGAAAGGTGCCCGCAGCCGAGATCGACGCCAAAAAGGCCTTGCTCGCGTTGGTGCGGCGCAGCGTGACTTCGGTCGGCTTGGACGGGTCGAGCGCGACGCCCCAGAAGTCGTTGGACGAGGTCAAGCCGCCGCCCAGGTAGAGGTCGCCGTTGGCGTCGACCGTCAGCGCGTCCGGCGTGTCGCCGCCGACGGTCGGAGCGAAGCGCCACGTTTCGGCCACCGTTCGAGGCGTCGTGCCGGGCCAGCGTGTAGCCGCGCGCGCCGGTCATGTCGAGCACGCTGAGCACGTAGACGCTACCGCCTCCCGCCGCAATCTGCGTGCCTCGAACGCGCCGGTACGACGTACTCGACGCGAGCCATCCGCCGGCTCGAGCGCCACGAGCGACGGCGCAGACGACGGCAACGCTGTCGGCTGTCGGGTCGACGTCGACGCGCCGACGCGACCGAGAGGTAGAGCCGCTGCCCGTCCGACGCGAACGGCTGGCCGACGATCGAGAAGTGCGACTCGCTGTGCACGACCTGCTGACCGCCCCATTCGAGCGCGTCCGTCGCCCCGTCGAAGCGCGCCACGAAGCCCGTCGCCCCGCATTCGCTCCATCCAGCGGCCGCCCGACGATCAGCGTCTCGCTCGACGGATCGAGGTCCATCGTGATGCCGGTCGACAGCAGGCCCTGAATCGCCACGTCGCCGTCCGGCAGGACCGCGATCAGCGTTTGGGCGCGCGGATTCGGCTCCGACAAAGCTCAGCGCCGACGAACTTGTGCGCCCACGTCAGATTGCCCGACGCGTCGAAGCGTGCCACGAACGTGGCACCGTTGGGCGAGGTCGTCTTGAGCGCCGTCCGAGCCGCGGTCGCACTCAGCGCGAGCGAGTCGTTGAAGGTGCCGGTGACGTAGAAACTACCGTCGGGCGCGAGTTGGATGTCGGTAACGCCGACGCTCGCGTTCGCGCCCAGACTGACGACAGGAACAGGGTACTGCGCGTAGGCGGGAGTGGCGAGAACGAGCAGTCCGAGGAGGACGAAGAGGCGGCGCATGGGCGTGGCGGATTAGGTGCATCTTCACGCTACCTATTCGGCCACCCACTGTGCGTCCCCGGATTCGGGTATTCCCTCCGCACCCTACTCGACGCGCTCGCCGAGCGTCTCAGGGTGATCTTTCAGCATCAGACCCGTCGTGCGCCCGTCCGCGCCTATGACGAACTCCCACGTCAGGTCCTGCCCGCCGAAGTAGAACACCGTTTCCGACGCCGGAATCAGCGGCTCGCTTCCGCCCGCGCCCTCGGGTTCGAGGTGCAGTTGACCGTCTTCGAGCGTGATGTGGAGCAGTCCCATCCCCGAGCTGTAGCTGCCGACGTGCCGCGCCAGAACGTCGTCCGGCACATCCGCAATCGGCCGGGCCGAGGGCAAGTCGAATGGTTCGCCGTTCCATATCGCGATCGCGGCGGTGAGGATGGCCGTGCGATGAACGCCTGCCCCGGCTATCAGGATCGCGTACGTCGTGCCGCTGTCGCGCTCGCGCCAGAGGGCGGACTTGGCGCGTTCCCCATCGCCCATGTGGCCGATCAGCGCGCGCGGCTCGTCGACGATCGCGCGTCCGAACACGTACCCACTCACCGAGCCGTCGGCCAGTGTCGGCGGGTGCTGCGCGGCGCGGACCAGCGAGTCGGGCAGGAGTCGACCGCCCCAGAAGGCGTCGTCGAAGGCGAGCAGGTCCAAAGCCGACGCCGTGACGACCTCGCCGCCGCCGCCCGCCCAGGCCGCCCACTCGATCTCGCCGGACGAACCGATCCGAGCGTCCGACATCTCGGCGGGGATCGCCACGCGGCTGCGCACCACGTCGGCGTAGGACTGCCCCGACACGGCTTCGAGCAGCGCGCCGAGCGTCTCGTAGTTGGCGTTGTCGTAGTCGTACCGCGCACCCGGCTCAAACGCCAGACCCGGCCGGTGCGTGTCGATCAGAGCGAGCAGGTCGGCAGTCGTGACGGCGCGCGTCGTGTCGCGGTGAGCGGTGAGCGTGGTGAGGAAATGCAGGCCGCTGGTGTGGTTGAGCAGGTGACGCACTGTCACCGCTGGGTACGGCCACGGATCGAGATAGCGCCCGACCGGAGCGTCGAGACTGACGGCTCCATCGGCCACGAGCGAGAGTATGGCGGTAGCCGTCATCGCTTTACTGACCGAAGCGAGGTAGATCGGCGTCTGTGGCGTCACGTCCTGCCCTTCGTAGTCGCCGACGGCGAAGGCGTAGACCACCCGCCCGGTGGAGTCCGAGATGGCGAACGCGCCGTCGAACAGCCCATCGGCATGGAGGGCCGTAAACACCGAGTCGAGGCGCGCGGCACGCGGATCGGTCGGCTGAGCGTGCGCGGCAGAGGAAAAGGCGAGGAGCAGGATCGACGCGAGGAGGCGCATGAATCGAGAGAAGAGAAGTAGTCGTTTGGACCAGACACCGAACGCGCCGGTTCGTTGCTCCGACTACGCCGCTCCGGTCCGAAACGTGACCTCGGCGCGGTCGGTCGTGCCGCCGACGGGCGGGTTCGGTTTGCGGACGGTGACTTCGGCCCAGAGGGCGTCGGGATAGAGTGCGTGCGCGCCGGTTGCGATCAGGTAGGCGAGGCGCTCGATCAGGTAGAAACGGTTTTCCATGACCGTCCGCTTGGCGAGGGCGTACAGCTTTTCGTAGTCGACGGTCTGGGCGAGGTCGTCGGCTTGGGCGGCGGCGGCAAAGCGGTTGACCGGCAGGCCGACCGACACGTCGACTTCGAAGCGTCCGCCGATGGCGTGCTCTTCGCGCATGACGCCGTGGTGTGCGTAGAAGGCGGCGTTGACGAGGCGGACGATGGCGGGCATGAGCGGTGGTTTACAGATCGAGGTCGACGAGAAGCTGCTGGCCCTCGGCGTCGAGCGCGTTGGCCTGGCGAAGGGTGCGCAGGTGGGCAGCATAGAACGTGGCGTAGAGACCGAGCACGTGATCGTCGCGCCTGAGGTGCTCGTCGAAGCGGGCAACCAGATCCGAGTCGCGCCACGCGTCGGGGACGTAAAGAACCTGGGGACCGTGCGCGCCGTCTGGTGCCTGAGCGGGAAACGATGCCTCCGGCTCAAAGGCGCGCTGGCCCAGGTGGCAGCCGACGCACTGCGTCGGCGCGTTGAGCGCGCGCGGAGCGGGCTGGGTCCGGCCCGCCAGATTGCCCTCGCCGTCGTAGACCATGAAGTCCCAGAAGCCATCGGCGCGCCGCTGCTTGACGGTCGTCTCGACGAGCGTGCTGTCGCTGCCCCTCGTGTCCCAGTGCTCGCCGACCAGAAGCGTGCCGACGGGGTAGACGACGCGTCCGCTGTCGGCGAATGCGCGCAAGGCCGATTGCAGCGCCGCTTCGGGTACGCAGACGCGGCGCGCGTGCTGCGTCATCACGCCTCTGCCCTCGGTGCAGAAGCCGTCGCGGTAGCTGCGGTCCGGGTCGAGGGCGTCCATCGTCGGCGGCAGATCGCGCGCATCGGCGTAGGTGGCCTGAACCCACGCGCGGATCTCGTCGCGTGTCGCGGCTCCGTCCCCATTGGCGTCGAGCGTGCCGGGGAGCCGGGCGGCATCGGCGAATACGGCGTTTCCATCGCGCGTGAGCAGGCCCGATGCGAACGGATCGGCGGCGTCCGGTCCCGCATACGAACCGAACAGAAACGCCAGCGCCGGACCTCGCACGTCGCCGTCGATGCGTATGCCCGCGCCGGTTTCGGGCGAGGCGCAGCCGGTCCACGCAGCGATCAGAGCGAAGAGGAAGAGTGAGCGGTACACGGCGGAAGTCGAGGTGGAACGCAAAGATAGCAGGATCCCGGCGCGAGTGCGGCAATCGCATTTTCACAGCGAGCGACGGATCGTTCCGTTATTTACGACACTCCCCCCTCCGGCCCGCCGCTGCTCACCGTGTCTCTAGTCTCCCACCTCCGCACGATCCCGTCGGGCGCCGCCTATTTCGGCAAGGGGATTCTCAAGGAGATCGAGACCAAAGACATCTTCCTGTTCAGCCAGGCGATCGCGTTCAAGGTGCTCGTTACCATCGTGCCGCTGCTGGTGCTCGCCACAGGTATCATAGGGCGTGTGCTGCAGCGCGACGAGCCGTTCGAGGTCGTAGCCACCATCGTCCGCGACTTGCTGCCGGGTGGGCAGAGCGAGCAAATCCTGTCGTTCTTGCGCGATCTGCAAGGCGCGTCGAGCACGATCACGATCGTCGGTGTGGTGGGCACGCTCATCGCCGTGATTACCCTGTTCACGACGCTCCGCGCCTCGATCCGCAGCATCTTCGCCGAAGCGTATCGCGACAACCGATCGATCCTCGGAGGCTACGCCTTCGACGCGCGCATGATCGTTCAGGTCGGCGCGCTGTTCTTGCTGTCGATCTCTATCACGTTTGGTTCGCAGTGGCTGAGCGGGACGGGCGAGGACGTGATCCGATGGTATGCGCTCGACTGGGAATGGCTGTTTCAGGGCTGGAGCGTGCTCTTCACCACAGTTGGACTGATCCTGCCTCTGTTCGTGACCACGGCGATGTTCGGCCAGTTGTATTACTTCGTCCCGCGCCCGCGCCCCCCCAAACGCAGCGCCGTACGCGGCGCGTTCGTAGCCGCCGTCCTGTGGGAGGCCGCCAAGTACGCGTTTGCGATCTACGCTACGCACGTCGCCGGATTTGACCTGGGCAGCACGTTCGGTCTGATCCTCGCGTTCGGCTTCTGGATCTACTACTCGGGCCTGGTGCTGTGCATCGGCGCGCTGATCGCCCTGCTCGACGAGAAGCGCATCCGGGCCCATCAGGCGGAAAAAGCGCTCGCCGAAGACGTTTCGCCCGTCGGCCCTACCGAAGCGGACGGTAAAAAACTCGCGCATCTTCCCATGCCCATCCTAACGAACGATGCGCCAGACGTTGTCTCTCCCACGCTGGACGATCCGCCCCCCGTTCGGACTTCTCGCACCAACGCTTAGCGCTCCTTTGCTCATTTCCCGCGCGCTCGTCTGCTGCCTACTCTTGCTCCTCGCCCCGCGCACCTGGGCGCAGGACCCCGCGCCCGCACGCGAAGGCCCGCCCCTCTTCCTGATCGACAAGTCGACTCAGATCGACCGGCTGTCGTTCACGTTCGAGGGCAGCGAGACGTTCAGCGAGAGCGAACTCGTCGAGGGCGCCCTCCTCGCCACGACCGAGCCAACGTTTTTCGACCGCCTCTGGAGCGTTTTTCCGTGGGTGTCACTCGAAAGAGCGACGCTCGTCCCGATAGAAGTGCAGAAGGACGTGGCTCGGCTGCGTGATTTCTACCGCCAACGCGGCTTTCCCCAGGCACACATCGACTATAGCGGCAGCACGCTGGACACGGCTGCGAACCGCATCCACATCATTTTCGATGTGGACGAGGGTCCACCGACCAACGTGCGCAGCCTGCGCTACCAGAACGAAGGCGGGATGACGCTCGACAGCTTGTTCAACACGGCCGTCGAAGGTGCCCAGTTGGCGGACCGCTGGGCGCGGTTTCGGACCGAGCTCCCGACGAAGCCCGGTGAGCGGTTCAGCACGTTCGACTTCTCCGTCACCAAGGGCCAGGTACTCGACTTCGCGCGCGACCGAGGATTTGCATTCGCCTCCATCTCGTCCGACTCGACGGTCTCGAGCGACCAGCGCCTGATCGATCTGACGGTAACCGTCGAAACGGGGCCGCGCACCGTCGTCGACACGGTTCAGGTCAGAGGCAACGGGGCCGTCGAGGACCGCGTGGCACGACGCGAGGTGCCGTTGCAGCGAGGCGACCTGTTCAACCAGGGCCGGTTGATCGACGGGCAGCGCAACCTGTTTGCCCTTCCCATCTTCCGCGTCGCTGTGGGCCTGGTGCCGGATCAGCCGGTCGACTCGACGGTGACGATCCGCTACGAAGTCCGCGAGGCCGATTTGCGGCTGTTTCGGGCGCAGACGGGCTACTCGCGCGAGGAAGGCATCGTGCTCCAGCCCTCGATCGAGCACCGCAACTTCATGGGCGGCGCGCGCTCGCTGGCGCTGGCCGCTGAGTGGCGCACGACGTTCCTGGCCTCGACGGCAGGCGACTTCAAACCGGTCCGCCGCTTGGACGTGCAGGCGACCTTGACGCAGCCTTTCGTCTACCGCCGCGACCTGTCGGCCATCGTATCGCCGTTCTACCGCTTCGAGGACAACGACAACCTGGGCATCGGCTACCGCGAAGTAGGCGTCAACTCGACGCTGATCTACGAGATCATGCCGTTCCGCACGGCCAACCTGCGCTACACATTCGCTGTCACCAAACCCCTGAGCGTGCGCGATGTCGCCTCGCGCAACGCCTTCAACCGAAGCATCCTGGGCGGCAGCGCGACGCTCGGAAAGGTCGACGACTTTTTTCAGCCGACCGATGGGACGCTCTACCGTCCCGGATTCGAGTTGGCAGCGGGACTGCTGGGATCCGGCGTCGAGTACGCCAAGGCCGAACTCAATGTCGCCCACTACCGTCCGCTCTCGCGTAAAGTGCAGGGCGGCGTGCGGGTCTACGGTGGGTACATCAAGCCGTTCGGCACCAGTTCGGACCAGTTCGACCCCGTCACCGAGTACCGCTTCGACCTGATCCGCTTCTACGCGGGCGGCTCGTCTGACGTGCGCGGCTGGGGACTGCAGCAGCTCGGCCCCAAACTCATCCTCGCCGACACAGTCGCCCTACCCGCCGGACCCACGATCATCGGTCAGCCTCAGCCTACCAACGTGCAGGGCTTCCAGTACGAGCCCGTCGGTGGCACGACCAAGGTGGCAGCCAACGTCGAGATTCGCACCCCCTTTCCGGGATTGAGCGAGAACTGGCGCGCCGCGTTCTTCGTCGACGGCGCCTACATCAACGCCGCCGAGGGCGGACGCGGCCTGTACCAGTCGAGTCAGTTGCGGATCGGCACAGGCGCGGGAATCCGCTACCTGACGCCTATCGGTTTCTTGCGGCTCGATGTAGGCTACAAGGTCAACCCCGCCGAATCAGACGTGTACTCGGCCGAAGACCTCTACCGCCGACGCTTCGAGGGCGCCGACACCAACCCGAGTACGTGGCGCCGCTTTGCTCTCCACCTGAGCATTGGGCAAGCGTTTTGACCGCTGCTCTAGCCTCGCTCCACCGGCACGTAACTGCCTGTCTCTTAACGTTTACGGCACAACGCATGCAACTGGACTGACCGATCTTGCCGTTTCCCCCTACCCCGCCGCTCACGCCACTTCATGGAGCCTGACCGCCCCATCTTCCCCCCGGACGCCGAAGCTCCTCAGACGGACGCGCCGCGTAAGCCCAAGCGTTCAGCGCTGGGCTGGATCGGGCGAATCGTGGGCGGACTGCTCCTCCTGCTGGTGATCGCCGTCGGAGGTTTGCTGCTGTGGTTGCAGACGCCAACGGGCGCTGAGAAGACGCTCAACTACCTCGCCGATCAGTTCAACCCCTACGAGGACGCGACCCTGGATGTGGAGTCGGTCAGGGGCAACTGGCTCTCGAATCTGTCGCTCTATGGGCTGAGTCTGACACGCGAAGACGGCTCGTCTATGGCACAGATCGACTCGCTCGAACTGGCTTACAATCTGCTCGCGATTCCCAAAGGCCAATTGCACTTGCGCAGCGTACTGCTCAGCGGCGCAGCGCTCGACATTCGCGAAGGCGCCGATCGGTCGTTCGACATCGCGCTGCCGTTCCTGCCCGACACCCTCGCCGCCGCCGACACGAGCAAAGGTGGATTGGCTATCCAGGTCGATCGCGCCGAGGTGCGCCGGACGCGCGCCGAGGTGACGTTCTACACGCCGCCGCCCTCACCCGACTCGACACTGACGCTCTCCGCAGTGACGCTGTCGGCGCACGACTTCTTCCTAGGCGAAGAGCTCGAGTTCGAGGTCGACACGCTGGATTTCGCTTACGCCCTTCCACGCGATCAAGGAACGGGTCAGATCAGCGCCGGGGCGACCCTGGCGGACAACCTGCTGGCGCTGCGCAGCCTGCGCCTCACTTCGGGTGCATCCGATCTGTTCGCCGAAGGGACCGTCCGCCTGCCCGACGTGGGCGGAGCCGATGCGAACGACGGAAGCGAAGACGCCAACATCCTGCGCGACCTCGACTTCACCGTTCGCGCGCAGCCACTGGCGTTCCAAGACGTAACGCTCTTCCTTCCCAACCTGGACCCATCGCGCTCGATCTCCGTCGACGCCGACGTGCGGGGCGACCTGGACGAGTTGGTCGTGGACGTGGACGGGCGTCTGTCGGACGGAGCTACGTTCGCCGTTAACGGCTCGATTGCGCCGCCGGATCGGGGCGAGCAGGTGGCGTTCGTGCTCGGCGGAAGCGTGCGCCGCTTCGACCTGGGCTTCTTCGGTCCGCCCGGCTCCGAGTCGCCAGGCAGAGTTAGCGGCACGTTCCAGACCGACCTGGAGGGAACGACGCTCCAGACGATCGGCGGCACCGCTCAGGTGCGCCTGTTCGACACGCGCGTAGCGGGCTTCGACCTAGACCGCACGCGGCTCGACGTGCGCGCCGACGACGGCACGTTCCGCCTCGACCTGGCGACCGGCACGCGCGGGGCTACGCTTGCCACGAGAGGAACCGTCCGTCCGTTCGCCGACGTGCCGACCTACGATCTGCGCGGCTCGTTCTCGGATCTCGATCTGGCAGCGTTCACCGAGGGGCAGCAGTCGAGCGACTTGAACGGCACCTTCACCCTCGACGGCAGCGGCTTCGATGTGGAGACGATCCGCGCGGATGTAGGACTCAACCTGGCCGGCGCGCGCGTCAACAACTACACGATCCGCAGCGCCGACCTCGACCTGAACGTGAGAGGAAAACGGGTCAGCGGACTGGTGGCGGCGAGCCTTCCCGAAGGCAGTCTACGGGCCGATCTGACAGCCGACCTGAGGGGCGACGTGCCGTCGTACCGTGTCACCGACGGAGTCTTGACCGGGCTGGACGTAGCCGCGCTGATCGGCGACACGACCAACAGCCGCGTCAATGCGCGCTTCCGCCTGGCCGGGACCGGCACCAACCCGCGCACCATGCGCCTCGACGTCACGGCCCGACTCGACGACACGGTCTGGGGCACCTACGTCGTCCAAACCGCCGACGTGACGGCCGCGCTCCGCCGAGGACGACTGGACGCCGACGTAGACGCCGATCTGGAAGGCGGCAGCTTCGATCTCGCCCTTTCGGCCAACCCGTTCGCCGATCCGCTGACGTATCGGATAAACAGCGGTTCGTTTGCGAACGTCGACCTGGGGCGGCTTACCAACAATCCCAATCTCACGTCCGACCTGACAGGCACGATCTCGGCGACCGGAACAGGCACGAACCCCGAAACGCTGGCACTCGACGCGAACATCACGCTGACCGACTCGCGCCTGAACGGCCAGCAGATCAACGCAGCCAACGGCGTGATCGTCGCGCGCTCGGGCGCCTTCGACTACGACCTGGGGCTGGAGACGCCCGAAGGCCGGACGCAACTGGCGGGGAGCCTAAGCCTGCGCGGCGGCGAGATCGCGATCGAACTGCGCGAGAGCGCGTTTGCAGGCTTGAACCTGGGCGCGCTGCTGGGACTGGACTTCTCGACCAACCTCAACGGCACGGGCACGCTGTCCATCCAAGGCACCGATCCGCAGACGATGACCGTCATCGCCGATCTGAAGCTGACCCGGTCGCGCGTCAACAGGTCGATCATTCCGGTCGGCTCACTCGACGCCACGCTGCGCAACGGATTCGCCGACGTGAGCGCCCGCCTGGGACTGGTGCAGGGCGTGATCGCGGTCAACGCCGAGGGCCGCTTCTTCGACGAGCGTCCAACCTACCGCGCCGATGGCATCCTCTCGAACGTCAATGTGACCCAACTAGCCGGGCTGGACTCGGTCGACGCCGCGCTCGATTTGCGCTTCGACGTGGAGGGCGAGGGCATCGACCCCGAGACGATGACGGCACGCCTGTCGGTCGTCGGGGATACGTCGCGCTACGAGTCGGTCGACATCTACGGCATCGACGCGCGCGCCCGGATCGCGGGCGGCATCGTCACGGTTGACGCGCTGCAGCTCCAGTCCAACGCCGCCGACCTCGCGGGCGAGGGTACGATTGCTGCGTTCGACACGATGGGGGCCGTTTCGGACTTCGAACTGGCCGCCCAACTGCGCAGCGTCGATCCGATCCGCCCGTTCCTGCCCGACGTGCCGCTGAGCGTCGAGAGTGGACAGGTCAACGCCAGCATTACGGGACCGCGCGGCGCCCTTCTCGTCGAGGCTCAGGGATCGGTGGCGAGCGCCGTCTACGACGCCTACCGCGCGGGCGGCGTGAGTGGACAGGTCGCTGTCGTGCTTGGCAGCGACTTCGGCATTCAGAGTGCCACTGCCGACGCCGACATCGGTTACTTCTCGATGCCCACGCTCATCCTCCGGCGGACGGACTTGGAGATCGATTACGATGGGCAGGAACTGGTCTTCGACGCTCAGATCGAAGCCGACGACCGGCGCGACGCGCGGCTGGCGGGCGTGCTCGACCTGCGGCCCGAAGCCCAGCTCATACGGCTCGACTCCCTCAACATGCGGCTCGACGGCGAGCGCTTCCGCCTGCTACTGCCTGCCACGATCAACTATAGCGACGGCTACCGCGTCAGCAACTTCCTTCTCGTGAGCGACGATCAGCAGGTTGCCATCGACGGCGTCATCGATCCGCGCGGCGAGCAAAACCTGGTCGCCACGTTCGACGGACTGCGGCTGGACGGCTTTACTGACCTGATCGGGTACGGCTCGGTCGGCGGCACGCTGGACGGCTTCATCGACCTGACCGGTCCGGCGTTTGCGCCCATCCTCAGCGGCGCGCTCGACCTCGACTTGGTATCCGGCGGAAAAGACGTGGGCACACTCGACTTCCAAATCAACTACGACGACCTGCGCTTGGCTGCCGACGCCACGTTCACGCACTCCGACGGCTCGACGCTGCTGCTGACCGGCTACGCTCCCATCGACCTGCGCCTGTCCACGCCCGAAGGCGATCCCGACGCGCCCAAGGGTCCCGAAGGCGTCCGGTTGCAGGCCGCTGCGGGCCCCGATGCGGGCGGCGTCGACTTCGAGATCGTCGCCGACTCGTTCTCGGTCGGCTGGATCACGCCGTTCCTGCCGGACCGCATCGTGACCGACTTCGACGGCAAGCTGACCACGCCCGAACAGATCACGGTAACGGGCACGTTTGCCGATCCCGTCCTCGGCGGTGGCGCGACGCTCTCCAAAGGGAGAATCGGACTGGTGGCGACTAACCTGACGTACCGCGACATCACTGCCACACTCGACCTCGAGGGCAACCGCATCAACGTGCGCGACCTGTCGATGAACTCGGGCGGCGGGACGGCCGAGGCCTCGGGCACGCTGCAGTTCGAAAAACTGAGCGTGGGCGATCTCGACTTGGCCGTATACGCCAACGACTTTCTTGCGATCGACAACGAGCAGTTCCGCTTCGTCGCCGACGCGGCGCTGGACGTGAAGGGCACTACGCTGGCGCCCACCATCAGCGGCGACGCGACCGTGATCTCGGGCGACGTATTCCTCGACGGCGGCACCCAGTTCGAAGCCATCGCCCTGACCGACGAAGACATCCTCAAAGTGGAGTCGACGTTCGGCATCCGCGTCGAGACGGCCGATACGACGACCAACAAAGTCATCGACCGCCTGACACTCGACATGGACATCGCCCTCGAGCGCGACAACTGGATCCGGCAAGAGTCCAGCCCTCAAATCGACATCCAGTTCAGTGGCGACATCCAGGCAGTCAAGCGGCCCGGATCCGAGTTCAACCTGTTCGGCAGCATCGGCATCATCCCCGAGCGCTCGCGCATCGTCCAGTTCGGGCGCAAATTTCAGATCACCGAAGGCACGTTGGACTTCAACGGGCTAGTGCTCGAGACCAACCTCAACCTGAACGCCGAGTTTATCGTATACAAGCCGGGCACACGCGAGCGCGTCGCCGCCATCACGCTGGGCGTGCGCGGACGCCTGAACGCGCTCAACGAGCAGAACGCGATCACGCTGGGCAGCGAGCCGCAGATGGAGACCGCCGACATCGTCAGCTACATCGCGACCGGGCGTCCGGCCAGTCAGAGTCTGGCCGTCGGCGGCGGTGGGTCCGGAGGAGGCCTGGCGGCGCAGGGGTACGGCCTCGCTTTTGGTCAGATCGCCGGACTGGTGCAGGGTGCAGCGGGCAACGGACTGGGGCTGGACGTGATCGAAATCGAGCAGGACGGCACGCGCGGTGCGAGGCTGACGGCGGGCAAGTATCTTAACCGACGCTTCTTCGCCAGTTACTCTCAGCCGATTACGCTCAGCAGTACCAACGAAGAGAGCAACTCGGGCGCTTCGCAGCAGCCGACTATCACTATCGAGTACGAACTGAGCGACTGGCTTCTGGCCCGCTTGCTCTACGACCGCGCCATCTTCCGCCTCAACTTCCAGACGGAAACCTCTTTCTAGCTGCTCATGGGATTCCGCTCGACACCTGGCGCCACCAACTCGTTCTTCAACCAGCTGCTCATCCGCACCGGCGAGCTAGCGCAGTTCGCCGGCCGCTTTTTCGCGCGCTTCTGGCGCCGCCCGTTCGAGTTCAAGGAGCTGCTGAGGCAGATGGACGAGGCAGGCACCAAGAGCTTTCTGCTGACGGCCGTAACGGGGTTTGCCATCGGCATCGTGCTGGCGCTGCAGAGCCGGGGCACGCTGGCCCGGTTTGGCGCCGAGGCCGTCCTGCCCAACATGCTCGTCCTGTCGATCTTCAAGGAGATCGGGCCGATCATTACCAGCCTCGTACTCGCCGGGCGGCTGGGAGCGGGGTTTGGCGCCGAAGTCGGTTCGATGAAAGTCACCGAGCAGATCGAAGCGCTGGAGGTGGCCGCGCTCAAACCGTTCAACTACTTGGTCGTGACGCGCGTGCTGGCCTGCGTGATCATGTTTCCGATCCTGACGATCTGGACCGATTGCATCGCCATCTTGGGCGGCTACTTCGAAAGCGTGCTGGCCGTCGGGATGGACTACCGCGTGTTTTTGTTTTCGGCCTTCGAGACGATCCGCCTGACCGACCTGATCGTCGACACGATGAAGACGAGCGTGTTCGGGTTCATCGTCGGGATCGTGTCGTGCTATCTGGGCTACACCGTCAGAGGCGGCACGCGCGAGGTCGGACAGGCGGCGATGCAGTCGGTCGTGATCTCGTCGCTGCTGATCCTGATCGCCAACGTGATTATCGTTCAGATGTCCATCACCTTCTTCGGCGATATCTCCGGTGGCTAACATGAGCGAGTCCAACACGCAGCCCTACAACGGCTCCCCGCCCCCCGTCGACACCCCCGATGGTCGCCCGCCCGCGTACGCGCTCGGCAGCGGTCCTCCATCTGACGACATCGTGGTCGAGCTGCGCGACGTGTACAAGGGCTTCGGCGAGAAAGAGATACTGAAAGGCGTCTCGTTCGAGGTGCCGCGCGGCGAGAGCGTGCTCGTCATGGGCGGATCGGGCACGGGCAAGAGCGTCACGATCAAACACGTCGTCCAGTTGCTCGACCCCGACGCGGGAGAGGTGTGGGTGCTGGGCAAACGCGCCGACCAGTTGAAGCAGGACGAAATGGACGAGTTGCGCCTCAAGATCGGCTACCTGTTCCAGAGCGGCGCTCTCTTCGACTCGATGACGGTCTACGAAAACCTCGACTTCATCCTGGGCCGCCACACCAAGCAGTCGGCCGGTGAGCGGCGCGATCGGATCGAAGAAACCCTCAACTGGGTCAATCTGATCGACACGGCACCGCAGTACCCGTCCGAACTATCGGGCGGACAACGCAAGCGCATCGGACTGGCACGCTCGATCATTCTCGAACCCGAAATCATGCTCTACGACGAGCCGACGACCGGCCTAGACCCGATTAGCGTGCGCGTCGTGTCGGACCTGATCACGCGCCTGCGCGACGAGCGCGGCATCTCGTCCATCGCGATCACGCACGACATGCTCTGCGCCGAACTCATCGCCGATCGCATCTATTTCATCCAAGACGGCGTGATCGGAGCGGCGGGTACGCTCGAAGAGGTCAGCGCCAGCAGTGTGCCTGACATCCGTACGTTCTTCCAAGCCAACGACCCGTCCGTCTCCGTCTCGTTCTGACGCCGCGTCCAGGCGCCTTCTGTATTACCTCTGCTCCTATGCCCCGCCAAGCCCGCGTCGGTCTTCTCGTTCTCGCCGGATTCGGCCTGTTCCTGGTCGTCCTGTTCACGATTGCGCAGCGCTCGTTCCTGCTGAGCAACACGTTCAGCGTTCAAACGTCGTTCTACAACGTCGCCGGACTCGTCCCCGGAGCACCGGTCCAGTACCAGGGAGTCAACGTGGGACGCGTCGACGGGGTCATTCTGCCCGGAGCGCCCAACGGTAAGATCCGGGTCGAGATGCAACTCGAGGAGGACGTGAAGCACCTAGTCCGCTCCAACACCCAAGCCCAGGTGCAGTCGGACGGACTGGTGGGCAACATGATTGTCGTGCTGCTCGCGAACACCGCGCAAGGCACGCCCATCGAGTCGGGCGGCACGATTCCGGGCCTCGAGCCGTTTTCGATCACCGACGTGACCGACCGCGCGCTGACGAGCGTGCAGGCGTTCAACGAGATCGCCGAGACGTTCCAACTCATCCTCGCCGACGTGCGCAACGCCGACGGCACGATCGGTAGCCTGATCTACGACCCGTCGCTCTACAACAGCTTGGTCGCCACGACGACCGAGACCGAAGCCCTGCTCGGCCGGTTGGGCCAGAGCGCCGAGAACATCGTGCTGAGCGCTGAAAACACGACGGCGGGACTGGACCTGATGCTCAACAAGATCAACAACGGCGACGGCTCGCTGGCGCTGATGCTCAACGACCCGGCGTTCTACAACCAACTCGTCGCCGCCTCGGACACGCTTCTGGCGGTTACGCGCGACGTGAGTTTTGTCACGTCCAACCTGGAAGAGGCGACCGCCTGGGGATCGGTGGCTGCCTTCCGTGCGGCTGAGTTGACCGAGGCACTGCAGCAAAACTTCCTGTTCAAGCGCTACTTCGAGGAGCGCGGTTATACCAACCAGGCGCCGTTCGAGGTGCGCGAGCGTGCCATCCGCAGCAGCCAGCGTGAGATCGAGGAGCAGCGGCGCGCGCTCTACGAGTGGCAACTTCGCGTCCAAGCACTCGTCGACCGGCTCGAAGCTCAGGGCATCGAGGCACCGGCGGCGCCCGAGACGCTCCCCGAGTCCCTACCGACGCCCGCAGGCCAGAACGTCCCCGTCTCGCCTCGCAGCGGCGACACGTCGGCGGCTCCTGACTCGCCCGTACCTGCGGCATCCGGTCCTGCGGTGCAATCGGCGGCGGTGAGCGACGACCTCGCCTGGATTCCGCAGAAGTCGGGGCAGCGACGTTGAACCAGGAGCCTCAGCTTTCCCCCGTAAACGGCAGGCGCTCCGCATTCGAGTCCATCGCGTTCGCGGGGGCCATGCTGCTGTTCCTGTTTCTGATCTACGACCTGCACGCGTTCGACGGGCCGCAAAGTTACCTCGTCGTGCCGCTCGTCGCCATCTCGGGTGCGATCCTCGCCTGGCCGATGCGCGACAATCAGGCTGTGCGAGCGCTGCTGATGGCGGGCGGATTGGTGCTGCTGCTGTGGCTGGGTCAGCAACTGTTTGGCGTGCTGCTACCGTTTCTGAGTCGTCTATCTGCTTGCGTTTCTGTTCGAGCCGCTGGTGTCCGGCCTCAAACAGAAACGCAAGGTGCCCCGCTGGATTAGCGCGCTGGGCATCGTCGCCCTATTGGTAGGCGCGTTCGGCGGACTGCTGACGTTTGTCGTGCCGACGCTCTTCGACGAGACGCAAAACCTGATCACCCGGCTCATCGGCGTCGTCGGCGATCTGCGGCAGTGGGCGCTCACCTCGCCCATGCTGGACCGCGTGACCGCCAGCGGGCTGGTGGACCGCGAAGTGCTCGTCAACGAGGTGTCGCAGGCGGTTCAGCAGACGCTGGTCGGAGCGGGAGGCGACATCCCGAGAGCCGTCAACGGGGTCATGTCTCGCATCGGGACGCTGCTGAGCACGTTCACCATCCTGTCGATCATGCCGGTCGCGCTGTTCTACCTGCTCAAGGACTACCCGTTCGTCACCCGGCGCGTCAAAGAACTGTTTCCGACGTTTGGCGGCAAGCGCGATTACCTCGTCACGGCCAGCGTCGTCGTCGGCGACTACCTGCGCGGGCAACTGATTATCTCGTCGATTGCGGCCTTCAACGTGGCGCTGCTGCTGCTGCTGTTCGGCTTTCCCTATGCGATCCTGATGGGCCTGATCGCCGGAGTTTTGAACCTGATTCCCAACATCGGCGCCCTCCTGACAATGGCGCTGGGCGTCGTGGTCGCGCTCATCTTCGGCGATCCGATGAGCAAAGACCTGATCGTCGTCGTAGCCGTTCTGGCCGGGCAGGCGCTCTTGGAAGGCAGCATCCTCTCGCCGACGATCCTGAGCCAGCAGGTCGGCTTGCATCCGGTCCTGATCCTGCTCTCGCTGTTCGTGTTCGGCTTTTTCATGGGCATCATCGGCCTGTTCGTTGCCGTCCCGATCACTGCCATCGTAATGACGCTCTACAAGACGTACCGCGATCAGATGCACCTCGACTTGCTCAGCTATGCCGACTCGTCCGGCACGTCGGGTTCGCGCTCGCCTCGTAGTTTCTCGTTCTCCACGACGCACCCTGGCACGGACGATACCCCGACTGGCGCGCCTCTCGCTTCCGACCCACCTCCACTCGATGACGAACCTGCAAGCTGATGCTCCGCTCAGCGCGACGGCGATGAACTGGACGGCGAGCGGACGCCTGCACCCCTCGGGCAGTCTGGTTGCGCGCGCCTTGCGCAGGTGGATTGGTGATCCACTTCGATCCGAAGCGCTCCACCTGCTCTGCGGATCGGCCTTCGTCCTGGCCTGCGTCGGCGCGTACCTGCTCTCGGGCAGTCTCCCGCCCGACGCGTCCGGTCTGCTCGCCACCTGGGCGATCTGGATCGGAGTCGCTGGGTGTCTCGCTGGGCTGATCGGATGGAAGCCGGGAATCGACGTACTGATAGACCGCGAAGCCCTCCTCATCTGCCAGGGCGATACCGATGCTAGAATCGAGCTAAGCGAGATCGTCGAATGCGGCGCCCTCAACGCCCGAACCTTCCACCGCGTCTACCGCCGCTACGCAGGCGTCCGTACGTTTGCCGTCCTCACCGATGCCCTGCTGCTGATCGAAACGGCCAGCGGTCCGATCGTTCTCGGGCTGGACTCGGCGCGAGACCGCGATGCCCTCCACGACGCACTGAGCACGCACCCCGCTGTATCCTGCGCAGCCACCGATCCGGTTGCCGTTCTCGCCTGACCGGCTCGTCGGCTCGACAGGTGCCACCCCTCTCAGGGCAGGCGCTTGCAGACGATCTGGCTCGACGATGCTACGTGCTCGCTGCCCTGGTCTTCGCCGTGTCTGACATCCCACCCGTCTCCTCATGACTTTCGATCACCTTCACACCGATGCCGGGTCCGACGCACGCGCCGGGCTGCTCACGACGGATCATGGCGCAATCGAGACGCCACGCTTCATGCCCGTCGGCACGCTGGGTAGCGTCAAAGGCATTTCGCCACGTGAGCTCAAGGAAGAGGTCCACGCCGAGATCATTCTGGGCAACACCTACCACCTGTTTCTGCGCCCCGGCCTCGACGTGCTGCGGAGCGCGGGCGGACTGCACCGGTTCATGGGCTGGGACCGCCCGATCCTGACCGACAGCGGCGGTTACCAGGTATTCTCGCTGGCCGACAGCCGCAAAATCACCGAAGAGGGCGTCACGTTTCAGAGCCACATCGACGGCAGCCGTCACCTGTTCACGCCCGAGTCCGTCGTCGACGCCCAGCGTGCCATCGGCAGCGACGTGATGATGGTGCTCGACGAATGCCCGCCCGGCGACGCCCCCGAGTCTTATGCGCGCACCTCGAACGAACTGACGCTGCGCTGGGCCGAGCGCGCGATTACCCACTGGCGATCGACCGAGCCCGAGTACGGATACAGCCAGGCGCTGTGGGGCATCGTGCAAGGCGTCGTCTACCCCGAGATCCGGAGGCACTCGGCAAGGGCGCTGGTAGAAATGGAGTTTCCCGGCTACGCCATCGGCGGCCTGAGCGTCGGCGAGCCAGCGCCGCAGATGTACGCCATGGTCGAGGTAGTGGCGCCGCTGCTGCCCAAGGACAAGCCGCGCTACCTGATGGGCGTCGGCACGCCCGCCAACCTGATCGAAAACGTCGCGCGCGGCGTCGACTTGTTCGACTGCGTCCTCCCCACGCGCAACGGTCGCAACGGGACGGTCTACACGACCGAGGGTATCGTCAACCTTAAGAACAAGAAGTGGGAGCACCACCAAGGCGCGCTCGACCCCGGACTCGACCGCTACACCGCGCAGACGTTCAGCCGCTCCTACCTGCGCCACCTGATCCGCAACAAAGAACTGCTCGGAATGCGGCTGGCGAGTCTGCACAACATCTCGTTCTTCCTCTGGCTGATGCACGAAATGCGCGCGGCTATCCTAGAAGACCGCTTCGCTTCGTGGAAAGACGAGTGGCTACCGCGCGTGAGCCAGAAGGCGTAACAAAGCAGGCTCTGACGCGCAAAACAGGCCGATAGTTGAACGTGCTCATGATAGCGCCGCCCTTGCGTCACCCGCTACAAAGGGTTAAGCGGCAGAGCTTTGTCAAGGCTATGCCCTCGGTCGCCGCCCATTTTCCTTCGCGATTATGACCGCGACAGTGATTCCAAAAATAATGAGCATCAGCCCGCATCCACCATTTCCGACCACGAACAGGAGGGCTCCGATTACGGCTGCGGTGGTTGCAGTGCCACTGAGTTTGCTAACTGCATTCTCTGTCATAGCAAGAGTTGGACGCGTCGCCTAATCGGCTATAAGCAGGTGTCGTCTGCTGAACGTGGGACCAGGATACGAGGCAGGCATCCGCCGCGCAATGGCTAACTCATACCAGTTGGGAATGTGAGAACGGACATCGCCGACGTGAGCCAGGACGCATCACGGCGTGTGCCACGACAGACATCAGAGATACTATAGTAGCTGCGGCCCTGCCCTACGATATAGAGCAGAGCCGCAGCGCACGAGTAGGACTCAGAGTCAGTCCAGCGCGCGCTTGGCGGTTCCGGCTGCGTCGGCGTGGGCGTCGCCGACGTTCTTCTGGACTTTGCCTTTGACCTGGTCAGCGGCTCCCTCGGCTTGGAGGCTGGCGTCGCCGAGGAGGTCACCGGCGGCGCGTTTGACTTTGCCTTTGATCTCGTTGAAGGCACCCTTGGCTTGCTGGGCGCGGCCTTCGGCTTCCTGATCGGCTAGGCCGTCACGGACGGAGTCTTTGATGCTGCTCATGGTTGCAATGGAGTTGAGTGATGGAGAGACGTGGCACCCCTCGCATTCTTCGTTGATTCATCCAGGCCACAACGTCATGAGTGACGCGCTCTCGTTACGCCTGGACGAAGAGAGGGGCCGAGCAGCGCCGAACACACCGACTGCCTCTGCGTACGCGACCGACACCCTTTTCGGCATTCGATGCGCACGTTCGACGTTCCCACGTTCTACAAAAGCCCCATCATCGGGCAGGTCAAGGCACACCGGCGAGCGTTCGACCCACGCAAACGCGACCTCGCGCCGTCCGTCATCGACTTCGGACCAGTCCGGTTCCTACTGGCTCGGCACTTCGGGTTCTGCTACGGCGTCGAGAACGCTATCGACATCGCCTACCGCGCGCTCGACGAGCATCCGGATCAGCGCATCTTCTTGCTGTCCGAGATGATTCACAATCCGCACGTCAACGACGACTTGCAGGCGCGCGGGATGCGCTTCTTACGGACGACGAGCGGCGAACAACTCATCCCGTTTAGCGAACTCACGCCCGACGATGTGGTGATCGTGCCCGCATTCGGGGCGACGCGCGAGGTGATGGCGAAGATCGAGGCCATCGGCATTGATCCGCTGAGCTGGAATACGACGTGCCCCTTTGTCGAGAAGGTGTGGAAGAAGAGCGCGCAGATCGGGCGAAAGGACTATACCATCGTCGTCCACGGCAAGCGCTATCACGAGGAGACGCGGGCGACGTTCTCGCAGGCGCAGCAGCACGCGCCAGTCGTCGTGGTGCGCGACATGGAAGAGGCCGAGCGGCTGGGACGGGTCATTGCCGGACGGGAAGATGCGGCGTACTTCTTCGCACACTTCGCCGGGCGATACAGCGAGGGATTCGATCCCGACCACGACCTGCGCAGCATTGGCGTCGTCAATCAGACGACGATGCTAGCGAGCGAAACGCAGGCCATCGCCGAGCATCTGCGCGACATAATGCGCGCCCGCTATGGAGAGCCCGACTTGCCCCAGCACTTCGCTGACACGTCGGACACGCTCTGCTACGCCACCAACGAGAACCAGAATGCGACGCTCGCCCTGATCGAACACGGCGGCGACGTGGCGCTGGTCGTCGGCGGTTACAATTCGTCGAATACGAGCCACCTGGTCGAACTCTGCGCCGAATCGATGCCCTCGTATTTCATCCACTCAGACGCCGAGATCCTGGCGCGGGACCTGATCCAGCACTTCGACCCGCACCACGAAGAGGTCGTCTGCACGCCGGACTGGCTTCCGAGTCACCGGCCGCTAGACGTAGTGCTGACGGCAGGAGCGAGTTGCCCAGACGCACTCCTCGAAGGCGTCCTGCTCCGCGTGCTCGACTTCTTCCCCGATGCGGCGCCCGTCGAAACGGCTCTGCTGCCCTTTGCCGATGCCGAGGCGGCGTGAGTGTCGCGCCCACACGCCCGGATTGGTCGAGCGCCGACGCATTCGAGCGGTTTCTTCGCGCGCACCTTCCCCCCGCCCGAGCGCTCGATGTGCGCGTAGACCTGCTCGGCGATGACCGAATCCAGCTGCGAGCACCTCTGCGGGCCAACTGCAATCATCGAGGCGTCGGCTTTGGCGGTAGCGCGTCGGCGTTAGCGCTGCTCGGCGCGTGGGCAGCGCTGCAACGGGCGCTGGACGCGACCTTCGGCGATGTCGAAGCCGTCGGCGGCGAGGCGTCCATCCGCTTTCTCAAACCGATGCGGGAAGACCTAATCGTCGAGGCATCGCCGCCTACCGGATGGGAAGATGCAGCCCGGCAAGCGCGGGCCGATGGAAAGGCCGAGGTCCGGGTGTCGGGTGTCGTGACGAGTGCGGGACGCGACTGCGCCGCCGTCGATGCTACCTTCGTACTGCTCGCCCCGTTTCGGTGGTAGCGCCCGACTCCCTCCGCCGATGCCCCGTCCGCTCCTACTCGTCCTGCTGTTCGTCTGGGGCTGCGATGCGCTGACGCCGCGCACGCCCGAGACGCCCACCGGAGCCGCCACGTTCGTGCAGCCGGACACGCCCGAGACCGTCCTCGCCAATCTCGTCGCGAGCCTGCGCGATCGAAGCCCGAGCACGTATCGTCGCTCGCTGGATGCCGATCTGACCTACACGCCGTCCCGCGAGGCTGCGTCGCGCGACGGATTTTGGCCGACGTGGAGCGCTCAGGAAGAGGAAGCCTACTTCCGCACGCTCACGTCGGCTGCGCAGCCCGGCGCCACGTTTTCGCTCAGCCTCGCCACGACGACGCCCTCCGAAGTGACAGCGGACGCCTTCGTGCTCGACACCGACTACGTCCTCATCACGCCGCACAACCGCGCCGAAGCCCCGACGACCGTGCGCGGGCGCCTGCGCTGGCGCATCGAACGCTCGGGCGACGGCCTGTGGCGCCTGACCGACTGGACCGACGAAGCCACGGACGGCTCGACGTGGAGCGATCTCAAAGCTGCCTTCTTTCAGTAAGATGTGCACTCCTGAACAGATCACATCGTCCGCGCGAACGCGCGCAGCCTGCCACTCGGCGAGATCGGCTCACCTGTTGTGCGCGCTTCTCTTTCTGCTCGTCCTCCCCGCGTGCAACCCCTTCGCCCCCGCCGTAGAGGAAGGCGACGCCCTCGGCCTGGGCGACCCGACGACGGTTGAGGGGTTTTTCACGGCTTTCCAGACGGCCTACGAGCTGCGCGACATCGCCCTCTACGAGCCACTCCTCGACTCGGCGTTTACGTTCGTCTTCTACGACTTCGACGCTCAGGTGGAGCAGCGTTACGGCTTCGAGCAGGACCTGCGCACGACACGCGGCCTGTTCACCCAGAGTAACCTGATTCAACTCCAGTGGAATCAGATCCTGCAGCAGACCCTCGACGATGCCTCACTCCGAGCGCAGATCGTGCGACCGTTCAACCTGACGGTGTCACTCGACGGCGGCTCGGTGTTCAGAGGCAGCGGCAACGTCAACTTCCTCCTCGTACGCGGCGACACGACGGCCACGTGGCGTCTCCTCCGCTGGCGCGACGAGAGCGAACTCTGAGGTGGTGACGAGGCAGCCTTGGGCTGGCTCATACCCCTTTCTAAGGCCTAGCGGCGCACTTCGCGACATATTGTCTGCGGATCGGCGTCAGTCGGTTTCTTCCTGTGGTGACATTACAGGGGCGGCGAGGTAGGGAAATAGCGCTTGGTGCGTGCGTTCGACCAGGCGAACGGCGGCGGAATCGGGCGGCAGGTTGCTGTCGGGGATCAGCGCTTGCCATACCGTCGATGGTCCTACCGCAGCTGGTCGGGCGGAGGTAGTTCCACCCAGCCGGACGACGGCGTCCGTGGCACTCAGCGGCCATGCCGGATTGCGGAAGTAGGCTCGCATGCCCTCCTCACCATCGACGAACGCGATCACGACCGTTCGCGTCGGGTAGCGGTAGAACCGCGTCGTCTGCGCCAGCGCGCGCATCAGCTCGAGCGCGGCGGCAGTCGATACGTTGCGTCCGCCGATCCCGGCGTCGAACGGAGCAATCAGGACGACAGCGGTGTCGCGCAGGCTCGGATCGTCCCCGGCCAGATAGCCGATGAGGTTGAGCGAGGTGTCTGGGGGAAAACCCCACGGCTGGATGTATCCCGGCTGAGCAGGCTGGATGCCGATGGCGCGCAGCCGATCCGACAGGTAGAGGTGAGCCAGCCGGTGAGCCGTCGCGCCCGACACACGGTTGCGCCCGATCTGACCGAGCGTCGACAGGTCGGTACGCATCGACGCCAGATCCCAGACAGGGAAGCCCGGCACGCTGCGCGGACCGTCATCGCCATCTCCCGAACCGGAGCAGCCGACTCCGATCAGACCGACGAGGAGCGCCAGACCTATCGAAAACAGAGAGATGCGCGAAAGAGGAGAGGACATCGGGCGTCGTACTTTTAGAGACTGTCCTGTAAAGTAGCGCCGCCCTCCGCCCCCGTGCTCTGGCTGATTTTGACCCCGCTGATTCGCGTGCGCCGCGTGCTCGACCGGCTGCTCGGTCTGGTGCTGGCCAGGGCCGTCGCAGGTGCGCTGCTGGCCGTCGCGCTGCTCGTGCTTCCCAGCCTGAGCGAAGGCTTGAACGTCTTCCCCGGACTGATTGCGGCAGCCTACGCGCTAGCCGCACTGGCCTGGCTTCCGCGCACGCTGGTCCGCGTGCAGCTCGCTCGGCTCGAGGCTCGCCTGGCTCGCCAGGGCTTCACCGACGATGCGCTGGCCCTATGTCTGGGACCTGACACCAATCTGTGGTCGAAGAGCCTCGTCGTAGACACCGTCCGCCGCGTACGCTCGTTGCCTACGCCCGGCGCACTCCGCTCGTCCGTTTGGGAGCGCCGCGTGACCCTACTGGCCCGCGAGCAGTTGACCCTACTTCGCCCGACGCGCATGGACCCGACCGTCCTCATCCTGATCGGCCTCGCCCTCTCCTGGCAAACGACCGGGTGGGGGACTATCACCCTGAGCATCGCCTTCGCGCTCGAAGCGGCTACCCACTGGACACGTGCCCAGGCGGTGCAGCGGGTCCACTCGCTCGAGCGCGCGCTCGCCACCGCTCTCTCGGGCGCCGACACGACCCTGGCCTCGCCCCTTATCCGACCGCCGCACCCTTCCGGATACGATCACCGCCGCCTGTACCGCGCGAGCGGCCTCCATCGATTCGTAGCATAACCCATTGCGCTCGGCTTCGATCGGGTCTCAGGTCGTCTGCTTTTGCGTCGTCTGGACTCGGCGAGCAATGCTCCATCGGCACGAGGGTGCGCACTCAGCGGGGAGCATTTGACGGACCCGAAACAGGCCTCGTCATCCGTTACACCCCGACAGCTTTTCTCTTGCCGATGCGCCGCTTTCTCTCCCTCCTCATCCTTCTGCTTGCTGCCTCTGCGCTATCCGCTCAGGCCCAAGTGCCCGTCGCTACTCTGACAGGCGTCGTTACCGACGCGTCGACGGGTGAGCCGCTTCCCGGTGCGAGTGTGTTCATCGCGCAGTCGATGACCGGGACGGTGTCGGACGCCAACGGGCGATTCACGATTACCGGTGTGCCGATGGGCGCGCTGCGGCTGTACGTGTCGTTCGTCGGCTTCGAGGCGCAGTACCGCGATCTGCTGCTGCGCGAGCCGCGGGCGTACACGTTCGAGTTCGACCTGCAGCCGTCCGCCGAGATCGCAGGCGAGGCTGTAGTCGAGGCCGAGCGCGACGAGAAGTGGCAGGAGCGCTACGATCGGTTTGTGGCCCAGTTCATCGGCGAGACGCCCAACGCTGCCCTCACCACGATTCAGAATCCGTACGTGATGAGTTTCGAGGGCAGCCGTCTGGGAACGCTCGAGGCTCAGGCGTCCGAGCCGCTCGTGATCGAGAACCGCGCGCTGGGCTACCAAGTCACCTACTACCTCACGTCCTTCAAGGCGAGCCAGACGCGCACCAGCTACGACGGTGAGCCGCTCTACGAAGAGCTGACACCTGCCAGTCAGGACGAGGCCGATGTGTGGGCTGCAAACCGCCGCAGCGCGTTCATCGGCTCGTTCCGCCACTTCCTGCTCGCCGGACTCGCCGGACGGCTCGAAGGACAAGGCTTCAAGACGTACTGGCGCAACGCCGAGCAGGGCGCTCAGGACCGCATCGGCAGCCGTCGCCAGGAGTTCGACCCCAACGACCTGCTCGCCGATGGCGAAGTGCCCAACGAGCACATCCTCGACACCGACGACGGCTTCATCGAGATCATCTTCGCCGGAGAAGTCGAAGACCCCGCCTACCGCGACTGGTGGAGCCAGGCGGGCGACGGACGCATCACCGTCAAGCGCGACCGCTTCCAGACCTCGTGGATCCGTACGGAAAACGGCCCCGCCATCGTCGACCAAAAAGGCGACACCGGCACTCCGGGCGTCACGCTCTCGGGCTATCTCGCGTTCGAACGCGTCGCCGATGCCGTGCCCAAGGAGTATCGTCCCGGACGATAGAGTGATCACAGCGGTATCCCGCTCGACAACCACTAATGCGGCATTACGCTACAAATGTGCAAGGATAGGAGACAAATGTGGGTGCCGCGGCAGTACCCGTTGGGTAGGTTGTACCTCACCCAATCGATGCGCCACCTCCCTCAGATCATGCTACTTGACCACTCTCCCATCAGCCGCGTTTGGAGCTACCTAATGGCTCTCGTCTTCGCCTCGATCCCGCTCGGGGCAATCGCCCAGACCATCGACAGCGCCGACGACCTGACGGCGTTTATCCGCACCGAGATGGAGGCGAACAGGATCCCCGGCGCGCAGGTCTTCGCGTCTAAAGGCGGTGAGCAGGTCTATTACGAAGCGCTGGGGCTTGCCAATGCCGACGACGGCACGCCGATGACCGAGCAGACCCTGTCGCTGCTCGCTTCGGTGTCGAAACCTGTCACCGGGATTGCCTTGCTCACGCTCGTGGACAAGGGCCAAATTGCGCTGGACGACCCGATCAACGATTACCTCCCGTTTGACGTGGAGCACCCGGATCACCCCGACACCGACATCACACCCCGGATGCTCCTCACGCACCAGAGCGGCATCGTCGACAGCAATACGGATTTGGACGTGGAGGGCGATTCTCCGATCTCTCTCGCTTCTTTTATAGAAGACCTGTTGACGCCGGGCGGCCGATTCTACTCCACCGATAACTTCGGCGACAAACCTGGCACATCGACGCTCTACTCGAACGACGGCATCGCCTTGATCGGGTTTCTAGTGGAGGCCGTGAGCAAGATGTCGTTCGAGGAGTACTGCCAGAGTGCTCTGTTCACGCCGCTCGGTATGAACCGGACGAGTTGGTTTCTTTCAGGTCTTACGGGACAGCCCATCGCTCGGCCTCACCTGCAGGACGGAAACAGCTTTACTGCACTTCCCAATCCCGGCTTCCCCGACTACCCCGCCGGACAGCTTCGGACGAGTCCCAATCAACTCGCCCGATTGCTACAGATGGTTCAAGACGGAGGTACGCTCGGCGGCGAAACGATCCTGCAGTCGAGCACGGTCGAGGCTATGCTGACCCCTTCGAGTGCAGGTACTGGTTCAGAAGGAGACGACCAGGGGTTCGTCTGGTACAGAACTACCCGAAACGGTCGGGTATCGTGGGAGCACAACGGCAGCGTAGAAGGCATCACAACCCTGGCCCTGATGCTGACCGACGACGACGTCAACGTGATCGTGTTGACCAACGGCGAAGAAGTCGAGATCGATGGCATCGTGGATGCCGCAATCGATTTCGCGCTCAAGGCTACTCTCACATCCGCTGCCGAATCCAGAACGCTCTACACAGCACCCCTTGCCATCGCGAACGTCGCGCCCAATCCGTTCTCGGAAGCGTCTAGGCTAACGGTGAGCGTCGTGGATCCGCAGTCGGTGCGCGTGAGCCTGCACGATGTGCTCGGCCGTGAGGTAGGCGTTCTGCATCACGGTCTCGTCAGCGGTAGCGTGCCGATAGCGATAGACGGTTCAACTCTCCCGGCAGGCTTGTACGTTGTGCGCGCGCAAGGCAGAACGGTATCGGCGTCGCACGTGATTACGCGCGTACGCTGAGAGAGCCGCTGACCGCTACGCCGCGACCGGCTCGCCAACCGCCTTGCGCACCGCAGGAGCGACGACGGTGCCATACAGTTCGATCGCGCGCAGCACGTCGCGGTGCTCAATCGGGCCGACGGTGAGCTGGAGCAGCGTCCGGTCGTGGCCGAACACCTCGTGCTCCCACAACAGTTTGTCGATCACGCGCTGAGGATCGCCCAAGACGAGCGCGCCCGTCGGCCCGGCTTCTTGGGCGAAGTGACCGGCTGACGGAGCGGGCCAGCCACGCTCGCTCCCGATGCGCGTCATCGTCTGCATGAACGGCCCAGACGCGACCTGCACCGCTTGCTCGAACGTGTCGGCGATGAAGCCATGCGTGTTGATGCTGACTTTGGCGTCGGCCGGGTCGTGCCCCATCTCTTCCCACGCCTGCCGGTAGAGATCGACGAACGGCTTGAAGCGAGCCGGATTTCCCCCGATGATTGCGAGCGCGAGCGGAAGCCCGAGGTGCGCCGCCTGCACGACGGACCGTGGCGTCCCTCCCACTGCGCGCCAGATCGGGATTTTGGACTGAACCGGACGCGGATACACGCCTCGGTCAGCGATAGCGGCTCGGTGCCGCGTTCCCTCCCACGTAACGCGCTCCGACTCGCGCAGGCGCAGCAGCAACTCGAGCTTGTCGTCAAACAACTCGTGGTAGTCGTCGAGTTGTTGCCCGAACAGCGGAAACGACTCGGTAAACGACCCTCGCCCGGCGATGATTTCGGCGCGTCCGCCGCTCACCAGGTCGAGCGTGGAGAACCGCTGAAACACGCGGACCGGATCATCCGACGACAGGACGGTCACCGCGCTCGTCAGCCGGATGCGCTCGGTCTGCGCTGCCGCCGCTGCCAGCAGCACCTCGGGCGCCGAGGCGACGTAATCCGGCCTATGGTGCTCGCCAACGCCGTATACGTCCAGTCCGACCTGATCGGCCAGTACGATCTCCTCGAGCAGATCAGCGACGCGCTGTTGCGGACTGACGGAGCGTGAGGAGACGTCGGGTGGGATTTCGACGAACGAGAAGAGTCCTAACTCCATGACGGAAGGCGGTGCGTATGAGCCGTCGGCAACACGTCTCAATCATACTTGTTGCAACAGGTATCACACACAAGCTCGCACTCGATCCGATATTTCCAGACGACGTACTCCCGCTCTCTATGAACACGCCTCCCGTCTCTACCCCGCTGTTTGACCGCCAACTGGCGTTCGTGGGCCTGCGCGTAATCGCCGGGATCAACATGCTGATGCACGGACTCGTGCGCCTGCCCGACTTGACGGGCTTCGCCGATGGACTAGCGAGCACATTCGAGCCGACGATCCTACCCGAACTCCTCGTCCGCCCGTTCGCCTATGTGTTGACGTTCGCAGAGTTCATTGTCGGGCTGCTGCTCGTCGTTGGTTGGCAGGTGCGATGGGCGCTCGTGGGATGCCTCGCCATCATGGCGGCGCTCGTCTTTGGAACGGCACTGCGTCAGGAGTGGGCGACGCTGAGCACGCAGATGATCTACGCGCTGACCTTTTTCGCCCTGCTCATGACGCGCGGCTACGATCGGTGGGGTCTGGACGAGAGAGTGGCCCACCAAACGGATGGCCGAGCGTAACGCATCCGCTCGCACCGAACGCTCTCTCTGTGCGGGCGTTGGCAGGTCTCCACTTTATCCAACCGAACTCATGGCTACTGCCACATTCGGCGGCGGGTGCTTCTGGTGCACCGAAGCCGTCTTCGAAGACCTCAAAGGCGTGGAAAGCGTCGTCTCCGGCTACACGGGCGGACACGTCGTCGATCCGACCTACGAGCAGGTCTGCTCGGGCGCAACCGGCCACGCGGAAGTCGTCCAGATCACGTTCGATTCAGACATGGTCAGCTTCTCCGACCTGCTGCGCATCCACATGACCACGCACGACCCGACCACGCTCAACCGCCAGGGCGCGGACAAGGGCACACAGTACCGCTCGGCCGTGTTCTACCAAGACGAAGAGCAGCGTTTGGCCGCAGAGGCCGTTACGACCGAATTCGCATCCGAGCAGGTCTACGACGATCCTATCGTCACCGAGATCGCACCGCTCGGCACGTTCTACGCAGCCGAGGCCTACCACCAGGGCTACTTCAAGAACAACCCGGCTCAGCCCTACTGCGCGGCCGTGATCGCGCCCAAGGTGTCGAAGTTCAGGAAGAAGTACCGCGAGCACCTGGTCGCCTGACTCATCCACATGCGCGCCCGACGGAGAGTCGGGGGCGCGTGCTTCGTTCTCTCGCTGCCTGATGCCTCGCTATCGCCTGCTGATCGAATACGACGGAGCGCCCTTCAGCGGATGGCAGACGCAACCGGGCCAGCCGACGGTTCAAGAACACCTGGAAGCCGCTCTCGCGACGTTCCTCCGCATGCCGACACCCATCGTCGGCAGCGGACGCACGGATGCCGGAGTGCACGCCCGAGGCCAGGTGGCCCATTTCGACACGCCCGATCCCGTCGACCTGTACAAGCTGACGCGCGCGTTGCGCGGCCTCGCCCCGGATACCATCGCCGTTCGGGCAATCGAGCAAGCGCCTGCCGATTTCCACGCTCGCTACGACGGTCGGCGGCGCACGTATCACTACCAAGTCTCAACCGAGCCGCGAGCGTTGGGCCGCGCCAGCCGCCTGCTCCTGACCTCCCCGCCCGACTTCGACGCGATGAACGCTGCCGCTCAGTCGCTGGTGGGGGAGCATCACTTCGGCTCGTTCTGTAAGACGAAATCCGAAACCGAGAACCGCGTCTGCACTCTGTTTCGATGCACGTGGCAACCCGAAGCGCGCGACGGCGATTGGCGGCTCGTCGTCGAGGGCAGCCGCTTTCTGCACGGCATGGTTCGCGCGATAACCGGAACGCTGCTGCAGATCGGATGGGGAAAGCGCCCGCTAGATGATCTGCCGCGCATCCTCGCCGCCCGCGACCGCCGCGCCGCGGGCCCCGCCGCACCTGCGCACGGATTGGTGCTGCACCACGTCGGCTACGAAGGAGGGATGGTGCCGGGCTGGGACGTGTAGCGCGATATATAACCATCGCTAGGGTGGTCCACGTGCGCAACTTGGTGCGCCGCACGTTGTCTCTGCCGTTCACCTCGATACAATTATGCGTCTGCTCCTGATCGCCCTCTTCCTGCTGCCGATGGCCGCTCTAGCTCAAACCCAGCCGCAGATCTCGACGCCCGAGAGTCGCACCTCGGTTGGCATGACCGTCTACAACCAGGGCTTCGCCGTCGTGCGCGAGGTGCGGCCGATCACGCTCGATCGAGGCCGCAGCCTGCTCCGCTTCGAGGGCGTCCCGGAGCGGATCGACGCGACGAGCCTGTCGATCCGCTCGCTCACGCATCCGGGTTCGATCAGCGTGCGCGAGCAAAACTATCAGTACGACTTGGTCGGCACCCAGGCGCTGCTCGACAAAGCCGTCGGCGAGCGCGTGCGGCTGGTCCGGCGCATGGGCGATACCGTCGAGGTCGTCGAGGGCGTGCTGATCTCGCAGCCCGGACAAGGCCGCATCATCCGGCTCGACGACGGCCGCATCCTGGTGGACCCTCAGGGCGAAATCGAACTGCTCTCGCTCCCCGGCGGACTCGTCAGCCGCCCCAGCTTGCTGTGGCACCTCGATGCGGACCGCGCAGGCACGCACAATGTCGAGGCCAGCTACACGACCGATGGAATGGGCTGGCGCGCCAACTACGTCGCCGTTCTGAGCGCGGACGACACCAAGCTCGACGTGACCGGCTGGGTAACGCTCGACAACCAATCCGGGGCGACGTTCGAAGAACGCCAATCTGCAACTGATGGCCGGAGAAGTGCGCCGCAACCAGCCGCAGCGGATGATGAATCGGGACTATATGGCGATGGAGGAGGTGCAGGTGGTGTCGGCCCGCGCGCCTGCGTTCCAGGAAGAGGCGTTCTTCGAGTACCACCTCTACACGCTCGACGGCACGACGACGCTCGCCAACCGCGAGACCAAGCAGCTCGAACTGCTCTCGGCAACCGACGCGCGCGTCACGCGGCGCCTGATCGTCGATGCGGGTGGACGCTACGGCTGGAATCAGCGCCGACCGGGCGGTGGACGCGGCACGAACGAGATCAGCGCAGCCGTCGTCGTCGAGTTCGAGAATAGCGAGGCCAACAACATGGGCATGCCGCTGCCCGCCGGAACCGTCCGCCTCTACAAAGCCGACCGCGACGGCCAACTCCAGTTCTTGGGTGAGGATAACATCGGCCACACGCCCCGCAACGAAGAGTTGCGCCTCTACGTCGGCGACGCGTTTGACGTGGTCGCCACGCGCCGAATCGTCGGCAACGAGCGCATCAGCGACCGCGTGAGCGAGCAGACAGTCGAGATCGAAGTGCGCAACCGCAAGGAAGACGCCGCCGAAGTCACGGTCGTCGAGCCTGTCTACGGCGATTGGACGCTGCGCAACCAGTCGCACCCGCACGAAGCGATCGACGCCTACACCATCGCCTTCCCGCTGACCATTCCAGCAGGCGAGACGACGACTGTCCGCTACACCGTCCGTATTCGCTGAGGCGACGCGGAATCAGCTATCTTGGCGGCTCTTCAACCCCGTCTCCGATGCTCCGCCTCCTCCCGCTCGCCCTTCTCTTGTTCGTCGCCTGCTCGTCGCCCGACGAGATCGCCGACGCCGACTGCGCCGATTCGACGCTTGTCCTCGCCGACTTGCCCGACGACGGCGAGTGCGCGGGGGAGATGATGGATCTGGGCGCGTTCGTTCAGACCGGAGCCGACGTGATGGCCGCGCGCGGCTTCTCGGACCTGGACGGCATGCGCGTCGGCCTGATCATCAACCACACGGCCCAGGTCGGCGGCGAGCACCTGATCGATGCCGTATCCGGCGCGGACGGCGTTACGCTGGGCGCGCTCTTCGGCCCCGAACACGGCCTGCGCGGAACAGCCGACGCGGGCGAGAAGATCGACGACGGCGTGGACGATGCAACCGGCACGCCGATTTTCAGCCTCTACGGCGCCAATCGCAAGCCGTCGCAAGAATCGCTGGCCGGGCTGGACGCGCTCGTGTTCGACATTCAGGACGTGGGGGCGCGCTTCTACACGTACATCTCTACGATGGGCCTGGCGATGGAAGCCGCAGCCGAGGCGGGCATTCCGTTCTACGTGCTCGACCGTCCCAACCCTGTCGGCGGCGACTACGTGGCCGGATGGACGATGCAGAAGGAGCATGAGTCCTTCGTCGGCCAGTTTCCGATTCCTCTGGCGCACGGGCTGACGGTGGGCGAGTTGGCGCAGATGATCAAAGGCGAGGCGATGATGAGCGGCCTGGAAAACCTCGACCTCCGCGTGATCGAGATGCAAGGGTGGAACCGGGCGCAGCGCTGGGACGCGACCGGCATGGCATGGAATCCTCCGTCGCCCAACCTGCCGACGTTCGAGACGGCCGCGCTCTACCCCGGCACCGGCTTCATGGAAGCGCTGGGAGGCAGCGAGGGCCGCGGCACCGACGCCCCGTTCGCTCGCATCGGCGCCACCTGGGCCGACGCTGACGCCCTCGCCGCAGACCTGACGGCGCGCAACCTGCCCGGCGTCCGCTTCGAGCCGGTCGTGTTCTCGCCGCAGCCCAACGACGGCGCCGCCAAGCCGCGCTTCATGGGCGAGCAAGTCGAAGGCGTCCGCATGTTCGTGACCGATCACCAGGCGCTGCGCCCCGTCGAGCTAGGCGTCCACATGGCGACGGCTCTGCGCGCTCAGGGCACGCTGGATCAACTGATCGAACGCCCCGACTGGCTCGCCAAGCTGGCAGGCTCTGAGCAGTTCGAGCAGATGCTCCGCAACGGCTCCAATGCCGACGCCATCATCGCGTCATGGCGGGCCGACGCTCAGGCGTTCGAGGCCGCACGTCAGCCCTATCTGCTGTACGACTGACTCCGGGTCGCGCGTGGTTGGCGCGGGAGGCCGGTCGCTCGTCTTTCGATCAGTCGGCGTAGGCACGGATCTCGTCGACCTCCAACTCGAACGGTCCGTCCTGACCGTCGGCGATGTAGAGCGCGATGTGCCGGACGCGGGTGCGGTCAAGCTCTCCCGCGTCGACCGGGTCGCCGTGGGCGGTCGAGGTCAGCGAAGCGAACGGGACCGTGATCCACGTCCACTCGCTCGTCGTCTCAAATGGAGCACGCCGCGACACGTCGCGCCGCCCGCTCATGGTGCCGTCGCTCACCTCGACCTCGAACGTGCGCCCACCGCCGCGCACGCGCAGTTCGACACCGTCGTAGTCCGACATATCGAGCCGTTTGGGCGCGCGCGTCGACGTGAAGCCGCCGCCGCGCGTGACGAGCGTGCCGGTGAAACGCAGCGTGCCGTCCTCGACGGAGACATAGCCTTTGGACAGGCCGCCCATAACGCCGTCGTTCATGATGCGCCAGCTGGGCGCGTCGGCGTCGGAGAAGTCGAATAGGGTCATGGCGGAGTCGGAAGGTATGGGCGAGGCGGAAGGCTGAGGAGAGGTGCAGGCGAGCAGCCCGAACGAAATCAGAAGAACGGAGAGAGGCATGAGGGCAGGAGGATGATCTCTGATATCACGCCCGATGCGGCGCTCGGTTTGTAACGAACGCACCGCGCCCCCGACACCGCTGGGGCATCGGGGGCGCGTTCGGCGTATGTAGGAGCCGTTGGTTTAGGAGCTTAGCGCACCAGCGTCATCTGGTCCATCTTACCGCCCGAAGGCGAGATCAGCGCGAGCGGACGATCACGTGCGAGGCGGTGCCGAATTCACCCTCGGCGCGCACTACATAGATACCCGAAGCCAAACCGCCGCCTGGTATCGACAGTTCGACAGGGTCCTCGACTGGGCCGTGGTGCAACACGGCTAGCTCGCGGCCCAACGCATCGAACAGCGCCACGCGCACGGACTGGCTTCGGCCCACGGCTAGCGTTACAGAGGAGCGGTCACGGAACGGACTGGGGCCACTCAGCGAGAGGGCGAGGGCGTCACGCTCAACTATGGAAAGCTCGACGACGGGCGAAAACTCCTCGCTTCCATCCAGGTCGATCTGCCGCAGGCGGAAGCGGTAGGTGCCGGGATTCAGCGCATCGGTGCGAAACGCATAGGACTGCGCCTCGAGCGTCGTGCCCGCTCCCTCGACCCAGCCGAGCGACTGCCAGTCGGGCCCGGAGTCGTTCATCTCGACACTGAAGCCGTCGCTGTTGGTTTCGCTGGCCGTCTGCCAGTCGAGTTGCGCCACATCGCCGTCGAGCGTAGCCGTGAAGGCCGTCAATTCGACGGGTAGATTGGCATCTTCCACTTTCCACAACTCGAACCCTTCTGCGTCGGTGCGCGCTCTGAAGAAGAGTGTTTGTCCGACCGCGATCAAGAAAGTGGGGGTCGAGCTCTGAGATCCAGCGCGGATGTCTTGGACCAGAACGGTTCCTGCTTCGGTGCCGTCGGTCCGCCAGAGTTCTTCGCCGGTGGTACCGTCGTTGGCCTGGAAATACACCACCGGGCCGACCGAGACGAAGCCTTCGGGAAATGAACCACTCGTTCCGGGCCGGACATCAGCGAGTTGTACGGTACCGGCCGACGTACCGTCGCTGCGCCATGGCTCAGATCCACTGCTTCCGTTGGCGACGAAGTAGAGCGCGCCGCCCGCAGCAGTGAGCCGCTGCGCGCTGGTGGCACTCGGTCCCCGGCTGAGGAGGACCACGCCGCTACCGTCGCTGCGGTAGAAGCCGAAGCCGTCTACATCCACACCGCGAAAGTAGACCTCATTGCCTACCGCTGTGACTGCGGCCGATGCTGGTGGGCGAGTTGGGGACGATCTGGGTGCCCGGTGCCGTGCCGTCACTCGTCCACAACGATTCCTGCCCACCGCTGACGCTGGAAGCAGTGAAAAAGAGCGTCGAACCGACAGCGGTCAGTTCGCCAGGGTTCGAGCCATCCGAACCGGGAACGATGTCGAGCAGGATCTGGGTACCGGCGACCGTACCGTCGCTCTTCCACACTTCGGCCCCATTGGCTGGATCCGTCGGAGCGAAGAACACCGTCGACCCAATGGCCGTCAGGTCCCTTATAAAAGAGCCAGCCGCTCCGGGGTTAATATCGGTCAGGCGAAACGTGCCCGCAGGCGTGCCGTCGCTGCGCCACAGCTCGTCTCCCGTCGTGCCGTCGTTGGCCTGGAAGAAGAGCAGGTTGCCCACCGCTGTCAGTTTCGAGGGGAAGGAGCTAGCGGAGCCGGGACGAATGTCGGCGACGCGCATAGTGCCCAGTGCCGTGCCGTCGCTTGTCCACAACTCTTGTCCCGTCGACCCATCGGTGACAGGAAAAAAGAGTTGGTTACCGACAGCCACAAGCTCGTTGAAGTTGATCGCGCCGATGATATTGGAGACAACAACCGTCCCAGCATCGGTGCCGTCACTAGTCCAGATTTCGCTACCGGTGCCGTCATTGGCTACGAAATAAAGTGTGCCATTCGCTGTCAGAACAGGATTGAGCGGGTTGCCACTCCCGGGCCCGGCGTTGATGTCTTTGACGAGCGTAGGTTGTTGCTGCGCTTGTGCGTCAGAAGCAAATGTCAATGAAAAAATGAACGCTGCACAACAAGCAGCAAAGAGGTGTGTGGTGGACTTCATGACACAGTATGGCGGTAGTGAATGATTGCTTCACGCGATGGGAAGTGTGAGATCAGTATACGGGGTAAGTAGCCCAAACACACCGCGCCCCCGGCACTGCTGGGGCATCGGGGGCGCGGTTGGGTGTTGTAGGAGCCGTTGGTTTAGCGCGAACGGATGATCAGGCGTGAGACGGTCCCAGACTCGCCCTCGGCGCGCACCACGTACACGCCCGATGCCAAGCCGTCGCCTGGTATCGACAGCTCTACCGAACCACTAACTGCGCCATCGTACAGCACCGCCACCTCGCGTCCCAATGCGTCGAACAGTGCCACGCGCGCGAACTGCTGCTGGCCAACGCTCAGCGTCACCGACGAGCGGTCGGCAAACGGACTGGGACCGGCCAGCGAGAGTGCGATGTCGTCGAGCGTAGCGCCAAACGCGGTCAGCCCGACCGATACGTCGGCACCGTCGATTTTCCACAGTTCGTATCCATCGGCATTGGTACGCGCGCTGAAAAACAGCGTCTGTCCAACGGCGTGGAAATACCGAGGCCCCGATCCGCTCGACCCTGGACTGAGGTCTCCGACCAATACCGTACCTGCCTCAGTGCCGTCGGTACGCCAGAGTTCTGCACCGTTCGTGCCGTCGTTGGCCTGGAAGTAGACCGTCGGTCCGACCGAGCTGAAGTTGCTGGGCGACGACCCCTCTGGTCCCGGTCGAACGTCAGCAATCCTCCCAGTCGTCGCCTCTGTTCCTCCACTGCGCCACGGTTCGGGGCCGCTTCCGCTCACGTCGGCGCTGAAATAGACTGCCCCGGCCGCCACCGTAATCATATCGCTACTCGTAGAACTCACCCCGGCGCTGACGAGGACGGTTCCTTGCTCCGTCCCATCGCTCCGATAGAGTCCAGACTCGCCAGCGGCGGTGGCTGTGAAGTACACTTCGCTGCCCAGCGCCACGACCGAGTTCACGTTGCGGACCGAGGTCGGAACGGCCTGAGTACCAGCTTCCATGCCGTCGCTCGTCCACAGATTACCCTGAGTGGTGAAGAACAGTGTCGATCCGGCGACTGTCAGGTTGCGCGGATTCGAGCCTAGAGAGCCCGGCAGGATGTCGCGCACGATCTGGGTGCCCGCGACCGTGCCATCGGTCTTCCACAACTCACTCCCGTTGACCGGGTCTGCAGGAGCGAAGAACAGCGTCGATCCGACGGCTGTGAGGCCAATTGGACTCGAGCCAGCCGCCCCAGGGCTGATGTCGGTGAGGCGGAACGTACCTGCGGCCGTTCCATCGCTGCGCCAGAGTTCTCTGCCCGTCGTGCCGTCGTCGGTGGCAACGAAGAACAAGAGGTCGCCAGCAGCGGTCAGCTCGAAGGGGGACGAGCTTCCGGAGCCAGGATTGATGTCGGCGACGCGCGCAGTGCCGGAAATCGTGCCATCGCTCGTCCACAGTTCGCGGTCCGAACTTTCGGTTGCAGCGAAGAACAGGCGGTTGCCCACCGCCACCAGACCAGCGGCGTCGTTAACGTCTCCCGAGATGTTGGTGACGCGGTTCGTACCGGACCCGGTGCCGTCGCTCGTCCAAATTCCCAGGCTCGTACCGTCCTCGGCGATGAAGTACAGGGTCCCGTCCGTCGTCGTCACGAACGAACTAGGACCGGACGATCTCGAACCGGAGTTGATGTCTTTGACGAGGATCGGCTGAGGCTGAGCGGCAGCTGGGAGAGTGAGGGCAAGGACTGCGCACGTCAGCGCAATGAGAGTGGACGAAAGCCTAAGAGAAGTAGCTCGACGCATGGTGGAGATGGAGAAAGGTGGAGGGTTGAAGCCGCTGTGCGACTGCCTAGTAAGACCCACGCAGATCGCTGACGTAACCTCACCGCCCAAATACACCGCGCCCCCGACACCGTGAGGCATCGGGGGCGCGGCTGGCTATCGTAGGAGCCGTTGTGCTTACTTCAATTTAGCGCACCACCGTCATCTGTCCCGTCTTGGCGCCCATCGGCGTGATCAAGCGGTAGAGGTAGACGCCCGCCGTGAGACCGTCGGCAGCGAACGGTACGCTGTGGCTGCCCGCCGTCATCGTGCGATCAAGGGCGACGGCGACCTGGCGGCCGGTGATGTCGTAGATCTCGATGCGCGCGTCCGAGGCGGTCGGCAGCGTGAAGCGGATGTCCGTGCGGCCCGCGAACGGGTTGGGCGCGTTGCCGTTGAGCGCTAGCTCGCCTGCACCGGCGGCTTCGCCGTTCGACGTGAAGCGCGTGTTGCGGGTGAAGCGGACGTTCTCAACGGTGAGATCGAAGGCCGTGGCCGACTGGTTGTTGCCCAGCGCGTAGAACGCCAGCAAGGTAACGTCCGACGGATCGAGTCCTTCGCTTCCAGCCGAGCGGCGCAGGTCCGACAGCGGAATCGTGATCTCGCGCTCGTCGCCGGTCAGGGCGATTTCGAACTGGTGCTGATCCCAGCTCTGGATGCCCGCCTTCTCGACGACGACGCTGTACCGTCCCGTTCCCTTGGCCGTGAAGCTCAGGGCCTGGTAACCGGTCAGGTCGACCGGCTGTCCGTTGGGGCGGAAGTAGCGAAACATGCTGGCGAAGTCGACGACCGACCCAGCGAAGCTCGCGCTGCGCTCGACGTGGTACGCGTCTTCCTCGGCGTCGCGTCCGTCGATGCCGGTGGCGAAGCTCTGAACCGTCGCGTTGCCCGACGTGTAGCTCCACGCGCCGTCGGCGTAGTAGAGCTGATCGACCGAGGCGCTGCTGCCGTGCTGAACCGAGAAGCGTGCGTCGAAGATCGTCCCGACGGGGACGGTGACGTTGGTATACGTCGCATTGGCGTCCGTCGCGGCGGGCAGCGTGATCGTCTGGGTAAACTCAGACTGCGTTCCGGCGGCGGCTTCGGTTTCCGTACGGGCGGCGAACCCGCTGACCGTCAGGGTGCCGCTGGGCGTTCCGGCAAGGCGGAGGTGCAGGTTGCCCTCCTCGTAGCGACCGCTCTGGACGAACGTGCTCGGCGTGGCCGGAGCGTTGTCGTACGAGTTGAGGTAGCTGACGTTGCCCTGAGCGCTCAGCTCGGCCAAAAGACCCTGAACCAACTCGACCGTGTAGGCCGGGCTGACGCTCCACACCTGGAGGTTGACGACTCCGCTGGCTCCGCTCGGCGTGTAGTCCGAGTAGGCGAAGCGGCTGTCGACCTCGAACTCGGCTCCGCTGCGGTAGGCAACGAGCGAGACCGCGTAGTCAACGCTTCCGTCCGGGTGGATCAGGTGCTGCATCACGAACGGGCGTCCGTCCACGTCGATCAGGCCGATGCTTTCCATGCGTCCGCCACCCAGGCGGTCACAGGTCGCTTTGGCGTGGTCGTAGAGCACTCCGGCCGGGCTGATGGCTCCGAACAGAGCACCCATGCGGCGTCCCTCGGTGCGCAGGTAGTCAGCGGCGAAGACGCTCGTTGCGTTGGTGACACCGAGCAGGTCGCCCGGCGTGACTTCGTAGGCAATCGACTCGTTCGGACCGTTGGTCGGCACGATGCTGCGCAGGCCGCCGTCATCCGCGCCTTTGCCGCTCGACGCGCTCTGGGACGCGAACAGGAACGGAGCCGGAGCTGCCATCAGAGCGGTCTGAGCACGCGCGTCCTGGCGTCGCTCGAACAGGCGCTGGGCGAGGAGCGAGGCCATCGAGCCTTCGCTCTCGACACCGGCGTTGCCGCCGCCCGAGCTTCCGCTCGTCGTGACGGTCGCAGCGCTCTGGTCGTCTTCGCCCGGGTTGTTGTTACCCGGCGTCGAGTCGCCGTCCGGCTGGTCCGATTTGCTGATCTGCGCGATGTTGACGAACGTGCCTTCGGCGTCCACCTTGGCGGTGTAGGCCAGCGTGGCGTGGTTGCCGTTGCCGAGCGCGCCGATGGCCCACGTGATCGTCTTGGTCGACGCGTCGTAGGTCGCACCCGACCCGGCCGTGATGGCCTGGAACGTAAGTCCGGCCGGGACGATGTCGGTCGCTTCGATGCCCGTCGCATCGACGGGGCCTTCGTTGTCGACGCGGATCGTGAACGTCACCACGTCGCCCTTCTGAGGCGCGGGCTTGTCGACGCTCTTGACGAGCTCGAGGTCGGCTTCGGTCGCAGGCTGCTCGGCGTGACCGTTGCGCTGTCCTGATCGTCCTCATTCGCGTCGCCGTTGCCGGGCGTCGAGTCGGGATCGTACTTGGCCGACTTGCTCACCTGCGCGATGTTCGTCACCGGGTTCGGCGTCGACACTTTGGCCGTGATGGTCAGAACACTCGTGCCGACGGGCAGCTTGTTGCTGCTGGTCGCGTCGAGGTTCCACACGCCCGTTCCAGGGGCGTAGGTACCGCGGCTGGCCGTGTGACTGACGTAGTCGAGTCCGGTCGGGAGCTTGTCCGTCACCTCAACTACTTCACCAGCGTCCGGGCCCTTGTTTTCGAGCACGATGGTGAACGTCACGTTGTCGCCCTGAACCGGCGTCGCGTTGTCGACCGTCTTGGTGACCTCGAGGTCGACGACCTTGCACGGCGTGCTGTTGGCGCTGGCCGACGATGTTTTGCCGTCGAGGACCCAGGTCTGCGTCGCTCCGCTAGAGAACGTGGTGGAGAACGCCTGAAACGCGCGTCCCTGTGCGAACTGCGTCGGCTGGCCTTCGTCGCCGTTGCTGGCCGTCGTAAAGCGGTTGCGGCTGCCGATCAGGATCTGCTGCTGCGAGCCGGTCGGGTTGTTGTATCCCCAGAAGGCGCGGTAGTGACCGCCCTCGTTGACGACACACTCGAGGACCGGGCTGATGCGCTTGGTCGCGAATCCAAAATCGGCGTCGAGGTAGTTGTCACCCGCAGTGACCGTCTTGGCGTCGGGGCTGTTGTTCGTGGTCAGGTCCTTGCCTGCAACGCCGCTCTCGTCGACGGTGACACAGTAGGCGCCGGGGGCGAGTCCTTCGAAGAGGTATTTGCCTCCGTTGGCAGTCGTGGCGTCGGCAACGAACACATCGTCGCTGGTGCCGCAGGTGGTGTCGGCTCCGGGCGTCGTCAGCGTGACTTTGACTCCGTCGATTCCGGTTTCGCCGACGTTCTGCGTGCCGTTGCGGTTGTCGTCGTTGTAGACCGTGTCGCCGATGGTGGCGAAGCAGTCGCCCTTGCTCGTAGCCGATGCGGCGTTGAGGAAGACGCTGTCGCCGCCGCTGGGCGAGGTGACCTTGACGACGACATTCGAGACGTTGGCCGGGACGCCCGTGAGCGTCGCGCTGCCCAGGAAGGCTTCGCTGCCGTTGTTCGGAATCGTGACGGTCTGCTGCGTCGTGACGCCACCCGCGGTAACGTCGACGATGACGCTGCGGCCGTCGTTCTGCACGTCGGTGAGCGCGTAGGTGACCGTGATGTCGCGGGCGCGGTTGGCAGCGGGAAGCGCGATCGTCTCGCTGACCATTGAGGTGCGGTTGACGAACACGTCTTTCTCACTGAACAGACCGGCGGCCTGGTTGCCGTTGCCGCCGTTGCGCACGACGTAGAGGTTGAGCGCGCGCGGCGTGTTCTTGGGCGTTCCCTGTCCCCCCGTGTTGACCGTCGCCGTCACCTTGTCGATGTTGGTGCCGCCCGCGAGGCGAACGCGGTAGAAGAAGCCCTTGCCAGCGTCCGAAGAAGTGGGAGCCGACAGCACTTTGTACTCGCCTGCCGTTTCGAACGCGACCGTCGCGGCCGCTTCGTCCTTGATCGTCACCTGAGCGATGATGTAGTCGACGTTCGACGGGTTGGGAATGGCGACCATCGCCGGGTTGACCGAGGCAGAGTTGCTGCCCATGCCGGTCGCGTAGAAGTCGATCGACGTGCCCTGACCACCGTTGGCTGCGCAGGCGAACGCGAACTGGTTGCTGCTTCCTCCATTTCCATCCTCGAATCCGTTAGGCGTCGACGGGGTGCCACAGGCAACCGGAGCGAACGACTGCGCGACGCCGCGGTGCGACTGCCGAGACGAGGCGTGGCTGTTGGTATAGTAGTCCCAGTGGAGCAGCGTGTTGGCCTTGTGGCCGCCGGTTGTGAGTTCGCTCTGGATGTCACCTATGTAGAGATCGGTCTGCCAGGTGCACTGCGGCAGACCGACCGTGATCGTGTGGGTACCGGGGCCGTAGGTGGCTGTCACATTGCGGTAGAGCACCTGCTTATCGAAGGGCTGAGCCATGCCGCCGGGTAGGCTGTATGACGTGAAGTTGACCTCGACAGGGCAGGCGTCGGCGGGCAGCTTGAGCGTAGCCGTACCGGCGGCGACGCTGTTGTTGTTGAGCGCCTTGAGATCGTTATACGAATAGGTCTTGCACGTCAGGCTATTGGATGAAGCGACGACAGGCAGAGCGCGCGTCGGCGTGGCGTCTACTTCGGCGTATACCGTTCCGCGCACATCGTCGGGGATGGTGTCGGTCGAACGTTGAGCGAAGGCCGTCGGAACGGCGAACATACAGAGCAGCAGCGCTAGAGCATAGGAGCGCGTTGTGGCGGAAGGCATCTAGATGTAGGAGAGTGGAGTGGAGAAAGCCCTCGGCTCGGAGCGTCCGCTTGGGGGACGCGAGAGCGTGCAGGAAATGGCGAAGCGGTGCTTCTAAGTGGCTACTCTGTCCTTCGACAACATCCGTACCAGCAGTGAGACACTGGTAGTGAATCGGCCTTTACTGCCTCCAAATGGGCGATTCTTGATTTAAAAAGTGAGACAAGACGTTTCTAGCGCTCCTCTCTGTCTCACGACGGGACTCTCTCGGACAACCCCATCTCATCCTGATTCGGCCCTCCCAAACAGGGTGTGTTGTCGCCGTCTGCTCATTGCCGCGACCCATCCACTCTTATCCCGTTGCGCGCACGACGGCAGCGAATCGGAAGCCGAGACGACCTAAATGGTGCGCGCTCAGTTGTCCCATGTGGTGGTTGACACCGGAGCGTCGCATCGGGTACCTTTCCGAGCCGGGTTCCGCCCCGACATGCCGCCCATCTCCTCCTGCCTCCGACTTCCGTGACTGCCTCTCTGCCCGAAGACTGGATGCTGTACGCTGCGGCTATCCTGTTTACCCTCGTGATTGTCGGAAGCCTCGCCGCTGCCTTTTCGAAACGCCGGTCGCGTCCAAGCCGGACACGAGCCGACAGCACAACTCCGGCTCTCGGCGCTCCGAGCGACGGTATCGTTTCGCCGGTGCGGGTGCGCGGCGCTGCTGCTCAGGAAGAAGGCGTCCCCGAAGGGCCGCCCCCTCCCGTTCCCGGATCGGCTCCGTCGGCCCCCAAGACGCTGTCGCCCGAGGCCGAGCCGCCGACGCTCCAACAGCTGACCAAGTCGGTCGCCCGCGTTCGTTCGGAAACGCCGCGCGACCCGGACAGCGTGACGCCCGAGCAAGCTGCCTTCGCGGCACACGCTCACCTAGTCAAGTCGCTGCTGTTTTCGTCGGGTGCGCAGACGGTGTGCGTGCTGAGACACGAAGGAGGGCGCTACACCGTCGTTCACGTCGCGTCGCGCAACGTGTTTGCGCACGGCCCTGCGTCGAAGCGTTCGTTCCTCGACCGGACGGCGCTAGGCCCTGATGAGACCGGAGAGATTGCACGCTACCGCATCGGATCACAACTGACGCGCAGCGCACTGCAATACTACAAGGAAGAGTTGGACATCCGCGAGGTCGTCTCGACGCGTTTCCAGCTCGGAGGCGTCGACCACCTCCTGCTCGCCGACACTGTTGACGAGGGCGCGCTCGACGGCGCGCTCATCGAACGCCTGCTCCTGTCGACCGCTCATGCGATGGAGATCGCGTCGGGAGATGCGAACGAGTTCGCTCCGTTGCCCCCTCACGCCGCTCCACCGCTCGGCGCCGCATCTGACACGGCTACTACCATCAGCGAGCCTTCGCCTGACGACGCGCTCACCGCTGACGATCTCCGGGCTCCCGTACCCAGCGACGACGCTCCGCTCAAACCGCGCCGCGAGATCATCGCCGAGGAGTTGGAAGTCGACGGTCCGTTCGCGCTGGTTATGCTCCACCTCGCCGAAGAAGAAGGCGTGGCCGCCGAGCCGTCGCCCGAACGAGATGCTCGGTTCGAAGCGAGCGTGCGCGAGATCGCCTCCGGGCACCGCGTCGAAGTATTCGGCGAGTTGCAGTACGGCGCGTTCGTCCGCGACTCGCCCGACGCCATCGAAGCCTGGGTCGGGGCGGCTCACCAAGCGCTCAATGCGCCCGAAGGCACACGCGTAATCGTCGGCGGCGCGCTGCGAGGTGCAGAATCGTCTCCCGAACTGCTGCGCGAAGATGCCACCGCTGCGCTCGAAGCCTCGTATCGCGAAGGCGAACCCATACTTTACAGTTAAACTTCCTGCGCACGCTCCCTCGCGCCCCGCCATCCCCTTGCCTGTGACCGATCCTCATGCTTCGCTCTTCGTCACCGTCGTCCTCGACGGCGTCGGTGTCGGAGCGCAACCCGATGCCGCCGACTATGGCGAGACCGACTGCGACACGCTGGGCAACATAGCCGAGCAGCGCCCGATGCGCTTACCCATCCTGCAGGCGCTGGGCATAGGCCACACGCGGCCACTTGCAGGCATTTCACCCGTCCTCCGTCCACGCGCCTCCTACGGTCGCATGGCCGCGCAGTCTGCTGGGATGGACTCGACTAGCGGGCATTGGGAACTGGCGGGCCTGCAACTCACGACGCCGTTCCCGACCTACGCGAACGGTCTTCCGGCTCACCTGCTCGATTCGTTTCGCGAGGCCATCGGCGTCAGCGGTGTCATCGGCGGCGAACCGGCGAGCGGGACCGACATCATCGCTCGCTACGGCGACGAGCATCGCAAGACGGCCCATCCGATCGTCTACACGTCGGCCGACAGCGTTTTCCAGATCGCCGCGCACGTCGATGTGACGCCGCTCGAAACACTTTACCGCTGGTGCCGCGTAGCGCGCGAGCAGGTGTGCGTGGGCGACCACGCCGTGGGCCGGGTGATCGCGCGCCCGTTTACCGGCAAGGAAGGCGCCTACGAGCGCGTCGAGGCTCAGCGGCGTGATTTCGCGATGCCGCCACCGCGTCCTGCCCTCCCCCAGGTGCTGCAGCGCAACGGTGTTCAGACCGTCGCCGTCGGCAAGATCTATGACTTGTTTGCGGGCGTCGGCTTCAACCGGGCGCACAAGACGGACGACAACGCCGACGGCATCGAGCAGACGCTCCAGGCGATGGAGGCCGCACGCGGAATGAACCGTCCGACGTTTATCTGGACCAACCTCGTCGATTTCGACTCCAAATACGGCCACCGTAACGACGTAGAAGGCTTCGCAAAGGCACTGGAAGCGTTCGACACCGCCCTCCCTCGACTGGTCGCCGCTCTCCCCAAAGGCGGACGCCTGCTGATCACAGCCGATCACGGCAACGATCCGACGACGCCGTCGACCGATCACAACCGCGAGTACGTCCCCGTCCTCTACTACGGCGACGGTAACCCGCGCGACCTGGGCTTGCGCCCGACGTTTGCCGATCACGCGGCGACGGTCGCCGGCTATTTCGGCGTCGAAATGGCCGCCGGTACAGCGTTTTAGTCCGATGGGCGGCGATACAGACGCGTTCGCCAACCTGGAAGGCGCTCCGGACAACGCCGTCCACCCGCTGACTCGCAATGCGTGGCGAGCCTGGCTATCCGAGCACTCGGGGACGGAAAAGAACGTCTGGTTCGTCTACTACAAGAAGGCGACCGGCAAGCCCGTCGTTACCTACGACGAGTCGGTCGAGGAAGCTCTGTGCTTCGGCTGGGTCGATAGCCTGCCGCGCAAACTGGACGACGAGCGATCGATGCTCTACTTCGCGCAGCGTAACGCCGGAAGCAACTGGTCGCGCCTGAACAAAGAGCGCGTCGCCCGGATGGAGGCCCAAGGTAAGATGATGCCCGCCGGTTCGGCCCTGGTCGCGCGGGCCAAACGAGACGGAAGCTGGACCGCCTTGGACGACGTAGAAAACCTACTCGTCCCCGACGACCTCGCTTCCGCGCTGTCACGCCATCCGCCCGCCCGAGATCACTGGAACACCTTTCCTGCATCGGCGCAGCGAGGCATTCTCGAGTGGATCCTCAACGCCAAACGCACGGCGACCCGGCAGAAACGGATCGGCGAGACGGCGCGATTGGCGCAGCAGAACAAACGTGCCAATCAATGGCCGCGCGAGAAGTAGTACGAGTAGGAGATCGGTAAGCGGAGCCACTTTCCGGATACAGACGGATACAGACAAAGAGAGCCAAAGCTCTCCTTCCACAGCATCATCCCTCCTCTACGGCTTTGGCTGCAGCCAGATGCTGCGTGCGCTTCCGGCTGCGCTTCTTAGGCTCACTGGCGATGTCTTTCTCGGAGGCGTAGGAGCTCGCAGCCTCAACGAACGAGACAAACAGCGGGTGCGGGCGGAGCGCCGTCGAGCGGTATTCTGGATGAAACTGCACCCCAACGAACCAGCGCTTCCGAGGCAACTCGACGATCTCGACCAGGTCGTTGGCCGGATTGACGCCGGTACACTGCATACCGTGCTCGAGCAGCTTGTAGCGCAGCACGTTGTTGACCTCGTAGCGGTGCCGGTGACGCTCCTCTATTCGATCCGACTGGTAGATGGCGTGCGCTCGGCTTCCGGATTGTAGAGCACATTCGTAGGCGCCCAGCCGCATCGTACCGCCTTTCTCGGTGATGTCTTTCTGCTCGGCCATCATCGCGATGACGGGATGCTCGGTGTCGGGGTCGAACTCGGCTGAGTGGGCGTCCGCCCAGCCGCAGACGTTGCGGGCGAACTCGATGACGGCGCACTGCATGCCCAGGCAAATGCCGAAGAACGGCACGTCGCGCTCACGTGCCCAGCGGACGGCCTCGACCTTCCCAGCGATCCCCCGATCCCCGAATCCCGGCGCCACCAGCACTCCGGCGACGCCTCCCAGCGTGTCGGCGACATTTTCTGCCGTCAGTTCGTCCGACAGCACGTAGCGCACGCTAACCTGCACACCGGTCGCTGCTCCGGCCAGAATGAAGCTTTCGGAAATCGACTTGTAGGCATCCTGGTGCTCGACGTACTTGCCGACGAGCGCGATCTCGACCGTCCGCTCGGGGTTTTTGAGCCGGCGGAGGAAATCGACCCACTCGTCCATCTCGGGCTGATCTGGCGCTTTGTCTCCGGTCAGCCCGAGCTTCTCGAGCACGATGTCGTCCAGCTTCTGCTCGCGGTAGAGGAGCGGGACTTCGTAGATGCTCTCGGCGTCGAGCGCGGCGATGACGGCGCGCGGCTCGACGTTGCAAAAGCGGGCCAGCTTGCCCCGGATGTCGGCGTCGAGCGGCTGCTCGCTTCGGCACACGAGCAGATCGGGCTGCAATCCATACGAAAGGAGCGTCTTGACGCTGTGCTGCGTCGGCTTGCTCTTGAGTTCTCCGGCCGCGGCGAGGTAGGGCACGAGCGTCAGATGCGCTTCGAGCGTGTTGTCTTTGCCCAGGTCGTAGCGCAGTTGGCGGATGGCCTCGAGGTAGGGCTGGCTCTCGATGTCGCCCACGGTCCCCCCAATCTCGGTCAGGACTACGTCGTAGTCGCCGGTCTCGCCCAGCTTGCGCATCCAACTCTTGATCTCGTCGATGATGTGCGGCACCACCTGGACGGTCTTGCCCAAGTAGGCGCCGGCGCGCTCTTTGGTGATCACCTCGAGGTAGATGCGGCCCGTGGTGACGTTGTTGGCCTGGCTCGTCTCGCGCCCCAAAAAGCGTTCGTAGTGGCCCAGATCGAGGTCGGATTCGGCGCCATCGCGCGTCACGTAGACCTCGCCGTGCTCGTAGGGGTTCATCGTCCCCGGATCGACGTTGATGTAGGGGTCGAACTTCTGGATCGTGACGCGCAGGCCGCGCGCTTCGAGCAGTCGGCCCAGCGAGGCGCAAAAGATGCCTTTTCCGAGCGACGAGGTGACGCCTCCGGTGACGAAAATGAACTTGGTCTGCACGGCGCGGCGGGTGGTTGGGACGAGGGCGTTGGGCAGACGGCAAGGTAGGAAGGCCGCACGCACGTGAGAGGGCGTCACGCGGTTTTCGCCGTCGGAGCTCTGCTCGCATCTCCTACCTTGTCGCTTCGCCAGCCTGACGCCCCTCCTATCCACTGCTCCCATGCGCTTTGGCCTGCTTGTGCTCCTGTTCGTCCTTCCGTCTTCGGCCTTGGCTCAGACGCGGGCGCCCATCGACCCGTCCCACGTCGACTCGACCAACAGAGGCCACAAGCGCTCGCCCTTACTCGCCGCTGGGCTGTCGTACCTCGTTCCCGGAGGCGGGCACCTCTATAATGGGGAGTTCGGCAAAGCGGGACGGTTCGCAGCGGGTGAGCTGGCGGCATACGGCGTGGCGCTCACGGGCGCATTGATTCAGTTGGGCAACCAGCCGCTCATCGTCTTCTGCTCGTCGGGTGACGAGTGCGGTCGAAGAGGAGGTCGACCCGACTGCGATAGCCGCGCTGCTCGTCGTCGGAGTTGTCGCGTACGTCTACATCAAGGGATGGTCTATGGTCGACTCCTATCGCTCGTCGCGCCGCATCAATCAGTCCATCGACTTCCGGCGCGCGCAATTTGGATCGCTGCGCGTCCGGGCCGTCCCGATGCTCGTGGCGGGACGGCTCGGCGCGTCGGTTCGGGTGCAGTGGTGAGTAGCTTGCGCGGTGCGAAATAGACTTGCAGCGGCGTGCCAGGCGTTGTAACGTATACGCACACCTCTACTTCAATTGCCATGCGTTACTTCGCTCTTCTCTTCGCCGTCCTTCTCGCCGGGTGCGCCTCCTCTTCGGTCCAGCAGACGACCGACCAAGGACAGCCCGCGCTCCGAACGCGTGCCATTCCGCTCTACAGCGCACCTTCGTCCATTGGTGCGACGCGAGCAGCACAGGCAATGTATCAGTTATCCGCAGTTAGCCGCTGCCTGGACGACACCTGCACCGACGCGGGCGCCTATCTCGTCGTCCGCGCCAATGGTGGGGTCAACACGGCGGCGGTAGACTACACACCGGTCTCGATGCTGGTAGACGGGCAGCGGTTCGATTGGCCTGAAATCAACGCGCTTCAGGTGGAGGGGCAGCAGCGCTCCGTTTCGGGCGAGTTCCTGCGTTTGGGCATGACGTTCGACAAACTGCGGGCGGTCGCCTTTGGGTCGGATGTGGTGCTCAACCTCGGCCCGTCTAGCTTTGCGCTGACCTATGCCGAGCGTCTGCCGATGCGCGAACTCATCGCCGAACTCCAAGGCGGCGTGCCGGGCGAGTCGGCTTCTCGTTAACCATGTCTGGCCTGGGCGGCTGGGTTGCCGCATGTCTGCTGCTCGGCCTGATGCTGACGAATACCGCTCGCGCTCAGACCGTCAGCGGAACGCTCGTCTCGACAGCGGGCGCTCCGATAGAAGGAGCTGTCGTTCAGATGACCGACACGACCGGCGTACTGCTTGCAGCAGCGGTGACCGACCGAGAAGGCAGGTTTCGCGTGTCGGGAAAGCGCCGGGGGCAGCCGTTCGACGTGCAGTTTCGCCACGTCGCCTATCTCACACTGGTGGCCCGGATGGAGCGAACCCGTGAGGCGTCTATCGAAGCCGTGATGGAGCCGGGGCCGATCGTGCTGCCGGACCTGGAGATCGAACGCGACGCAGACGACTTGTCGATGGTGGCTGTCCGATCGGGCTTTCGGGAGCGCGCTCGGAAGGGATGGGGCGAGTACGTGACACCCGAGAACCAAACGTGGCGCGCGTCCGGCGTGCAAGGGCTGGCACGGCGCGTTTCGTTTCTGGTCGAGTCGTTCGGTCCGCCGTCGAGAGATGCGCCGATTCGCGGCTCACTGTTGGACGCGCAGTTGTGGGCGCGCACGCTGTCGGGCGGCCTGTGCAGCCCCACCGTCTACGTCGATGGAGTCTACATGCTCAATACGAGCAATGCTCCATTCCGAATACCCAACGACGTGCAAGGCGTCGAGGCCTATCAGTCCGCCATCAGCGCGCCTCCGCCCTATAACGCCGTCCGCAGCGGCGATCCGCAATGCGCCGTCGTCCTGTTTTGGACCGGCCCACTCCCCGAATCGGATGGCTAGGTGCCCACTCCTCGAACTCAACGCACCGTTCGATCCCTGAGCGCCAATCGGACCCGTAGCCTGTTCCGGCCGTTGCTCCCCTCTGGACCGCGCCCACCCAGCGCCCCCACCACGATGACCATTTCTCCAGCCTGCTTCACCCGTCCTACCCCAGCACGACCGCGGCGCGCCCTCCTTGTGCTCGCCTCGCTGCTTTTGCTGACCACCTCGGTTTCGACCGCGCAGACCGTCGGCGGAACGGTCTACGATGTCGACGGCACCCCCCTCTCCGGGGTAACGGTGTTCCAGTTCGTCGACGACCTGCTGCGCTCGGCAGATGTGACCGACGACAGGGGGGTGTTTCGTGTTACGGTCGAAGAAGGCGTATCGGCACTTGTGCTCCGATTGCAGCGAGCGGGCTACGGCGTAGTCGAAGTCGACATCGCCAACCCGGACTCGGCGACGGCGCTGAGCATCATTCTCCGCCAGACCTCCATCGTGCTCCCCAACGTAGACGTTGAGGCGAGAACGCGGGCGCAGTTGGCGCTGGCGGGGTTCGGCGAGCGGCGAGCGCAAGGACGCGGGAAGTTTTTTGACGCCGAGGAGACCGATCGCTGGCGAGCAAGTGGGATGGCGGGTCTCACGCGACGCGTACCGTTCCTGACGATGAGCAACCAGCGGCCGCCACGCACGTCAGTCACAAGGACACGCAGAGTGCAGGCACGCTCGCTTTCGGGCACGCTGTGCGATCCGACCATCTTTATCGACGGCCTGCGCATCGCCGACGGAGGGTACGAGCAGTTCGTCCCTGCCGACCTGCGCGCCGTCGAAGCCTACCAACTGCCTCTGGCTGCGCCCGAACCGTTCGGAAGCATCGCCGCCAACCTCGACGCGCGCTGCGGCGTTATCCTGATGTGGACCGCCCACCTCGCCGACCGCTAGTCTGACACGGCCACAGCGCCAGGACTGAGCAAACGACTGAAGTTGTCCCAGTTTGGGCGCGCCTGCACTTTGCGTGATCACGCAACGCACGGGACGCGCTTGCGGAGCAGTTCGAAGCCTGCCCGGCCATACATCTGCCGAAGCGCTTGAGTTGCGCCAGGTCGCGCGTCGAATCGCCGACCTGACGACTGAGCGCGCACGCCAGAAGAACCGCCCACACGCCACCACTCAGGTCAGCCGCACCGCGTCTGCCATCGTCAGGACGAAGTCGCCCGTCTGACGGAGGTTGACGACGGCGGCCGGCACGCTCGCAGCGGCCAGCGCAGCAGCGCAGCAGCGCACGGAGCTTCGTATTTGCTGGTCGCTTCGAGCACGTCGAGCGTGGGCGAGAGCGCGGCGATGCGGGTGCTCAACTCGTCGGTACCGACAGGCGTGTTGGCGCTCTTCCAGCGCTCGTTCGAGGAAAGCACGTGCACATCGAGCGAGCGTTTCGACACGTCGACGTCGACGAGGCCAGGCGTTTTCCTAGCGCACATGAGTCTTGTCTACCTGTGGACCATTCTTGCGGAATCGAACTCTGAAACGCACCCGAGGGCGTGCTCTGGTTCAGGCAACTGTTCGGACTCTGGGTCGGCGTTGCGAGCAGTCGCGGCCCTGGCTGTTATCCGGTCTTGACTTCGGCTGGGCCTGATCGGGACCTGAAAGGCTACGGGCTTACGTGCTCGAAGAGCCGAAATGGCTCACGATTTCAACTTACAAGACAAGGCTCTGGCGCGCAAAGCCGCGGAAGTGTGAGCGGGCAATGTAGTCGCCGGTGCCGAGACAGAGCAAAAGCCGCCCGCCTTTGCGTCGCCCGCAGCCAAGGGTTATGCCGCTGATTCTGACTGCAACTTATACGGCTTGCTCCGCTCGGATGTCGTCGTAGCACTCAGAGTGTGATCATGAATGGAGCAAGCAGCGGGCGGTGAGGTTTGCTGCTCTATGAGCCATCGCCCTTACTCCACCGACTTGACCGACGCGCAGTGGGCCATCGTCGAGCCGCTTCTACCGCCGCGCCTGCACCGAGGACGCCCCTCGCTCACCGACCGACGCCGCGTGCTCGACGCCATCCTCTACCAGACCAAGAATGCCTGCACATGGAGAGATCTGCCGCGCGACTTTCCCAAACCGACCACGGTCTACCGCTACTTCGAGCGCTGGCGCGACGACGGCACGCTTGCGCGCATCTACGAGGCGCTACACCGCAGGTGGCGCGCCGAGAGCGGACGAGACGAAGATCCGTCGGCGGGCAGCCTGGACAGTCGCAGCGTGCAAGCCGCCGGTGAGGCGAACGAGCGGGGCAAGGATCCGAACAAGAAAGTGGTTGGGCGCAAGCAGCACCTGTGCGTCGACACCGAGGGGTTTCTGCTCTCGGTCGCCGTCACGGTAGCGTCGGCCAACGACAAAGCGGCGGCATACGAACTGATTGAGCGCGCGGCCGCTCGCAGTGCGAGCCTAGTGAAGCTGTGGGCCGACGGCGCGTACGTGAGTGGTCCGCTCGAAGCGCACGCCAAGGCGCTGGGTGTCGATTTCGAGGTGGTGACGCAGGCGAAGGGTCCCTTTGCGGCAGTGCCGCGCCGGTGGGTGGTGGAAAGAACGTTTGCCTGGCTGAAGCGATGTCGCAGGCTCGTGCTGGACTTCGAGCGGCTAGCCTCGACGGTGGAGGCGTTCATCTACGTAGCGTTGACACGGCTTCTGCTCAACCGCCTCGCGCCACGTTCATGAACACACTCTCAGAGTGTGCTCATGAATGGAGCAAGCAGCGCGTGGGGAGGTTCGCCGCCTCATGAGTCACCGCCCTTACTCGACCGACCTGACCGACGCGCAGTGGGCCATCGTAGAGCCGCTGCTGCCGCCCCGCCTGCATCGCGGTCGCCCCTCACTCACCGACCGCCGCCGCGTGCTCGACGCCATTCTATATCAGACCAAAAACGCCTGCACGTGGCGCGATTTGCCGCGCAACTTTCCCAAACCGACAACGGTCTACCGCTACTTCGAGCGCTGGCGCGACGACGGCACGCTCGCGCGCATCTACGAGGCGCTGCACCGCAGGTGGCGTGCCGAGAGCGGACGAGACGACCCGTCGGCGGGCAGCCTGGACAGTCGAAGCGTTCAGGCGGCAAGCGAGGCTGCCGAGCGGGGCAAGGATCCGAACAAGAAGGTGGTCGGGCGCAAGCAGCATCTGTGCGTCGACACCGAAGGCTTTCCGCTCTCGGTCGCCGTCACGGCGGCCTCGGCCAACGACAAGGCGGCGGCGTACGAACTCATCGAGCGCGCGGCGGCTCGCAGTCCTCGCCTGGCGAAACTGTGGGCCGACGGTGCGTACGTGAGCGGACCGCTCGAAGCGCACGCCGAGGCGCTGGGCGTCGACTTCGAGGTAGTGACGCAGGCGAAGGGTGCGTTTGCGGCGGTGCCGCGCCGGTGGGTGGTCGAGCGCACGTTTGCGTGGCTGAAGCGGTGCCGCCGATTGGTGCTGGATTTTGAGCGGCTGGCCTCGACGGTGGAGGCGTTCATCTATGTGGCGATGACGCGGCTTCTGCTCAACCGCCTCGCGCCACGTTCATGATCACACTCTCAGCACAGACGAGCGTGATGCCAGCAGCCTCCTCACTCTCTTCTGTCCAACCACCGGAAGCGTTTGATACCTGCTCACAACTCGCGCACCATGCGTCTGGTCTCTCGTCGGCTGGATCTTCCACCGCGACAAAGAAGCCGCGCCCGGTGCCATCTGCGAGATGCTGACAGACGAAGGTTGCGTGCGACGCGCCATGCTCTGAACACTCGACCGACTCCTCTGGCATACTCATGGCAAACTCAGAAGTGAGGCGGTATAACAGACCAGGCTCTGGCGCGCAAAGCCACGGGGAGTGTGAGCGGGCCAATGTAGTCGCCGACGCCGAGACAGCGCAAAAACGCTCGGCCTTTGCGTCGCCCGCAGCCAAGGGTTATACGGCTTAAGGTTCTACCCTAATGCTCCAAACTGACGCGAAGAATGGTAGATCGTCAGCACTTCAACGCGCTCCTCACTCACCACATAGATGATTCGATACTGCCGGTAGATCACTTCGCGAATGTCATTGTCTCCAATCTCTGGTACCGCGCGACCGACGTTGGGGAAATCCGACAATCGCCGCGTAGCATCAAACGCTCCGGCCACGAAGAGCGGCGCGAAGTCAGGCGCTACGTTCTCGTAGTATGCCTCAATCGCTTCGAGATCGCGCAGCGCTTGCGGACGCCAGATAACCTCAGCCACAATTCCAAGAGCGCTCGTGCTTCGGTTTACTAAACTCGGCCTCTGCTGTGGACTGAGCTACACCTTGACCATTCTGCACCAGGCCAATGTTGACCTTGCGGAGCAGAATCAAGCGATCAATCACGTCGTCGAGTGACACCTCATTCGGCAGCGACTGTACGACACGCACAATTTCATCTCTGGACTGGAGAGCAGGCATGGCAACGAAGGTAGAGCGGGCGAAAGTAACGCCAGATGACACGTGCGGTTCGCCTGGGAAGTCTGGAGCCGTATAACAGTTTGCGGCTCAGCCGCCCAGGGCAGTACCGCGAGGGTAGGACGAGGCAAAGATAGCGCCGACGCCCAGACGAGCTGAGAGCGCTGGAGCCCTGGGTCGGCCTGCAGCCGCGAGTTACACCGCCCGGGGGTGCGGTGAGGTTAGCCCTTTCGTTCAAGCGCTGTCCCACCTCCGAGTCTGATGTTGTGGGCTCTCAACGTTCCAACCAGTCGGACCGAATCATGGAAACGACCGCAGTGAGCCCTATCCCCCCCACGGCTGCCCGCGCCTCACAAATGAAAGGCGGAAAGAAGTTCGATCATCTCCTCAGCCCCACCTCCCTACTCGACTTCGAGCACCCGACCATCGCTGCACTCCTCAATGCACGGGGCTGGCGTGAACTCACCCCGTACGACCGGATCGGTGCGGCCTACACCTTCGTCCGCGACGAGGTCGCCTTCGGATACAACGCCTCCGACGCCATCCCGGCCTCGGCCGTCCTCACCGATGGGTACGGCCAGTGCAACACGAAGGGAACCCTCCTCATGGCCCTCCTCCGTGCGCTCGGCGTCCCGTGTCGGCTCCACGGGTTCACCATCACGAAGGCGCTCCAGCGCGGCGTCGTCCCAGAACTCGCCTACCGGATCGCGCCGGACGACATCTTGCACTCATGGGTCGAGGTCGAGCACGACAGCCGGTGGGTGAACCTCGAGGGGTTCATCCTCGACCTACCTTACCTCACGAGCCTCCAAGCCGCGTTCGGAGCGCGCGGCGCCCTCTGCGCCTACGGGGTCGAGACCGACGACCTCTGCGCGCCTGGTGTCGAGTGGGCGGGGACCGACACGTACGTCCAGCGGACGGGGATCAACGCCGACCTCGGCATCTTCGATACCCCCGACGCATTCTACGCCACACACAAGCAACGTTTTTCCCCGTTCAAGCATTGGCTCTACAGTCACGTGATTCGGCACTGGATGAACCGACGAGCGGAGGCGATCCGTCGGGGGCGCGTCCCGTCCATCCCGGGGCTCCAGAGCCCGTAGCCACTCGCTCGTCCTGGGCGGCCGATTTCGCCGTCTGGAACGGCGGTGGCCTGTTCATCGGGGCGGCCTCTGGTTCGACGGATGTCCACTCCCACTACGCCGCCCAGGTCACGGTCTCGTCTACGCCGGGCCTCCGCCTCCGCGCCGACAAAGACGTGCCGTGGGACGAGTACAGGGCCGCCTTCGTACCCTCCGGCGCCCCCCACGCTCTCGAACGTCCGAGGTGTCGGGGCCTGGGCGGTCGTGTTTGTCGGGCCTGAAACGCGGGCGGGGCGGGCGCTCGCCGCGAGGTTCGAAGCGTCCGAGCTGGTACGCCTCTCAGGGAGTTTCAGCGGAGCCGATGAGCGGCTATTTCAGGCGTGGCGGGATGGGGACCTCGAAGCTGCCGTTGCTGCCGGAAAGTCTCTCGTGAGCGAACTCGTGGGTGAAGCCCCTCCCGTCGCTCGTCCCGATGGGCGCGTCGTCCGCGCGCTCGAAGCGATCGAGGAGAGCGTGGGGCGGTCTCCGACCCTGGCGAGGGTCGCCCAAGAGGTCCACCTCTCACCGAGCAGGCTTCGTCACCTTCTGGTAGAGCAGACGGGAGCCGGGTTCCGCGCTCACGTTCGTTGGCGCCGGCTGCTCTGCGTGTGGACTCTTGTCCGGGCTGGCGCCTCCTTGACGGAGGCCGCTCATGCCGCGGGATTCTCTGACAGCGCTCACCTCTCGAGGTCGGTCCGGCGGACGTTCGGGCTCACACCGTCGACCATCTCCGACGCCCTTGCTGCTGACACGAAGCTCGACGGTAGGGCGGTGTAACAGACGAGGCTCTGGCGCGCAGAGCGCAGATGATTGGACGTGGCAAGGATAGCGACGACGCCCGAGCGAGGCAAACCGCTCACCTCTGCGTCGCCCGCAGCCATGGGTTATACGTACGGGAGTTCAGCCTCATTCAGCAAAGGACAACTCGATTCTTTGATTGCGGACAGCGCTCTCAAACTCCGAAGCGACAAGAGGGCCTGCTGTGCGCGCGCGCAAGGAGTTAAGAGAGGCTAAAACCGTATTGAGGATTGAGCGGCCATTCCCTTTTGTCTATGATCCAGTATAGCGGTTCTGAGCTAGGTTGACGCAGGTGGAAAGACATAGCCACTGTGTTCTATCCAGCCTCTGCTGTCCTCTTCCGTTACCTCTCGCACCGCCCACGCCACCGCATCTTCCAGCGCCTGCTTCGTGTCGGCGTGTGCCCGCCGCACCAGATGCTTCACCTTCGACCACATCATCTCGATCGGATTGAACTCGGGGCTGTACCGCGGCAAGGCCAGCACGCGCGCACCTGCCGCTTCGACTAGCGCCACCGCGTCTGGCGTATGCACGCGCGCATTGTCCCAAATCACCACGTCGCCCTTGCGCAGATTCGGCACCAGCACGACCCGCACCCAGCGCTCGAACAAGTCCCCTGTCACGTTCTGGCCCGTCCACGAAGCCACCTGCCCGCGCCCCTGCCGCATCCAGCCGAGCAGGTTGCGGCGTCTTCCGGTGCGAAACGGAGCCGTCTCGTAGCAGCGCTCGCCCTTGAACGCATAGCCATAGCTTAAGCCATAGCTTACCCGCTCGCCTTGCCGAATGCCCGACTCGTCGACAAAGACGAGCTTCGAGGCGTCGAGCGTGGTCATCTCGGCAGCGAAGGCCGCCCGCTCGGCCGCTATGTCGGCCCGGTCGCGCTGCGCAGCGTTGCTGCTCTTTTTTTTCGCGTGAGCTCCCACCGAGCGAGCGCAGCGCCGACGGTGGACTGTCCGACGGGGCGCTGCGTCTCTTCGGTGAAGCGCCGGGCCATCTCGGCCTGCGTCATCGAGATGTCCTCGCGAAGCAGGCGCTCGAACAGCGCTCGCTCGCTCGGCCCCAGAAGGGGTGCAGGTCCTTTGGCGAGCGGCGTTTTGGGCGCAACGGATCCGGTGGCTTTGCTGAGCGCGCGCAGGCGCTGCACGGTGCGGATACCGGCATCGAAGCGTGCGGCTGTTTTGGAGGCGGACAGGGTGCGGCTCGCCTCTAAGATGCGGCGGCGCAGGTCGAGCGAGAGAGGAGCGGGCATGGCGATCAATCTACGTCAATCTGCCTCGGGAACGCTATAGCTTGGCTCCGTGTTCCGGTTTTCTGAACGCGCTATAATCCAGTTGTCATCGTGATCTATTGCTACTACCGTTGGTGGGACAACCGGGAGGCTCGACTCGTTGCACCGATTGAAGCAGTAGCCGATGTACACGTCGCGATTGCTATACTCGTAAAGTTTGAAGTTGCCACCCAGGTCTGAGTACGAGTTGCATCCTGCTAGCACGATGACGCTCGTAATCAGGATGCGCTTCATCGGCGAGAGTACGTATAACAGACAAGGCTCTGGCGCGCAAAACACGCCGATGGTGAGCCGATTAATGTAGTCGCCATCGTCGACCCAAAGCAAAAACGCTCGGCCTTTGCGTCGCCCGCAGCCAAGGGTTATGCCGCGCGTGCTATCGCTACATACTCGACGTGCGCGCTCGGCTCTGGCACAATCTCGCCGTCCTCTTCCATGCCGTCGATGTGAAATGCGATGGCCTCAGCGATCAGGCTGCGCGCTTCGGCTTCCGTCTCGCCGACCGCGACGCAGCCCGGCAAATCTGGAACGTATGCGCCGAAGCTGCCCTCGGCGCGCTCAATCACGATGGCGTACTGCATGACTATTTGAGACCGGCTTGTTTGAGGATGCTGCTTAGCGTGCCCGGAGGCATTTCCAGACTCGGTTTGCCTGCAACGGTGACTTTGCCGGGCTTGTTCGGGTGCTTGAACTGGCGGTGAGCTCCTCGTGTGCGGATGTGCTGCCAGCCGTCCTGCTCGATCAGTTTGATGATGTCTCGGACTTTCATGCTCCGAAACTACGAACCACCTCAAACGAGGGCGGCATAACAGACAAGGCTCTGGCGCGCAAAGCCCGCCGACGTGTGAGGCGGGCAATGTTAGAGCGCCGTGTCGCCGCGACAACGCAAAACCGCCCGTCTTTGCGTCGCCCGCAGCCAAGGGTTATACGGCATCCTTGCGGCGAGACTCCGACTGCATCCTGAGCAAGTCACGCCGGACGTACAAGTCGAACGCCTCAGCAGTCGCCCAACCATACTTCGAGCGGTACGCGTCGGGGTAGTCGGCAATCCACTCCCAACTGAACAAGCACTGCTCGTCCTCGGACCGATCCCCTTCATACCGAGCGCGCTCCCAACCGGCATCAGGATTGAGGAGTGCATCCATGGCCTGGGGTAGCCACCATGAGCGGAGTTCGTACTGATTGCCAATCTCGGGGAGCGGACCTGTTTCTCCGTATGTCTCGAAAGTCAGCCGATCATTCTCGCGGCCGCGTTCCCGCTCCCACCAACCTGTCGATCGGGAGGCCGGCCCGGATATCTTCGCTCTCGCACAGCGCGCCGGGCGCGATGGGGTCCGAAGGTGGGCGCTTCTGATGAGACGACGTGGAGTTGCCCCGGTTTGGTGGACACTGATCTTGTCTCCAAACCCTCCTCTCCATGCCCCGAACACGTACACCCTATCCCGCCGAGTTTCGCGAGCAACTCGTAGCTCTTCACCGCGCTGGCCGCTCGCTTGACGCGCTCGCCGCTGAGTTCGAGCCGACACGTCAGACCATCTACAATTGGGTCTCCGCCTCGCAGAAGCAAACTGACCCGGACACCCCAAACAAGTCACCTGACCACGACGAAGTGCGGCGGCTCCGCAAAGAGGTTAAACGCTTGCAGCAGGAGCGCGACATATTGGCAAAGGCGGCCGCCTGGTTCGCCCGCGGATCCGGATCGGTGCCCGCAGGGCGTTCGAGTTCGTGAAGGCGCACGGCTCGTTTCCCGTCTCGGCCATGTGCCGTGTGCTCGGCGTCTCGCGCAGTGGCTTCTACGCATGGTTGGATCGCCCCACTTGCGCGCGAGCGCAGCGGGACGCCACGCTTTCGCGCGCCATCGGCGCAGCTCACGCTGATTCGTATGCGACCTACGGAGCGCCTCGCATCCACGCCGAGCTTCGCGCGACAGGCACCAGGTCTCACGTAAGCGCGTGGCCCGGCTGATGCGCGCGCTCGGCATCTCAGGGCGTAAGCCGTCGAAAAGGACCGGTCACGACGGTGCGAGCCAAACGGGAGCGCACTGCCGCTGACCTAGTCGAGCGCGACTTCTCGGCGAGCGAGCCGGACGCGCTCTGGGTGGCAGACATCACCTACGTGCCGACCGCTGCGGGCTTTCTGTACCTCTCGGTCGTGCTGGATGCGTACAGTCGCCGCATTGTCGGCTGGTCGATGGCAAACCACCTGCGCACCGAGCTGGTGCTCTCCGCTCTCGAAGCCGCCGTGGAGCAGCGCAGGCCTGACGGCGTGATCCACCGCTCGGACCACGGATGTCAGTATACGTCCGTAGCCTTTGGAGCGCGCTGCAAAGAGGCAAACGTGCGGCCATCTCTGGGATCAGTCGGTGACTGCTTCGATAACGCGATGTGTGAGAGCTTCTTTGCCACGCTCGAATGCGAACTGCTCGACCGCACCCGCTTTGCCACGCGAACCGAAGCGCGGATGGCCGTCTTCCACTTCATCGAAGGCTGGTACAATGTCCGGCGTCGTCACTCATCAATCGGCTACGAGTCGCCTCTGAGCTACGAACGAAATCACGCGGCATCTCTATTTGCCGCAAGTCCCTAAACTGTCCACCGAACCGGGTCAACTCCAGGGACTACGACTGTTGCAACGTCGTCAACCCGCTCGACATGCACAACAGTCGCGAGAGGTTGATATGGCATCGAATTCAGCGGTTCGGGAATGCCGTATAACAGACAAGGCTCTGGCGCGCAAACCGCGCCGACGGTGAGCAGGCCAATGTAGACACCATCGCCGATCAGAGCAAAAGCGCCCGCCTTTGCGTCGCCCGCAGCCAAGGGTTATGCCGCCGCACGTTTGGGATAAGAGAGCAAACAACGCAAGCGCAACTCCGACGACGATCCCGATACCAAGTGGATACCACATCCGGTGCCATGCCTGAAAGAACAGATGCCACGGTAAATCGGACGCACTGTCCACCGCACCGAGAATGTACTCGCCTCCGATGTAGGAGCCGGTGGCTCCGAGCGCAAACGCTGCAAGTGCTCCCATGAAGCAGATGCGGACGCGATCTGAATTAGGCTGGCGGCTGGCGAGAACCGCTACTGCACCGGCGACGATGGGCGCGACGAGACTACCGACCCAGACGAGATTGCCGATGAGCACAGCTTGTTCAAGCTCTTCCATTTAGTCGAGCGACAGGTGGCATAACAGATCACGGCTCTGGCGCTCACGTAGTGAGTCGCCCGCAGCCGGAGGTTATGCGGCGCACTTCTGAGACGCCGCAGCAACTACACTCAGCCATGACAGAAACCGAAAAACTTCTAGCCCACGAAATCGGCTTGCTCACCAAGTGGCTCAGCGCAGGAGCACCCCGTTTGGATGGAGCGTGAGTTGCGAGAGCATACCGACAAGTTTGGACGTGTCCAAGGCGGGGTTTGCGTGCCGATCCGGTTTGCGATGAGGATGCTTGGCGCGCCGATTGATCTCGCAGCACCCTACGATCCCGGAAGCGACGCATAACAGACAAGGCTCTGGCGCGCAAAGCCCGCCGACGTGTGAGCGGGCAATGTAGACGCCGGCGCCGAGACAACGCAAAAACGCTTGGCCTTTGCGTCGCCCGCAGCCAAGGGTTATATGGCCGTGGCCCGAGCATGGATACGGAACGCGATGAACGCTGCGCCTGCAAGCACCCACCATGCAAGCCTGAGCGTCGTTGCATGAGCGAACGAGAGCAGAGTGCCGAAGAATGCGAATGCCGCTTCGGTCATTCCTGCCCCATCGTAGAACAGCCCGCTCACCAATCCTCCCACGACGCACGCGAGCGAGCCGCCCACGAGCACGAGGACCCACAAGGCAAGGCGGCGCTTCACGGTTGCTCTGAGCGAAGATGACGCAGCAGAAGCACCGCCAAGATGATCAGCGCAAGTAACTGCGCCGTCGGCACGAATCCGTTGAGAAACCAGAGCAGCGACTGACCGACCAAACCATAGCCGAACTCGACAGCAGAGGGTAAAGCCTGCGTCTGAACTGCTGCATAGTAGCCTTGTGATAGGGCCGCGACGAGGCCATAGACGTAGGCCAACCACGCACCGATCTAGATCATCCACGCGGCAGGGCGATTGCCGATGTAGTCCGCGAGCGCGTCGCGCAGGCTCGCTGCCGAAGCGCGAACAGGACGCCAAGAGCAGCGATGACGACGAAGCCCGCGATAGTGCCGCCCGAGAGGTAGCCTTCTCCATTCATTCAGGTTGAGGAAAGGCCATATAACAGTTGGCCGCTCACCCGCCTTAGCTGACGGCACGGCGGTCGGATCGAGCGATGATAGCGCCGATGCCCCACCGAAGCCGGAGCGCTGGCGCCTAAGGTCGGCGTGCAGCGGCGGGTTCTACCGCACCGTGTTCAGGGCAACGGTCGCAGTTCCATCCAGGGCTCGCCTGAGGCAGAGACTCCGTTCTCAACCGCCACGAACCGGGCGCGCTCGCGGTCAACACACGATGGTTCCAACCCGGCGAAGTCCCCGTCGCTCCGGTCGTAGTCGAACGCCGAGACGACTCGGTCTTGGTTCACGAACACGAGGTACGTCCGGTCGTCCAGCGTCTCAACGTCGCTCCAACTGTGCCGCCAGTCGAAGCCGAGGTCGCGCTCAGCCACCTGCTCGGTCGTGTACGGCTCGAACGCGCAGAACCGGTCCCACTCGAAGGGGCCGCGTCGGCCATGTCGAACGTAACGCCGTCGCCGGGATCGACAGCGGTCTTGATCCTGTCGGCGACGCCTTGGTCTCCGGGCGGCTGACGGAGGGCCCCGCGGGGAGAATGGCGAGGACGAGGAGGAGAAGAAGGGCTCGCATGTCTCAGTAGAGGTGCGGTAAACAGACCCAGGCTCTGGCGTGCAAACCGCGCCGATGGTGAGCAGGCTAATGTAGACGCCGACGCCGAGACAGCGCAAAAATGCTCGGCCTTTGCGTCGCCCGCAGCCAAGGGTTATGCGGTCGTCGTCTCAGACCCGCGCCGCAGAACTTATCTGAAATGATTACCGGAGCGTAAATCTATCTCACTTCTGAAATGCTGATCGAAGTGCCCGCCTGTGCGACCAGATTCGTTCGGAGCAGCGACATTCACTGATACAGAGAGCTTGCCTGGTGTCGTCGCCTTGACCGTAATGAACGTGTCCTGCAATCCACCACCAAACAAGTTCTTACCACGAAACCCTGTTAGCCAAGTAGCGCTAGACAGAGAATCATTCTTGGGGACCGTATGGCAGGTGAACAGATACGGTGTCACCCACGTGTACCGAATCTCTGCTAGCTTCCATACTCAATATGCGGTAGGCATCGTCTCTTGGAGGAGACTGAGAGAGGAAATCTGAATCGCACCACATAGGAGACTAATTGCAAACAGTGCGATAGCAGACCGCATAACAGACAAGGCTCTCGAGCGCAAACCGCGCAGGTGATTGGACGTGCTCACGATAGCGCCGCAGCCCGATCAGCGCAAAACCGCCCGCCTTTGCGTCGCCCGCAGCCATGGGTTATGCATCGAGTTCGACTACAAGTCCTCGCACATCCTCTCCTGCATTCATGCGCTTCCACGTCAAAAGCAGATCACGCCGATAATCTTGCGCCCATTGGAGTATGGGCTTCTCGTATTTCTTGGGCATCGATCCGGCGAGACACTTGCACGTATCGACGGCATAAGAGGCTTCGAATTCCCTTTTATACTCGATATGAAAGTGCGCTCGTGCATGATTTCTCTCTGGACGCATGACCATCTTTATGTGTCCGACTCGGTGCAAAGTCGCTTTGATGTTGTGCGCGCCACCAGACTCAAACCCGTCAACCAGTGCGAGAACGCGCTGTAACTCGCGCAATCTCTCCTCAACTTGTTCTCTCGCTCCCAAAGCTCCGTAGATCTCTGACCGCAACCGACCAATTTGCTCATCATCAACTTCGTGTCCGTGAGAGCGAAGGTTCAACAGATACGCGAGTCTCTTCCGATTTACAGACTGGACAAAGGCAGCAATCTCGCCTTCCTCACCCTCAGTCGACATATAAGTAGAGATGCATAACAGACAAGGCTCTGGCGCGCAAAGCCGGGAAGTGTGAGCGAGCAATGTAGACGCCCACGCCGCGACAGCGCAAAACCGCCCGCCTTTGCGTCGCCCGCAGCCAGGGGTTATGCCGCACTGCCC
>CAWFGU010000016.1:0-13933 GCA_963815505.1 Rhodothermales bacterium
ACTTTTCTGCTGGGTTGTGACGCGCCGGTGTCAGCGGCGCGCAAGTATATTTCGGTCGTCTGGTTACGCGGGCGCTGGTTGCGGGTCTACCTTCCCGTGACCGGCACTCAGCCGGACACTCACTTAGCTCCTCTGGTACGCACAGAACAAGTTAGGATAGCTCTCGCACCGCTAACGGCACCGCGAGGGTGGACTCATGTACAGCAGCCAAGGACTCATTTACATCACCCCCGCCGATCTCCGCATACGACGGAAGACGGCACACAACGGAGCATGCTCATGGCACGCGGAGTAAACAAAGTAATGCTGATCGGTAACCTCGGGTCGGATCCCGAAGTACGGTACACGCAGAGTGGAACGGCAGTCGCCAACTTCAACATCGCGACGAACGAGTCGTACAAAAACCGCGAGGGCGAGCTGGTCGACAAGACCGAGTGGCACCGCATCGTGGCGTGGTCGCGACTGGCCGAAATCTGCGCCGAGTACCTCAAGAAGGGCGAGAAAGTCTACATCGAAGGCTCGCTCCAGACCCGGCAGTGGGAGGACAAGGACGGCAACACCAAGTACACGACCGAGATCAAAGCTTCTGAAATGATGATGCTCGGCGATGGTGGAGGAGGCGGTGGCGGCGGAAGCGACGACTTCGGCGGCGGACGCGGCAACAGCGGCGGCTACGGCAGCAGCGACCGAGGCGGACGCGGCGGTGGCGGTGGCGGAGGCCAGCGCGGCGGAGGCAACCGAGGCGGCGGTGGCCAGCGCGGTGGAGGCGGCGGACGCGCATCCAACGTGTCCTACGACGACGACGGCTTCCAGCCCGACGACGACCTCCCGTTCTAGACCGAACAGGCTCAAACCAGCCCATCGGCGGCATTCTCTTCGGAGAGTGCCGCTTTTCGTTTGCGCTGCCCTTAACCCCGCCACGCGTCTGCCGATAACCCGAGAGAATCTTCCTCCTCTCTCCCCCGGCATGGACGACCTGATCACCGACTTTCTCGTCGAATCGTTCGAGATCATCGAGCGCGTCGACCTCGACATACTCGAACTCGAAGGCGGGAACGCCAGCGACGACACGCTTGCGAGCATCTTTCGCGGCGTCCACACCATCAAAGGCACGTGCGGCTTTCTGGGAATGGAGCGACTGGAGAAAGTCGCACACGTCGGCGAAAACGTCTTGAGCCGGCTGCGCGACGGCGAGTTGGAGGCCAGCGCCGAACTCGCCACGACGCTCTTTCACCTGATCGACCGGCTGCGCGAGATTCTCGTCGAGATCGCCGCGACGGGCGTGGAGCCGACGGGGGATGACACTGCTTTACTAGCCGAGCTCAACGCGTGGCTCAGCGGAGCGCCAGCAGAAGACGACGGCATCGACATAGACTTCGAGGCCGGACTCGACGCGCTGGAGGCCCAAGACGCTGCGGCAGCAGAAGCCGAAGCATCCGTCGAAGTGCCGAACGCTCCAGAGCTCGCCGCGCCGCCCGAAGAAGCACCCGTCCGCCGGTCTGCGCCTGTCGCGCTGATGGATCAGACGGTCCGCCTGGACGTGTCGCTGCTCGACCGCATGATGAATCTGGTCGGCGAACTCGTGCTGACGCGCAACCGCGTGCTCCAGCAGTCCGCTGTCGTCGGCGACGCCGAGTTGGTGTCGACGGCGCAGCACCTGGACCGCACCACGTCCGAACTGCAAGAGTGCGTGATGAAAACGCGGTTGCAGCCGCTCTCGGTCGTCTGGAACAAGCTGCCGCGCGTGATCCGAGACGTGTCCGGCTCGCTTGGAAAAGAAGTCGAGCTGGTACAAGAGGGCGAAGGCACCGAGTTGGACAAGGCCATCATCGAGGCGATCAAGGATCCGTTCACGCACATCGTCCGCAACGCGCTGGACCACGGCATCGAAACGCCCAGCGAGCGCGAAGCCGCCGGCAAGCCGCGCGTCGGCACGCTCAAGCTGCGCGCCCGGCAGGAAGGCGGACAGGTCAGCATCGACATTTCGGACGACGGAAAGGGCATCGACTCGGGCGTGATCAAGCGCAAAGCCGTCGAGAAAGGCGTCATCACTCAGGCGCAGGCTGACGAGATGTCCGAGCGCGACGCGCTGCTGCTCATCTTCGCTGCCGGGTTCTCGACGGCGGCTCAGATCACCAACGTATCGGGGAGGGGCGTCGGCATGGACGTGGTGCGGACGCACATCGAGAAGCTGGGCGGAACGGTCGAGATTCAGAGTACACTGGGCGCCGGCACGACGCTGACGCTGCGCATCCCATTGACGCTCGCCATCGTGCCCGCGCTGACGGTCCGCAGCAGCGACCAGACGTTTGCGCTTCCCCAATCCGGCATCCTCGAGATCGTCGGGTTGACCGGCGAGACGGGGCAGACGTTCGAGATGCACGGCGCTCCCATGCTCCGCCTACGCGACCGCCTGCTGCCACTTCTCTCGCTGCGCGAAGTCCTCCAAACGTCGGACGAGCCGGTCGGCAAGGGCGGCATTGTCGTCGTGTGTCAGACCGAAGGCCGCAGCGTCGGTATCGTCGTGGACGGCGTCGAGAAGACGCAAGAGATCGTCGTCAAGCCGCTGGGCAAGTGGACGAGCGGCGTCGGTGTCTACGCCGGAGCCACGATCCTGGGTGACGGCAACGTATCGCTCATCCTCGACCTGCCCGGACTGCTGAGCAAAGTCACTTTCCGTGACGAGGCCGCCGAGCAGGTCGTCCAGACCAGCGACGACGAGCGCGCCGGAACGCGCCGGGCCATCCTCGTCGGCGCCGGACACCGCAGGCTGGCGCTTCCGCTCGAACGCGTGCTGCGCCTCGAAGAAGTCGAAACGTCGGCGATCACCGAACTGGGCGGGCAAGAGGTCATCCCCTACCGCGGCGGCATTCTTCCGCTCGTCCGCGTCAGCGGGCGCGACGCTGCTCAGGAGCGCCTCGACCTCGTCGTGTGCCGCAACGGAGAGCAGACGTTCGGCTTGGTCGTCGACAGCGTCCACGAAGTCGACGACGTGCCCGAGGCCAGCCAGACCTACGACGACGCGTCGGCCGAAGGAGCCGTCCTGTCCAACGGCAGCGTGACCGAATGGCTCAACCTGCCCGCTCTCGCCGCCACGTGCCGCGTCCGCTACGACGACGCGCTGACGCTGAACTAACTCCCACGTCTCCCAACGTTCGGTAAGGGCGATTCATGAATCGCCCTTACGCCGCGCCCTGCGCGACACGCCACCACCCACCTCTACTTCGCACGGCCTCCCTGGCCTTCTCCTCTCACCTCGCGCCCTCCCCCAGACGCCATGCAATGCTGCACCTTTGAAATCGGAACCCATCACTTCGGCCTCGACGTGCTCCACGTCCAGGAAGTTCTCCGCGCCCAGCCGATCACACCCGTCCCGCTGGCCGCTCCCACGATTGCAGGCCTGCTCAACCTGCGGGGTCAGATCATCACGGTTCTCGACCTGCGCACCCTGTTCGGCCTCCAGGGCACGACGGACTTCGACGCCGCTCTCAACGTCATCATGCCCAGTCAAGAAGGCACCGTCAGCCTGACCGCCGACGCCATCGGAGACGTGCTGCACGTTGACGAGGACGAGCTTGAGCCGCTGCCCGCCAACACGCCGCCCGAACTGCGTCCGCTACTCGCTGGCGTGCGCGTTCACGACGGGACGCTCTACCTGGTGCTCGACGCGCAAAAAGCCCTCGCCCACGTCCTCGAAGCCGTCACGACCGCGTGACCCAGTCCTCTCCTCCCCTCCCCGCTATGACCCCCCGCACCGTTCTCATCGTCGACGACTCCGTCGTGATGCGCCGTTTCGTTCAAGAAGCGCTGCGCGGCGTGCCCGAACTGCGCGTCGAGTCGGCCGCTGACGGGCAACTGGCGCTCGACCACATCGCCCAGTCGCAGCCCGACGCCATCGTGCTCGACGTAGAGATGCCCAACGTCGACGGCCTGGGCGTGCTGCGCGAACTCAACGCGCGAGGTGTCTCCATTCCGGTCATCATGTTCTCGACGCTGACCGAGCGCGGCGCTCAGATCACACTCGACGCTCTGGCCCTGGGCGCCGTCGACTACGTGCCCAAGCCGACCGGGACCGGCAGCCTGCAAGAGTCGCTCAAAGTGGCACGGCGCGAACTGGTGCCTCGCCTCCGCGCGCTGCTCGGCATCGACACACCGGCTCCCCCTTCCTCACCGGCTTCACGGCCTCGCTTCGTTCCGACCCCGCGCCCTAGCCCCCGCGTGGCCCGCGCGCCGCTCGTCCGTCCATCGCCGACGGCTGCGCTGCGCACGTCGAGCCGCCCGCCCGTCGCCTCGAGTCCGCGCTCGACCGACGGTGCCCGAATCGACCTGATCGCCGTTGGCGTCTCGACTGGAGGGCCGCAAGCGCTGGACGTGTTCGTGGGTGGACTGCCGTCCGACTTAGCCGTACCCATCGTGATCGTGCAGCACATGCCTGCCCAGTTCACAGCCGCTCTGGCCAAACGGCTCAACTCCAAGACCTCGCTGCGCGTCGCCGAAGCCTATGAGGGCGCTGTTGCCGCGCCGGGTACGATCTGGATCGCCAAGGGCGACTTCCACACTGAGATCGGACGTGACGGAGGCAACTTGGTGCTGCGCCAGCATCAGGGCGAGCGCGTCAACTTCTGCCGCCCCGCCGTCGATGTGCTCTTCCAGTCGGTCGCCCGGCAACTTCCCGGACAGGCGCTCGGGCTCGTCCTCACGGGCATGGGCCGCGACGGGACCGAGGGAGCGATCGCGATGAGCAAGAGCGGCTGTCCGATCGTTGCCCAGGACGCTGCCACGTGCGTCGTCTACGGAATGCCGCGCGCTGTCGCCGAGGCAGGCGTCGTGAGCGAAGTGCTGCCGCTGCCCGCCATCGCCGGACGCGTCTCGACGCTCGCTGCACGCTCCGCCGCTCTCCAACCCGCCTGACGCAGCCCCTCGCATGCTCCGCACCATTTCCCGTTCGTCGCCGCGCCACTCGCTGACACCGTCCGAGTTCGAGTTCGTTCGCGCGCTGCTCCACGAGCGGTCGGCGATGGTGCTCGAACCCCACAAAAAGTATCTGGTCGAGTCGCGGCTAGGACCGATCTCGCAGTCGCAGGGCTTTGCCGACAGTCACGCGTTTCTCGCCCGAATGCGGTCGGATCGTGCGCTGCAAGACGCCTTCGTGGAGGGCATGACGATCAACGAAACGTCGTTCTTTCGCGACGGCCATCCGTTCGCTGCGATGCAGCAGCGCTTGCTTCCCGAGATCATCCAGCGCCGCCAGCAGTCGCGTCAGATCACCATCTGGTGCGCCGCCTGTTCGAGCGGGCAGGAGCCGTACTCGGTCGCCATGCTGCTGCGCGATCACTTCTCGCAGCTCGCCGGGTGGAACGTCACGATCTACGCGACCGACCTGAGCAGGGCGATGGTGGCCCGGACGCGCGAGGGCGTTTACTCGCAGATCGAAGTCATGCGCGGCCTCAAACCGACGGTCCTCGACCGCCACTTCGAGAAGCAAGACACCATGTGGCGCGTCCGCCCCGAACTCAAGCGGATGGTCAAATCGAAGCAGCTCAACCTGACCGACGATTGGCGCGGGTTGCCCGAGATGGACATCGTCCTGCTGCGCAACGTGCTAATCTACTTCGACGGCGAGACCAAAGAGCAGATCTTGCAGAAGATGACGCGCACCGTTCGCGAGGGCGGCTACCTGATGCTCGGCGGAAGCGAGACGACGTTTGGCATGCGCGGCGCGTTCGAGCGCGAAACGGCCGGACGAACGGCCTTCTACGTCCGCAAGCCGCAGAGCCTGACGCCCGCGCATCGGGGCACCGGCACGCGCTACGCGTTTATGGGCTACGACCGACCGCTCGCAGGCTAGACCTCACGCGTACTTTGGAGGGCACACATTCCCTCACCGATGCGCTCCATTTTTGCCGCCCTCCTCGTCCTGATCGCCGTCGCACCCGCGAGCGCGCAAGAGGTAGCCTCCACGCCCGACCTCGCCCAAGCCTACGCCGACGCGGCCGACCGCATCACAGCCGCCGCCCTCGCCGACAGCAGCGCGTGGGAACGCCTCGCCTACATGTCCGACACGTTCGGGCCGAGGTTCAGCGGCACGCAGGCGCTCGAAGACGCCATCGACTGGATCCTGGACGGGATGCAGGCCGACGGGCTCGAAAACGTGCGGGGCGAACCGGTCATGGTGCCCCGCTGGGTCAGAGGCGACGAGTCGCTCTACCTCATTGAGCCGCGCGGAGCCAGGCTGGCGATGATGGGACTGGGCGGAAGCATCGGCACGCCGGTCGAAGGACTCGAGGCCGACGTGCTGGTCGTCGATTCGTTCGACGAACTGGAGGCGCGCGCAGCCGATGCGGTCGGCAAGATCGTGCTGTTCAACGCGCCGTTCACCACTTACGGACAGACGGTTCAGTACCGCGTCAACGGAGCCGTCCGGGCCGCTCAGGTCGGAGCGGTCGGATCGCTGGTGCGCTCGGTCGCGTCGTCGAGCCTGTACACGCCGCACACCGGGACGAGCCGTTACGAAGACGGCGTCCCCAAAATCCCTCATGCCGCCGTTACGGTTGAGGACGCGCTGATGATGCGGCGGATGCAGGACCGCGGCCAGCCCGTCCGCGTCCGCCTCCACATGGACGCGATGACGCTGCCCGACAGCCCGTCGCGCAACGCCATAGCCGAACTGCGCGGCACGACTTCACCCGACGAAATAGTGGTCATGGGCGGCCACATCGACAGCTGGGACGTGGGAACGGGCGCGATGGACGATGGCGGCGGCTGCATCGCGGCATGGCAGGCACTCAAGCTGCTCCACGACCTGGGCCTGCGCCCGCGCCGGACGATCCGCGTCGCGCTGTGGACCAACGAGGAAAACGGCATCGCCGGAGGCAACGCCTACCGCGATGCCCACCTGGACGAACTCGACAATCACGTCCTCGCCATCGAATCCGACGGCGGCACGTTTGCTCCGCGCGGCTTCGGCATTACGGGCAAGCACGACGCCTACGTTCGCCTGCTCGGCATGGCCCCGCTGCTCCAGCCGCTCGTCGAAGGCGACGACCCGATCCGCAGAGGCGGAGGCGGCGCCGACATCGCCCCGATCATGCGCTACGGCGTCCCCGGTATGGGTCACCTGGTCGTAAACGATACCTACTTCGACTACCACCACAGCCACGCCGACACGCCCGACAAAATCGACCCGCGCGAACTGGCCCGAAACGTCGCTCTGATGGCGATCATGGCCTACGTCGTCGCCGACATGCCGGACCGTTTGGAGCGCGACTACGTGACGCCGGAATGAGTGAGACGGCACACGAGCTACCCAAGTGGGTCGATGCGACCGGGCTGTTCAAGCGCTTTTGCTTTGTCCCATGCCCGTCGTAGCTCGTCTTGACGCAGCGCGCCCCACTCGGAGACCAAGCCGAGAGCGCGTGCAGGTAGCCTCCCGTCGATAACACCAAGCGTTTCGATGCTGGTAACAGCCTGCTGCCCGCCGTAGAGTGCGTGGAAGTGAGGAGGGTTGTGATCATCAAAATACATTCGGATCACGATGCCATAAAAGCGGCTCAGCTCAAGCATGGAGAGCAGTCGAAACGCCGCCAGCTTGCTCAGCAGGCGCTTCGGTCATTCTTAGATAGAGGGAGTCTGGGCATAGGTCGATTTCCCCATTCCATTCCGGTTGCCCCGCGTCACCGATCCGTACGGATTCGAACTCGGAATACTCATTCCACTGAGCAAAAACGCCCTGCCCGACGAGCCGCGAAAGATCGACTTTGCCTTCGGCTCCGTCGTCATAGCGAAGCCACAATCGATAGCCCTCGGGTCGAGCGGCGAGGTGAGTCAGGCGGGGCATAGCACAGAAAGTCAACACTGGTTGTCACGCGTCGCGGTGCTGCCAGGTTCACTGTGCAAACTTCCTCGAACGCGAAACGCCTCCCGCACCATCGGCGCGAGAGGCGTTTTGCGTGATTGTACGCGCTGCTTAGAAGCTGACGCCCAGGCGAATCATGAATGCGCTCAGCTTGGCGCCGTCTTCGACTTCAAACGGAGTGTTCTGGCCGACGAAGTCCTCGGCGATGCCGTCGAGGCCGAACTGATACCGGACTTCGAGGTGCGGCTTGAACGGCATCAGCGGCACACCGATGTCGGTGCCGATGCCGACCGATCCGGCGACTGAGAAGTCTTTGGCTTCGAGGTCGTCACCGCTTTGGTTGGCGATGCGGAAGACGGGACCGGCACTGACGTAGGGCTGCACGAACGGCAGCACGACGCGGTAGCGCAGATCGACCGGAATTTCCACCAAGCTCAGGTCGGCCGTGATGGCGCTGGCTCCGACGCCTTCCAGCGTAAGTTCGCCGGCGCTGACGTAGTAAATGCCGGGGCGAACGCCGACTGGGCCGAGCGCGAGGTCGGCGTAGACGCCGATGTGGTAGCCGGTTGCGCTGTCAAACGCGCCTTCGTCGCCCGTGACCTGCACGTCCGAGTAGCTGTCGAAGTTGACGCCGCCTGCGACGCCGAATTTGACGAACGGGACCTGCGCCGAGGCGGCCGGGACGAGGGTGAGCGCGAGGAGGGCCAGCAGGCCGAGAAAACGGTTCATGTCGAGAGGTAGAAAGTTGGCTGGAGGGGTGGTGAAGAGCGCAAAGGTAGCATGCTCGGGGTTAAGGCGCGTGTAACACGGTGGGAGTAACACGGGCGCTGTTACCGGGCAGTAACACGGTGCGGCGCGCTTCTTCCAATCTGCGTCGCTCCGGCGGGCGGGCGACCGCAACTTGAACTGGAACGCTCGGTTCGCAACGTCGCACCCAACGGACGACGCATGAAAATCGGCATCACCTGCTATCCCATCTACGGCGGTTCGGGCGTCGTCGCCACCGAACTGGGAAAAGCACTTGCGGCGCGCGGCCACGAGGTCCACTTCATCTCGTACCAGATGCCGTTCCGCCTCGGCCACGTCTCCGAGAACGTGTTCTTTCACGAGGTCAGCACGACCAGCTATCCCGTTTTCGAGCACCGCCCGTACACGCTCACGCTGACGAGTAAGATGGTCGACGTGGCGAAGCACTATGGCCTCGACATCCTCCACGTCCACTACGCGATCCCGCACGCCACGAGTGCCGTTCTGGCTCGGCAGATCCTGCAAAAGAAGGGGCTGTGCGTCCCCGTCGTGACGACGCTCCACGGCACCGACATCACGCTCGTCGGACAGGATCCGAGTTTTGCACCGGTCGTCGCCCACTCGATCGAGGAGTCCGATGGCGTCACGGCAGTCAGCGAGTACCTGCGGACCGAAACGTACGACCACTTCGACGTGACGACCGAGATCGAAGTCATTCCCAACTTCGTCGATGTGGACCGCTTCCGGCGTCAGAACAAGGATCACTTTCGCACGGCTCTCTTTCCCAACGGCGAGAAGATTCTGGCGCACGTGAGCAACTTCCGCCCGGTCAAGCGCGCCGGAGACACGGTCCGCGTTCTGGCCCGCCTGCGCGAACTGGGCGAGCCGGTCAAACTGCTGCTGATTGGGGACGGACCGGACCGCGCGCCTACCGAAGCTCTGGCCCGCGAACTGGGCGTTCACGACGACGTGCGCTTTTTGGGCAAGCAAGATCCCATCGAAGAACTGCTCAGCATCGCAGACGTGTTTTTGCTGCCGTCCGGTAGCGAGACGTTTGGGCTGGCGGCGCTCGAGGCGATGGCGTGCGGCGTACCCGTCGTCTCGTCCGACATCGGCGGGCTGCCCGAGGTGATCGTCGACGGTGAGAGCGGCTACCTCTGCCCGCTTGGAGACGTGGAGGCGATGAGCCAGAGCGTCCGGCGGCTGATTTCGGATGACGCGCTGCACGCGCAGATGGTCGCCGGAGCCGAAGCACGCGCCGAGCACTTTAGAATCGAGCGCGTCGTGCCGCTCTACGAGGCGCACTACAGGTCTGTGATCCAGACGCGGATGGCGGCGCCCTGCTCGTGACGCGGTGACGCGTTTCCGATGACGTTCAGCACGCGCATAGGTCGAACCATAGGGGCCCATTGTATCATCAGCAGGCGCAGAACGTCTGCCCCACGCTCCCTCATCCTTCTCGCATGCCCTCCGACTCCCCGCTTTTCGGCAGCTTGGAAACGGGCGGAACGTCGTGCGCCTGCGCCGTCGGCGACGGGCTGGGCAAGCTCGAGCGCTTCGTGCAGTTCGCCACGACGACGCCCGCCGACGCGATCGAACGCGCGCAGAGCTTCTTCGGACTGGCGACGCGCCTCGACGGTTTGGGCATCGCCGCGTTCGGTCCGCTCGACCTCGACCCCGCCAGCGCCACCTACGGACACGTGCTCGACACGCCCAAGCCCGGCTGGCAACGCGCCGACCTGCTGGGCGGCCTGCGCGGCCTCTCGCACAGCGCTCCGGTCATCGCCACCGACGTAGCTGCGGCAGCCTATGGCGAGTACCGCTTCGGGTCGACGCACGCTGATGCGACGGTCCTCTACGTCACGGTCGGGACGGGCATCGGGGGTGGCCTGGTAAGCAACGGCACGATCTGGCAGGGCGCCTCGCACGCCGAAATGGGACACATCCCGGTTCAGCGCATGAGTGGTGACGACTTCTCCGGCGCCTGTCCTCACCATGGGGACTGCCTCGAAGGCATGGCGTCGGGAGCAGCGATTGAGGCGCGTACCGGTCTTCCTGCGCAAGACCTGGGCGACGACCACCCGGTGTGGGACATAGTAGCGCACTACGTCGGCCAAGCGCTCGCCACGTGGTCGTTCACGCTGATGCCGCACCGCATCGTGCTCGGCGGCGGGATCTCGCTGCGCGATCACGTGCTCGCCAAATCCTGCGCGCACATGAGCCGGGCGATGGCGGGTTACGCCCTTTCCGGCTCCTCGCGCAACCCCGACACCTACGTCGTTCGGCCCGGGCTGGGTAGGCGGTCGGGGTTGATCGGAGCGATGGCGCTGGCCCGGATGGCGTATCAGCAGCAGCACGCCGCAGGAGGAGCGCGCGCCGGACGCGTCGCTTAGGGCATGGAAAAAGCCGCTCCCGTAACCGGCGGGCGGCGCTATATTTCGGGCGTCCCCTTCGCAGATCGCGCGTGCATGAGCTAAACGGCTACGGTATTTCCTCCCAGCATCCGCTGCACCGCCCGTTTCGCCCATGCCCTCTCTTCCCAGAAGCATCCGCCCGCCTGTTGCGCTCTCGACGCTCTGCGCGCTCGCAGGCCTGCTGCTTTTCGCCGCGTGCGACGCCGACCCCGGACAGCCCGACGCCGTCGGCCGTCCGCCGGTCATCCGCAGCCTGACCGTCAATCCCGACAGCATTCGGCTCGACCTGCTACCTGAAGGTCAAATCGCCGAGGGCGTTGCGACCGTTCCGCTCAACATCGTCGTCGATGCGGGCGATCCCGACGGGCGCGTCGACTCGGTCGTGTTCGTGCTGCTCGACCGAACGCCTGGCGCCGAACCCGTCGGTCAGGCGATGCTGGCCCGAGTCGATGGGCAGGCCGACCTGTTCGGTGGCGCGTTCGTGCTGCCGCTTCCCGTCACCGCGCTGGGCCGATTCGGCGTGCTGGTCTACGCCGTCGACGATCAGGGGCAGTCCGCGTCGGCGCGCAGCACGTACGTCATCGCCAACCCGATCCTCCGCTCGGCGCGCGTGTCACCCGATCCGTTCGTGACCGGACGCGACTCGGTGCTGACCGTCTCGGCGACGATCGTCCACCCCCGCGGGCTAGGCGAGGTCGAGCAGGTCGTCGTCGCGCTTCCCGGAGCGCCCGACCCGTTCGCGCTCGTCGACTCGGGCAACCTGGCGGCAGGCGATACGACGGCAGGCGACGGCGTCTACTCGGCTCGCATCACGATCCAGGGCGCCTTCGCAGTCGGCGATCTCGACCTGACGTTCCGCGCGTTCGAGCGCACCGGCGCCGTCAGCGATCCCATCACCGTAACCCTGACCGTGCAATGAGGTGTCTGCTCTTTCTGATCGTGCTGCTCACCTGCGCTCCGGCGTGGGGCCAGCGAACGGTCGACAGCGTCGAGACGCAGTCGATCGAGCGCAACCGCGTCGGCGTGCTCGAAGCCGGAGGCGGGCGGCTGTGGATCGGCTCCGGCCTGGTCGGCACGGCGGATGGCGGCGCCACGTTTCGAGCGCCGAGCATTGACAGCCTGCGCTTTGGCAGCGACCGCGTATCGGCGCTGAACGTGGTAGGCGATACCATCTGGGCGGGCCTCTCGTTTACGGTCGAGACGACGCAGGGCTTTGCCGACGCTGCGTCGGGCCTCACCGTCTCGCGCGACGGCGGCCGGACGTGGACGCTCCTGCCTCCGCCCCTCGACGCGCCGAGCGATACGCTGATCGCCTATGGCGCGGCGGGCGACTCGCTGCCCTCCGTTCCGTTCGTGGCGGCGACGGGAGCGCCGCCGGTCGGTCTGGACTACGATCCGGCCTCGCAGACGCTGTGGCTGGCTGCGTTCCGGTCCGGTCTGCGCCGAAGCGACGACGGCGGGCGCACGTTTCGGCGCGTAATCCTGCCGCCGGACGACCTGAGCAGTATTGCGCCCGACGATCCGTTTGTCTTCCTCATCGCCTCGCCTCGCACGACGCAAGACACGCTGGGCAGCTTCAACTTTTGGGCCTACGACGTGCTCGTGGACGAGGCAGGCGACGTGTGGGTCGGGACCGAAGCCGGACTCAATGTCTCGCGCGACGGCGGAACGAGCTGGCGCCGCTTTGGCGAAACCGAGGGCCTCTCGGGCGACCAGGTGACGACGCTCGCCGAGCAAGAGGCTGATGGTCGCAACCCGATCTGGGCTGCAACGGGGCCGCAAGGCCAGCGCCAGTCGGTCGGGCAGCGGGGACTGACCGTCACGCGCGACGGCGGCGCGACGTTCGAGGTCGTGCTGGCCGGAGAGAGCGTCAACGCCATCGCGTTCGACGGGCCGCGCATCCTGCTCGCCGGGCAGAGCGGCCTGCTGGTCTCGGACGACGACGGACGTACGTTTCGCGCGCAAAAGAACTTCTTCGACCCGACCCGCCCCAACGATCCCGTCTCGCCCGATGTGCGCGTGCTGTCGGTCGCCGTCCAGGGCGGATTCACGTGGGTCGGGACGGACGAAGGCCTGTTCAGAACGGACGATCGGACACTCCAAACGTGGACCCGCTTCCGCGTCGACGTGCCGCTCGAGGCCGATCTCTCGGATCCTCGCCAGGTCAGCGTCGAGACGTACGCGTATCCCAATCCGTTCTCGCCCGCGAGCGCGCGGCAGGTTCGCATCCGCGTGGCAGCAGAGGCGACGCGCGTCCGGCTGTTCGACTTCAACATGCACCTCGTCCGCACCCTCACGCCCGATCAGCAGGCAGGCGACGGCCTGGAAGCCCTGTGGGACGGCCGCGACGAGTCGGGCTACCGAGTGCCCAACGGCGTCTACCTCTACTCCGTCGACGGCGGCGGAGACGGACGCGGCAAGATTCTGGTGATTCAATGATGCGGATGCCTAGCCTCACGACACGCCGCCCACTTCGAGCGACCAACGGAAAACGATGGACCTCTGTCGGATTTAAACGCGACAGAGGTGCCACCGCGCTCTTCGCGACAGCCTTTCTCGCCCTGCTCCTCCTCGCTCCCACCGCGCTCGCTCAAACCGGCGCCTTCAGCCGAATCGGGTTCGGCGCGCGCGGAATTGCGATGGGCAGCGCGGGCACGGCTGACGGCAGCGGGTTCGGGATGCCGCACTACAATCCGGCGCTGACCCCATTTCTCGGCCGACAGCACGTCGAGGCGTCGACGGCGCTGATGACGCACGATCGCGAGATCCAATACCTGCAAGTCGGCGCGTCGCTTCCGCCGCGTGCGGGCGTCGCCGCCGGACTAACGCGCGGCGCCGTAACGGGCATCGACGGCCGCGACGACAGCGGCTTTCCGACGCAAGCCTATCAGACAGAGGAGTACCACTTCTTTCTCGC
>CAWFGU010000017.1:0-40645 GCA_963815505.1 Rhodothermales bacterium
GAGGTAAGGGAGTGGTGGTGTCATACAGGTCCACGGGATCGCTGTTTGAGCGGTTTACCTACGATCCTGAAACGTCGGGCCGCATGCCGCGCGTAACTCGGCTCGGCTGCATCCGTACCGCTGCTCTCACCAACCCGACACCCCGATGCGGCTCCTACTCGCCTTCTGCCTCCTGTTCATCGCGACCGGCTGCAAAGCCCAACACGAAGAGGCGCGCTCTACCAACGATCGCACCATCGAGGCACGCGCCGTTTCGGGCGACACCCCACTGGGCGCAAGCGCGCTGCCCGACGAGACCATCGCCATCGTCACGAAGGATGACCGCTTCCGCCTCGCCCTCACCGATGACGAGTTGCGGATGGGCGTCACCGAAGCGTTCGTCGAGCAGATCGAGGAAAAAGTATCATGCCGAGGTCGACCAGTCGAGCGGGTTTGGGCGCATGCTATCGGGCGCCATATCGGGCGCGATGCGCGGCGTGATGACCGACCAGATCGCCTTCGACTTGGCCGACATCCGCAACGTGACCTACGCCGACGGCCGACTCGAGATAGACTTCGAGGGCGAGCAGACCAACGACAAACCCTTCGGCAACTTCTCCGTCGACGGACAAGACCTGGCCGAGATGTTCAGTCCCTCGACGCCCGTGCCTTCGCCGACGCCTTCTCCCGCGCCAAACGACGATAGAGCGAGCCGTCACGCTACCGATCTGAGGCGAGCGTCCATGCTGCGCGCTGAGCGTGGTGGCGGGCCGTTCGGGCACCAGGCAGATGTCCGATTCGGTCAAACCAAGCGGCGGCCGCGCGGGCATACTCGCGAGACTCGGCGAATTGCTCCGCCTTCCAGGTAGCTTCGGAGAGTGAGAGCAGGCGGTAGCCCTCCCACAACCCGTTGGCTCCTGGCGTACCCAAGTCGATCTGGGCGGCGGCCAGCAGTCCGGGGGACCGAGCATCCTCCAAGTGCTCCATCGCCCAGAGAACGCCGCCGACGCCTCGAAGCGCCGCCTGTCCGTAGCGCGCTGCTGTGGAGGCATCGACGACTGCCAAACGGCGCAGTCGGAGCCAGAGCACGCCCTCGGGTGCATCAACCATGCGGTGACGCGCGACCGCCTGGTCATAGAGCGTGAGTGCGGTATCCGAGTCACCCGCCATCGCGAGTGCGTCGGCCCAGAGCGTGAGGATTCCGGTCGGAGCGGTCGACGCAGCCTCGTCCGGCGCTTGGTAGTGGGCATTCAGGTCGGCCAGAACGTCGTCTGGGTTTCCCCTATACAGGTGCAGGCTGGTCCAGCGGGCGAGGGCGGGGAGGTAGTCTGAATCCGCGGCCAGAGCGCGGTCGAGCAGGTCGATAGCGGCGACCGTGTCGGGCGTGAGGCCGAGCAGCAGGCGGTCAGCCCCACGCGTCAGGCGGACGGCGGGCGGAGTCCAGTGCGGACTCGGCTTTTCGAACAAGGACGGCGCCCCGAACCGGCGAGCGGCGAGCGGAGCGGCCTGGATGGGAATCGGCGCGATTCCGGTAACATGGTCTTCCCACTGCTGCGCCAAACGGTCGAGCGAAATCCCGGTCGTCTGATTCAAATCGCCCCAAGCGTAGGCGCCAAGCACGGTGGGCCAACCATGCCGCTCGGCGACGAAGCCCACGAACGACGCCGTCGTCGCATACGAAACCGCACCGCGTCCGCCCCAGAAGCCACCGGCACCCATCGACCGCGCCAGTCGCTCGGCGGTTTTTCCGTCCGGATCGTATGTGGCAGCGACCTGCTCGGTCGGAGACGGCACATCGTCGGGCGGTTCGGCAGCCCCGGCAAGTCCTTCGACCAACCCCACGAGCAGCGACGCGCGCGCAACCGGAAGCCCGAACTCGCGCGAAAAGGCGTGGGCCAACTCGTGGTCCAGCACCCGCTCCCATGCCCAACTGAGCACGTGAATCTGCGGATCGCTCAGCCAGACCGGTGCCACGTTGGTGTACGCGGCTCCGGTCAATGCGGCCTTGACCGACGCGTCCGGATAGAGGTACACCTGAACGCGTTCGGAAGGGCGCGACTTCCAGAGACTCGCGAGGCGAGCGTAGGCGAACTCGGCTTCGCGCAGGTGGCGGCGCGCCTCGGCCCGCGTCAGGTGCGAGCCTGAGTAGTAGAGGTCGACGTGAGCCGATTGCGCATGGCTACCCAACGCCTGCTGCGTACGCCACGCCGGAGTCGTCAGGCCGAGCCAGGGGCCGAGGACGTAGGTGACGGCAATCGTGACTCCGAGTGCGATTAGCCGCGCGCGCCGCCCAGTCGCCCACGCGATTGCGGCAGCGGCCCAGAGCAGCGTCAGCCCACGGAAGGCGAACAGGCCCGGACGCACCGCCAGCGTCTCGTCGTAGATCGGCCCTAGCACGCCGCCGAAGACGTGGTTGTAGTGATAGAACTGCGGGTGCAGCCCCAGATCCCACAGAGGCGTCAGCACCAGAATCGCCCCGCCGATGAGCGCGAACACCCCTCGCCCTCTTTCCAACCGGACGACGAGTGCGAACGCCACCGACACAGCCAGCATGACGCTCGGAGCGGCGAACGTGACGAACAGCAGCAGCCCCTGACCGTAGCCGCGGTTGGGCGCCCAGCCGAGCGAGAGCGTTAGTCCGACCAGTGGAATCAGCAGCAGCGCCAAGTGACGTATCGCAACATCGCCGAGCGCCTCCCCACGCCGAAACGCGCCGACCGACGCCATGCCTGCGATCCAAAACGCAGCCCCAGCGACAATCGCGGACGATTCGGCGTGGAGCGCCTGCACCAGTGGCAGCGCCATCAGCACGCCCGTCAGCGCCGCATACAGGGTGGCGCTGACGGCCAAGTCGAGGCGCCGCTCGTCCATGCTAAATCAGCGCGACCAGCACGCCGACGGACAGCACCTGCTTGACTTGGGCACCCGGATCCACGTCACGGTCCAGCAGAACGACGACTTCGAGTTTGGTCGTCAGCCAGTCGTTGGCCTTAAGCGTCAAAATGTTGTCCCACGTCACGTCCGGTAGATCGGGCTGATTGAATGCGGCGAACAGTCCCAACGACGATTTGTACCGGACGTTGGGAGCTAGCACGCGGTTGACATCGGTCCGGCTTTCGAGGCCGCCTTCGAGCCGCGTCGTCTCGTCGAGATCAAGGTTGTAGAGCGGACGCAGGCGCGTAATCGTGACGACGGTTTCTTTGAGGCCCAGGCCCAGCCGCTGCCTGAACCACGTCCCCTGCTCGTAGGTGAGCCCGATAGACTGCGCGAAAATGCCCGGCGCGAGAAAATCGGACACCTTGACCGGAGGCGTGCGCGCTCCGTCCAGCGGATCCTTGTCGAAGTTGAATCCGGGCGCGAACTGGGAGCGAAACGTCGCGGCGACGGTCGGCTCGAACGTGCGGAAGAAGCCATCGCCGCGGTAGCGCAGCGCGGCTTCGAGTCGAATCAGGTCGTCGGATTTGCGGAACGAGAGCGTGTCCTGCTTGACCACGCCAAGAGCCAGGTTCATTTCGTAGGTCTGCTCCCAGCGGTCGTCGAAGCGCTCGTGCTCACCCGAGATACCGGACGTTACGGCGAGGGCGTTGAGGCCGCCCTGCTGCCAGTTGGAAAATTGCGCCTGAGATCCGGCAAGCGAGGCAGAAAGCGTGGTGGCCGTGCTGTCGCGCGCGTCGCTTTGCGCCCAGATGGCAGGAACGCTGAGAGCGAGGAGGAGAAGCGAGAGGCCGAAGCGTCGGAGCATAGAGTGGGAGCGAGAAATGGAAACGGGAGACCGCACCGCATGGGTACAGCCTCCCGCAAGGGATCGTCGGAGAGACGCCGCGCGGTTAGGCGGCGTTCTTCTTGTCCTGCACTTCGATACGGATCTCCTGTGCCTTGTTCTTCAGGTCCTGCATGGCCTTGCGGACACGCGTGCCCGCAGCCTTGTTTTCTTTCTCATAGAACTGCGAGAAATCTTTTTCGAGTTCGTCGACGAAGCTTTTAAGCTCTTCAAACCGGGACATAGTAGCCTGTGGTTAGGGGGTGGAATAGAGTGATGCTGCCAGGGCAGCGTACCGGGTGAGAGGCATCCGATGGGGTCAACTTAACGCGTCCGGCGGAAAGCAGTCAAGGCGAATCGGCTTAAAATGGCTTAGAAACGCCCTTTTTCCGTCACGTCAAGGCCGAATCAACGTCCCACCGGGTCCCGAAGGCCCCAAAAAGGCGGGCGGAGTCGTCATACGCACCGCCGTCTGCGCGCCCAGAAGTGCCCGAACTGCGGCGAGGTCAGGCAACTCGGACGCGATTTCGGCGACGTTAGACGCATCGGCGTGGGCCCGCGGACGCCCATCGTCTCCGGGAAGGGGAACGCGGGCGTCGACTCGCTGGAAAACGACGGCTTCGACCTCGTGCCCCGCCGCCCTGAGCCCGCTCGCGATCGCTGCGAGTACGTCGGCATCGGAAGCGGCTCCAATCGTGCCTCCCACGAGTGTCGACACGACGGGGACCGCACGTTGATTCGCCAGATCGGCCAGCCAGCCCATGCTCCCGGCATGCACCTTACCTCCCTCGACTCGGAGCAGCCCCCGATCCCCGCCATGCACGCCGACAGCAGGCACCTGCGAATCCGTCAGCAGCCCGACGATCTTGCGCGCCGCCTGCCGAATGGCCTGGTCGACGAGGGCGCTTTCTTGGGGGGACGGTTTGGACGTGGCATCGGGGAAGAGACCCGCAGATTCGAGGAGCCGTTCGGCCTGTCCGCCGTCGCCATGCACGAGAATCAGGCGATACGAGGTGCCCATCATCAGGCGACCGAGCGACTGAGTGAAGAGCAAATCGTCGAGGTGGACGGCGTCGAGGTGGACGAGATAGATCATGGGCAGGCAAAGGTGAGCGCGTGCAAACCGACGCGTGCGGGGTGCGTTTCGACCGGATGATTCTAACTGCTCACGACCTCGAGCGCGCCGGAGACGCCTCCGCAGTCGCGCTTCGGCAGATGGGTATCGGTGAGGGTGAGCGCGTTGCCCTCCACTCGCCCAACACGCCCGCCCTTCTTGCTTGCCTGATTGGCCTGTGGCGCATCGGGGCAGTCGCCGTTGGGCTGCCGCTGCGCCATCCGCCCGCTGTCCTGCGGGGCGCACTGGAGACCGTAGGAGCCACGCGCCTGCTGTGCGACGCAGCCCTCCCTCCCGCCGCCGAACTGACGCGCGGTATTCCGACCGACGCGATTCCGAGGTACGACGTATCCGGCCCGCCAGCCTCCCGGTTGGAGTCTTGGGGACACGACCGCCCGGCGACGCTGATCTTCACGTCGGGATCGACGGGCACGCCAAAGGCAGCACAGCACCGGTTGAGCGCGCACGTGGCGAGCGCCCGAGGTGCGCGGTCCAATCTGCCATTTGGTGTAGGCGACTGCTGGCTGCTCTCGCTTCCCCTCTACCACGTCGGCGGCCTGTCGATTTTGGTCCGTACCCTCGAAGCCGGCGCCGCGCTCGCTCTCCCACGTCCAGGCCAGTCGACCGCCGACGCGCTCGTTGACCTGCGTCCGACGCACGCCTCGCTCGTTCCCACCCAACTGCGCCGATTGCTCGAAGCGCCCGCGGAATCGACCAGTCTGCGCAGCGTCCTGATCGGGGGCGCCGCTACGCCTGCGGCCCTGCTCGACGCGGCTACGGATGCGGGTTTGCCCATCCACACCACCTACGGACTGACCGAGATGGCCTCGCAGGTCACGACGACAGCGCCCAGCGCTGGTCGGTCCGCACTCGACACGTCGGGAACGGTCCTAGCCGAACGCGAACTGCGGCTGTCGGGACAGGGCGAAATCCTGGTGCGCGGCGCAACACGTATGGACGGCTACGTCACCCGAGACGGATTGGCCCGCCCGTTCGATGCGGACGGCTGGTACGCCACGGGCGACATCGGATCGCTGGACACCCACGGCCGGTTGCGCGTCGAGGGGCGGATCGACTTCGGATTCGTGTCGGGCGGCGAGAACGTGCGACCCGAAGCCATTGAGCGCGCGCTCGCTCAAGTGCCGGGCATCGTGCAGAGCGTCGTCGTGCCGGTCGCCGATGCGGAGTTCGGCCATCGCCCCGTCGCCTTCTTGGACGCGCCCGGTTGGGACTTGGGCGACTCAAGCACCCTCGACGCGCTCCGCGACCGCTTGGATGATACGCTCGCCCGCTTCGAGCACCCCGTCGCCCTTCTGCCGCTTCCCCAAACCGCGGGGATGAAGCCGGACAGAGAGCGGCTGATCCGGCTGGCGGAGCGGCACCTGAGCGCGGGCCGAGAGTAGGGCGCCCAAATGACGTTATCGGCCACCCAAGAACGCGGCGCCGGAAACTTGTCAGCTTTCTGCGCTTCGGTTCCGCTGTTGGGATCGCATTACGAACGATCAAAGCGATGCTGATAGTAGTTATGTAGCGCCATTGCGTCATTGATGACGCTTGTCATTCTCACTACCTTTTTATGTACGAGATGATCATATGCTAAAATAACGTGCTTTGGCTCGATCTTATAATCCATCGGTGATCTTTTCCTTCATCGGATAGAACTTGCATAATCAAGTCTTGACGGTACATCTACCTATCAGTGGTTCTTTGAGCTTGCAGGAGTATAACGAGGATACAGGGCGACTTGAAGGATCATTCAATGCAACCTATGTCACCAGTATCAAAACGCACATGACTACGTTTCCGGATACGCTGGTGATCGAAGACGCGCGCTTCTACGTGTACTGGTTGCCCCGCGAGCAGGAGTAACCGACTAGAGAGGTCCGACCGCGCTGGCTGTTCGAGGCTGACAACTCTGGCAGAGTTGAAGCTGCTTTCAGCCTCCTGGAAATCTTATGGGCCTGAAGGGGCAGCCGACACCGCTCGTCTAGTCTAATCCGCGTCGCGAGCGAGCCAGAGCGCGAGAACGTCGTCCGAGAACTCGTCCAGGTCGCTCTGGGCCAGCAGCGTGCGCGAGAGCACGTTCAACGGCGCCTTCTGTCCCCACGCGTAGTCGGCGGCGCGCGACAGACCTTCTTCGCCGACCAACCCGCCACTCGCGCGCGGCTGCTCGATTAGGCCGTCGGTGTAGCACACGAATGCACTACCCGGATCGAGGTCGAGCGTAAAGTCTTGAAACGGCGCACCTGACGACAAGCCGACGACCATGTTGCCCTCCTCGAGCACATCGACGCCTTTACTCGTCACCAGCATCGGGCGGCAGTGGCCCGCGTTGCAATAGATCAGGCGATGCGTACGCGGATCCCACCGGAAGAGCAGCAGCGACGCGAACGTCTCCCCCATAATCGGATCCCGGACGAGCAAGTCGTTGACCGCCGAGATCACGTCAGCGGGCGATTCGGTCGTGCGCGTCATCGCGTGGATCGTGCCCCGGATGTACGACAGAAAGCTGAACGCATAAAACTTGGCCTGAATGCCCTTGCCCATCACGTCGCCGACGGTGACGTAGTACGCCCCGGACGAATGGTGGAGCCAGTCTACAAAGTCGCCGCCCCCCTGCTCGCGCGGCAGGTTGAGGTAGTCGAACGCATACCCCGGCACGTCGGGCATCGAGCGCGGAAGCAGTTTGTTGCTAAAGTCCTGACTGATGCGCGCATTCAGATTCGTCTGATACACGGCGGCGCGTTCGAGCAGGTGGTTGATCCGCGCCACGACCACATTGAGATCGAACGGCTTGGTCAAATAGTCGTCCACGCCATCGCGCAGAGCTTCGCTGCGGCTCTGATCGTCGACTTTGGCTGTCAGGAAAATGAAGGGGATGATGCGCGTCGATGCGTCCTCGGACAGCGCACGACGCAGCGCGTAGCCGTCCATGAGCGGCATCATGATGTCCGAAACGATCAGATCCGGAATCTCCTCGCGCACCAGATCGAGCGCCTCTCGGCCGTTGGTGGCCACCCGCACGTCGAACAGTTTACCGAGCCGGTAAACGAGCAAACGCCGAAGCGTAATCTCGTCCTCGACGATTAAAATGGAATGGCGAGACATCGATCACCTCCATCGTCTAGAACACGGAACGAGAGTGTGTTGCCCTGCTGCTCTCGCGCGTACACTAGATCGGTCGCGCAGGCGAACACCATCAGCAGTCCCATTCCGCGCTCGGGCAGCGCCGCCAGATGCGTACGGCGCAGTTCGACCTGCTCGTCCACATCGAAGCCGCTGCTCGAATCCGAGATCGTGCAGCGAAATCCGTCGCCTTCGTATACGATCTCGACCTCGATGCGAATCTGTTGGGGTTTGAAATCGGCATGCTGAACCAGATTGGCCAGCCACTCATGGACGGCCAGCTGCACGTGCAGCAACGCAGTCACGTGATCGGGAGACGCCTCCATCAGTTCGGACAGGCGAACGTGCGTCTGCTCGATCACGACATCGAGATCGTCGAAGCAGAGTGTGGAAGAGACCTCGGGGAGATCGGTGGAAGACGGATGGTCGGACTCAGTCTCCACAGATTCAGGCGCTCGGCAGGAGTGTGGCACGCGCCTCTTCAACGGTCGCGTACTGCTTGAATACTTTGTATGTGCGCGTCAGCTGGACGACAACCTGGACGGGCCGAGAAACCGAGGCGAACACGACTTGACCACCGTCGGGCGAAACCTGGCGGTAAATCGAGAAGATCGACCCCAGACCGGTCGAGTCGAGGATACCTGTTCCCGTAAAATCGAGGATGAAATGCCGCGAGCCATCCTGCACGAGGTTTTGGCACATCGTCTTGAACTCAGGGGCACTGCGAAAGTCGAGTGCCTTGCCGATGACAATTGAGACGACGCCGTTACCAAGCGATTCTGCCTGTAGAGACATGGAGGGGTGAGGGTAGGTAGAGGTGAGTTCCATCCGTAAAATAGGGCCGCGACGCGTGGCATTTGGGGTAGGTCTTCGCTCACGCCGCAAACTGCCTGCCAGAACGCTCGATACGCTGAAAACAGGCCAGATTGCCTTCCCATGGAAGATTGTGCCGCCCCTTGCGCCTCATGGCAGCAACTGTTGCCCACTCGTTCTACTCCTGCGCCGTCACGGTGAAGTACCCCACGACGGCAGGCGATATATCGAGGTCACGCACGACGAGCGCCGGCGGCATTTGAACGAGCGGACGAACGAAGTTGGTGTCGTCGGCGCGCAGGGTATCGTAGTCGATGACGGCGCGCACCAGGGGGGATTCCATTGCACGGCGATACTGGCTCAGAAGAACGCGAAACCGCAGGCGGACGGTCGGCGGGTCGAGTGTGACCACGCGCTCGCTCGTCGGAGCGCCCAGCACTTGTATTTCTACGTCTCGCTCGGCACCGGTGAACGCAGCGACGGGCACTACGAGATCGGCCTCGTCGGCGCTCAGGGCGATCAGGTTGGAGAGCGAGTCTGAGAGCGCGACCGTGACGCGGACCGTATCGGTCAGACGCCGTTGCGGTTCAATGCGAACCGTCGGCCAGTAGGTCAGGCGGTCCACGATCTCGGCGGCGCCCGTCACGGTAACCGAGTCGGGAAACGTGCGGATCGGGCCGGACACGTCATAGGTCTCGCTGAACGACAGGTCGAGACGAGGTCGCACCGGCAGGCGGGCCGTGCGGCTCGGACCGGTGCGCAGCGCGACGACCGTCGGCACGTAGGACATCACCTCGAGATCGCCAGATAGGTCGAAGCGCTGATCGGCCATCACGACCCGGTCGTCGGTCGCCTGAATAGGGAGCGAGGGACGGTTGGAGAACAGCGAGAGCAGTTCGAAGCCCTCGCCGCGCAGTGACAGGCGGACGCGAGCAGGCGGTGCTTCGACGAGCGAGCTTCCAGTCGGCAACCCGATGACCTCGATGGGAATGTCCAAGTCGGCCGTTTGCGTATCGGAAAGCGTGAGCAGCGACCAGATGAGTAGCGAGGCGAGTAAGCAGAGCGTGCCCGCAAGCCAGGGCCGATCGATTTCGCCACGCTGGTCGCTCGGCCTGCCCAGCGAAACGCGCAACCGCCTGAGAGAGCGGACCATCCGAGGCAGAACGGCCACCGGGCTAGCCTCGCTCGAGAAGCGCGATCAGTTCGTCTTTGGTGGCGCGCGAGATCGTGCGGCCAGCTACGTTTTCCAGGTCGTCGCGGTCTCGCGCGCGGGCGCGCAGTTCGCGCACCGTGAGATCGCTCAGTTCGCCGGTCTCGGGTGCGTCGTCGGCGCCTACCGGAGAAGATCGAGTGCCATCCAGCATCGCCTCGACCACGCCTTCGCCCGGACGCGGAATCACGCGCGAAGACAGGACGATGCCCACCCGCTCGGCGGCGGCGCGTCCGGCATCGACCGACGCTTGCACGGCCGCCACGTCACCGACCACGGCGATCGTGATGAGCGCGGCGTTGGTCTTGGTGCGCGACACCATCCGTACGTGCGACGCTTTGAGCATCGCATCGGCGGCCTCGATCGCGGCGACGAGGCCACGCGTCTCGACCATTCCTAAGGCTAGCGAGTCGTAAGGTCCGGCCACGTCAGGCGCCCGGAAGAACGTTCTCAACGTCGGCGTGCGGGCGCGGGATCACGTGGACCGAGACGAGTTCGCCGACGCGCTCGGCGGCAGCTGCTCCGGCATCGGTCGATGCTTTGACGGCGCCGACATCGCCGCGCACCATGACGGTCACGTACCCGCCGCCGATCTGCTCTTTGCCGATCAGGCGAACGCGGGCGGCCTTGACCATTGCATCGGCCGCTTCGATCGCGCCGATGAGTCCTTTGGTCTCGACCATGCCGAGCGCGCTTCCGTAATCTGATTCTGCCATGTGTGCGGTGTGCTGAGAAGTGGAGTAAAAAGCCCTTTCGTTGGGCCAACAAGGTAGGCTCCGCCCAGGTTGCAAGTCAACGCCGCCTGCGTGCTTCGATCCGATTGCGCACCAGACCGACGCCTCTCATCACTTCGGCCCCCGTGTAGACACGCGCCGCCAGCACGCCGAACGGGTAGAGCGCCATCAAAGCAGCCAGGCCCGCGAGCCGGGGTACCAACGACCACTCCACGACCGGACGCGAGGCGGCGTAGAGCAGGCTCACCACGAGAACGACTCCGGCCAGGTGCTCCCACCGAAATCGAATGCCCTCGCTCCGCTGCGCCGCCACTCCGGCTCCGACTGCCAGCAATGTGTACGATGCAAGCGTCGCCAGCGAGGCGCCCATCGCTCCTATCAGCGGGATGAGCAGCAGGTTGAGCAGCAGGTTGAGCAGAGCCGCCACCAGAACGACCAGGCTGATCGTTCGCGTCTCGCCGCGCGCGAGCAGGATGTTAGCCGCGATGATGTAGAGTCCGTAGCCGACCAGCCCCAGTGCCAAGGGGAATACGAACGGCTCGGCGGCCAGCAGCGCGCGCCCGTCGTCGTCGATCAGCAGCGCGAGTGCGTCTCCGGCAAATAGGCTCAACCCCAGCGCAAAGCCTCCGCCGAAAACGACGTAGTGCCGGAACGTGCGACGATGCAGCGCGCCTCCCCCTGTCGCGCCGTGCTCTTTGAGTCCGATCGCGTTGAACGCCGACTGGAAGCCCTGCACTACGATCACGTTGAGCACACCCGCCAGCTTAGCAGCCATCTCGTAGATGCTGAGCGTGGTCGCGTCGGCGAGTTCCTTTACCAGCAGGCGGTCTCCGGCGTAGAGGAACGGAATCGCGAGGCTGTTGACCATTAGCGGTGCCGAGTAGCGCAGCATCCGCTTCAGCACGCCCCAGTCGATGCGCCACACTATCGTGGAGAGCAGGTAGCCGTTCATGACGAGAGTGCCCACCCCTCCGGCCAGGGTTACGGACCACAACGCGCCCTCCAGCCCGTTCCCCAACCACACGACGAGCACGACGTTGGCTGCGATGACAACCGCGAACCGGGCCAGCAGGGTGAAGCTGTAGAACACGACGCGCTCGCGAATTTGCGCCAGCACGTACCCCATGTGACCGGTCGCCTCGAACGCCGTCGCCAGCACGACGGCCAGTCCGAGCGAGCGAAACAGGTCGGGTGAGATGTCTGCCCCATCGGCGTCGAACAGCCAGGCCCCGACACGCTCGGCCTGCCACATGCCCACGCCGCATACCGACGCCACGAGCACGAGCACGAGCACGAACGCGGTAAAAGGCGCCGCGTCGCGGTCCGGGTCGCGCGTCGTCGAAAGGACGTGCATCAGCGCCAGCGGCAGCGATAAGGTCAGGATAGGGCCTCCGATGCTCACGACGGCCGTCAGCATCGCGATCAAGCCGTACTGCTCGGTCGGAAGCAGGTCGGGGTTGGTCTGGATCTTGACGAGGAACAGCCCGGCGGCTTTCGAGAGGCCGTTGGCGAGCGTGTAGAGCATACTCTGCCACGCCAGCCGTTTGAACGCGCTGCCACCGGCCTGGTCGTCTCCTAGTGCGGGGTCTGCTTGAGAAGGCACGTTATCCGAACACGTTGAATCGCTTGGTGACCCACTCGCGCCCGATGAAGCTGGTCGCGTAGTAGAGCGCGTTGCGCAGCGTCAGCCCCGACTTGCGCAGAAGAAAGCGGGCCATCGACGTGTCGCCGACTAGGTAGTAGTAGCGCGCGGCTGATGCGTGGATGCGCTTGTATGCGGTTCGGTAGAGGTGGGGGTAGTCGTCGCGGTAGCGTTCGATAGTGAGCAGCGAATAGTGAAAGTCGATCTCGCGGTAACGCCGGTCCAGCGACAGGTTGCTACCCGCCACGTGGCGGAAGTAGAGGCTCCGACACACTTCGATGGACGATCGACCCTCGAACACCCGCAACAGCCAGTCTTGATCGACGACGCCGAAGTGCTCTTCGAAGTGCACGTCGCGGCACTCGCGCGCAAGTACCAGTCCGCCCAGATACGCGTTTTGCCGCCCCTTCTCGCGCGCCAGCAGCGCTCGAAACGTAGCACCCGGCTGGTACCGGACGTGCCCCTGCTCACACGCACGGAAGCGCTCGGTCTGCGTTCCCGTCTGCGCGTCGACGATGGTGTAGCCGCACGAGACGATGGGCGCCTCCCCGATAAATGGGAGGACGGCCAGCAGGCGATCCGGCTTCCACTCGTCATCGTGATCGACGATGCAGATGTAATCGCCGCGGCACGCTTGGAGGGCCACGTTTCGGCCCGCGTTGGGTCCGCCTGTGTTCGAGGGCAACCGCCGAACCGTCACGTTGGGCCACTGGGCGACGACCGTGAGCGTGTCGTCGGTCGAGCAGTCGTCGACGACCCACACGTCCAGCTCGAAGCGCTCGCCCGCACCCTCCTGACCGAAGATTGAGGCCAGACAGCGGCCGATGGTGGCAGACGAGTTGTACGTCGTGAGGAGGACCGAGAAGGTGATCATGGACGCGGAGCCGTGGGGGGTGCCAAGATCGGTCACGACCAAGCGTCGGTGAGCACTCGGGCGATGCGATCGGGAGCGCCGGGCGTCGGCAGGCCGCTTCGGGACGCCGAGGGACGCTCGGACAGTGCGAGGGAGATGCGTTCGGCCAGCGCGGGAAGAGATGGATCCACCAACCGGTTCCACCCCCCGTCCAACGTGTGCCGCCACTCGGTCGTGTGGCGCAGCGTAGCGCAGGGCGTTTCGAGCCAAAACGCCTCGCGCTGCACCCCGCCCGAGTCCGTAGCGACTGCGCGCGCATCGCGCACCAGCGTGAGCATCGCCAGGTACGACTGCGGCGGCATCAGCGTGACCGATGGCGGAACGCGCAGCTTCTCCGCGGCAATGCGTGAGGACGTGCGCGGGTGGGCCGGAAACAGGACTGGCCAGCCCGACGCTCCCAGTCCGTCCAGAATCGCCTGCAAACGCGCCGGGCCGGTGGTGTTGGACGGGCGGTGGACCGTTGCGACGACGTAGGTGTGGGGCGCGTGCCGGGTCAGCGAGGCGAGCGGATGCAGACGGGCCGCGCGCTCGGACGACCGCAGCGTCGCGTCGTACATCACGTCGCCGACGACGTGGACGCCGGACGAGATGCCTTCGCGGGCGAGGTGGGCACGGGCCTGCTCGTCGGGGCAGAAAAGCAGATCGGAGACGGCGTCGGTGAGAACGCGGTTGATCTCTTCGGGCATCCGACGGTCGAACGAGCGCACGCCCGCCTCGACGTGCGCGATGGGAAGATGCAGCTTGGCGGCAACCAGGGCGGCGGCGAGCGTCGAGTTGGTGTCGCCATAAATGATGAGACCGCGCGCAGGCCGCCCCGCCTCGATCTCGGCTAACAGCCAGGTCTCCAACCGCTCCATCATCGCGCCGGTTTGCGCGCCGTGCGGCCCGCTGCCCACGCCCAAGTTGGCCACAGGAACGGCAAGTCCCAACTCGTCGAAAAAGACGCCGCTCATCTCGTCGTCGTAGTGCTGCCCCGTGTGAACGATGCACTCTTGGGCGCCCACTTCGGCCAACGCGCCCGACACGACGGCGGCCTTGACGAACTGCGGCCGCGCGCCGACGACGGTGACGAGAGCAGGCGACTCAGACACGATCGGTGCGCCGGACGCCGTAAATACAGAGGGCACGAGCGCGCTCACTCATCCGCGAAGCCGGTGGCGTCGACGACCAGGATCTCGTCCGATTCGCGTCGCCGCCAGGCCAACCCGAGCAAGATCAGGATCGCGAGATACACGATGGCCGACGAAGCGGCCGAAATCGCAAAGCTGGTCTGAAAGACCGCAGGCTCGAAGCGCATCGTTACCTCGCGCGCGCCGGCGGGCACCTGAATGCCGCGCAGTAGGTGGTCGACGCGCAGGATCGGCGTTTCGGCTCCGTCGACGAAGGCCTTCCATCCGGCGGGATAGTAGACCTCGCTCGCTACCAGCAGGCGCGGCGCATCCGTCTCGACCGAATAGACGATCTCGTCGGGCGTAAAGCGCGTGATCTCCACCGACGGCACCGACGTGGAGTCGATCGGAGTCGTCATCGCTTCGACGCCCTGCTCGACCAGCGCGGTGCGGCCCGGATCGAACGTCGGCTCGTGAACGCGTGCCCAGACGGCTTCCTCGTTTGGCAACGTCTCCACCTCTCCGACGAAGTACGCGCGCGGCGGAGCGTTGGGATCGCGCAGGACGAGCACGCCGGTCTGGTCGCCCTGGTAGGCGACCTCATAGCCCGGAATCGGCTGTCCAGCAACGACGTAGCGCACGCCCAGCAGCCGCAGCCCATTGGGCGAGATGCCACCGGACGGATCGGTGAGCAGGTGGTCGAGCCAGTCTTGGAAGATGCGGAGTTTGGCGCCGTGATACCCGCCGACCGACTCGTAGTGATAGCCCGGACGCGCGTTCGTCGTCGGGTCGCCTTCGATCATCGAGAACGTGCGGAAGTGCCCCGGCCCACCCTCGGCCTCGACCTGCCGGACGACGAACTCGTCGAAGTCGTAGGCGGCGAAGTTGGGCAGCTCGGTCAGTTCCTGGTCGTAGAGCGGCAGTTTGTCGGCGTCGATGTAGCGTTTGCCCACTCCCGCCAGGTCGACTACGATCAGCAGCGCCAGCGACATCTGGACCGCCCACGCCGGAATCGTGCCGCGCCGGCCGAGGATCAGCACCCCACCAGCGAGAAAGACGAACAGGACGGTTCGCCACGCATCCGCCGAGAACAGGTCGCGTCGGTCCTCGGCGAACGAGGCGATCCCCTCCTCTGCCGCCTGCCGCACGCGCGGATCGGTTGGCGACACCTGATTCTCCTGCGCGATCTGGGTTATCGCGCTCTCGACCTCGCCGACCTTCTCGAACGAAAGCAGCGACGGTCCCGCCAGCGCGAACACGACGACGAATCCCAAGGTCGTGGCAACGGCAATCGTGACGACCTGGCTGCGGCGCGCTTCGTCCGCCTCGGATCGCGCCTCGACGGCGGCGTCGTCGCGGCGCAGCGGAACGGCAGCGGCGAGTCCCAGCGCGGCCAGAACGGCCAGACAGAAGGCGACCTGGACCAGCCACGTTTCGGGCACGCGGAAAGCGTCGAAGAGCGGAAATAAGTCGTAGAGCGGACGGTTGAGCACGTCCAGGTTGCTACCCAGCGCGAACAGCAGCATCAGCCCAGCCGAAACGCTCAGCGCCCACACGGCGACGCGCCTCCGAGACAGCAGCAGCGCGACGACGGCCAGCAGGATCACGACACCGCCCACGTAGTGCGGGCCGCTGGTAAAGATTTTCTCGCCCCAATACATACCGTCGCTGCTGCCGCCGCCGTACGCGTTGGGTACGATCAGCGTCAGCAACTCGCCCAGCGTGTGACTCCAGTTCATCGCGTAGGCATACGCCTGATCCAGCCCGCCCGACGCGTCGGTAAACGCGCCTCGGATCGTGAACGATTTGTAGTCGCGCTGCAACAGGTAGGGATAAGCGACCATCAGCGCCGCAACCAGCCCACCGCCCGTCAGCCAGCCCGTCGCCCGCGCCCAGCGATCGATCAGACCCTCGCGCCACGAGCCGACGCCATCGGCGATCCACCAAATCGCGATCGTCCATAGCGCATAGTAAGTGATCTGCGGGTGTCCCGATCGCAGGTGGACGGCCAGGGCAACGGCGAAGAGCAGCGCGCCGAGCAGTTTCGGTTTGCGGAGCACACTCGCAAACGCCAGCACCAGCCACGGCGTGTAGGCCAGCGCGATGTACTTGGAGTTGTGCCCGGCCGAGAGGATGATCGGGATGTAGGTCGTGAACCCGAACCCCACGGCCAGCACCATGCCCGCCCACTTCTCGCGCGTCAGCCACCAGCCCAGCAGGTACGCGCCGCCGAGCAGGAACGCGAAGTGCGAGATCGGCCACAGGCCCAGCCCGTTGCGCAGCCAGTTGGCGGACGCTGTCGACGCCCGGAATCCAGGCGAAGCGCGTCACCATGTAGCCGGGCATTCCGCCGAACGTGTTGGGACTCCACAGCGGCTCCTGGCCGGTCGCGTCGTGGTAGTCCATCATCGACGCGGCCATCATGCGCCACTTGACCATGTCACCGCCGATCAGTTGACCACCGAACAGAATCGGCGCGTAGAAGATGATGCCGATGGTGAGCAGCGTGCCCAGGCAGATCGCGTGCTGCGCAGCTTCGGGCAGGCGACTCCACCACGAAGCGCCGAAACGGATGGAATCGTGCGGGCGGATACGAGCAACCGGAACCGGCTTGCGCGCGGCCGTGCGACGAGGAGTCTTGCGCGCCATCAGTCGATCACCTTGGGCACGCGGACGTAGTCGCCATCGCTCTTGGGCGCGTTGGCGAGCGCCTGCTCGCGCGTGATGCGCTGATCCGGCACGTCTGGGCGAAACACGTTTTCCAAGTCGAGCACGTGCAGCAGCGGCTCGACGCCCTCGACATCGACCTCCTCGAGTTGGTCGATGTAGCCAATGATGCGCGTCATCTCCCCGGCCAGTTTCTGCTCCTCGTCGGGCGTGAAGCGCAGTCGGGCGAGCGTAGCAAGGCGGCGGACTTCTTCGGGGGGGACGGCCATCGGAGCAGCATGGGAGGTTCGGATTGTCCGAAAAGGTACGGACGATCCGAACCTCCGACGGCGAAACCGGCGCGGATCGTGCGCTTCCGGCTATTCGACCAAACTGCGCTCGTAGGCACCCAAGCTCGCATCGAGGTCCGATCGCACGCGCGCCGTCAGATCGGGCAGGTCGCGCCTGTTCAGCCCCTGGGTCGGAATCGGCGGCATCAGGTGCATGCCCACGCGCCCCGGTTTCATCGTCATCCGCCGCTCGTCGAAGACGCGGTACGACCCCTGGATCGCGACCGGGACGATGGGCACCTGGGCTTCGAGTGCCAGCAGGAACGCGCCCCGCTGAAAGGCCGCCAGTCCGCCGCTGTACGTGCGCTTGCCTTCGGGAAACACGAGTACGCTCGCTCCGCCCGCGATGCGCGCTCCGGCCTCCTTGATGCTCCGCACGGCCGAGCGCGGATCGCGCTTGTCGACGAAGACCGAAGGCGAATGCGCAATCGCCGCGCCAACCAAGGGCGTCGAACGCAACTCCTCCTTGGCGACGAAGCCAAACGGTTGGGGCATCCCCCCCGCCGTGATCAGGATGTCGACGGCCGACTGGTGGTTGGCGACGTACACGACCGGCTGCCCCGGCTGCACGTGGGCTTCGTCCCGCACGTCGAGGCCAATGCCGCACGCCGCCAGGATCGAACGCGCCCACCGGCCCGACCACTTTTGAAACGTTTCGGGGCGCGGATCGCGCGGATGGAGAACGAGCAGGATCGGCGTCCAGAACGACGTGGCTACTAGCGCAACGGCGAGCATTCGAGCACCTTGGACGCGGCCCATCGGCGTCGTGGGCAATACATCGTCTGTGCGCGGCACGATCTCGAAGCCGGACAACTCGACCGCCACAGGGGATGGTGCATTGAGAATCGCCTTGAGCGGGTCGGCCATTGCGGGTAGATTGGAGCACGCCGGAAAATCGGCGATTTGCAAGTTACACCGCCGCCCATGCTCCACCGCCCGCTCGCACTCATCATCCTGATCGCGCTCGGGTGCGCCGCCTCAACTCACGCTCAGCGCCGCCCGCAGGCAGGATTCAAAGCCGGAGCGAGCGTCTTCACAATCAGCGGCAGCGAGACCACGGAGTTCTCGCCGCGCGCCGGACTCGCCGCCAGCGTATGGGTGCTCTACCCCATCGCGGGACCGTTTGGCATTCAGGGCGAAGCGGCCTTCAGCACCCGAGCCGTATCCGCGAGCACGACCGTAGCGCCGCTCGAAGTCGATCCAATCGCCCAGGCGCGAGTCGTCGAGAGCCGGTTGACGCTCACGTACTTCGAGTTTCCCCTGATGCTCGCGTTCGAGCCGCAGACGCGGGGCCGATTCCGCTATCGGCTGACCGCAGGCCCGCACGTCGCGCTCAACCAGGATGCCGTCTCGCGCGCCCGGATCGGCGACGGGTTCGGCAATGCCGAGAGCGTCGACGGCCTCTCGGATCAAACCTACGGCGTCACCGCTGGCCTGATGACGACCTGGGAAGCGGGCGACTTCGGAAGCATCGCTTTCGGTTTGCAGGGCACGTTCGACCTGAGCAACCTGCGCGACGCCGATCCCGAACTGCGCGCGCGCGGCGCGTTTGCCTACGTCGGCTTCTCGTTCTAAAACCCCTGTCTCTGCTGCTCCTCGCCCGCCTTGCATCGGCTGTCCCTCCTGCTCTTCGTCGCAGCATGGGCCGCCTCACCCGACGTTCACGCAGACTGCCGATGGCCCATTTCTCCAAGAGCGCGTCGGCTCGCCCTCGGCACTCCCCAGCACTGCCACATTGCAGCCCGTCGCATCGCAATAGTCAGGGCGCTTCCGGCACGGGCAGACCGGCGCGGCGCATGATGACGAGTGCGTTGGTCGTCGGGCACGGACCTTCGCGCAGACGATAGTCGAAGATCAGATGGTCGCCCTCGGTCTCCTCGCGGAAGTGCGCGTTGCGGATCGGGGGCAGCTCGTCGGCCAGTTCGGTCAGCGCCAGATCGTGCGTGGCAACGAGCGAGACGGCGTTGGCTCCGGTCAGGTGGCGCGTGATCGCCTGGGCACCCGTCAGACGCTCGCGGTTGTTGGTACCTCTGAGCATCTCGTCGATCAGCACCAGCGCGGGCGCGTCGTGAGGCGCGTCGACCGAGTCGAGCAGCAGGCGCAACCGGCGGACCTCGGCGTAAAACGTCGACAGTCCCTCGGTCAGCGCGTCGCCGATACGCATCGACGCGACCGGACGCAGTGGGGTCAGCGAGACGCTCTGAGCCATGACCGGGCCTCCTGCCCACGCCATCACGCTCGCCAGCCCGACCGAGCGCATGAACGTGCTCTTGCCCGACATATTCGAGCCCGTCAGCAGCAGCACGCCGCCCTCGCCGAGCGCCACGTCGTTGCCGACGGCGCCGGTCATCGGCAGCAGCGGGTGGCGCACGCCCATGGCGTCGAACGTGGGTTCGCCCTCGGCTCTCAGCGTTGGAAATGACGCAGCCCCAGGGCGCAGATCAGCGAAGGCCGCGAGCGACGACAGCGCCTCGACTTGGTAGAGCGCGTCCAGCCAGGCACTCAGGCGCCCGGCCAGCCGTCCGCGGAGCCGAGCCAGCGCGAGGGCCAGCAGCAGGTCGTAAGGTAGCAGCAGGTTGAGCACGATGCGGCCCACGTCGTTCCGCGTGAACGCCGCCGCTCCGGCAATGCGGCGCAGACTGCGCAGATCAATGCTGGGACGCGTTTCACCTTGAAACGGCGCGAACAGCGGCGCCAAGTCAGGGCGCCGAGCCGCCGGGGCACGCTCCATCCAGAGCAGCAGAGGCACGGCCTGGGCCAGCCCTATCTGCAAGTCGTGCGCCCCGTCGAACGCGCCGGACACGCTCACGTAGCGCCACGCATACAGCCCCAAGTAGACGATCAGCGAGACGATCCACCAGTTGTTCAGCCCAAAGCGCGACGCGACGAACAGTCCGGCAGTCAGGGCCGAAAGTCCACCCAAAACCCACGCCCACACGCGCAGCGCCGCCGTCGGCGGAGGCGACCCGAGCCACCGGCGCAGTTGGGCGTCGTCCCACCGAGCGCCAGCACCGCCCGACGCCTCATGCGCCAGCAGGGCCAGCCGGTCGCGCAGGCGCCGCAGGGGAACGAGGGCGCGCGCCTGTCGCTGCCGGGTCGACGCAGACTCGAAGTCAGCCTCGGTCGTCAGCAGCCAGTCACGCAGACGGTCGTGGCCTCCGCGCGTACCTGCCGTGCTCATCAGCCCGAGCAGCGAGCGCGGACCTAAGATGTCGAGGTCGGAGGCGAAGGGATGATCGGACACGACGGGCGACGCGTCCTCCATCAGGCCGGACCAATCCAGGTCGATCCGGGCGATGTGCCGTGCGTAGAGCGTGCGCAGCAGCAGCGTCCGCTTGCGGGCCGACTCGACGCGTTCGTGGAACCGGGCGATGATGAGAAAGACGACGAGCGTTGCCAGCGCGATCAGCCAGCCAGTCGCGTCGTCGATGGTTTGGCCGACAAACAAGGCGGCACCGAGCCCGGCGACTACGAGGACCAAGCGGAGACGCGAGATGCGCGAACTGCGGCGCTCCAGACCGGATGCGCGCGCGTCTAGTTTGACCGTCAGCGCTTCGAGACGGAGGCGAGGATCGGCAGCCGTCACGCGTTCGCCCGCTTGGCCGCGCGGATCGCTGCGACGACGTGTGCCGCGCTTCGGACACCGGATTTGGCCTTGGGCTCGCGACGCACGTCGAGGCTCACCGGTCCGTCGAAGCCAGCCGCGTTCAGACGGGTCAGCAGCTGCGCCCAGTCGATGTGTCCTTCGCCGATGACGGACTCTTGCCAGCCGTCGCCCTGCCCCTCGCCGTCGCGCACGCGGACCAGAGCGACGAACGGCGCCAGCGCTTCGAGGTCCATCGGGTCGGCTCCCGCTTGCATCGCATCGGCCGGGCTGTACGCCGCGCGGACGTGAGCGTGGTCTACGGCGGCGAGGAGTTCGGCCAGCGCGGGCGCCGAAGCGTGGGCGCCGTCGCTTTCGTTGAGCAGCGCCAGCGTGACGCCCTTCTTTGCCGCAGTATCTCCGGCGCGGCGCAGCAACTCGGCGGCGGCCCTGGTGTCGACTTCAGCTTCCATCGCAAACGACGAAGCGACGACGAGCGAGCATCCGACGCGTGTGCAGAACGCCAGCGTGTCACCCAGTTCGGCGATTTCGTTGAGCAGCGACACCCGAGCGCTGACAGCCCCTTCGAACAGTCCGGGGGATACGGCGGCAACGCTGGTCTCGTGCTCCTCGAGCCGCCGCATCAATTTGCGCTCGTCGACGTGGGGCACGCGTACGTTGGGACCGCCGACCATCCGCAGTTCGAGCGCGTCCAGCCCCCACATTCCGGCGTAGTGGAGCGCGCGGTCGAGATCTGTAGTGACCGAATCGGTCAGAAACGTGGGCGTCATGGACAAGTGGAAAGTCGGAAAGCGAAAGACAACACAGTGCGTGCGCTTTTGAGCCGTAGGCGGATCAGTTCAGCGACACCTTCTTGATGAAGCGCCGCACGGCCATCGCCGAACCTAGCCAGCCGATCAGCAGCCCGGACGCTACGACGGCGGCGGGGACGGCCCACGCCCACGCGCCCTGATCCTCGACGCCCAGCTTGAACACGTCGGGCGTGACGAGGTAGAGGCCCCACAGCATCAGTGCCGCGATGATTCCGGCGACCGCACCTTGCACCAGCCCTTCGATCAGAAACGGGCGCCGCACGAACGCATCCGTCGCCCCGACGAGCTTCATCGTGCGGATGAGCAGGCGCCTCGCATAGACCGTCAACCGGATCGTGTTGCCGACCAGGAACAACGCCGCCAGGATGACGAGCGTGCCCAGCGTAAGCCCGATCAGCGACACGAGTCTCAGGTTGGCCTGCACCTGAACGAGCAGGTCCTCATCGAACGACGCATCGTCGACGTAGCGCCACGTCTCGAACTCGGACTGGAGTACCTTCAAACTGTCGGCGTTGGCGTAGCGGCTCGCGACGGTCACGCGGATCGATGCCGGAAGAAAATCGCCCTCTTCGTACAACTGCGCGCCCTCGCCGAACTCTTCGACGAACGTCTGATACGCTTCCTGCGTCGACACGTAGCGCACGTCGGCCACGCCCGGGTAGCCCGCCACCCTGGCCGTCAGCACGCGCGCTTCGGCGTCCGTGATCGGATCGAGGAACAACTCGACCTCACCGACTCGCTCTTGCAGGTAGCGCACCACGACCTGAAACTCATAAGCCAGAAACGAGAACACGCCCATCAGCACCAGCGCCACCACGAGTGCGCTCGTCGACGCGAACGCGGCGAACGGCGCACGTTTGAAGCCGGAGAGACCTTCGCGGACGGAGTAGGCGAGCGACATGGAGCATCGAGACAGGAGATCGGCAAGATAGCGGAATCGAGCACCCCATCGCTCGCGTTTCCAAACCCCATGCGCAGCGGGCGATCCGCCGCTGTCGCCCCTCCTGCGATGGGGACCCGTACGGCTCACGATGCGTCCCCACGCATTTCTCTCAACCTACCAAGGAGAGCGGGACGGTGCTTCAGAGGTGGAAGTGGGCAAGAGAATCTCCCTACCCGTCTCTAACTTGTCATAGCCCCAACCTCGCAGCCGCCAACGCCTCGCCGTGCCCGAGCCTTCCAGTAACCCGCATCGACTTCCCGCTGATTTCGACCGCGAGCCGTTGCCCGCGTTTGCGCCGATATGGGAGCATACCGCGCCCATCCGGCCTGCGCCTCTGACGAGAGAGGAGCGGCTGCACGATCACATCACGGGATGGCTCGGTCTGCTGGGATCGGCTTTCGTCATCGGTTGCATTCTCACGTCGCTGCTGCTGATCGTCCGCGTGGTGAGCATCACCTCCGACGGACCGGGGCCTCTCGCGGCTCTGCTTCCTGGACTGTACTGGATCGATTCGCTGACGACCAGCATCGTCCTGACTGTTCTCGTCACCGGATTGACGCTGCTCATGCGGCGCAAACGCCTGTTCTATGCGTGGCCGGTCGTCGCGGGTGTGCTCGCGCTGGCCGGTTACCTGACGTGGCGTGCGCTCTCAGACGGTCCGGCCTGCGCGCCGGGTGCTCTCGGAGAATGCGCAACTCGGGCGTTTCGCACCTCGCACCTCCACTTCGACCAGAGGTCTTGGGCTATCGCGGCCGGCTTCGCGCTGCTGCTCGGGCTTTTGGTGGTATCCCCTCTCGCCCGAAAGACGCTGCGCCGCTGACGCCCTCTATGTCTGGATCACTCCCGGATTGAACGCAGGCATTTCGGGGTTGAGCGCGGCCAGTTCGACGCCCAAGCTGATCCAGTCGCGCGTCTGGGCAGGCTCGATGATCTCGTCCACCCACAGGCGCGCGGCGGCGTAGTAGGGCGACGTTTGGGCGTCGTAGCGGTCCTGAATCGTTTTGAGCAAGTCGGCTTCCTCCTCGGGCGACAGCTCCTTGCCTTGCTTCTTGAGCTTGCGCGCTTCGATCTGGAGCAGCGTCTTGGCGGCTTGGGCTCCGCCCATTACGGCGATGCGCGCTGTTGGCCAGGCGAGCATCAGGCGCGGGTCGTACGCGCGTCCGCACATGGCGTAGTTGCCCGCGCCGTAGCTGTTGCCGACGACGATGGTGAACTTGGGCACGACGCTGTTGCTGACCGCGCTGACCATCTTGGCGCCGTCCTTGATGATGCCGCCGTGCTCGGCGCGCTTGCCGACCATGAAGCCCGTCACGTCCTGCAAGAACACGAGGGGGATGCCCTTCTGATTGCAGTTCATCACGAATCTGGCCGCCTTGTCCGCCGATTCCGAGTAGATCACCCCGCCGACCTGCATCTCCTTACCATCGGTCCGCTGCTGCTGTACCACCAGGCGCTGGTTGGCGACGATGCCGACGCTCCATCCGTCGACCCGAGCGTAGCCGCAGGCGATGGTCTGTCCGTATTCGGCTTTGTAGGGCGTCCAGCTATCCGCGTCGATGATGCGGGCGAGCAGTTCGTGCACGTCGTACGGCACCGATCCGCTCGTCGGGACGATACTGGTGGCTTCGCCGACATCGAACGCCGGGGCGACGGCTTCTTCGCGGGCGAACGGAGAGGCGGGCGCGGGTTTGTAGTGCGACACCAGGTCGCGGATGGTGGCGAGGCACGTCGCATCGTCCGGCATCTTGTAGTCGGTGACGCCGCTGATGCTGCTGTGCACGACGGCGCCGCCCAACGTCTCCTCCTCCACCGTCTCTCCGATGGCCGCCTTGACGAGAAACGGTCCGGCGAGAAAGACCGAACCGGTCCCCTCGACGATGAGCGCCTCGTCCGACATGATCGGCAAGTAGGCGCCACCCGCCACGCAGCTGCCCATGATCGCCGCGATCTGCGGCACGCCCATCGCCGACAGCTTGGCGTTGTTGCGAAACATCCGTCCGAAATGATCGGCGTCGGCGAAGATCTCGGATTGGAGCGGCAGGTAGATGCCCGCCGAGTCGACGAGGTAGATGACCGGCACGCGGTTTTCGATTGCGATCGTTTGCGCCCTCAGGTTCTTCTTGCCCGTGATGGGAAACCACGCTCCGGCTTTGACGGTCGCGTCGTTCGCCACGACGAGCACGCGCCGCCCGCTCACTGTCGCAAACCCCGTCACGACACCGCCCGACGGGCATCCGCCCTCGTCTTCGTACATCTCCCAGCCCGTGAACGTGCCGATCTCCATGAACGGCGTTCCCTCATCGCAGAGCTGCGCGATCCGCTCGCGCGCGGTCATCTTGCCTCGACTGTGCGCGCGGTCGATGGCGCGCTGGCCTCCGCCCTGCTCCACCTGAATGCGCCGCTCGGCGAGCGTGTTCAGCAACTCGGCGTAGGCGGCGCGCTTGCGGGTAGGCGCTCCGGCGTCGGGGAGCGGCGTTCCGAGAGTCGAGTCGGCAGTCTGGGGCATCGGCGGTAGAAAAGGGCTTTTGCGCAAACTAGACGACCGAAGCCGCTGCGCGTGCCCACTTCGTGCAAAAAGAAAGCGCGCCCTCCCCTCGCGGGAAAGACGCGCCGGTCAATGCGCCGAAGACGCTCAGACCATGGTCATGACCTTGTTGCGGATGCTCGTTTCCGTCTCGTCGGTCTTGGACTGGATCAGAGCGACCATGTCGCCCAGGTTGCCTCTCGCGCTCTTCATCTCCTTGTCGGTGAACTCCACGTCCGACCACATGGAGCGGATGCGGTTCGAGACCAGTTCCCAGTTGTTGTTCATGCGCGCGCGTCCCATAAGGCAGGTCGTAAAGGTTTGTGGAGGGGTAGATTACGATTCCGTTGCGCCGCTGTTCCAGCCAGTTCGGTGGAGCCGTGGCGCGCACAACTCGCCGATGTGCGCTAGTTTCACGGTTTCGCCTCGCTCTCTCTCCCCTCCGCTCGCCCATGGATTTCGTTGTAACTGCCCTGCGCGGCCTTTTCGGACTGGCCGCCCTCATCGGCATTGCGGCGCTCTTGTCCTCGAACCGAAGGCAAATTCCCTGGCGCGTCGTCGGCATGGGCGTGCTGCTCCAGTTCACGTTCGCCGTCCTCGTGCTCAAGACGGCTCCAGGCAACGCACTCTTCGCGTGGATAGGCTCGGGCTTTCAGAAGCTGCTGGCGTTCACCTACGCCGGAACGGGCCTGCTCTTCGGTCCGCTGGGCACGCCGACGGGCGACCAGTCGATGGGCGTCATCTTCGCGTTTCAGATCCTGCCGACGATCATCTTCTTCGGCTCGCTGATGGCCGTACTGTATCACCTCAAGCTCGTCCAGCCCGTCGTACGCGTGATCGGGATGTTCATGGCCAAGGTGATGCGGCTCTCGGGCGCCGAATCGCTGGCGATGGCGGCCAACATCTTCGTCGGGCAGACCGAAGCGCCTCTCGTCGTCAAGCCCTACGTCGAGTCGATGACGCGCAGCGAATTATTCGCGCTCATGGTCGGCGGCATGGCGACGATCGCGGGCGGCGTGATGGCGGCCTACATCGCGTTTTTGGGCGGCGGTGATCCGGTCAGAGAGGCCGAGTTTGCCAAGCACCTGCTCTCGGCGTCGATCATGAACGCCCCGGCGGCTCTGCTGCTCGCCAAGGTTATGATCCCGGAAACCCAGACGCCGCTGACCCAAGGCGGCGCCAAGGTGGCCGAGGAGAAACTGAGCGAGAACACCATCGAAGCCGCTGCAGGCGGAGCGAGTGAGGGCTTGATGCTGGCCCTCAACGTCGGAGCGATGCTGCTGGCGTTCGTGGCGCTGATCGCGATGATCAACGCCGCCTTGGGGTGGGTCGGCGCGCCGACGCTTGCCGGAACCGCGCCGCTCTACGACCTCAACGGGTGGATCGTGTCGGCGACCGGCGGGCAGTTCGACGGGCTAACGCTACAGTCCATCTTCGGCGTCTTACTGGCGCCGATCGCGTGGCTCGTCGGCGTCGACAACCAGGACCTGCTGCTGTTCGGCTCGCTGCTGGGGCAGAAAGTCGCGGTCAACGAGTTCGTCGCCTACCTCGGGCTGGTCAACGTGCAGGGCGAGATGACCGAGCGCAGCGTCATCCTGGCGACCTACGCGCTGTGCGGCTTCGGTAACTTCTCCTCGATCGCCATTCAGATCGGCGGACTGGGCGGCATTGCGCCTTCGCGGAGAGGCGAGATCGCCGAGTTGGGCATTCGGGCTGTCGTTGCGGGCACGCTGGCGACTTGTATGAGCGCGACGATGGCTGGGATTTTGCTTTAAGCCGACACGTTCGTTACACTTAGAGACGTTCGCTCTCCGTCCCCTCTACCTACGACCATGACCGCGACCTCCATTCCGACCGGTGACGGCTCCCGCACCGAGCCCGCGACGCTACGCGTCGGCCCTTTCGTTCACGTCACTCGCCTCTGCGCCGAAACCGGAGCCGACACGAGTGCCCAAGCGTCGGATCTACTCCGCCGAGCCGCCGACGCACTCGCCACGTCCGGCGCCACGACGCGCGACGTGGTTCGTACCCGTTTTTACGTCGGCGATCTGATGCACGCCGCTGCCGTCCGGGCAGAACATGCGCGCTTCTTCGGCGATCACGTGTCTCCCGCTACGGTTGTCCATGACCCATCGGCGACGCTTTCGCTCGACCTCGATGCCGTCGTGTCCGACGCCTCCCCCTACTTCGCCGCCTGAACCCGCCGCTCCTTTGATCGATACGCCCGACGCCCTCGCCGCCCTCATTTCTCGTGCGCGGCAGCAGCCGTGCGTCGCCGTCGACACCGAGTTCGTGTGGGAGCGCACGTACTATGCCAACCTGGGCGTCGTCCAAGTTGGATGGAGCAAGGAAGAGGCGCACCTGATCGACACCGTCGCGCTCGGCGGCCAGCTACACCCGCTGGGCTGGCTGCTCGAGGATGCAGAGGTGCGCAAGGTCTTCCACGACGCTCCGCAGGACTTGCAGATCCTCCATCGGGCGACCGGAGCCCACGCGCGCAACGTATTCGACACGCGCATCGCCGCTGGATTTGCGGGGCTGGGCGGCACGCTCTCGCTGCAGCGCCTGCTCCGCGCCACCGTCGGCGTCGACTTGCCCAAGACCGAGAGCCGCACCGACTGGCTGCAGCGCCCGCTCTCGTCGTCGCAGGTCACCTATGCCCAAGACGACGTGCGCCACCTCTGCGCTGCCGCCGACGACATCGAGCGGCGCGTGAGGGAGGCCGGACGCCTCGACTGGATGACGGAAGAGTTGGCGACGCTCGAGACGCCGGATCTCTACGCCGAGCGCGACCCGGACGACATGGAGCGCCGCGTCAAGGGCACCGGGCGGATGCGCACACGCGAACGATCGGTCGTGCGCGAACTGGCCCGATGGCGCGAGATCGAAGCACGCGACCGCAACCTGCCGCGCCGCCACGTGATTTCGGACGAAGCCGTCGTTCTGCTCGCCCAGAAGCGGCCGCAAAACGCCGATGATGCAGGTCAGCTCAAGGGCGTACCTCGCCGCTACTCGGACGCCCTGGTCGCTGCCATCACAGTGGGGGTCGAACGTGCCCGCACCGATCCGCCTGCCCGAGACGCATCGCGCATCGACGACGAGACCGTAGGCGCCCGAGTCGACCTGATGCTGGCCTACCTCAAAGGACGCGGATTGGCCGAAGGCGTCGATCCGTCGCTCGTCGCCAACCGATCGGACGTACTCGACGTGGCCGACTACGGCGGCGACGGGCCTCCGCCTCACCTGCCGCTGCTTCGAGGCTGGCGCCGCGCCTTTATCGGCGACGACCTGATCCGGCTTCAGCGCGGCGAACTAGCGATCCGCGTCAACCCAGAGACGCGGCTGCCCGAACCGGCCTAGAGTAGGCGACGTTCGTCGTCCTCACTCCTGAACCTGCCGAACCAATGAGGAAGTGCACCACGAACTTCAGGAACTGGCACGATATAACCGTAGGAACTGGTACCATGACTCGCTTCTTGCTCCTCCTGCTCTCGTTTCTGGCTGTCCAAGCGAGTGCCCAGACGACGCTGCGTGTCGACTCGGACGCCTCGGTGATCCACTACGACGGCAAGGCGCTCTTCCACGACTGGCGCGGCTCGTCCGATTCGCTATCGGGGCGCGTGATCGTCCGCTGGGATAGCGTGCCTGCGGTCTCGGCGGTTCGGCTGAGCGTTCCCGTCGCCACCTTCGACAGCGGAAACCGCATGCGAGACGACAAGATGCGCGACGTGACGGACGCGTCCGAACATCCCGACATCACGTTCACCGCCGACCGAATCGCTCTCCTCGTCTGGCGCCCCGACGGGTCGCGTGGCACGTGGCGCCTGACCGGAACGCTCAAGTTCGCCGGAAAGAGTAGACCACTGACGACCGACGCGGACGTGACCTGGGACGGCTCGACCCTAACCGCGTCGGGGACGTTCGCCATCGACCTGGACGCATTCGGGGTCGATCGGCCGAGCCTGTTGGGCCGCAAGATCGACGAGACGATACGGCTGACATACCGCGTGGTCGCGCGCTGAGATCGAAAGAACGACTCGTTAGGCCGCCCGCGAGTAAATGCGTTCCCACGCCTCGTCCTCGCCCGTGTCGGTAGAGGGACCGGGCGAAGCAGCACGCTCGGCAGGGAGGTCGACGAGTCGCAACGGAAAGATCGAGGCTACGGCGGAGCGGTCTCGACGCTCTTCCAGTTCGGAGAGCACGAGCGGGAGCAAATCGCTGAGCGGTCGGGGTGCGGACATGGCGGCAAGTAGATGGGTTGCAGCAAGTTAGAACCCCACAGTGACGACCTTATGTCACAGGTGCACAGCAATGTGGTTGCTGTTTTTGTTAGGTGCCGGGCATTGCGCGTTTTATAGAAAGAAGCAGCAAGCGCTGCGCCCAGGGTTGCGACTTTGTAACTTGGCGGTCTATGCCTCTCCCGTTGCCCTCGCTCACCTCGTTACGCCGCGCTTTCTTTGGGCGCATGGTGGCGTGTTTGGCTCTGGCCGCGATGGTTTCGACACTGGCTGCGCCGTTCGCGGCGTCGGCTCGTGAAGCACAGGCTTCGTCCGCCTCGGCATGCACTGCTGCCGGTCTGGATGGCGGTGCATGCCGTCTTCTGCTGTCGGCTTCCGATGCGGAATCAGTTCTCGACGCGCTCGGCTTCGACACGGATCAGCGCGCCGACGTGCTGGCGCTGCTGGATCGCTCGCAGGGCTTTTCGGCGCCTCCGCTTCCGCTCGCCACACTGGAGTCGTCGCGCTCGCTTCTGAGTGGTGTCACGAGTCACGTTCCAGTCAGCCCGGCGCTCGTGGGGCACGCCGCCGATGCGGTCGCCGCCGCGGCACCAGCGCTCGCCCAACTCCCCGATGCCACCGAGGTCGTTCCGGTCCGAGTTGCATCTTCGGCGGTCTCTCCGCGCGCACCCTGAGCAAACTGCTCAACGCAGCGGCCCTGCTGATTTGGTGACCGCCGCCAGGCTTGCCGGATGCGCTCCGGCCCCCTTCCTCTTTGCTGCCCGGCGCGCGCCGTCCGGTGGCTTTGGCCTTCGAGCCCACCGGCTCGACTTTACTCCATTCAATCCCGAACCATGTCCCGAATTTCCGGACGCCTAGTCCTGGTGGCGCTTTTCCTGCTCGTCACCGGCTGGTACCTCTACCCCACGCTCAGCTACTGGGCGCAATCGCGCAATCTCGACTCGCTTCCCCCCGCCGATCGCGAAGAAAAAGTCCTCTCCCTCGCTGGTCTCAAAGAGCGCACGCTCAACCTGGGCCTCGACCTCCAAGGCGGCATCCACGTCACGATGGAAGTGCGCGTCGAAGCACTCATCGACGCCCTGGCCGCTCAGCCCGTCGACCCGTCGGTCACGGAGGCGCTAGCTTCGGCGCGCGAGGAAGCACTTACGTCCGACACGCCGTTTTCCCAGTTGTTCGTCGACGCCTATGAGGAGCAGAACCCCGACGGCCGCCTGTCGCGCTTCTTCCGCGACGACGGCGACGGCATTACACGCCGCTCGTCCAACAACGAGATTCAGGCGTGGCTGCAGCGCGAGGCCGATGCGGCCGTGGACCGGGCCATCGAGATCGTGCGCCAGCGCGTCGACCGCTTTGGCGTGACCGAGCCGTCGATCGTCAAGCAGGGCACGCGCCGCATCGTCGTCGAGCTTCCGGGCGTCGACGATCCCGAGCGCGTCCGCCGCTTGCTCAGGGGAACGGCGCGGCTGGAGTTCCGCTTGATGGGCGAACCCGAAGAGGTTCAGCAGTCGGTCCAGGATCTGATCGCCTACTACGAACCGGGATCGAACGCGCCCGCCGTAGCCGACTCTCTCGGTGACGATTTGGACGCCGTCGCTCAGGCCGATACCGCGCTCGACCTGACCAATCTGGCTACGGCTGACAACGAAATCGCCAATCCGATGCTGCGCGTGCTCAACCCGGTCGGCGTCTCGCCGGTCTCGCTGGGAACGATCGCCGTGCGCGATACGGCCGCGTTCAACGAGTTGATGCGCGATCCCGGAGCCCGCGAACTGCTTCCGCCCGACGTCGATCTGATGTACAGTTCGCAGTCGGTCGGCCAGGGCGAGGACATCCTCGTCGTGCTCGCCGTACGCAGCCAGGTCGAACTGACCGGCGACGTGGTCACGGATGCTGCCGTCGACTTCGACCCGCAGACCAACGCTCCACAGGTGTCGATGGAGATGAACGGCGAAGGTGCCCGCACGTGGAGCCGACTGACCGGCGCCAACGTCGGCAAGCAGGTCGCCATCGCGATGGACAACGTCGTGTTCAGCTATCCCAACATTCTGGGCCGCATTACCGGAGGTCGCACGTCGATCACCGGCCTGGATAGCCGGGCCGAAGCGACCGACATCGTGACGATCCTCAAGTCGGGATCGCTGCCCGCTCCGGTCGACATCATCGAAGAGGGCACGGTCGGGCCGAGCCTGGGTGCCGCCTCGATCCGCGCCGGGTTTACGTCGCTGCTCGTCGGGCTGACGCTCGTGGCGCTGTTCATGATCTTCTACTACCGCGGCGCTGGTTCGATTGCCGACATCGCGCTGCTCTTGAACATCATCTTCATCCTGGGCATCCTGGGCGCTTTCCGTGCCACGCTGACACTCCCGGGAATCGCGGGCATCGTGCTCACGATCGGTATGGCGGTTGACGCTAACGTGCTGATCTTCGACCGCGTCCGAGAGGAGGTCAAGTACGGACGGACGCTCCGAGGCGCCATCGACGCAGGCTACGAAAAGGCCTTCTCGGCCATCCTCGACGCCAACGTGACGACGTTCTTCACGGGTCTGATTCTGTACAGCTTCGGTGTCGGCCCGATCAAGGGCTTTGCCGTCACGCTCATGGCGGGCATCATCGCGTCGCTGTTCAGCGCCCTCGTCATCACGCGCATCATGTTCGACTATCTCGTCGGCGAGAAGCGGCAAGAGGTTTCGATCGGCTAGAGCCGTCGGACCCGTCCTCAGGCACCGCCGGAGCCAAAGTCACGCGCATCTCCAGCCACTCGTTGGCTCCGGCTTGCCTCTCTTTTGATTACTCGCCCTGTTGGGCTCACTCCTTTTCTGACCTATGCGTCTATTTGAAAACGCCGATTACCACTTCATTCGGAAGCGGAAAATCGCCTTCGCTTGCTCCCTCGCCATCATCGTAGTGGGCATGATCTTTCTCGTCACACGCGGCATCGAAACGGGCATCGACTTCCTGGGAGGCACCGAGTTCGTGATCGGCACCGATGTGGCCGTCACCGTCCCCGGCGTCCGCGAAGCTCTCGCTGAGCCGCTCGAGGGCGATCCCGAAGTCAAGAACTTCGACGACGATGTGCTCATCCGCACGACGGCAACCGGCGACCCCGACGCGCTTCAAAACACGGTCATCAACGCGATCAACACCCAGTACCCCGGTGCCAACGCCCAAATGCTCAAGCGCAACGTGATCTCGCCTCGGTTTGCGAACGACCTACGCGAGGGAGCGATCTACGCGGTCTTTTTCTCGCTGCTCGTCATCTTTATCTACATCGCGCTCCGATTCGAATGGCGATTCGGTGTCGGCGCCGTAGTAGCGGTCTTGCACGACGTGCTCATCACGCTCGGCTTGTTCGCGATGCTGCACCACATCCTGCCGTTCTCGCTCCAGATCGATCAAACGATCATCGCTGCGTTTCTGACGATCGTGGGCTACTCGATCAACGATACGGTCGTCGTGTTCGACCGCATCCGAGAGGACTTGGCCGCCTTCAAGGGCGACGACCTCGAAGTGGTGATGGATCGTGCGATCAGCAACACGCTCTCGCGCACCATCGTCACGTCGGGCACGACGCTGCTCGTGGTATCGGTTCTGTTCATCTTCGGCGGCGAAGTGCTGCGCGGATTCGCGTTCGCGCTGATCATGGGCATCGGCATCGGTACCTACTCCTCGATCTTCATCGCCTCGCCGATCGCGTACGAGCTGCGCAAGCGGTTCGCGCCCAAGCCCGCTGCCAAGGCCAAGGTGACGACCGCTTCGCGCGCCTGATCGGGCAGGTCATCCAGTCGGGCAACCGATGCGGGCGCGGCGAGTCTCGGGATTCGCCGCGCCCGTTTTGCGTCTGGCTTTGACGCACACCGACGCAAGGGCTATTTTGACGCTCCCCCGCGCACTCACTCCACATCCGCACCCTCCATGAACTTCAACGTAGACGAACAGTACGGCGCCGTCGTGATCACGCTCAAAGGCAACGTCATGGGCGGACCGGACGGCTCGCAACTGCACGACGCGCTCCAGAAACTGCGCGACGAAGGCAAGAAAAACATCGTCGTGGACCTGGGTAAGACCAAGTTTATGAACTCCTCCGGCCTGGGCATGATGATCTCGGCACTCACCACGATGCGCAACGCAGGCGGCGACCTGCGCCTGGCGCGCCCCGCCGACAAGATCAAGTCGCTGCTCGTCGTCACCAAGCTGATCACCGTCTTCAAGCACTTCGATACGGTCGAAGAAGCGGTCAACTCGTTCGAGTCCGACCCCGTAGCCTAACCCCGTCCGAACCGCCTCGGTATGGGGCGTGTACCCTACCTGTCCGGCGCCGCATCGAGAGACGCGGCGCCGGACGCTTTTTGTGTCCATCCGGCGGCGCGTCCGCCCGCATCCCAATAGAATCATGCCCGTCTCCATCATCATCGGAAGTCAGTGGGGCGACGAAGGAAAAGGCAAGATCGTCGACCTGCTGAGTAAGGAAGTCGACATCGTCGCTCGCTATCAGGGGGGCGCCAACGCGGGCCATACGATCATGTGGGACGACCAGACGTTTGTGCTGCACCTAGTCCCGTCGGGCATCTTCCACGACCACGTGACGTGCGTGATCGGCAACGGCGTCGTGATCGACCCGGTCGCCGTGATGGACGAGATCGGCAAGATCGAAGCGCTGGGATTCAAGGTCGAGGGACGACTCCTGATCTCGCACAACGCGCACCTGATCATGCCCTACCACAAACAGATCGAAGCGGCCAAGGAGTCGGCTCGCGAGGGCAAGGCCATCGGCACGACTGGTAGAGGCATTGGCCCGGCCTACGTCGACAAGTTCGCACGGACGGGCATCCGGATGGTCGACCTGCTCGACCGCGACGTGCTCCGCGCCAAGCTGACGCAGAACATCGAGGACAAGAACGACATCCTCCAAAAGGTCTATGGCGCCGAGCGGCTCGACGTGGACGCGATCATCGACGAATACGTCGAGTTCGACCGGCTGGTCGATCCCTACGTCACCGACACCACGCATTACCTGACCCAGGCGCTCAAAGAGGGCAAGCACATCCTCGCCGAAGGCGCCCAAGGCTCGCTGCTCGACGTGGATTTCGGCACCTACCCGTTCGTCACTTCGTCCCACCCGACCGCGGGCGGCGCCTGCACAGGGCTGGGCATCCCCCCCACTTCAGTCACACGCGCCATCGGCATCGTCAAGGCGTACTGCACGCGCGTCGGCAACGGACCGTTCGTGACCGAGCTGAACGACGCGATGGGCGAGCAGCTGCGCACGACCGGCGGCGAGTTCGGAGCCACGACGGGACGCCCAAGACGGTGCGGCTGGCTCGACCTAGTCGCGCTCGACTACTCGGCGCGCATCAACGGCCTGACCGAACTGTGCATCACCAAGCTCGACGTGCTCAGCGGCATCGACACGATCCAGGTGTGCGTCGGATACGAAGTCGACGGCAAACGCCTCAAGCGCTACCCTGCCGACGTACCGACGCTCGAGCGCGCGACGCCGATCTACGAAGGCTTCGAAGGCTGGTCCGAGGACTTGACCAAAGCCACCGAGATCGGCGATTTGCCCAATGCCGCGCGCAAGTACCTGCGGTTTATCGAGCAGCAGATCGAGGTGCCGATCGGATCGGTCGCCGTCGGACCCAAGCGGGCGCAGACGATCGTCGGGCCGTTCGAGTTGTGAGTCTGGCCTGCCTGCCGTGAACGTGCTGCGGTACCTCTGGGCATCGCCGAACACGGCTCTCGGTCTGGGCCTCGCAGCGGCGGCTCGGCTGACGGGCGGCGGCGTTCAACTCGTCGACGGCGTCGTCGAGGCGTGGGGCGGAGCGCTGCCTTCCCTGCTTCGGCGCGTGCCCATCGGTGGCGGCGCGCGTGCGATGACGATAGGACACGTGGTGATCGCGCGCGATCCAGCCGCATTGAACCTGACGCGCACCCACGAACGCATCCACGTGCGGCAGTACGAGCGCTGGGGACCGCTCTTTCTCCCGGCGTATTTCGGCTCGAGCGCATGGCTGGTGCTGCGCGGGCGCGATGGGTACCGCGACAATCCGTTCGAGCGCGAAGCGTATGCCGCTGCACCTGGAACGGTAACGCAGCATCGGTGATAGCAGGCCCGTTCGGATGAGTTGAACACGTTCTCTAACCGCCTGCCTCTTGCCTCTGGATCGCCCATGCTGCGCGCGCTCGCACTTTTAGTTCTGTTCGCTGGCTGCGATTTCACGCTGGACTTCAGCGAGAGCACGTCCCCAGTACCTAGAAGTCGCAGCATTTTAGTGCCCGGCGTCGGTCCTGTACCCGCTACTGCCCAGCCGTACGCGGGCGATCCAGCATTGGTCGTGATCAGCGCCTACGTGCCCGAGCGGCGGCGGACGCTCATGCTCACGTTTGACCGAGTCGAGGGACGCGTGTCGGTCAAACGTGAGCTAACCGGGTTTTGGGACCTGAGCCGCTGCGTGCCTCGGCGCGCGTTTCGACTTCTCGACACTGGGCAGGCACGTGTGAGGGTCGACCGGATCGATGGTGCGCGCATCACGGGCAATTACGACCTCATCTTGACGAGCGACGACGACCCTTCTCAGCGGCTCGAGGTAACTAACGCGTGGTTCAACGTTGAGGTGGTAGATGAGCCGTTCGCTTTCTGCTCCGACCGGTGAGCGCTGTTTGGTTCAACGGAAACGGCGACCTCCCGGGAGAGAAGTCGCCGTTTCCGGTTGTCCCCGGAGCTATCAGCCAGGTTTCGTCAGCGCCGTCCGCGTGATCGAGCGCTCGCCGTCCGGGCCGAGGGCCGTCAGCGTCACCAGAAACGTGTCGCCGTCGCCGACGCGTTCGTAGGCGCGTTCGAAGTCGCGCATCGAGTTGATTTCGCGGCCATCGACCGACGTGATGAGAAAACCTGCGCGAAATCCGCTGTCGCGGAAGGCTGTACTGCTGCGGTCTACGTCTGTGACTAGGACGCCTTGGCTGGGTGGGTTGCTGCCGAAGAACTGACGCGCCTGGGCCGGCGAGAGGCTGCTCACGTCAGCATAGTCGAAGCCGAGCGCGTCGTCGTACTGCGCCTGGGCTTTGGCTTCGGCTGCCTGCTCATCGGGGCGTTGCTGGCGCGACGGCTGAGCTTCGGCGATCTCGTCGCTGAAATCGCGCTCGCCCAACGTCACCTCGACTTGCATCCGCTCGTTGCCTCGAACGATGTCGAGCGTGATCCGGCTTCCGGGACGCTTGTTGAGAATGCGGCGCGTGACCTCGCGGCTGTCGCGCAAGATGCTGCCGTCGATGGCCGTGATGATGTCCCCCGCCTCCAGCCCGGCGCGCTCGGCTGCCGTTGCGGGCTGGACGCTGGCGACCTGGGCCGACCCGACCGGTACGTCCTGCGCCCTGGCGTAGGCTTGGGTTACGCTGCCGACGCCGATGCCCAGGTAGGCGCGGCGCACCGTTCCGTCCTGAACGATCTGCTCGGTGACGTTGCGGATGGCATCGACCGGAATCGCGAAGCCGATGCCCTGGTAGCCGCCGGTCCGCGTGTAGATGGCGTTGTTGAGACCGATCAGTTCGCCCCGCAGGTTGACGAGCGGGCCGCCGCTGTTGCCGGGGTTGATGGCGGCGTCGGTTTGGATGTAGCCTTGCAACTGCGTGTTGGCGTTGCCCCGCGGCTGAGCCTGGTAGCGTCCCAGCGCCGACACGATGCCCGCCGTAACCGTATTGCTCAGTTCGGCGTCGAGTGGCGACCCGAACGCGATGGCCCACTGACCGACGCGCACGTCATCGACCGACCCGTACGAGACGAACGGAAGTCCTCCTTTCTGAATGCGGATGACGGCGAGATCCGAGGCCGGGTCCGTACCGACGAGTTCGGCGTCGAACTGCTCGCCGCTGAACAGCGTCACGCGCAGCTCGTCGGCGCCCGAGACGACATGATCGTTGGTGACGATGTAGCCGTCCTCGCTGATGATCACGCCCGACCCCAGACCGCTGCGGGGCTGCGGTGTCATGCCCGGAGGCATCTGGCCTCCGCCTCCACCAAAGAAGTCCTCGAACGGCGTGCCTTCGAATGGATTGCGGCCACTTCCGTCCTCCCCACGAGAAGAGACGGTCTGCGTCGACGCGATCTGGACGACTGTCGGATTGACTCGGTCGGCGACCTCGACGAACGCATCGTCCAGGCTGTCGAACGTCGTCTCGATGCGCGTGCCGCCCTGCCGGTCGTCGGCGTGTGCGGGCGAAAATGCGCCGGTGAGGCCGAGCCAGTCGGCTCCGGCGGTGACAGTGAACGCTCCGGCGACGAAGGCCGCGAGCACCAGAAGAGCGACGCTCGTGCGCGTGGGTTTTGACATCATGACGGGTGAGGAAAGGGTTCGAGTCGTGCGCTTGTACGCCTCTACCCAACGACGTAGCCCCGCCGGTTCGCGCCCGTCCGATACGTTGAGAAAGTGTCACAGATGGGCGCGAACGGAAAAAACCTGTCAGGCCTCGAAGACCTGGCAGGTTTCAACTAAGCAGCCAGCGCTATGCTTGGGGGATCCCCGGCTCAGTCATCTCGCGGACATTGAGCAGGCCGTCCAGCTCGCCCGCCGGGACGAGACCAAGTTCGAGCACGACCTCGCGCACGCTCTTGCGCTCGCGTGCCGCCTGCTTGGCCACTTTGCTGGCCGCGTCGTAGCCAATGGTGCGATTGAGCGCAGTCGCGATCGACGGGTTGCGTTCGAGCAGTTCCTGGCAGCGCTCGCGGTTGGCCGTAATGCCGTCGAGGCAGCGCGTGCGGAAGGCGTCGAGCGCACCCGTCAGGATCTCGACCGATTCGAGCATTGCTTGAGCCAGGACGGGCATCATCACGTTCAACTCGAAGTTGCCATGCTGCCCACCGACCGTGATGGTGGTATGGTTGCCCATCACGCGCGCGCAGACCATCATCAGCGCCTCGCTCATCACGGGATTCACCTTGCCCGGCATGATCGAAGAGCCTGGCTGTATGGCGGGAAGCGAGATTTCGGACAGACCACTCGTCGGCCCGCTCGACAGATGGCGGATGTCGTTGGCGATCTTCATCAGCGCTACGGCCAAGCTATTGAGCACGCCGGACGTGAACACGAACGCGTCCTTGGCGGCCTGCGCTTCGAAGTGATTGTCGGCTTCGCGGAAGGTGAGCCCCGTCATTTTGCTGATCGCGTCGATAGCGCCGCTGGCGAAGCCGTCGGGCGCGTTGATACCGGTTCCGGTCGCCGTGCCGCCCAAGGCAAGTTCGGCGAGTTCGTCCGACGCGAAACTCAGCCGACGCTTGGCGTGGCGGATCTGCGACGCGTAGCCCCCGAACTCCTGACCCAAGCGGACCGGCGTAGCGTCCATCAGGTGCGTGCGCCCACTCTTGACCACATCATCGAACTCGTCGGCTTTGGCCGTCAGCGCTTGCTCGAAGCGTGTCAGCGCCGGGAGCAGGGCCTCTTCGATGGCGACGCGCGCCGAGACGTGCATCGCCGTCGGGATCACGTCGTTCGACGACTGCGACATGTTCACGTCGTCGTTCGGGTGGATCGACGCCCCCATCGCCTCGCTCGCCACGTGGCCGATCACTTCGTTGGCGTTCATGTTGCTCGACGTGCCCGATCCGGTCTGGTAGATGTCCAGTACGAACTGGTCATCGAACTCGCCACCGGCCACCTTGCGCGCGGCCGCAGCAATGGCGTCGGCTTTGCCGTCGCCGAGAATGCCCAGCGCGTTGTTACTCCGCGCGGCGGCGGCTTTGACGAAGCCCAGCGCCTGGATGAAGCGGCGTCCGAATCGCTGTCCCGAAATCGGAAAGTTGTCGTGGGCGCGCTGGGTTTGTGCCCATAGAGAGCATCCGTCGGGACGTGGACCTCGCCGAGCGAGTCTTTTTCGATGCGATGCGTGGCGTCGGGCTGGTCGGACATGGGGTCGGTTTGAGTGAGAGACAAGCGCTTTCTCTACGCAGTCTGGCCGCCGCAGGCTCCAGAGCCGGACACCCAGACTGCGTCAACATGGCGCGAAACCGTGCGCAGCCTGCCCCAGCTTCGCCACCTGGACGGCTACTTTCGAGCGCACTCAACTCCCCTCCCCGTGACCCGCCTCTTCATCTGCGACATCGACGAATGCCTCGCCGTCCCGTTCAAGCCGTACGATCTGGATGCGCTCGGCGAGATGGCACACCTCACGCGCACCGCCGAGGACGAGGGTCGCCCGGCCGTTAGCCTCATGTCTGGCCGCGCGTTTCCCTACGTCGAGGCGATGAGCCAGTTGCTCGGCTGCACAGCCCCGGTCATGTTCGAGAGCGGCGGTGGTTTGTTCGACCGAGTCGCCGGGCGCGTCACGTGGCATCCCTCCTTCACGCCCCACGTCGAAGCCCAGATCGGCGAGGTCGCAGACTGGATGAAACGCGACCTCATTCCATCGACCAACCTGCAGTTCGACTACGGTAAACGCACCCAAGCAGGCGTCATCGGACCGGACAAAGACGAAACCGCCCGCATCGCCGACCTCGTCCGAGCCTATCAGCAGCAGCACTTCCCCGACCTCGTCACCTTCCATACGCCGATCTCGGTCGACGTGCTCTGCGCGGACATCACCAAGGCGCAGGGCGTGGCGTGGATGGCAGAGGTAACCGGCGTCGCGGCCGCCGACATGGGCTTCATCGGCGACTCCAACGGCGATCTGGGCGCCATCGCTGCAGTCAGCATGGGCTGCGCTCCGGCCAACGCGACCGATGACGTGCGCGCGGCCGCCGACTGGGTCAGCGCGTCGCCTCATGCGCGCGGCGTAATCGAAGCGTATCGCAGGTTCGCCAGCTCGTGAATCCGTGCGTCAAGAGCCAAAGCGTCGTCGGCCGTCAAACAGGTCGGGCCAGGCAGACCTTCCGTTTCATATACAATGTTCGCATTCTACCAGAAGCATAGAGCGCTGAATCATTCGCAAGCGGAAGCCGAAACTTGGGAGGACGTGTACAAACAGATCGTAGACGAGTGGTCGCTTTTCAAAACTCCAAAGATATGCCCCAGCTTTTAGACAAATCGCACCGATGAACGACACGCCCAACCTCTCCGCCGACGCTGTAACCAAACGTATAATGGAATATCTCACACGTTCGGCCCGTCAGGTACGCCGCATTGCCGCGCAGACGCAGACGGAG
>CAWFGU010000018.1:0-28594 GCA_963815505.1 Rhodothermales bacterium
AGTTCGACACCGTTCAGCAAGCTGCTCTCGATCATCGCTGCACGCGCGAGCCCGGCTTGCATCCGCTCGGATGCGGGCGTGACCGGATACGGGTTGGGCGCGATGGCGTCTGCCGAGGTTTGGGCGAGAGCTGGCGTAGCGGTGAGCAGGACGGCGAGTGCGAGGAATCGGCGCATAGGATGGCGGAGAGGGCTGGTTCTGCGATAAGATAACTGCACCGTCAACCGCGGGGCGCCCGCTTTTCCCGACCTTGCGGGTCCACACCACCTGCCGCATGGAAACGCACGACCTCGCTCTCGTCCCCAAGGAAAAGCAAGCGCTTCGCCTGGCCCGCAAAGGCGCCGGACGCCTGCTGCGCAACCGCTTCCGCGTGCTCGGCCTGACGCGCGACGTGTACCGCAAACTCAAAGGCAACGAGGGCAGCCTCAAGGAGGCGCTGGGTACGACGCTCGTGCTGACGCGCATGGTGCGTGCGTGGGCGCGCCGCGAGTATAGAGGCGTTCCCTGGAAAACGCTGACCTACGCGGTCGGCGCGCTGCTCTACTTCGTCAACCCGATCGACGTGATCCCGGACGCGCTGATCGGAATCGGTTTCGTGGACGACATCGCCGTTTTGGCCGCCGTCGCCAACGCGCTGACCAAGGACATCGACAAGTTTTCGGCCTGGGAAGAGGAGCAGAATCGTCCGAAAGATCTCGAAGAGGTAAAACCGAAGCGTCGCCTGCTGCCTTTCTTCGGCAAACGCCGGGGCTGACGCGCTATCGGGCGGGACGATGCGTTTCTTGGAGACGCGCCACACGCCGCGCCTTCTCTCATCGCCCGATCTCCATGCGCCTGCTCCTCGCGCTCCTGCTTCTGTCGCTTCCTCTGACCGCGGTTGCGCAGTCGGATTCGTACACCGCTCACCTCGACGCCGTCTTGGAAACGGTCGTCCAGCCGGACGGATCGGTGTGCTACGCCTCGCTGACCGATGGCCCGGCTCGCGCCTCGCTCGACGCTGCCCTGAGCGGCATCCGCAAGGTCGACCCGGCGACGCTGCGCACCGACGACGCCAAGCTCGCCTTCTGGTCGAACGCCTACAACGCGCTCATGCTCGACGCCGTGAGCAAGCAACCCAACCGCGCCAACGTGCTGGGTAGCGATGAGGGCAGAGTTTTTTTCAAGACGCCGATGCGGGCGGGCGGCATGCGTCTCACGCTCGACGAACTCGAAAACGTGATCCTGCGCCGCCAGCCCACCGACCGCGCCGATCTTCGCCGACTGCGCGTGACGACCGTTGATCCGCGCCTGCACGTCGCCCTCAACTGCGCCGCCGTCAGCTGTCCCCCGCTCCAGCGCAGCGCCTTCCGCACGCGCACGCTCGACCGCCAGCTCGACCGCGCGTTCGCCGCCTGGGTCGACAATCCGTCGCATTTCAGCGTTCGAAATGGAACGCTTGTCGCCAGCAGCCTAATCGACTGGTTCGCCCCCGACTTCGATATCGACCAGCCCGCCGGAGACTTACTGCTCGCCCGCATGAGCCCGAACCGCCCCAACTACGCTGCTCTGAAAGCCAAGCTCGAGGGTAAGACAAGCGCTCAAATCAAAGCCGCTGGCACGCGCTACGCCTACGACTGGACCGTCAACCGGGCGCGCAGCTGCCGATGAGGCAGAAAGCCTGATGTCTGCCCGAGGGTACGGCGCTGCGTTTGCCCTGCTCAGGTGGCGAGCGTTGCGTTTCGGCGACCTCACTCGTATCCTGAACTCTCGCACCCGGCCCCCCATCCAATAGCCTACCGGAGCGCTGCCCAATCACTGGTTGGCGGGTCCTCTAGCCTCACTGCATGATTGACCCCAACGCCGAGGCCTCCGAGACCCGCCCGCGGCGGCGGTTCGTTCTCGCTCGACTGGCCGAAGCCGTGCGGCGGCAGCAGTGGGTCACCGTCTTTGTCGAGATCGCCATCGTGGTGCTCGGCGTCGCCATCGGCTTCCAGCTGACGGCGTGGGGGCAGGGTCGAGCGGATCGGGCTCAGGAGCAGTTCTACCTCCGGCAACTCACCGAGGACTTTCGCGCGACGCTCGCCGAGGCCGAGCAGGCGTCTGGGCAGCAGCAGGCCGTCGAACGCAATGCAGCCGCGGCGCTGCGCGCGTACCGCATGCCCCAACCCCCACCGCTCGGCGCACTATCCGCGGCGATAGGGGGCAGCTTCAACTTCCAGGGCACGACGCCGATACTCGGGACGGCTCAGGGCATCGTCTCCTCGGGCGACCTCTCGCTTCTACGCGACGATTCGCTCCGAGCCGCGCTGCCTGCCTACGTGGAGCGGAGCCGGGAGCGGCGGGAATCCGTTCAGGTGTCCGTCGATTTGTACGGCGAAGCGTTCGCCAGACTGCTCAGCGCGACGGACGTGCTGGAATTGCAACTGGTCCGGTTCACCCCATCGGTCGTCGATTCTCTTGCCGAAGTCGACGCTACATTCCCATACCCAGCCGGAGCGCGACGAACTCCGTTCCCAGCGACGATAGAGGACGTGCTTTCGGATCCTGATATCTATGGCGCTCTCGTCACAGCGAGCATCATGAACGGTGCGCTGTTGGACTACCAATCGCAGGTGACAGAAGACGCCGCCAGGATGCTGCAGCTTGTTGAGCGTGCCCAAGGCGTCAGCGAATGAGCCGCCAAGCCAGCCACTGCATTCGGGCGAAGTGCTCAGACGCACCAACCCAGCCCCGCAGGTGTGGATGACGCGCTCTCGCGCTCTCACCCGGCGTGCCGTTCCAAGAACGCGACGAATTCCTCGGCTGACTGCATACCGCTCGTGTGGGCGATGACGCGCTCGGTCGCCGGATCGTAGATCGCGTACGTGGGCAGGGCGACCGTCGCGGTCTGCTCAAGCTGGAAGCGGCTGAGAGCAGGGCCTTCTCCCGCAGCATCGGTGTACAGGGCGACGGGGACAAAGGCAGCGAGCGCTGCTTGCACGTCGGCGAGCGGGAAGACGGTCGATTCCATCGCGCGGCAGTTGGTGCAGGTGTAGCCGGTGAAGTCGATGAACACCATGCGGCCCTGTGATGCGGCCCGGGCCGATGCGGCTTGCAATCCCTCCATCCCGCGCGGCCAGTCGACGTGGGCGGATGAACCTCCGGCGGGAGCAGCCGACGCGACGACCGAGAAATCCGTTGCCGAACGCGGCGGCAGGTAGGCGTCGAACAGACCCAGGTTGGCGCCCCAGAGTCCGGGAATCAGGTAGAGCGCCGACGCCAGGAACGCCGACGCAGAGAGTAAGCGCCCGGCACCCACCGACGCTGGTTTCGCCTCGTCGCCGACGCCGATAAGTCCGAGCAGGAACAGCCCGCACAGCGCCAGCAAGACAGCCGAAACAGCTATGGCGAGCGGACGCGTGATCAGGCCCCAACCCCAGACCAGATCGGCGTTGGACAGGAATTTGAGCGCGGCGACGAGTTCGACGAAGCCCAGCGTCACCTTGAACGTGTTCATCCACGTGCCCGAGCGCGGCAGCCGAGCCAACGCGCGCGGAAAGAGCGCAAAGGCTACGAACGGCAGCGCAAACGTGATCGAGAACGCCAGCATTCCCAAGACCGGCCGCAGCCAATCGCCGCCGACGGTCGCCGCCAGCAGCCCGCCGACGAAGGGGACGGTACACGAGAACGAGACCAACGTCAGCGTCAGCCCCATGAACAGAACGCCTACGACGCCTCCCTTGTGCTCGCCCCGAGCCGACGCGTTGACCAGCGCCGAGGGCAGCTTGATTTCGAAAACACCCAGCAGCGACAGGCCGAACAGCACGAACACGCCTGCCACGAACAGATTGACCCACGGATTGGCTGCGACCGCTTGCGCTCCCGCTGCCCCGACGACAGCAGCGAGCACCAGTCCGAGCAGCGTGAACGTCGCCACGATGCTCAGACCGTAGAGCAGTGCTAGCCGCGTCGCCCGTGCGCGTGAACCGCCCTGGTTGGTGAAGAAGGAGACGGTTAGCGGCAGCATCGGGTAGACGCACGGCATCAGCAGTGCGCCCAGCCCGGCGGCGACGGCCAGCGCCAGAAAGCCCCATAGTCCACCCTCGCCGCCCAGGCCAGCGCGCATCGCCTGTGTTTCGTCGGCGACAGGCGCGCGTTCAATCGGGCCGGATTCGAACAGCGGTACGCTGCCACCGGTTAGGTCGGGAACGGCCTGGCTTCCCTTACCCAGCGTTGGCGCGTCGATAAGCGCTTCACCCTCCCCAACGACGAACGTCGCCTCGACGGTGTGCTTGGTAGGCGGAAGGCAGACCCTTTTGTCACAGACTGTAAAGCGCAGGTCGGCGGCGACGGTGTAGGTGCCGGGGGCCGACGCCTCGACAGGAGCGGTAAACACCCCGTCTTGATCGCGGAAGATGCGGACAGTCACTTCGAGAAACGGATCGACCTCTTCGAGCGGATCGGGCTGCACGAAGTCGCCGACGGTGACGGCAGCGTCGGCCCGCGCCGATAGCTGCAGCTCGGGCGACGGCGGCGGCGTGTCGAGGGCATAGAGCTTCCAATCCGGTTCGAGATCGACTGACACGCGGAACGTCGCCTCCCCTCCCACCGCGACTTCGCCCGGCACGACTTCGGCGGACCACCTCGCCACTTCGGTCGGCACCTGCGCGTGAGCGGGCGCAGCGGTCGCGAGGATCAGGCCGAGCAGTACAAGAATGATCCAGTCTACCCCACTGCGTGCCCAAATTGTCATCCTGAGTTTGTCGAAGGCTACCCGAACTCCGCCCTTACCGCCGATGACGGAGATCCTTCGACTTCGCTCAGGATGACGTGGAGGGAAAGACATGAGTAGCCCGGGATCTGTTGTAAGAACCGAACGCAAAAACGGGCGCTCAGACATCGTCCGAACGCCCGTCTGGAGCGGGTTGTTGCTCTGCTGTCAGCGCTGGACGATCAGGCGCCCGGGACGATGTCCGGGGTGACATTGATCTTGAACTCGGATGTGACATCCGGGTGCAGTTTGACCGATCCGGTGTATTCGCCGATCGTCTTGATGTCTTCGCTGATGGTCAGGCGTCGGCGTTCGAGTTCGAAGCCTTGCTCGGTCAGCTTGTCGGCAACCATTTGAGTCGTGACCGATCCGAAGATCCGCCCGCCCTCGCCGATGCGCATGGGCACTTCGACGGTGATGTTTTCGAGTTGGCGGCCCATCCGGACAGCTTGGTCTTTCTTGGCACTGCGCTTGCGTTCGGACTGCTTGTACTCTTCCTCGGCAGCGCGGACGGTGCCTTTGGTCGCGATCTTTGCGAGGCCGCGCGGAATGAGGAAGTTGCGGCCGTAGCCGGGCTTGACGGAGACCAGTTCTCCCTTTTCGCCCAGGTTGTCGACCTCGTCGAGTAGGATGACGTTCATGGTAATAGGGGGTTAGAGGTTACTTGGTCGTGTCGGCGACGAACGGCAGCAGCGACAGGTGGCGAGCGCGCTTGACGGCGCGCGTGATCTGGCGCTGCGTCTTGGCGGGCACGTCTCCTACGCGGCGGGGCATCATCTTGCCCTGCTCGTTGAGAAAGCGCTTGAGGAAATCGACGTTTTTGTAGTCGACGTATTCGATCGAGCGGAGGTCGATCTCGGGTTCTTTTGTTTCTTCGGCCATGTCAGCGGAAAGAGTCGGTTGGAGTGGGCTACGGGAGGACGCTTCTGCTTAGAAGCTGCCTTCTACCTGACGCTCTTTGTTGCGCTCGAAGTGGCGCAGCATCTTGGCGTCGAGGCGCAGGTTGAGATAGCGCAGCACGTCGTCTTCGATCTCCATCGCGCGCTCGAGGCGCGGGATGATGCTGCCTGGAGCGCGGAAGAACACGTTGAAGTAGTGTCCGTTGCGCTTCTTGAGGATCGGGTAGGCGAGGCGCCGGCTGCCCCAATCGTTGGACTGCAGGATGGTCCCGCCGTTCTCCTTGATGTACGTCTCGTAGCGCTTGGCGAGTTCTTTGATCTGGTCTTCGCTCAGGACCGGGTTGACGATATACGTCAACTCATAGGTAGGCAATGCGTCTGGCATCTGATTCCCTCTGGATAGTGAAACACAAGCCCTGACCGCGGAAGTGCGATCAGGGCAGGGAGGCGCCCGCGAACGGGCAGAACAGCAAGATAGCGGCGTTCGAGCAGCCCACTCAATGCCCCGCGCGATTTAACGAGGGCTTCGCGGCAGGCAATGAGTGGATAGCCTGCATCCTAAGCGTCAGGGAGTATTGCCCCGTCGCTGCGCCCCTCGCGGTGACGGCGCTGGTAGAGGCGAGGAAAGAGGTAACTGAGCAGCGTATGCTACTCCGCGTAGATGCGCAGGTGGTTGTCCAGTTCGTCCACATCGTCCGGGGCGATGGGTAAGCCGCTTTCTCCCAAAAGCACGCCAACGCGGTCGAATACGTCGACCAGCGCGCCCGCCAGATCGCCACCTCGGATGCCTTGGATGATGAGCGCAGTCAACTCGCCCCAGGCTTCGGGCGCGACTCTGCTGCTGATGCCCTCGTCGGCCAACACTTCGACACGGTGTTCGTCGAGCGAGAGCAGCAGCAAGACGCCGGTCCGGCCCTTAGTGCTAAACACTCCTTCCTCGACGAATGCGCGCATCGCGCGGAGATGCACCATGTGGTCCATCCGCGCGCCGCCGACGAGCGCCCTCCGCACGATAGGAACGGTGCCTCCCATCAAGGCACCCCCGATCAGGCCGACGGTCACGCCCACGCAGACGCCCCACTCGCTATGCAGCCACCCCCACCCCATACCGGTGTGCACCACGTCGAAGAGCGTCCACGCCACCAGAGCGATCACTCCGCCCCAGACAGCGCCACGTGCCAGCGCCTCAGGGTAGCGGTCGCTGCGCTTGACAACGCACGGCACGATCTCGGCCGATGTGCGCGTCTCTGCCTCGGCGACGGCGGCCTGTAAGCGGTCGAGTTGGTCAGGAGTAAAGCGTTGCACCATCGGTCGGGAGGTTCAAGGGTGCGCGGCCACGGGGACGCGCTGTTCGAAACTACGGCGCCCGATGCGCAGACTACTGTCCCGGGAGCGCGGCGTCGGGCTGTCCAGCGCTCGACTCGTCGATGCGAGCGATGATCTGGGCAGAGTTGCGACCTTGCGGCGAGTCAGCTCCGGCGACGCGGACGATGCGCGCGAAGTAACGCTTGGCTTCGGATGGGCGTCCGATCTGCATATTCATCCAGCCGCGGTTGAAGTTGGCGCCGATGTGGAGCGAGTCCTCCTCGAGGATGGACAACGTTTCCTGTATAGCGCGCATGGGGTCCGACGAGCTGTCGTACTGCAACGCCCACGATTGCCGGGCGCGGAGGTCCAGGCTGTTTTGCCCACGCTCGCGCGCCGCATCGTACATAGCCACGGAGCGCTGAGCGATGGGCGCCCGGCTGCCGGTGTCGAGCAAGTCGAGCCACTCGGAGTAGAGATCGCCCGCGCGTTCGTAGGCGATCGGGTCGTCGGTCTCGCGCGCCAAGTCGGACTGCGCCTGGGCAGCCAGATCGGGGCGTCCGAAGCCGATGAGCAGGTCGACCATGCGGCGCTGAGCCGCAGTGCGTTCGGCTCCGGTTGCCGCGTCGATCTCGTCCTCCAGCTGCGAGATCAGGCCGGTAGCTTCGGCTGAGAGTTCGCCGAACACACTCGTAACGCTACCTGCAGGAAGCGGCTCGTCGGGCCGCTGCGCGTCTGGCGGCGGCTGCGTCGGATTGGGCCGCATTTCGGCCTCGCTCGGTCCATCGCCCAAAATGAGCGACAGCGCGAACAGCGCGGCGACGAGCAGCAGCGCCGATCCCAAAAGCAAGCCCAGCCGCTTGCCGATGCCTTCCGGTTCGGGCGCACGTGCGGCATCGACCGGCGGTTCGTCGGGGGGCAAGACCGGAGCACTCGCCGGAGCAGAGTTCACCGTATCGGTGTCCATCTGGAGCGGCGCTCCGCATCGGCTGCAGAAGCGAGCGCCAGCGGGGTTTTTCCATCCGCATCCGTTGCAAAACACGCCGTCGGACTGGTTGGAATCGCCGGGGACGGATGCGGGGACGGCAGCGAGCCCAGCGCCGCCCTCGTCGCCGGGAGCAGGCGTGCCGACGAGGTGTCCGCACAGATCGCAGCGGCTTTGCCCCGGCTTGAGGCGCGCACCGCAGGCGATGCAAGTCGATTCGTCAGGCATCATCGTCGGGGGGATGGACACGGTTTTTGAGGTCGCGCGAGGGACGAAAAACAGGAACGCGGCGCGCAGCGACGGACAGCGACTCGCCGGTCGACGGATTGCGGGCCCGCCGGGGCGCGCGGTCGGCCACGTCGAAGACGCCGAAGCCGCGCAGCTCGACGCGCTCTCCGTCGGCCAGAGAATCGCTCACGCACACCATGAAACCCGAGACAACGGCCTCGGTCTCGACGCGCGTCAGTCCCGTAGCCTGGGCGATGCGGTCAACGATGTCGTTCTTGGTCATGCAGGGCGTGGAATGGACGCCCAACATACGCGCGGCCGGTTCAGGTGCCGCGTGAAGAGATCAGCGAAACCGACTGTCACCGCGCACTCACATAGGCTGAAAATCTGAACTTTAAGAGGCAACCGACTGGCTACGGATGATCAGTGGCAGTGCATCGAGCGCGGCCGCAGCGATCACACCCAGAATCGGTACGATGCCCCAACTTCCGCCGAACACGTTCTCTACGACGCTCACCCAGAGTAGCGTATAGGGGGCAACGATGAAGCCGATGACGGGCATCAGATAGTTGTCGAATACGCCCGCGAACCACCCGGTGAAGAGCCACAGCACCACGACAGTGATGCGGGGTACGAAGAGCGAGATAAGGAACGAGGCAGGATTCACGGCACGGAGCGGATGCAACAGAGATGTAAGCTACGCCTCTACAAGGAGCGTGCCGCCTCGGCACCGGGTGTCTAGAGCAGCTTTCCGCCTCTCCATGCTCGACACGTTCGCCCACCGCCTCGCCCTAACCGCAGAAGATCTGCTCGAACGCGCCAAGCGATTGCTCCCGGCAGATGACCGCCCCGCCGTCCTGGCTCCCTACCGCGCCTACGGAACGCCCGGGCACTTTCGCCTACTGACCCGTGTCCTCCGCGACCCGGGCGACCTTTCGGCAGACTCGGATCAGTCGACGCTCGACAACCTGCGCGACATGATCGCTCGCTTCGAAAGCGACGAGATCGGAGACATCGAGATTGAAGCCACATTCGGACCAGCGAGCGCTCACGGAATCAGCGACGAGGAAGGCTACGCCTCACTCCTCCTCTCCCCCGCCCCGCTCGACCGGTCACGCGAATGGCATCCGGTCACGCTGCGCACACGCAACGTCGACGGAGGCGATCCCGTCAAGCAGGCCGAGCAGATCGTCGATGTGCTCGTCCCGCACCCGCAGGCGCAGTTCGGCGTAATCTCGGACATCGACGACACCGTCTTGCAGACCGACGCGACGAGCCTGCTCCGCATGATCCGCACGACGCTGACGGGCAACGTGCACAGTCGGCTTGCATTCGAGCACGTCGACGAACTCTATGCAGCGCTGCGTGAGGCGGCACCGGGCGAGGCGCGCAATCCGTTTTTCTACCTGTCGTCGTCGCCCTGGAATCTCTACGACTTCATCAGCGAGTTCCTCGACCTGAACGGACTGCCGCGAGGCCCCATTTTACTGCGTGACTTGGGGCTCGACCGGACCAAGATCCTCAAATCACCGCACAACGAGCACAAGAGCGGCCATCTGCGCACGATTCTCGGCACGTACCCCGGCCTTCCGTTTGTCCTGATCGGTGACAGCGGGCAGCACGACCCCGAGATCTACGCCGATGCCGCCCGCGAACATCCGGGCAGGATCAAAGCCGTCGTCATCCGCGACGTGAGCGACGATCTACGCGACGAGCAGGTCCGGCAGCACGCCGCCGAGCTGCGCGCGATGGACGTGCCGCTCATCTTCTGCGCCGACAGCCGTGACGCGTTCGCGATGCTCCGTGAAGAAGGCGTCCTAAACTGAATCCACCGGCCCTGCCGACCGTTTAGCTCTCATGCTCCACGCCCGCCGCTACGATCTCTCTGACGATGCCCCTTGGGTCGTGTTCGTTCACGGTGCGGGTGGATCGTCGTCTATCTGGCACCAGCAGATGCGCGCGTTTCGGGAGCGCTACAATGTGCTGATGGTGGACTTGCGCGGACACGGCGGGTCCCAGGTGACCGAGGACCAGGCGATGACGCTCGATTACACGTTCGACGCGGTCAGCCAAGAAGTCGTCGACGTGCTGAACCGTGAAGGGATCGAGGCAGCGCACTTTATCGGCATTTCGCTGGGCTGCATCGTGATCCGCACGATCGCCGAGATGGAGCCCGAGCGCGTGCTGTCGATGACGCTGGGCGGCGCGATCGTGCGGCTCGACTTGCGGTCGCGCTTGCTCGTGTGGGGCGGCAATGTGTTCAAGCGCGTCGTCCCGTTTCTGTGGCTCTATAAGTTGTTTGCCTGGGTTATCATGCCGCGTGCGGCGCACGAGGAGAGCCGGTCGCTCTTCGTGCGCGAGGCGCGCAAGATGGCGCAGCGCGAGTTCGTCCGCTGGTTCCGCCTGACGACCGAAGTGACGCCGCTGCTCCGTCTCTACCGCGAGCGCGAACTCGACACGCCGACGCTTTACGTCATGGGCGACCAGGATCATCTCTTCCTCCCTCCCGCCCGCAAGTTGGCAAACGAGCACGTCAAGAGCGAACTCCACGTCGTAGAAGACAGCGGCCATGTCGTCAACGTCGATCAGCCCGAGACCTTCAACCGCGTCGCCATCGCCTTTATAGACCGCATCGCCGGGATAGAGCGAACAGACGGGGTGCTGCCAGTCGCCTAATCGAAATCCAGCCAACTGCAGGTCGCGAAAACGCTGCTATACCCGGTAGTACGGCGCGGTGCTGGCTCGTGTAGCCTTCCCACCTGCTCAGATGCGCGATCGCCCGCGTCAGTGTGCCCGGTTCGTGCGGGTTGCGCTGATTCCTGGTGCAGGTTGCTAGGCCAGCCTCTACCCCGGCTAGGCGCGCCCAGACCCAGGCCGTCCTGCTTCGACGCCACCCGCTTGGCCGCGCTCGCTCAGCAGCATCAGTTTCGACTCCGTCAGCGGCAAAGAGGGCGGAAAGCAGCGCGTCGGCTCTTGGGACACGTCTTCGGAGGCAGGATGCCAAGCGCGGACATCGGAGCAAAGCGAAAAGCGCAGAGATCGGGTCACCCGCACGAGCCGCCGGTGAGACGTGTGTGAGCTGTGGTGCAGAGGCAGCACTTCACAACCGCTACCCTAGCCGCCTCAGCGCGCTGCGTCCGAACCAGAGAGCGTAGCTTTAGAGGTGTTCCTCCTCGCTGATCGCGGTATCGCTCTGAACGGCGCACGCGTCACTTGATGTAAAGCAAGTAGCTGTCTCCTTTTCCCCTTACTCTATGCGCATTCTCATATTGCTTCTTCTGCTCCCGCTCATTGGCTGCGTCGAAGAACTCGACGGCCCACCCGGCTCGGGAATGGGCGATTTGCCCCTCGCATCCCCAGCATGGATTTTGGACGCCGTGATCTACGAGGTGTTCGTACCGGACTTCTCGTCCGAGGGCACGTTCGCAGGCGTCGAAGCCCGCCTCGACTCACTCCATGCGCTGGGCGTCACCACGCTCTGGCTCATGCCGATCCATCCCATCGGAGTCGAAGGCCGCAAAGGCGATGCGCTCGGATCGCCCTACGCCATCCGCGACTACTACGCCGTCAACCCAGACTATGGTACGATGGAAGACTTCCAGAGCCTGGTCGCCGCGACGCACGATCGGGGCATGAAGCTGATCCTCGACTTCGTCGCCAACCACACCGCGCCCGACAACGCGTGGACGACCGAGCATCCCGACTGGTACGTGCTCGGAGACGACGGTAAGCCGCAAACGCCGCGGGGCAACGACGGCGTCCCGACGGACTGGACAGACACCGTCGAACTCGACTACGACAATCCCGAAGTCGTCGAGGAGATGACCAACGTGCTGCGCTTCTGGGCACTCGAGCAGAACGTCGACGGCTTTCGCTGCGACGTGGCGAGCATGGTCCCGGTCGCGTTTTGGGAGCACGCCATTGCCTCGCTTCGAGCAGACAAGGGCGTGCTGATGCTGGCCGAGGGCGACGACATGGAGTTGCACCGCGCCGGCTTCGACCTGACCTACGCGTGGCCCGAGTACGCGGCCCTCAAAGAGGTGTGGGCCGGAGAGCCCGCCGCCCGCTACGCCGACCGCGTCGCCTCCATCATCGCCGAGTTGCCACCCGGAGCCGCGCGTCTCCGCTTCACTACCAACCACGACGAAACTGCCTGGGATGCCCCGCCACCTGCTCTCTTCGGTGGGCAAGCGGGAGCACAAGCCGCCTTCCTACTCGCCGCCGCCCTCCCAGGCGCGCCGCTCGTCTACAACGGACAAGAGGTCGGCATCGACCAGACCGTCCCCTTCTTTTCCGCCACACCCATCGACTGGACCGCCAACCCGGACGTGCAGGCGTGGTACCGCCACTTCTTCGAAATCTACACTGCATCCGACGCTCTGCGCCGAGGCGACTACCGCCTGATCACCGCGACCGAAGACGCCATCGCGTTCGAGCGCACGTCGGGCGACGATCGCCTGATCGTCCTCGTCAACGTCCGCGCCACGCCGACTACGATCAGCCTGGAATCTGTACGTGGCCTCGACTTGCTCACGGGCGACACGATAGATCTCGGCGATGCGACTCAACTTGCTCCGTATGCCGCGCACGTAGTCACCGTGGATGAGGGGCGAATGCGGGACGAAACCACCCGTTGAATCCGTCCGTGTTCGACGCGATATAGCGGTTCTTGAACGGGTTGGCGTAGCCGCAGACCCCCCGCCTCCGGTGCGGCATTCGCCTTACCGCAGGCTGTCCCCCTCGGCTGAGGAGGACAGATCTCGCCCGAGCAGAGAGACCGGGGGACTACGTCTATCAAGTCGAGAACCGCTATAAATCGACACCTGCTCTGACTAATCTCCAGCGCGAACTGCTCGCCCTGTTTGCACCCGACGCTTCCGCAAGTGAAGTGCTGGAAGTGCGCCAGTTATTCGCCCTGCCTTTCGCTCGCACGGCTTCGGATGCGTTCGAGTCGTTCGCTGATTCACACGATTTGGGTAGTAGGGAGAAGATGGGCGAATAGTCGACGGCACACCAGTTCCGGCTTCTATTCACGCTACACAACGCTTGACGAGAGGATTACTACCTCGGATACGTTGGCAGATCGTCCAGTGGAGTCAGCTCGCCGGTGCCGACGGCGTAGGCTTCGTGACGCATGCCATTGGTGAGCGCGAGGATTTCGGCGTGGACGACGCGGGCGTAGCGGGCGACTTGCCGCAAGGCGGCGCTGGCGACGGGGACGGATGGCGCTTTGCACTCGGCGAGGAGCCACGGGCGACCGTCGCGGCGGTAGACGACAACGTCGGCGCGTTTGGTCTGGCCAGATACGTCGAAGCTCTTCTCGACGGCGACGAGCGACAGCGGCACACCGCGATGCGCGACGAGGAAGCCGATCAGGTGCTGCCGGACCCATTCTTCGGGCGTCAGCCGGACGTAGCGCGAGCGGACCGGGTCGAAGATCTCGAGTCCTCGGCCTTCCTCCCGAATGCGTGCCTGGATAGGCGGAAACGCCAGATCGGGAAGCGTGCTCACTCGCTCGGCGCGGCCAGATCGGCGCGTCCGCCCAGCGAGGCCGGGTCGTAACCCGTCATCTCGACGTAGCCGACGCCGGTCAACCCGCTTCCACCGTCGACCCTCACAGCCCCTTCCCAGTAGCGGACCGACACGTTGAGTTCCTGGTCGTCCATCACGCTCTCGACGGTCAGGTCCAACCCTTCGGACGGCACGCGGACACGCCAGGCAACGGGATAGGTGGCATCGCTGTGCGGGCTGGTCCAGCGGCGCGCCGGCTCGACCGAGAAGTCGGCGAGGCGAAGCACGCGGCTGGTCCCGTCCGGCTCGACGATGGTGCCCTTGCTCAGCGCGCTCGCGCCGCCGTCCGTATCGCGGAGTTGGTAGACCATCAGGTCGCGTCCGTCGCTGAGCTGCAGCGCGAACCAGTCCCAGCCGACCTGCCCGTCGTCCAGCGCCGACGTACTCCACTCCCTATCCATCCATACCTGCCCGCGAACCGGAACGATTCCGGCGTCGGGCGTCTCGAACGTGCCGGTAGCCGCGAGGCGCGTATAGCTGTAGTAGTAGGAAGCGTTGCCCGGCTCTCGACCCTTCTGACTCAGGCCCCGGTCGCCCTGCAGCACCATCGGCTTAGCGGGTGTCACGAGCAGGTCGATCGCGACGCCTTCCTGGCGGGCGTAGACGCGCATTTGCGGAAGCCCGTCCGGACCGGCCTCGACCGTCCAGTCGTCGAGGTGGACGCGAAACGGATCGGCTTGCGCCCCGGCTAGGCCGCCCGCGGCTCGGCTGAACCGCTCGAACGCGAAAAACTGCTGCGGCCCAATGTCGGTCACGCCGAAGTGGCCCATGTAGAACTGCCGCGTGTTCCAGTCGCCATAGCCCGTCGTGTCGACCGTCGGCGGGGCGGCGGCGACGCGGAACAGGGTCAGTTCGAAGCCGAACGGGCGTCCGTCGGGAAACGGCACGTCGATGAGCGGAACGGCAGGAGTAGGCGCGTTGGGATCGACGGCGGCGAGGTTGCCCGTCAGGTACCACCACTCGGTCCTAAAGTCGGGGTGCGGGCCGTGGTCGGCGGGAAAGACGAAGTCGCGCGGCTCGATGGCGAGGGCGAAACCGGTCGTGTCCGACCGCATCGCGTCGGCCAGTCCCAGCCCGGTTACGTCGGGCCGTTCCTCACGCGTCAGCGCAAATGCGGCAGCCCCCAGCGCGGCGACGACGAGAGCCAAAATCAAAAGCAGCGAACGAACAGACATACACCTAAAAGCTAATCAGAATCCTGCGAGGACGAGTCACGATTCGCCCTGCTCCGCCTCCATCTCGCCGCTAGCCATCGCGCAGCGCGTCGGCGGGCCGCGACTGCGCCATGCGCCACGCCGGATAGACGCCCGCCAAGACGGCGGCCACAAGGGCCAGCGCGACGGCCGTCAGCAGCGTACCGGGCGTGATCGAGAACTGCAGCGTCCAACCGAACGACTTGCGGTTGACGACGAAGACGAGCGCCGCCGCCAGCCCGACGCCCAGCGGCAGGCTCAGCAGCCCAGCGACCAGTCCCATCAGCGCCGTCTGAACGCCGATCAGCCCGCCGACCTCGCGCCGCGTCATGCCGACAGCCCGGAGCGTCGCCAGTTCGCGCGCGCGTTCGAGCTGGAGCGCCATCAAAGCCGACAGCACGCCGACGAACGCGACGGCCATCGCCAGCAGGCGCAGCACGCTCGTAATCGTGAACGTGCGGTCGAAGATGTCCATCGAGTATTGGCGCAGGCCCGCATTCGATTGCACGACGACATCCTGCTGCCCCGCGATGGACTGCCGCATCCGCTCCACCAGCGTGTCGGGCGACGTGCCCGCGTCGGCGTAGAAGGCCATGCCGCTGACGCCTCGGTCGGCGTACAGTTGCTCGTACGTGCTGCGGTAAATCATCGCCACGCCCAGATCGCTCGCGTAGTCGAAGAAGATGCCCGCGATGGGAAACGCGCGCGGCCCCATGTCGGTCACGAGGCGCAATGTGTCACCCAGCGCGAGGCCGCGTTTGAGCGCCATCGGCTCACTGACCATGACAGCCTCTCCGCTGCGCAACAGGGGCCAGACGACGGCTGGGTCGCCCTCCTTGACACGGAACGTCCGCTCCTGCGCCTCGCCGCCCTTGATCGCAATGAGCTGCGTCTCGTCGCCGCCGACGATGCCGACGGTCGCGTTGCGGATCGTGTAGAACGACGCCACGCCGGGCGTCTGGCTCAGCGCCTCGACGACGCCGGGCGACAGGCTCGCCTCTCCTCTGCGCGCCACCAGTGCCGGAGGCTGAGCGTACACGTCGGCTACCAGCGCGCCTTCGAGCCAGACGACGACGGTTTCCCTGAACGAGCCGATCATCGTGCCGACGCCAATCGTCGCGCTCGTCGCTACGGCCAGCGCTGCCACGGCCACGGCGACGCGCGAGAGGTTGGCCTCCATGCCGCCCGCCGCCATCCGCCCGGTCGACCCGCCCAGCGCGCTCGCGAGCGGACGGATAAGCCGACCGAACGCCAGCACCAGAATCGGCACGAGGAGCGCGAAACCCAGAATCGCTGCCAGCATAGCCGCATAGGCCGTCACCAGCCCGACACCCGGCCACGCCAGGACCGCCGCCCCGACGACGAGCAGCGCCACTCCGACGACCGACAGGCGCGGCAGGAGGGTGCGCAGCGCGTCCTCACTCGACGAGCGCCGAACGACGGTCGCGATCTCAGTTCGCGCTGCTTCCCACGCCGGGAGCACAGCGGCCACAGCCGTCGCCCCGACTCCCAGCGCGACACCCTTCACCAGCGTCCACGCCGACAGGTCGAAGCCGCCGACGGCGACGGTGAAATACAAGTCGTTGATCGTCTGCGAAACGAGCGTCACCAGTCCCCGCCCGAGCACGATGCCAAGCAAAACGCCCAGGATCGTCCCGATCAGCCCGATCACCAGCGCCTCGCCGATCACCAGCCCGAACACTTCGCGCCGCGTCACGCCGACGGCGCGCAGGTAACCGATCAGCGTCCGACGCTGGACGACCGAGAACGTAGTCGTGTTGTAGACGAGAAAGACACCGACGACCAGGGCCAGAAAACTCAGCGCCGTCAGGTTGAGCCGGAACGCCGCCGTCATCCGTTCGAGCGCTTGGCTCCGCGCTTGGGGCCTGCCAACCGAGACGCCGCCTGGCACCAGCGCCTCGACGCGCGCGACCGTCGGCTCATCTGCGATCAGATCGATGCGCGACAGGCGCCCCTCCATGTCCAGCACGCGCTGCGCCGTTCCGATGTCGGCGATCAGCATGGCCTCCATCACGCGCGCCGTCTGGTCGTCGCCCGGATCGAGCAGGCTGGCGACGGTCAGCACGTACCCAACGCCCTCGTGCGAGACCGACAGCGTGTCGCCCACGTCGACGCCCAGCCGCGCCGCTGCCGGAGGCGAGAGAAAGACCGTGTTCGGAATCGACAGGAACTGGTCCAGCCCGCCGCCACTGCGATCGGTCGTAAACGCGCGAAACGGACCGTCCGAGAGCGGGTCGATGCCCATCAGGTTGAGCACGCGCCCGCGCGAGCGCACGTACCCGCTCACGACCGGCGCGCTGGGCCGAATGCCGTCGGCTCGGAGAACGCCGATCAGGCTGTCCGGGACGGTCCCCGCCGCGCCCTCCAAACTGTGCGTCGCCCGCCCCGCGACCGTCTCGGTCGACACGCCGAACGCGCTCGTCGCACTCTCGTTGGCCAGATCGACGGCCACTACGACCGCCACGCCCAACGCTACACCAACGAGCGAGAGCAGCAGCAGCCACGGATGGCGCGTCAGATAGCGAGCAGAGGCACGGGTAAGCATGGGCGTCAGGCGACCGAAGTTGGTACGTCCAACCCTTCGTGCAGCGTCCCATCGCGCAGCGTGAGCACGCGGTCGGCGCGCAGGGCGATGGCCGGATCGTGCGTAACCACGAGCAGTGTCTTGCCGCGGTCGCGCGCCAGATCGTGGAGCAGGTCGAGGACTTTATCCGCCGTCGTGCGGTCGAGGTTGCCGGTCGGCTCGTCGGCCAGGATCAGGTCGGGATCGTGCGCCAGCGCCCGCGCCACGGCGACGCGCTGCTGCTCGCCGCCCGAGAGCTTGTCGGGGTACGCGTCGGCCCGGTCAGCCAGCCCCACGTCCCCCAGCAGTTGACGGACGCGCTCGCCGTCCTTCTTGCCGACCAGGTCCATCGGCAGCTGCACGTTCTCGCCGACGGTCAGCGTCGGGATCAGGTTGAACTGCTGAAACACAAAACCGATGCGCCGCCTGCGGGCCAGCGTTCGCTCGCGCTCGGACAATGCCGTCAGGTCGAGGTCGCCTAGCAGTACGCGTCCGCTCGTCGGCAGGTCGATGCCCGCGATCAGGTTGAGCAGCGTGCTCTTGCCGCTTCCGCTGCGCCCGAATAGCGCGGCGAACGTGCCGCTTTTGATGTGGGCCGATGCGCCGCTCAGCACGACGCGGCTGGCTTCTCCTTCCTGGAAACGGCGCGTCAGTCCGTCGAGAACGAGGTCGGGCGAGGCGGGCATAGCATCAGGTCAGGTAGAGCGCCGCGTACGCCGATCCGGTGCGGATTGTCCGCCTGCACCCCGTTTTCAATTGAAACTGAAAATGAGGCTGCGCGCCGTCCCGCAAAGCTGTCGACTTTCGCAGAGTTGACAGCTTTCGAGGCTCGTCGTCCTGCACGTCAATACCCAAACGAGTTGAGAAACACGTCCTTCTTACGCCAGTCGTCGCGGACTTTGACGTGGAGTTTGAGGAACGAGTCGCGCCCCGTCATCTCCTCAATGTCGCGCCGCGCGGCGATGCCGATCTTTTTGAGTGCCAGCCCACCCTTTCCGATCAGGATACCCTTCTGCGAGTCCCGCTCGACGACGATCTCGGCCTCGATGTGGTCGCGCTCGGGCGTCTCCTCGAACTGCACGATGTTGACTTGGGTCGCGTAGGGTACCTCCTGGCGGAACTGCATGAAGATCTTTTCCCTTATGATCTCGGTCACGAAAAAGCGCTCAGGATGCTCGCTGACGGCATCGGCGGGGTAGTAGGGCGGGCCGAGTGGGATGCGCTCGAGAATCTTGTCGAGCAGGTAGTCGAGGTTGTAGCCCCGCGTCGCCGAGATCGGCACGATGGCGTCCCACTCGCGCAGTTTGCTGAACGCATCGGCGACGGGCAGCGCTTCCTCGCGCGCGATCAGGTCCATCTTGGTGAGCACCAAAATCGCGTTTCGGCCTTCGATGGTGGCAAGCTCTTCATCGTCGGCGGGGCGCGTGGCGTCGGCGAGAAACAGGATCACGTCGGCGTCCGAGAGCGCGCGGTCTACGGCGCCCATCATGCGCTCCTGCAGCTTGTACTTGGGCTGGAGCAGGCCCGGCGTGTCGAGCAGCACGACCTGGTGATTGTCGCCGTTGAGGATGCCGACGATCCGGTGTCGTGTCGTCTGCGGCTTGCGTGTGACGATGGCGAGCTTCTGCCCGACCAGCGCGTTGAGCAGCGTGCTCTTGCCCGCGTTGGGCCGCCCGACGAGCGTAGCGTAGCCGCTGCGGTGCCCCGCCGGAACGGCGATGACGGGGTCAGGCGCGTCGGTGTTGGACGTGGCGCCCGCGAGTTCGGATTCAGACATGGAGATCGGTTAAGGTGATCGAAGCGATGGGACACAGTCCGTCGCCACCGGAAGGAAGAAAGAGATTTAGCGCACTGCTGAACGGCTCGTCACCAGCGCGTGCATGTCGCGGACAGCGCGGTCCATGCCGACGAACAGCGCGTGCGCGATGACCGAAAAGCCGATGCTCACCTCGTGCAAAACGGGCAGCGCGGCGGCAAACGCTGGATAGTTGCGGCGGTCCAACCCGTGCCCGGCGTGGACGGCGAGACCGGCGGCATGGGCTTGGGCGGACGCGGCGAGCCAAGCGCCGCAGGACGGCGCTGCGCTCGGCGGCCGTGCGCGCGTTGGCATAGTCGCCGGTGTGCAGCTCGATTGCGTTGGCACCGACGGCGATGCTCGCGTCGATCTGGTCCGGCTCGGGATCGACGAACAGGGCGACTTCTTCGATGCCCGCGTCGAAAAAGCGCGGCAGCAAGCCGGTCAGCCGGTCGCGGTGAGCGACTACGTCGAGTCCGCCCTCGGTCGTCAACTCTTCGCGGCGTTCGGGCACGAGCGTGGCGAGGTGCGGCTGCGCGTCGATACAGACTTGGACGACCTCTTCGGCCATGCTCAACTCAAAGTCCAGTTTGCCCCGAACGGTCTCTTTCAAGCGCTGAACGTCACGATCGGTGATGTGGCGGCGGTCTTCGCGCAGGTGGAAAACGATGCCATGCGCCCCGGCGGCCTCGCAGGCCAGCGCGGCGTGGACCGGATCGGGGAACGCTTCGCCGCGCGCGTTGCGCAGCGTCGCGACGTGGTCGATGTTGATGAGCAGGCGCGTCGGAGCGCTGCTGGGCGTCGAGTCGGGCAACGAAAAGCGGGAGCGGGTGTCTGGTATAAGTACGCGCGCAGTGTGCGATGACGCACACGAAGTTTGCGCGGCGGGAAGCAGGCTGCGTACTTTCGTCGCATCGTCTCCGCTTTCCCCACGCGATCGCTCGCACGCGGCACCGATCCCTTACCCGACCATTCTCCTTCTGGATCCTCCCCATGAGCAAAGGCGCCAGCATCGCTGTCCAACTCGTCCTCGTCCTCGTCATTGCCGGACTGGGCTACTTCCTCTACGAATCGATCACCAGCCCGTGGGAGGAGCGCGAGCGCATCATCGAGCAGCGCGAAGACGTGCGCCAGCGCATGTCGGACGTTCGGCAGGTGCTGATCCGGCACAACCAGGTCAACAACCGCTTCCCGTCGACGCTCGACTCGGTCAAGATTTTCGCCCTGTCCGACAGTTCGATGATCGCAGACCGCGACCAGATCTTCGGAGCGGGCTACTCGTTCGACTCACTCCTCGTCTCTCCGCTCTCGGGCCAGCGCTTCACGTATGCCGCCTCGGATACGGGCCGCGTCAAGTACTACATGCTGGGCTCGCCGGACTATCCGGAGGACTTCATCGGCGCCAACGGTCCCGAAGTCAACAGGCTGAACGTCGCCACCTGGGAGTAACCGCCCGGCCGACACTCGGCGCTCTCCCCTCCCTAACCGGCCGCCCATGACCGATCCGCAGGCCCGCGCCGCCATCGCGTTCGAGGCCCAGACGCTCCGCTATGCCGAGGTCGAGCAGGTCGGCAGTCACGCACGTCTGTTGCGACTGGGCGCGTGCGACTTCGACTTCAAACCGGTCGACGCGATCCGCGAGGGCGACGCCGAAGCGCTCGCCATCCTGCGCGAAGCCGTCGGCGACGTATTCGAGGGATCGACGGCGCAGGGCGTCCGCATCGTGCTTCCGCCGCAGTCGGTGCTGACGTGGACGGCGCCGTTTCCGTCGAGCCAGCCCGTCACCGAACGCAACGCCCGCCTGACACTCGAGACGACGCTGCTCGCCGGAGCCGACCGAGGGCCGACGATGGGACTGACGCTCCAACCGCTCTACTCGTCGGACGGACAGGACTGGGTGCAGGTGATCGCGCTCTCGCGTCCGGCACAGGGCCGCATGGAGACGATCGGACGTTCGATGCCCAACGGCGGAATGCGCGCCGGTCTGAGCCTGCTCGGTGCCGCCCGAGTGGCTGCGGCGTGTGGAGCGGAAACTGGCATCACGGTCGCCTTAGGTCGCTATTCGAATCGCACCGACTATTCCATCGTCCGCGACGGCGATCCGGTTTTGGTCGCGTCGAGCAAGGCCGAGTCGATTCCCAACGCTGCGTTTACGCTCCTGCGCCTGCTCGACCGAATCGGCGCCAACCCCACCGACGTGCAAGCGGCGTTCGTCTACGGCGACGCAGCGCGAGCCGCCGATTTGGACGATCTTCCCCACGTGTTTGCGGGGGCGTTCGAGACGCTCAACCCGCTCCGCGCCGTGATCGTAGACGACCCCGACGCCTTCGAGCCGTTTGATGGGTCGACCTACGTGCCCGTCGTTGGCGCAGCGCTCTAAGTGCGCATCACGGGCGGCAACCTGCGAGGGCGCACCCTACAAGCCCCCAAAGGCGACCGCACACGCCCGACGACCGACAAGACGCGGCAGGCACTGTTCAACCTGCTCCAGTCGCGCCTGACGCTGCCCGGCGCGCGCGTGCTCGACCTGTTCTGCGGATCGGGCGCGCTCTCGTTCGAAGCGCTGAGCCGAGGCGCCGCCCGCGCCACCCTGGTCGAGCGCCACAGCCCCACGCTCAGCCTCGCCCGTAGCAACGCCGAGTCGCTCGAAGTTTCGGACGACTGCGCGTTCGTGAAAGCCGACGCGCTGCGCTGGATCAAGACCGCCTACGCGCACTTCGACTTGATCGTCGCAGACCCACCGTACGCACTCTCTGAGCTGCCGACGCTGCCCGACCTGCTACTTACGCTCCTGGCGCCCGGCGGCATCGTCTCGCTCGAAAGCGCGACCGACACCGATTTTGCCGATCACTCCGCGCTTCTCGTCTCGCGCGTCTACGGGGGGACGCGGCTGTCGCTGTTCGGCGGCTGAATTGCGCGGCGTGGGCGACGCACGCGTCGCCCCTACATTTCCCGATTGACCATCCCGCTTGCCCATGCCCCGCGCGCTCTACCCCGGCACGTTCGACCCGTTCACGCTCGGCCACCTGGACGTGCTCAGCCGCGCCGTCGCGCAGTTTGGCGAGGTCGAAGTGACGGTCGCCGTCAACTCATCCAAGCAGACGCTCTTTTCGGCCGACGAACGCTGCGACCTGATCCGAACGTGCGCCCGCGAGGCCGGACTGGCAGGTGTAACGGCGGTCGCCTTCGAAGGCTTGCTCGTCGACCACGCCAAGGCGTCCGGCGCGAGCGTGCTGGTGCGCGGACTGCGGCAGGTGAGCGATTTCGACTACGAGTTTCGGATGGCGCTCGCCAACCGCCGCCTCTCGCCGGGTCTCGAAACGGTCTTCCTGATGACGAGCGAGGCCCACGCGTTCGTCAGCGCGTCGATCGTGCGCGACGTGCACCGCTGGGGCGGTGACGTCGGGCTGTTCGTCCCCACGACGGTCGCCCAGGCGCTGGCGCGAAAGGCGGGACGCGACTGAATCGGCGTGCGGATCGAACGGGAGCAAGCGCGCGGCGTCCGTAGTTTTGACAGCCTCACTCGCACCCTCCGCTTGCCCATGACCGACGCCCCCGAGTTCAATCCCTACGTCGCGGCCATGCGCCCGTCGGCCACGCTGGCGATGACGGCGCGCGCCAAAGCGCTCCAGGCTGCCGGACGGCCCGTCATCAGCCTGAGCGCCGGAGAGCCCGACTTCGACACTCCCGACGCGATCATCGAAGCCGGCGCCGCTGCCATGCGCGGCGGGTGGACGCACTACACGCACAACCAGGGGCTGGTCGAGCTCCGCGAAGCCATCGTAGACAAACTGAGCCGAAACGGCATCCGCGCGAGCATCGACCAGATCGTGTGCTCGAACGGCGCCAAGCAGAGCGTCGCTCAGGCCGTGCTGGCGCTGGTGCGCCCCGGCGACGAGGTGCTGATTCCGGCGCCCTACTGGGTCAGCTATCCCGAGATGGTGCGGCTGGCCGGCGGCGTCCCGCGCGAGGTGCTCGCGAGCGCCGATGCCGAGTACAAACTGACGCCCGACCAACTGCGCCGCGCGCTCTCGCCCAAGACCCGGCTGCTCTTCCTCAACTCGCCCTCGAACCCGACCGGATCGGTCTACTCAGGCGATGAACTCGAGGCGCTCGCCGCCGTGCTGCGCGACTTCCCCGACGTCTGGATCCTGTCGGACGAGATCTACGAGCACGTCATCTTCGACGCCGAGCACGTGTCCATCGGCAGCCTCGAGGGCATGGCCGACCGCACGATCACGGTCAACGGCTTCTCCAAAGGCTACGCGATGACGGGCTGGCGCCTGGGTTACCTCTGCGCGCCGCTGCCCGTCGCCAAGACCGTGTCCAAGATCCAGAGCCAGTTCACGTCCGCCCCGTCGACGATCACGCAGAAGGCCGGAATCGCCGCGCTGCTGATGGACGACGGACCGATTCGCACGATGGTCGGCGCGTTTCGCGAGCGCCGCGACTACATGCTGGCCCGGCTCGACGCCATCGACGGGTTGACGACGCCCAAGCCCGAGGGCGCGTTCTACCTCTTCCCCGACATCGGCGGATTTCTGGGGTCGCAGTCGCCGACTGGGCGGTTGATCGAATCGTCCGAGGAACTGGCCTTCTACCTGCTCGAAGACCACGACGTAGCGCTCGTCCCCGGCGAAGGCTTTGGCGCGCCGACCGGCATCCGCCTCTCGTACGCAGCCAGCCTCGACACGCTCGAAGCAGCGATGGACCGCATCGAAACGGGACTCGAAGCGCTCAAGCCAATGGAGGAATAGGCCGATGCGCACACTTCTCAAAGGCGCGACCTGCGTCCTCCCCGGCCAGACGATCCAGACCGACGTGCTGCTCGACGGCGCGACAATCGCCCACGTCGGCGTCCCTGCCGGAGCGCGCGTCGACGAAACCATCGACCTGACCGGACTGCACCTGATGCCCGGCGTCGTCGACGACCAGGTGCATTTCCGCGAGCCGGGGCTGACGCACAAGGAGGACCTCGCAACCGCAAGCCGAGCGTGCGCCAAAGGCGGCGTGACGACGTTTCTCGAAATGCCCAATACCGTGCCGGCTGCGACGACTCAGGCGCTGCTGAACCAAAAGTACGATCTGGCTGCCCTCAACTCGCGCGCCAACTACGGCTTCTACATCGGCGCGACGCCCACCAACATTGCCGACCTGATTGCGGCCACGCGGACGCCCGGCATCAAGATTTTCATCGGCTCGTCGACCGGCGATCTGCTCGTCGACGATCAGGACGCGCTCGAACGCATCTTCGCCCAAACGACGCTTCCGATCACGGCGCACTGCGAAGACGAGGCGACCGTGCGCGCCAACTTCGCTCGGCTCGGAGGCGGAAGCGTCCCGCGCGACCACATGCGCATCCGTGACCACGAAGCCGCCATCGTCTCGACCCGGCGCGCGTTCGATCTGGCGCGCAGGCACAGGCACCGCTTCCACCTGCTCCACGTCACGACGGCCCAAGAGGTAGACCTGCTGCGCGAGGTGCTCGCCGATCCGGGGATGAGCGGCCTGATTACGGCCGAGGCGTGCACGCCGCACCTGTCGTTTTCGGATGCCGACTATGAGTATCTCGGCACGCGGCTGTTGCAGAATCCGTCCGTCAAGACCGTCCAGGACCGCGCCGCCCTGTGGTCCGGATTGCAAGATGGAACGTTGCAAGTCGTCGCTACCGACCACGCACCCCACACCGTCGAGGAGAAGGCTCAGCCGTATGGAAAGGCTCCCTCGGGCATGCCGAGCATCGAAAACAGCCTCGCGTTCTTGCTCCACGCGTACAACCAGGGCCGCTGCACCCTCGCCCAGATCGCCGAATGGACGAGCCGTGCGCCCGCCGACATCTGGAAGATCCAAGGCAAAGGCCGCATCGCCGAAGGGATGGACGCCGATCTGGTGGCCGTCGACCTGAACAAATCGCAGACCATCCGCAACGAGGATCAACTGACCAAAGCGGGCTGGAGTCCGTGGGACGGCGAGACGTGGACCGGCTGGCCTGTCGGCACGTGGGTGATGGGCCGACGCGCATTCTGGCACGGCGACATCGACGACGAGGTGCGAGGTCAGGAGGCGACGTTTGGTGCTGCATAGCCGGAACGTAGTGCGAGTCAGAGCTACGTAGAAAGTCGGCCTGATCTCGGTCCGGCGTCTCGGATGCGAAGTGAGAGAGGCGTCAAGAAATCGTCCTGGGCGCCTACCCTGAGCGCGGGGGATCAAGCCAAAGTAGGCCTCGCGCAGCGGATCGCATGAAACCAAGCCCCGACGCGCAGCCAGTTGTGGATTCCTGCCTGCGCAGGAATGACGGAAGAGTAAAGCCATCAACCGTTTGCCCCGAACCGCTCCGGCCACCTTCGAACTGAGTCGACCTGCAGATCAACGTAGCTTCCATCCCACCCAACCAGCCTTGCCATGAAACTCGTCGCCTGGAACGTCAACTCCATCCGCGCGCGCCACGACCGCGTGCTCGCCTTTTTGGAACGCGAGCAGCCCGACGCGCTCTGCCTGCAAGAGACCAAGGTAGTCGACGACGTATTCCCGTTTGACGCGCTCAAAGAAGTCGGCTACCACGCCGCCGCGTATGGGCAGAAGACATACAACGGCGTCGCCATCGTCGCCAAGGAAGAGCCGCAGAACGTTCTGATCGGATTTGACGACGGCGACGAGGAAGACCCGCAGGCCCGCCTGATCGCCGCTGATGTCCAAGGCGTGCGCGTGATCTCAGGCTACTTCCCCAACGGCAAAACGGTCGGCAGCGACAGCTGGCATTACAAACTGGCGTGGATGAAACGCCTGCGCGCCTACCTCGACCGGCTCGACCCCGCGCAGCCCATCGCTCTGCTCGGCGACTACAACGTCGCCCCCGAAGACGAGCGCGACATGGCCAACCCGGACAAGTGGCAGCACTCGACGCTGGCCCACCCAGACGCGCGAGCCGGAATCACGGCCCTGCGCGACTGGGGCCTGATGGACGCCGTCCGCCTGATCGACTATGGACCCGGACCGTGGAGTTGGTGGGACTATCGCAGCCTGGGTTTCCAGAGGGGCGACGGACTGCGCATCGACCACGTCTACGTGACACCGCTGCTGGCGAGGCGCGTCGCCGACGCCTACGTCGACCGCGACGAGCGCCGCGACACGAGCAGCAAGGAAGGCGGCAGTAAGCCGAGCGATCACGCGCCGGTCGTCGTCGTGCTGGAGTAAGTGGGGAAGTAGGCGTGGATTTCCAAAGCTGTCAGGTTTTCAGAATCTGACAGCTTTCCGCCGCATCTCTGATGAGACCATGGAGGGCGAAAACGCCTCCCCAGCGCGCCCTTTGTGGCACCGCGCATGTATGTTTCGGCTCTGCTCACGCGCTCTGATATGTGCCCATCGCTCCGCAGCCTGCTCTGCGCCCTGCTCCTGCTCACCGCCGCATCGGCCCAGGCGCAGCGGGCGACCGTCAGCGGCTACGTCGAGGACGCCGAGTCGGGCGAGCGGCTGATCGGGGCGACGGTCTACGACATCCAAGCGCGCGACGGCGCAGCGACCAACCGGTTTGGCTTTTTCACCCTCGGCCTGCCCTTCGGCCCTAGGACGCTCAAGGTCCGGTCCGTCGGCTTTCAGACCGACACGCTGCGCCTGACGCTCTCCGCCGACACGACACTGACGATCAAACTCATGGCCGGGCAGGAACTGCGCGACGTGCTCGTCGAGGACAGTCGGGTCGGGCGCATCGAAGAGTCGACGCGGACGGGACTGGTCGAAATTCCCGTCGCCACGCTGCAGCGGCTTCCGGCGTTGGGGGGCGAAGTCGACCTGTTCAAAGTGCTGCAGCTGCTACCGGGCGTGCAATCGGGCGTCGAAGGGTCGAGCGGACTCAACGTCCGGGCGGATCGCCCGACCAGAACCTGATCCTGCTCGACGGCACGCCGGTCTACAACGCGAGCCACCTGTTCGGCTTCCTGTCGGTCTTCAACTCGGACGCGCTCAACCGCGTCGAACTCACCAAGAGTGGATTTCCGGCGCGCTACGGCGGGCGACTCTCTTCGGTCATCGAGATCGACATGAAGGAGGGCAACCTGCAAGCTCACGAGTTCAAGGGCAGTATCGGCATCGTGGCGACGAGCCTGACGGCCGAGGGGCCGATCCGCAAGGGCAAGGCGTCGTACCTCGTCTCGGGCCGGCGCACCTACATCGACGCGCTCATCCGGCCATTCATGGAAGAAGACGAGAAGGGCGGCTTCTACTTCTACGATCTCAACGCCAAGGTCAACTGGCTGGCGAGCGACCGCGATCGCCTGTTCGCGAGTGTCTACGCCGGAGACGATCGCTTCTGGGCAGAATCGAACTACGAGAATCGGGGCAACCGGGGCGATCGAGGCCAGGACAACGCCGATCTGGGTTGGGGCAACGTGACCGGCGCGCTCAGGTGGAACCGTGTGTTCTCGCCGCGGCTGTTCGTCAACACCACGCTGACGTTCGCGCGCTACGGCTTCGACACGCAGTCCGAGTCGATCAGCACGTTCGATGGCCGGCGCACGACCGATTTCTTCGCCTACACGTCCGGCATCCGCGATCTGGGCGCCAAGGTCGACGCCGAGTTCAGGCCCGACGATCAGCACTACCTGCGCGCGGGCATCGGCGGCGTGACGCACCGCTTCTCGCCCGGCGGGCTTTCGTTCGAGATCGACGGCGTGAACGAGAGCGACGTGGGCGACCTGATTCCCGATGAGCAGATCACCAATGCCGTCGCGCTGACGGCCTACGCAGAGGACGACTGGGAGCTGTCGTCCCGGCTCAAAGTCAACGCTGGGGTGCACGGCTCGCTCTTCGCCGTCGAGGGCGAGCGGTACGCGTCGATTCAGCCGCGCATCTCGGCCCGCTACCTGGTCGGGCAGGCAGCCATCAAGGCGTCGTTCGCGACGATGCAGCAGAACATCCACCTGCTCACCAACGCCGGGTTGGGCCTGCCGACCGACCTCTGGGTGCCGTCGACCGGCCGGATGCGCCCGCAGCAGTCGTGGCAACTGGCGGGCGGCGTCTCGCGCACCTATGGTGCCTACGAAGTCAGCGTGGAAGGCTATTACAAGCAGATGACTGGTCTGGTCAACTATGCCGAAGGGGCCGGTTTCGCGCTGCCCGGCCAGGATTGGCAAGACTTAGTCGTGTCGGACGGAGACGGACGCAGCTACGGCGCGAAGTGTTCGTGCAGCGCAAAGTCGGCCTGACGACGGGCTGGGTGGGCTACACGCTGGCATGGAGCGACCGGCAGTTCGACGCGCTCAACGAAGGCCGCCGCTTCCCCTACCGCTACGACCGCCGCCACGACGTCA
>CAWFGU010000019.1:0-110097 GCA_963815505.1 Rhodothermales bacterium
CGAGGCCGTCGGTGCCGCCCTGAGGACGCGGCAGGGGGTGAAGCCGGTCTACGTGAGCATCGGCAGCGGGATCACGCTCGCCGAAGCGTGCGCGCTGACGCTGGTGCTGGCACCCAAGTACAAGATTCCTACGCCGACGCGGCTGGCGCACAACCTGAGCCGCGACGCTGGGGCGGCACCGTGGGTGGGAAGCGGACCCGATCCCGAAAACTGATGTCGCGACAGCGCAAAAAGTCCGACCTGCCGACAAAAACCTGTCCCGTCTGCGGGCTGCCGTTTAGGTGGCGCAAGAAGTGGGAGCGCGACTGGGACTCGGTCGTCTACTGTTCAGAGCGCTGCCGCCGCAGCAAACACGCCGCCTCGCCCAAACCCACCACCTGATGCCCAAGTCTGCCCTCGTCTGGCTCCGCAACGACCTGCGCGTGCACGACAACGAAGCGCTGCACCTCGCCGCCCAAGCCGATCAGTTGACCGCCGTCTACGTGTTCGACCCGCGCCACTTCGCCAAGACCCGCTACGGATTCGAGAAGACCGGCGGCTTCCGCGCGCAGTTCGTCCGCGAGTGCCTGGCGGACCTGCACGCGTCTCTGCGAGCGCTGGGCAGCGATCTGGTCGTCCGTCACGGCCTGCCGCACGACGTGCTTCCCCAACTCGCCGATCAAGTCGATGCCGACGCGTTCTTCGTCCACGATGAGCCGATGCGCGAGGAGTACGACGCGCTTGCGGCCGTCCTCGACGCGCTCCCCGAACCGGTCGAGGTACACGTGCCTTGGGGGCATACGCTCTTCCACCTCGACGATCTGAACATGCCCGTCGACCGGCTGCCCGAAGTGTTCACGGCGTTTCGCAAGAAGGTGGAGAAGCGCGTCGATGTGCGGGCTCCGTTTCCGACGCCTGCCGCACTGCCGCCGCTGCCCCAAGGCATCGATCCGGGCGATATTCCATCGCTCGCCGACTTGGGCGTCGAGACACTCGAAGTCGACCCGCGCCGCGCGATCGAGACGCATGGCGGAGAGGCCCGCGCGCTGGCTCGGCTGGACGCCTACTTCTGGCGGGGCAAGCACATCGAGACGTACAAAGAGACGCGCAACGGTCTGCTCGGCGCAGATTATTCGTCCAAGTTCTCGCCCTGGCTGGCGCACGGCTGCTTGTCGCCGCGCCACGTCTACGCCGAGGTCGAACGCTACCAAAGCGAGCGCGTCTCGAACGACTCGACCTACTGGATGATTTTCGAACTGCTCTGGCGCGACTACTTTCGCTTCTGGGGTCTCAAGCACGGCGACGCGCTCTTCTACGCAGGCGGACCCAAGCGCGTCAACGCGTCCGAGTGGGGCGCGACCGACCACGCATTCGAACTGTGGACGCGCGGCGAGACCGGCATCCCGTTCGTCGACGCCAACATGCGCGAGCTGCGGCTGACGGGCTGGATGAGCAACCGCGGGCGCCAAAACGTGGCGTCGTTCTGGACCAAGATTCTGGGTGGCGATTGGCGGCAAGGTGCGGCGTGGTTCGAGCGCATGCTGATCGACTACGACGTGACGAGCAACTGGGGCAACTGGGCCTATGTCGGCGGTGTCGGCAACGACCCGCGCGATCGCTACTTCAACATGATCACCCAAGCCGAGCGCTACGACCCGGACGCTGCGTTCGTCACACACTGGTGCCCCGAACTGGCCGACCTACCCGCCGGTCTTGCGCATCAGCCTTGGAAGCTGACGCAGTCCGAGGAGCAGATGTACGGATTCACGCGCGGAGTTGACTATCCCGATCCCATCGTCGATCTGGAAGCCGTCTACGCCGAGTTGCGTGCCAAGAGCGACCGTAAAGAATCTGATGGTCGCGCCAAACGCGGCACCAAGCGCCGCTGATGAGGGAGGGGGAGCGGATCTCGCCCATGCGTGGAATGAGGGGGCATCCACCTCTTTCTCCACTCTGGGACCATCCACCTAGCTGATCTGCCAAACGCGAAACAGCCTCCACCCGAGCGTCGGATGAAGGCTGCAAAGGGAGAGTCAGAAACTCAGACCGCGTCGATGTGGACGAACTTGCGGTTGTTTTGCCCGCGCGAGAAGCGCACGGTGCCGTGTGCAGTCGCGAAGAGCGTGTCGTCGCCGCCGCGGCCGACGTTGGTGCCAGGGTGAACGCGGGTGCCGCGCTGGCGGACGATGATCGAGCCTGCCGTGACGGATTCGCCGCCGAACGCCTTGACGCCGAGCATCTTAGGATTGGAATCGCGACCGTTTTTGGTCGAGCCTACGCCTTTCTTGTGTGCCATGATGGTGAGGTTGTGCGTGCGAGAAGAGTAGAGGAGCGGGCTTAGGCGCCGATCGACGTGATCTGGATCTGCGTATAGTCCTGGCGGTGTCCGCGCGTGCGGCGGTAGCGCTTGCGGCGCTTCTTCTTGAAGACGATGATCTTGTCCCCGCGGACGTGACCGAGCACCTTGGCCTCGACGCTCGCGCCTTCGATGGCGGGCGTGCCGACGGTCGTGCCGTCGCCTCCGGTAAGGAGCACGCGGTCGAACGTGACCGTGTCGCCCTCGCTGGCTTCTGCGTGGAAGGGGACGTAGAGGGTGGCGTCTTGTTCGACCTTGAACTGCTTGCCCGCGATTTCGACGATAGCGTACATAATGCTCTGCTTTGGGCGGCGGGTTGGCTACCGTCGCGAGAGGAAAAAGGAAACCGGAGCGCGTGATGGCTGCGGAGCCTTCTAATATAGAAAAGCCGACGTGCAGATGCGGTTAATCTGCGCGTCGGCTCAGCATACTGCTGTGGCAAAGCGCGTCGCCGAAGATGCTCGACCCTCGGCGCGTATCACGTACGTCTCCGCAGGTAGCGAAGTCTCCGGAGGAATCGTGTGCTCACGTAAGGCGGACAGATCCCTCGAGAAGTCCGTCGCCACGTGTCGGCCCAGCACGCCGTAGACTACTACATCGACGTGCTGAGCCTCTCGCACGGACTAGCGCTACTGTAGGCCGCAGGCCGGATGAGGTTACGGAGCGGAGAAGCGGTGGCTGGCTAGAATAGAAGCACGATCGCCACTTCGACTCCGCTGCTCAGGTCAATTAGAGCGGTCGAGATTGGTCTTTGGTCCTTGCGAAGTGGTTCACCAGCCCTGCCCTACATCTGACGCTCGAGCATCTTCAGTCAGATGATCTCCCCCTCCGCTTGGCCGCCGCCCCACGGCTACACCAACTCGGCTGCGCTGCATGGGTCACTACGATGCTGCTTCGCTGGTATCTTCGCGGTTCACTTACAGCCTTGCCCCATGCCCTTCTCGTTCGCCGTCGCTCAGACGACTTACACGCCGACCAAAATCGTCTGCATCGGGCGCAACTATGCCCGGCACGCGCGCGAGTTGGGCAATGAGGTACCGTCCGAGCCCGTCGTGTTCCTCAAGCCGACGAGTGCTCTCGTCGCATCAGGCGGATCGGTCGTGATTCCATCCCAGTCGAAGGACGTGCATCACGAGGTCGAACTCGTCGTAGTGATCGGCAAAACGGCTGCAAGAGTCGACGAGGTCGATGCGATGGACTACGTCGCGGGCTACGCCGTCGGACTCGACATGACGGCGCGCGATGTGCAGGCGGCGGCCAAAGCCAAAGGGCTACCCTGGGCGACGGCCAAAGGCTTCGACACGTTCGCTCCGCTAGGCGATGTGGTATCAGTCGCCGATGCGCCCGACCTCTCCCACGCGACCGTACGGCTGAGCGTAAACGGCGAGCGGCGGCAAGAAGGAGTTACGTCAGATATGCTGTTCTCCGTTCCGTTTCTCGTTAGCCACTGTTCGCACCTGTTCACGCTTTACCCCGGCGATCTGATCTATACCGGCACGCCCGAGGGCGTGGCGCAGGTGCAGGCGGGCGACGATATGGTAGCGGCAATAGACGGGCTGCCCCATCTGCGCGTCACGGTGCGGTAGCTCAGCTACCGACCGACCGGTATCCGCCCATCGTCCGCTCGACGAACACCGCGTCGCTCTCGCGGGCACGGAGCAGGTGCGGCACGTCGTTCGTGTCCAGCCAAACTTCGGCGGGGAGGGGGCGCAGGTTGTAGGTGCTCGCCATGCTCATGCCATAGGCTCCCGCGTCCAGAACGGCCAGCACGTCGCCCTCGCGTACGTCGGGGAGAGGGCGCTCGCTCGCCAGCACGTCGCCGGTTTCGCAGATATTGCCCGTCACGTCGTATGGACGCAGCGGCCCGCCGGGATTGCTCAGGTTGACGATGTGGTGGTAGGCGTCGTAGACCGTCGGGCGGACGAGGTGGCCCATACCGGTGTCGGTCCCCGCGAACGTTCTGCGCGATCCCTCTTTGACCGTGTTGACGCGTGCCAGCAGAGCGCCTGCCTGTGCCGTCAGGAAGCGGCCCGGTTCGAGCCGGAAGCTCAGGTGCGGATGGGTGCGCTGGTAGTCTGACAGCGGCGCCACGACGCGCGTGCGGAACGTATCCACGTCGATCTCTTCCTCGCCTGGGCGATACGGGATGCCTAGCCCGCCGCCCAGATTGACCCACCGCGCGTCTGCGAAGCGCGGTGCTTCGGCCAATGTGACGGCGATGGCGTCGGCGAACTGCTGCGCCGATAGGATCCCGCTGCCGATGTGCTGATGCACACCGACGATCTTCAAATCGTGCTCTCCGGCAATGCGCAGCGCGTCGTCGATCTGCTCCACCGGAATGCCGAACTTGGTCCGATCGCCCGCGGTGACGACGTGCGCATGATGCCCCGCGCCGTGCTTGGGGTTCAGGCGGACCGATACCTCGCTGCCGGGATACGCCCTTCCGTAGCGCTCCAGCCGCGTCAACTCGCCGATGTTGAGCACGACGCCGTGCGCGTGGGCAGCGTGCATCTCGTCATCGGTCATCATGTTGGCCGAAAACAGGATCCGCTCGGCCGGAATGCCCAGCCGCAGTGCCCACAGCATCTCGCCCGGCGAAACGGCGTCGACTCCGAAGCCGTGGCGCCCCAGCGTCTCGATGATCGGTGGGGCCGGATTGGCCTTCATCGCGTAGAGAAACGAGACGTCCAGCCCGTCGAAGAACTGCGCCAGCTTGCGTGCTTGCCGCTCGACGATGCGCTCCGAATAGACGTAGGTCGGCGTACCGTGGGCTTCGGCGATGCCGAGCAGCACATCGGCCGAAGCGGGGAGGGCGGGCGCGGAGGTGAGTTCAGCCATGTCGCTGGGAGTGAGAGGCCGCATACGAGCGCCGGTGAGGGTCAGCCGTAGTGCTGAGTGAGAAGGTCGCAGGCGCGGGAAAGCGCCTCGTCCGTGATGTCGCGGTGGAAGGTGGCGCGCAGCCGGTACGGGCCGAACGGGACGACGAGCAAGCCCAACGCACCAAGTACCGATTGTGCCTGAGTCGATGCTTCGGGTACGTCGAACAGGGCGATGTTGGTGTCCGGCACGACGACGCTCAATCCGAGCGACGCCGCATGATCCGAAAACGTCCGAGCCCGGGCGTGGTCGTCGGCCAAACCCGGACGATGGTCGAGGGCCACGTGTGCGGCCGCGGCCAGAATCCCGACCTGCCGCATTCCTCCACCGAGCAGTTTGCGCCAGCGGCGAGCGCGTGAGATGGTGTCCGCCTCGCCGCAGAGCATCGACCCGACCGGAGCGCCCAGCCCTTTCGACAGGCATACGCTGACGGTGTCGAACCCTTTGGCCCACTCGGCTTCCGACGTTTGAGAGGCCAGGGCGGCGTTCCACAGCCGCGCGCCGTCCAGGTGCGTCCGCATGCCACGCGCCCTCGCCGAATCGACGCAGCGCCGGGTTTCCGCCAGGTCGAGCACGCAGCCGCCCGCTCGGTTGGCGGTGTTCTCCATCCACAGCAGGCGCGTTCGCGGCTCCCAATCGAATCCCGCACGGACCGACGCCGCCACCTGCTGAGCCGTGATCTGCCCGCGCGAGTCGGCCAGCGGCGTGAGTTGGACGCCCGAGATCACGCCCGGCGCGCCGCTCTCGTAGTGGATCAGGTGCGCGCTCGCCGGAGCCAGCACCTCGTCGCCCGGGTCGGTGTGCAACTTGAGCGCGATCTGGTTGCTCATCACGCCCGACGGCATGAACAGTGCGGCGGGCTTGCCCAGCAACTCGGCTACGCGCCGCTCCAGCGATTGGACGGTCGGGTCCTCGCCAAACACGTCGTCGCCCACGACGGCCTCAGCCATCGCCTGACGCATCTGCGGGGTCGGGCGGGTGACAGTGTCGGAGCGGAGGTCGACGGGCAGGGGCATGGCGGCGAAACTACGCCGGGCGCGGCGGCTCGTGGTTGCGGATCGTGGGAATCGGGAATGCGCGGTCCGCCCTACGGAGCGCCGACGCCGAGCGGGATGGGTTCACCCCTTGCGTTCGGCCGAGAAGCCCGCCCGCTCCATGGCACTCAGGGCGCGTTCGATTTCGTCGTCCGAGGCGAAGGCCAGGCGGAACGAGCCGCCCGTTCCCTCGCGGACGAGCAGCAACTCCACGTCTTTCACGTTGAGTTCAGCTCCGGCGAGCGCGGCGAAGACTTCGGACAGAAAGCCGGGACGGTCGACGGCGTGGAGCAGCAGTTCGGGATAGGCGCGCAGCAGACCCTTTCTGCGGTTTGGCACGTCGTGGCGCGTCTGGTTGGCCGCGTCGAACGCGTCTTTCAACGTATGCGTCTGGTCTGCGACCAGCGCGGTTTCCAGTTGGTCGAGTTCCGCCCGCACCGATCTGAGCGCGTCGCGGATGGCGGGGGCGTTGGCGGACAGGATGCCTTCCCACGTAGCGTAGGGCGAGCTCGCGATGCGCGTCATGTCGCGGAAGCCGCCCCCAGCGAGCAGGCGCGTCATCGGCTCCCCCTGCGCGTGGGTACCGACAGCGTTGGTCAGGGCGACGGCGAGCAACTGAGGCACGTGCGAGACGTGAGCGGCGGCCTGATCGTGCGCCTGAGCGTCGAGCGAGAGCACGCGCGCGCCGATCGTGTCGATCAGGTCGACGAGCGCGTGGAAGCGGCGGTGCGCTCGGCTCTCGGGCGTCGGGCACAGGGCGTAGGCGGCGTTCTCGAACAGCAGCGGCGAGGCGTGGGCGACGCCTGCATGCTCGCTGCCCGCCATCGGGTGGCCGCCGACGAACCGGCCCGGAAGCACCTCGTCGCCCAGCACACCGACAGCGGTTTTGACCGACCCCACGTCGGTCACGAGCGCATCGGGTCGGACGTGGGGCGCGATCGTCCGCAGCAGGTCGCCGACGAGCGCGAGGGGCGGCGCGAGGATGATCAGGTCGGCGTCGGCTACTGCTTCGACGGGATTAGTGACGGCTTGGTCGCAGCCGCCGCGCGAGGCCAGAACGGCGAGGACGGCCGCGCGGTCGCACGCGGTCACGATCACGTCGCGTGCGTGGCGTTTGAGCGCCAGTGCCCACGAGCCGCCGATCAGTCCCGTTCCGATGATCGCGACGTGCCGGATCGGCAACTTCGTGGGCGGGCGATGGGCGGGCATGGCAGTACGAATCGGTTAGGCCGCATCTTACGACTCCACCTATTGCTCGTTCATGCTTTTTCCGCTCTCCGACGACGACCGCCGCCTGACGCGTACGGCCTACGTCACGCTCGTCTTCCTCGCCGCCAACGTGATCGTGTTCGTGCTCTTCCAGGGCATGGGCGGCAACGAAGCGTTCACCTACGGATGGAGCGTCATCCCCCAGGAGATCACGACGGGCGTCGACGTGGTCGGTGACGTGACGTTAGGGGCGGGCGAGGAGAGCGCCGTCGTCCGGCACACGCCTGGCCCGGTCCCGATCTATCTCACGATCCTGTCGGCGATGTTCATGCACGGCGGCTGGCTCCACCTGGGCGGAAACCTGCTCTACCTCTGGATCTTCGGCGACAATGTCGAGCACCGGTTCGGCCCGGTCACGTTCGCGCTGTTCTACCTCGCCTGCGGGCTGGCAGCGACGCTCGCCCAGATCGCCCTCGACCCGGACGGGCTGATTCCCAACCTGGGGGCGTCGGGTGCTATCTCGGGCGTACTGGGCGCGTACCTCGTCCTGTTTCCGCGCAACAAGGTGCGGGCGCTGCTCTTCTACTTCGTCGTCAGCGTGCCCGCCGTCGTCGTGCTCGGGCTGTGGATCGCGTTTCAGTTCTTCAACGGATACGGCTCGTTCTTCGCCACCGAGCAGACCGGAGGCGTGGCGTATGCGGCACACATCGGCGGCTTCGTGGCGGGCGTGATCGGCGCGTTCGTGCTCAAAGGCATCCGCCCGCCGCGCGAGCACGAGAAGATGCTCAGCCGCGCCGCTCGGTAACGTAGCGGTTGGCTTCGTCCAGGCGGTCGTGCGTGCCCACGTCGAGCCAGAACGCAGCGCCGACGTGGTACGGCCTGATCGCCGCTCGGGTCTTGGCGAGCCGCAGGTAGGGCCTCATGATCGAGAACGTGCCCGTCTCCTCGAACGCCCCCACCAGACCCGGACTCGCCACCTGGATGCCGCAGAAGTCGAACCGGTGCAGCGTGCCTTCGGGGTCGCGCACCTGCTCCTCGCCGCCGTCGTACGCGTAGCCCATAAGCCCTATGTCGTCGAACATCAGATACCGGTCGGTCGTGGCCTCTCGGACGGCCAGCGTCGCCAGGCTGCTCGGGTCGTGCGCGGCGTAGAGTGCCGCCAGGTCGATCTCGCTCAGGATGTCGACGTTGTGGATCAGGTACGGATCGCCCGGCAGCAACTCGCGCGCGTGGAGCAAGCCGCCGCCGGTTTCGTAGGGTCCGCCCGGCTCGAACGACAGGTGCGTCTCCACGCCCAGATCGCCTTCGGCCTCGACGTACGCCTCGATCTGATCGGCGAGGTAGGCCGTGTTGACGACGAGCCGGTCGCAGCCCGCTTCGATCAACCGATCCGCCGTGTGGCGGAGGAGCGGCAGGCCACCGACTTCGACCATCGCCTTGGGCGTCGTGTCGGTGAGAGGGGCGAGGCGGGTGCCGCGTCCGGCGGCGAAGATCAGTCCGGTCATGTCGGGTCGTGGAGGGGAAGTCGCCAACCTACCGCGCAACCGGAGTGCGCATCGTCCCGATGTGGCTACCGTTCGGGCACGTGTCCGCGCCTGCGGATCGTGAACAGCATGGCCGCGACGACGACCCCGATCAGCACCAGCCGAGCGCCCATCGCCGCCTGGGCGTCCGCCCACGCCATCACGAGCAGCAGCCCACCCGCGACGACGGCAAACGCCACCCGGACGCCGGGCCTGAGTCCGCGAATCGCCGTCAGCACGCCGACGTAGACCGCAAGCGCAGCTATGAGGACAAAGGTGGACACGATTGTGGCAAGGGTGAGTGAGCGCGTGCTACAAGCGCAGCGAACCGCCCAAGCTGAACAGGATGTCGGAGGTCGTGTCACTCAGACCGGCATAGATCGACGCATCGAGTGCGAACTGTGGCGTGACGGCGAACGCTGCGCCGAGTCCGAGCAAGGCTTGATTGTCGAAATCCTGAAGGATGGTGTATTGCGCTTCGACGAAGCCGAATACCTGGGGCGTGAGCGGATAGCCGCCCTGAGCAGTCAGGCGTGTAGCAGCTGAGTCGAAAAACTCGTCGGTACCACCGAAGATGCCCAGGTTGCCCAAGAGTGAGAAGCCGCTCTGCAACGTGGTGCTCGCAGCTACCGTCGCCCCGAGAGCCGTGTCGAAGTCGTCGTCGATCGGTACGAATACTTCGGGCGTGACGCTGAGACGGAATGAGGTAAGGTCGCCGGGCAAGCCAATCTTGGCGCCGATCGACACGAAGTCGAAGCCTAATTCACCGTCGTTATCGAACACGTCGCTCAGGTCGCCTCCAAAGCGCACGCCATCGTAAACGGAGGTGGTGGCGCGCAACTCTATGGCATTGGTGAGTCCGAATCGGGCCGTGAGCGGTACGCCGTACGATGTGACGCTGAAATCATCATCCGAGTTGTACGCTGCGGTTACGCCGAACTCAATCGAGGCGGTGCGTTGCGGAAGCGTCTCGGCCGCAAGGGTGAGTCCGGGTCGGTCCAGCGTGATGAACTGAGCCTGTACTGTAGAAACGGCGAAGAGAGCGCAAGCTGCGAGTAAAGCAAAGCGGGTCATAGGTCAGGAGGTTGGGAGCGAGATAAGGTAGCGGAGTGGTAAATATAGTTACCACTCGCATCCTCATTCAACGAGGTTGGACCGCGACGAGACGACACGTCTCTGCCGGGTAAAGATTGAATATCCAATCCGATAGGAAATAAATAGATAGGCCTATGACATGACGCTGTCTCTGGCTCTTGCTATTCTACGCATACGCGCGCGCGAAATGGTGCGCTGCACCCTCCTAACCCCAACCCGCCATGTCTACCCTCTTCGCCGAGCCGAGCCTCTTTTACGCCCCGCCCTACGAGCGTCCCATCGAGGATGAGTTGGCGTGGCACCTGGTCAAGTTCCTCCACCCCGAAGCAGGCGTGCGCTACCAAGTGCGTCACCAAACGCCCGCCGGTCCATTCTACACCGATTTCGTCGTCGAGGTACCGCTGGGCGAGTCGGTCCGCCGTGTCGGCATTGAGGTGACGGACGCACTCGACCCTGAAAACGTGACGATGCGCGACGCGCTGCTCGTAGGGGGTGGGCACCTGGATGCCGTTCTGCGCGTCGATCCCAGCGACCTGACCTACCGGATGCACGACGTGTTGTTGTTCGCGCTCCGATTGCGCCCCGAGTTGTTCGGTCGCAGGGGGCGCGTCAACCTCGAGACGCTGGCGTCGACCGAGGCGCTGATCTGCGACGTGCGGCCGGGACGGTCGGTCGAGATGGGCTACGCGCTGCCGGATCCCCACGCCGGGCTGCTGTTCGGTGGCGAGGAGCTGGAGCCGCTACCCGGTGCCGGGCGTGTGCTGAAGGTCACCGTCGCCGATGCGGCTCACCCGCAGTCTTGGCTGGCCGACTACCACCAGGCGCTCGACTTCTTCGGTGTCACGCACCGACAGCTAGGCCAGCCGACGCGGCGCGCGGCGTGATCGGAGCCTGAGCCGAACGAGGTGCTTGGGGCCAATCGGAAGCCTGAAGAGCCGAGCGGAGCGCGTCGAGCACGGAGTCAGCGTCCGCGTGCGACGCGCTCCGCTGCGTTTCGGCTGCTGCGCGGAGGTGCGTCACGGTCTGCGCGCCCTCGCGAGCAGCGGTCGTCAAGGCCTCGTGTGATGCGGCGGCGTGCTGCGCTCCTTCGGCAACCGCCTGCGTCGTGTCGTCGATCTGGGCGACGGCGTCGGTGGCCTGGCGGCGGATATCGGCCAGCCGCGCCGATATGTCGGCCGTCGCCCGCGAAGTGCCGTCGGCCAGCGCGCGCACTTCGTCGGCGACGACGGCGAATCCACGCCCCGCGTCTCCTGCCCGCGCCGCTTCGATAGCAGCGTTGAGGGCGAGCAGATTGGTCCGGCCGGCGATGTCTCCGATGAGAGAGACGACGTGTTCGATGTCGTCCGTGCTCTCGCCGAGTCCGCGGATCGTCTGGGCGAGCGCGTCGGTGTCCTTCGCTATGGCATCGACCTGAACGCGCGTCTGCTCGGCGAGCACCGCACTCCGCTCCACGCTGGCGATTCCGGTTTGAGAAGCACCCTCGGCGCGCGTAATGTGGTCAGCTGGCAAGTCGGCGGATCGAGCCGTCCACGCGCGACACAACTGCTCGGCATGATCTGAGGCTGCCGACACCTTGCGGGTGAGCGCTTGCACCTGCGCTGCCCGGTCAGCGGCGGCTCGCTCGGCTACCTGAATCCGCTCGCCTGCATCACCGAGCTGGCGACCGTACACCGCGCACAAGGCGTCTACCGCGTCGGCGATGCGTCGTGCCGATGGCGAAGCGACGCGTCGTGCTACGGTCTGCGGCTGTACGATTCGGCGGTGCAATGCGTCGAGATCGGCGAGTAGGGCGTGGTGCACGGCCTGCTCGCTCGAGGCCCGAGCAGCTTCGGCGATCAGTTCGTTCTTCACTTCGGCGTCGCGCTTGTGCGTCTCGCCTGCCGACCGGATCTCCTCTTGGAGAAGCCGGATACGCTCGGCGACTCCGGCGATAGAGTCTGGGTGATCGGTCGTGGTGAGGCGACGCAGCGGGGCCAGCACGACAGCCTCCAGCAGCAGCTGGAGGCTCGCCAGAAGCAGCAGGCCGCCGCAGACGCTGAGAAGTACGAGCCGCGAGGTCTGCGTCGGTCCTGAAGAGGCGAGCGGGGGGCGAACCGCATGTGTCACCACCGCTGACCATGGCTCGAACGCTGCCGAGGCGACTTCCCATCCAGGTTTGGGCGCTTGCCCGGCCATCGGTTCGCCCGCTAAGTCGAGCAGAATCGATGCGTGGTCCGTTTGCGCGAATACCTCGCTCGTCGTCAGCGAATCGAGCGGGATGCTCGTCAGCCACGCCCCGGCGATGTCACCCCGCGCGTCCAAGAGCGTGCGACCGGCGATGCGCTGCGTGCCCGAGGCATCGAGTCCTACGAGGAGGGCCTGAGCGGTCAGGACCGCGTGGTCGGCCCGTGCCAACTCGACTGCGTCTCCGGCGATACGCACGAAGCGCGTGCCGTCGAACGCCATCAGAGTCACTCCGACTCCATCGGCTGCGTAGACTTCGGCGAGTTCGGGGCCCGAAGCCGCCGTGCGTCCGAAATAGAGTTCGGGGGCTGCGCCGGATCGCTGAGCCATCCACGGCGGACCCAGTCGCCGCGTCGAGAGGCCGAGCAGGTCCAGCGCCGATTCAAGCCGAGCGACTGCCTGGGCGTCGATGGCCGAGAGCGCAGCCACGGCCGCGCGCGCTGCCGGCTCTGCTGAGTGCGGAGTCTGCGGCGGCGCAGCGGGCAGGAGCAAACCGCCACACACGGCGACGAGGGCGAGCAGCGCGCCGAACGGCACGAGCAGCCGCGCAGACAAACGCGACATGGACAGGGCGGATAGGTTGGAGGAGTGCTGGCGCTATCGGACGTTGCCGCAGATCCTTAACTGGGAGATCGTCCTTTTCTCGTGCTCACGAGCCTCCGACCTGACCGATTCTTTCGCAACCGCGCCGCCCATGCCTCGCTAGCTTTCGGCCCATGCCCGACGACCTGTTCGACCTCGCCGCCCGCGCCCGCACGACCGCATCCGCTCCGCTCGCCGACCGGATGCGCCCGCGCACGCTGGACGAGTTTGCCGGACAGGCCCATATTCTGGGACCGGGTAAGCTGCTCCGCCGCGCTGTCGAAGCCGACCGGGTGACGAGCCTGCTGCTGTACGGGCCGCCGGGGACGGGTAAGACGACGCTCGCCCGCATCATCGCCCGGAGCACGGCCAAAAACTTCTTGGCGCTCAACGCCGTCCTCGCGGGCGTCAAGGACATTCGAGCCGCCATCGACGGGGCGAGCGATCGGCTGAGACTGCACGGACAGCGTTCGATCCTATTCGTTGACGAGGTGCACCGCTTCAACAAGGCACAGCAGGACGCGCTGCTTCCGCACGTTGAGAACGGCACGGTTACGTTCATCGGCGCTACGACCGAAAACCCGTATTTCGAGGTCAACAAAGCTCTGGTGAGCCGGAGCCGTGTCTTCGAGATGCAGTCGCTCACCGACGACGATCTGGCAGGCATCATCCTGCGCGCCATTGCCAACGACGAGCGCGGCTACGGTCTGAAAAACGTCGCTATCGACGACGACGCACTCGCTCACCTCGTCTCGACCGCCAACGGCGACGCGCGCAGCCTGCTCAACGCCCTCGAACTCGCCGCCGAGACTACTGCTCCGGACGACGAAGGTCACATCCGCATTACGCGCGAAGTCGCCGAGGACTCGATTCAGAAGCGCGCCGTCCTCTACGACAAGGAGGGCGACGCGCACTTCGACACGATCAGCGCGTTCATAAAGAGCCTGCGCGGATCGGACGTGGACGCGGCACTCTACTGGATGGCGCGGATGATTTATGCCGGAGAGGACCCCCGCTTCATCCTGCGCCGGATGCTGATTTTTGCGTGTGAGGACATCGGAATGGCCGATCCGCGTGCGATGGAGCAGGCGGTCGCCGCTGCCCAGGCGTTCGACTATGTCGGCATGCCCGAGGGCCGCTTCCACCTGTCGCACCTGTGCCTCTACCTGGCAACGGCGCCCAAGAGCAACTCGTCATTCGCCCTGTTCGAAGCGCTGGCGTACGTCGAGAAGCAGGCGCAGCACGAGCCGCTGAACAAGCTCAAGGACGCCTCGCGTGACGGCGCAGGTCTGGGGCACGGCAAAGGCTACCACTATCCGCACGCCTACCGCGACCACTACGTCGCCGAGCAGTATTTGCCCGACGAGATGCAGGGTCTGTACTTCTATAATCCGTCCGAGATGGGCTACGAGCGCACCGTCCAAGCTCGGTTGGATGCCCTCCGCGACCGCGACACCGACGAAGGCATCGAAAAACGCGCTCGCAAATACGCCGACGACGAACCATGACGCGCCTTCTCTTACTACTGCTGATTACCGGATGCGCCTCGACGAGCGACGGTCTCACGATCCAGATCGCTGTCCCGCCGAATACGCCGGACTCCGTGTACGCCGCAGGTAACTTCAACGACTGGAATCCCGCCGATCCCGCGTTTCGGCTCCATCGCGTGGACGAGGAGACGTTTGCGCGCTCATTCGATGCCATTCCCAGAGGCGAAATAGCATTCAAGCTAACGCTGGGACGATGGAGCCGCGTCGAGGTCGAAGGCGACGCGTCGGAATCTCCCAACCGCTCGTTCGTCTATCGAGGTGGAAGGCAGACCTATGCCTCGTCCGTCGTCGCCTGGCGGTCCGGCGACACCCCGCGTTCTTCGACGGCGAGTGAAAACGTGTCCGTCCTGGACTCGGCGATGCAGATGCCGCAACTGCGCCGGTCGCGCCGCGTCCAGATCTATTTGCCGCGCGACTACGCCGATTCGGACCAGCGCTATCCCGTCCTCTACGTCCACGACGGACAAAACGTGTTCGATGAGACGACGACGGCGTTCGGGACCGAGTGGGGCATCGACGAAACGCTCGACTGGCGCCACGCGCGCGGTCGAACTGGAGCGATCGTCGTAGCCATCGACCATGGCGGGGATCTCCGACTGGACGAATACGGACCGTTCGTCAACGCCCAGTACGGCGGGGGAGAAGGCCCGGCCTACGTCGCCTTCCTCGCCGAAACGCTCAAACCACTGATCGACGCTCGCTTCCGCACGCTGCCCGACCCGGCGCATACCGGCATCCTGGGCAGCAGTATGGGCGGCCTGATCTCGCTCTACACCGGACTGACGCGCCCCGACGTGTTTGGGCGTGTCGGTGTATTCTCACCCTCGCTGTGGTTCGCCGAGGAGCAAATGCTCGTGCTGGCGCGGGAAGCCGACGTGGGCGCCTCGCGCTTCTATTTCGTCAGCGCGCTCCCCGAGGGGCCGAGCGTCGCGGCGGCGCAAACGCGGATGGTCGAACTGCTGATCGGCCAGCGGTTCGGCGCGGAGGTAGAAAGCGTGCTGCGGTCCGAGGGATCGCACACCGAAGCGTTCTGGGCTGGCGAGTTCGGCGAAGCGTTCGAGTGGCTGTTTCCCACGCGCTGATGCGTCACCATCGGTCCGGAAGGAGGTATCCCTAAATACCCCCCAGCGACTCCCAGCGCGGTAGCAGAAGCGAAGGTGCGGGCGGCGGAGAAGCAGGTGACGGCGCGTGTGGCGTCAGCATCGGCTCTTCGCGCGAGGTACGGCCGTCCGACGACTCCACGACTTCTGGGTAGGGGCTGAGCGGTCGGCGCTCGGCCGAAGGATGTGGCGCGGCGGCGGGCGGACGCGGTAGCGAGGGCTTGGTTGGTTTGGGCGTGCGCTGCAGCTGCGCGAACGTCGGATCGAGCGCTGGAGGCGGTGGAGCAGGCTGCGAGGCACCGGACGCCGTGATGCGCACGGCCAGTTCGATCACTTCGCTGAACTCCTTCCACTTGAACGGCTTGGACAAGTACAGATCGAAACCCGCGCCTAGCAGACGCTGCCGGTCCTCGGGCGACGAGTAGCCCGTCACGGCGACGATGGCCGTCGACTGGTGATGTGCGAGTTGCTTGATCGTCTGCATCACCTCGACGCCGTTCATCCGGTCGGCGAGGTTGATGTCGAGCAAGATGGTCTGGTAGGGGTGCGCCTGGGCCTGTTCGATGGCTTCGCGCCCCGTCGACGCGAAGTCGACGGCGTACTGGCGGCTCAGGAAACGAACCTGCATGCGCCGCGTCATGTCGTGATCCTCGACCAGGAGGATGCGGGGCAGAATAGGAGGAGACGTGGAGTCGGGCATGGCAGAGACGCTTACTGTCCGAGGTATCGGCAGGTCGGACGGCATCTTGAGTCCGTCAAAAATGACGCCGGTATTTTTCTCGAGACGAAACGACGGGTGGGACGCGGTCGATGGGGTGGCAGATAGAGGAAAAGCGCCTCAGCCATCGCCGTTCCCACTTCCACCTCCGCGCGACGACGCACGCCTACGAGGTGGAGGAGGCGGAGCTTCGGTGGGCGCAGGCGCCACGACGGGCGTCCGGACCGGGACGGGCTGCGGTAGCGCAGCGGGCGCCTGAGGTGCAACCGGCTCGGCAGGCAAGGGCTCGACTCGCGAAGGCGACGGAGCGGCTGGACTGGGCCGGGGCGACGAAGTCGGGAGAGGCGTCGTCGAAGCAGGACCGGCGGACGGCGACTGGGAAACGCTAGATGGACGAGCAGGCGCTGTGTCGGAGCCGGGGTCAGAGTCGGAGCGATACCGAATCGTACCGGTGCGTCCGGCGAGGGCGCGCGAGGTATCCGAGTGAAAGCGAAGCGTGTCGCCGGCCAGAGGGGCGCGTCGGGCGTCGGCGGAATCGATAGCCAGACGCACATCGTCGTTCCATCGGGCGCGGTCCGCTGAGCGCTCCTGGTAGCCGGGCGGCGGCTGAAAGCGAGTGTCCGCGTCGAGACTCAAACCGGACTTCTGCACGTCGACCGCGAAGTCGCCGACGACGAAAAGGGCGTTGTGCCCGCCCTGACCCCAGTAGCTCGTCCGAAATGCCAATCGCCGATCGTCGAAGCCGACCCATGCGCCCATCACCAGATCAGGATGCGCGGCGATGAACCAGCCGTCGGCGCTCTCCTGCGTCGTGCCTGTTTTACCGGCGACATCGCCCCGGACTCCCATCGACCTCAGGCGCTGCGCGGTGCCCCGGTCGACCACGTCGCGCATCATGTCGAGAACAGCGTACGAGGTCGATGCCGGAAGCGCGCGTTGCTGCTGCGGTCCGAACTGTGCCAGCACGTTGCCCTCGCTGTCCTCGATGCGCGTCACGATCGTGGGCGTGCGCCGGACGCCTCCGCCCGCCAGCGTGCCGTACGCACCGACCATCTCGAGCAGCGTCACCTCGCTGGTGCCCAGGGCCAGCGAAGGAACTGCCCGAAGCGGCGACGTGATGCCCGCCTGCTGTGCCGTCCGCACGACTTCGGCCGGTCCGACCTGGTCGATGAGTGCGGCGCTGATCGTGTTCTTGGAGTACGTTAGCCCGCTGCGCAGCGTGATTGCCGCTCCGCTGGCGCCTCCTCCCGAGTTGGCGGGCCTCCAACCGTCGTAGTCGCGGACGGTGTCGAGCACGCGGTCGTCGGGCGCGTAGCCCCAGTTGAGCGCGGCAGCGTAGACGAACGGCTTGAACGTCGAGCCCGGCTGCCTACGCGACTGACTCGCTCGGTCGAACTGGCTTGTCCTATAGTCACGGCCGCCCACATAGGCTCGCACGTAGCCCGTCTCGGGTTCGAGCGCCACAAACGACGCTTCGAGCCGCGCGGTCTGCGCCTTGACTGAGTCGACGAATGCGTTGTCGGCCTTGAGCATCAGTAGCGCCTGGGACTGCGACTCGCCCTGGTCACGCAGTATGTTGAACCGCGACGTTTGGCGCAGCGCACGGTCGAGCGCCTCGGGGTGCCGCTGCCAGAAGTAGGGAAACGTGCCCGCCTGGGGGTAGGCGGATGCCGACTGCGACAGCAGACCTGACGAGCTGCGGCTCCACTCGTATGCGGCGACGCGTTGCAACAGCTCGCCCTCTTCATCGACGGCACGCTGAGCCGCGTTCTGCAGCCGCATGTCGAGCGTCGTGAAAATGCGCAGGCCGCCGGTATAGAGGTCGCGGTTGTTGGCCTTGGCCCACGCCTGCACCCACTGCTCGACGAAATCGGCGAAGTAGGGCGCCGGGGAGTCGGCCGGGTCGGGCGTCGAGAAGTCGAGGCCGAGTGGCGATTGGGTGAACGCGTCGACCTGAGATGGTTCGAGGTAGCCGTGCTGGCCCATCAGCCCCAGGACAGTGGCGCGGCGCTGGCGAGCCTCGATGGGATTTCGGACGGGGTTGTAGTAGGTCGTCGCTTTGAGCGTGCCGACGAGCAGGGCGGCTTCGGGCGGCGTCAGTTCGGCGGCCGACTTGTCGAAGTAGACCTGTGATGCCGCCTCGATGCCGAACGCGTTGAATCCGAACGGTACCGTGTTGAGGTACATCTTGAGGATCTCTGTCTTCGAATATGCCTCCTCAAGTCTGCGCGCTGTCATGATCTCGCGCAGTTTGCGGTCGACCGAGTCGTCGCGGCCGACGCCGGGAAACAGGTTGCGCGCCAGCTGCATCGTGATCGTCGATCCACCCTGAGGATCGCCGCGCAGCGTGAGCCACACCGACGAGGTCAGGCGCCGCCAGTCGACGCCGCCATGCTCGAAGAAGCGAAAGTCCTCGGTCGCTACGAGCGCGTTGGCAACGGTGGGGCTGATGCGATCGTAGCTCACCCACGTCCGGTTCTCGTCGTGGTAGCGCCCGATTTCTTCGCCGGTTTCCGCATAGGCGATCGAAGCCAGGTGCATCGACGGGTTGCGGAGCTCGTAGAGATCGGGAATGTCGGTCTGGAGCAGGCTGGCCCAGATCCATAGTCCACCCAAGGCCAAGATCGGAAGTGAGACGAGGGTTACACCGACGATGACAAGCGCGCGCCGCAGTCGATTCTTGCGTTTCGGCTCGGGGCTTGACCCCGAAGCCGATGGAGACGGCGGAAGCGTAGGAGGTGGAAGCGCCGGGCCCGCAGGAGGGCGTCCATCGGAGCGAGGATAGAGCGGGCGCGGCGTGTACGACATGACGGAGCGATAGAGCGATGGCAGGGTACGGCGGTAGGCGCTGCCTGTTCGTCTCGTGTGTTCGTGTCGTGCAACTTGAAGGCCTCCGCGGCGCTATAAGAAGGCTCCGCTCCCACTGCGACAGCGCGCGACGCTGCGCCCATACATGACCTCGTCCGCCTTCCAGCCCAGCACCGACTTCGGCGCCTTTCCGCCGGTCATCAAGAACCTCTTGATCATCAACGGGCTGTTCTTCCTGTTCAGCCTCGTTCCGACAACGGGCGAGTTGCTCATCCGGTGGCTAGGGCTATGGGCCGTCGGCTTACCCGACACCGTGCGCATCGTCGATGGCTTAGGGCAGATCGTCGGCGTGCGTGATGTAGGCAGTTTTTGGCCCTGGCAACTCGTTACGTACGGATTCCTCCATGATCCAGCGGATTTATGCCACATCCTCTTCAATATGCTGGCGCTGTGGCTCTTCGGCGTCGCCATTGAGCGCACGTGGGGATCGCGGCGGTTCGCGTTCTATTACTTCTTCTGCCTGATCGGAGCCGGAGTCATCCAGTTGGTCGTAATCACGTTCATCGACCCGACACCCGTGCCGACGATTGGCGCATCGGGCGCCGTGTTCGGGATTTTGCTGGCCTTTGGGATGATGTTTCCCGAGTCGGAGATCTACCTCTACTTCCTGTTTCCGATCAAAGCCAAGTACTTCGTGCTGCTCTATGGCGCGTTCGAGTTGTACTCGGGATTCGCGCGCTCCGGCTCGAACATCGCCCATTTTGCGCACCTGGGCGGCATGCTGTTCGGATTTATCCTGATTATGTATTGGAGGGGCAAACTGCCGATCAAGCCGGGCGGTCGGTCGTACGTCTAGCCGCCACTAACCCCAGCCGCCGATGAACCGCTTTCGTTTCTGGTACGACTCGCTGCCGCCCGTCCTGCGGATCCTGATGCTCGTGCAGGTGGTCGTCTACGTAGTATCTATGGTGCTTGCGGCTGTCAGCCCGCAGTCGCTGGCTCTGGTGCGCAGTTACCTCGCCGTTCCCGGGGGCTCGCCGCTCGACGCGCCCTGGACTATTTTCACCTATGCGTTTGTCCACACCCGGACCGGCCTAGGCGGCTTCTTGGAAGTTGCCTTCAACGTCGCGTTTCTCTACTGGATCGGCGAGGAGCAGGAGCGGATGCTGGGCGGCGCGTGGGTGCTGACGGCGTGGGGTTTGGGAGCGTTGGGGGGCGGACTGGTCGCGCTGGCGACCGGGCTGGTCTACGAGGGATCGCAGGCGGCAGTGCTGGGGCTGATCTTCGCTACGGCCATCCAGTTTCCCTATAAGACCGTAGGACTGTTGCTGCTCGGAGCCGTACGGTTGTTGTGGGTGGGTGTCGGACTGCTGGCGTTCGAACTGCTGGCGCCACCGGGCTACGTGTTCGCGGGCATCGGCGGGGCGCTGGCTGGTGTGGCGATGGGCGCGCTGGCGCTGCGCGGCTACCACCTTCACGGTTGGGTCAAGGGGGCGATGGAGAGTTCGTCGGAACGCCGCAGCCCAGCGCCGCGCAGCAGTCAAGCCGAGGCAGAGCCGGAAGCCGTGTCGGGGTGGCGCGCGATGGGGGCTCGGCTGTCCGATCCCAAAGGCTCGCGCCGCCCGTCGCGGCAGGACGTGGATCGCATCCTCGAGAAGATCAGTGACGAGGGCATGGACGCGCTGACGGATTCGGAGCGCGAGACTCTCGACGCGTACAGCAAGCGGTAGCCGGTGCGTAAACTCGTCTCGTTTACCTTCTGGACGCTCGACGCGTTCGTAGCCGGGCTGTTCGTGCTCGCCTGGCTGGGCCGCCACGTCCGGCCGGATGGTGTGACGTGGCCGCTCCAGCTGATCGCTATTGGCTTCCCCTACCTCACAGCCGCCGTCGCCGTCCTGCTGGTCGTACAAGTGTTTCGCCGCAAGTGGCGCAGCGTAACGGTCCACGCGATCTTGCTGGCATTCGCGTTCGTTCGCTATGGCGGAGCGCCGACTGCGGAAAGTGAGACGAGCGCGCCCGCCGACACACTCACGCTCCTGACATACAACATCAACCCCTTCTACGGTGACGTAGAGGCGAAACCGGAGGCGCTAACGGCGTTCGTCGCCGGGCTGAATCCTGACGTACTCACGCTTCAAGAAAGTGTGATGGAATTCATCTCCTACGACCGCACCGACGAGCGGCCGGGTGTCTTGCCCTGGTCTCATGCGCGACCGCTCAGAGATGTATTGGGGTACAACGCTCCGCTTCCGACACGGTCGGGCGCAGGAGCTGGCATCGGGTACGCTCGGGTCGTAACGCTATCGCGCCCAATGCCTCTCGAGATGCACGTTCATACGATGCGCCAGCGCGGCGAGTCGGACGCGTTGCGGCAGTTCGTACGGACCGAGCATCAGGTAGGAGATCGCCGCGTCGCCCTATACAACGTGCATCTTCGCTCGTACGGCGTCGAGAAGCCGTGGTCCGATACCACGTTCTATGCGCTCTCACCGTCGACGTGGCGTCCATTCCTGAGGCGTTACCGGTCGTCGATCATCGAACGCGCCAATGAGTCGGACACGCTGCGTGCGCTGGTCGAAGCCGACCCACTGCCCGCCATAGTCGCGGGCGATTTCAACTCTACGATGCACAACTGGACCTACGACCGCATTACGGGTGCTGGCCTAGACGACGCGTGGCGCATTCGAGGTGGAGGGCGAAGTGCGACCTATCACGTCGAAGCGCCCATCGCTCGCATCGACTTCGTCCTCGTCGATCCCCAACTGCGTGTCCTCAGCGCCGAGTTGATCGACGAGACTGCGCTTTCGGATCACTTCCCGCTACTCGTCCGGCTCGCGTGGAAAGAGGGCGAGCAGAAAACGCCCGCTGTACTTCCCGATACGACGCGCTGACACGGCACATCCGAGCCGGGCGTTCGTTCGGCTCTCTCCTTTACGATTTTCTTCGACTCCTATGCAACGACCTCGACGCATCAGCCGCCCTGTCATGGTGGGCGACGTACAGATCGGCGGCGGCGCTCCGATTTCGGTCCAGTCGATGACGACCGGCAAGACGCACGACGTGCCGGGCTGCATCGCCGAGATCACGCGCCTGGCCGAAGCCGGAGCCGACATCATCCGCGTCGCCGTGCCGCGCCCCGAGGACGCCGACGCGCTGCCCGAGATCGTGCAACTCAGCCCGGTGCCCATCGTTGCCGACATCCACTTCAACCACAAGTACGCGCTCAAAGCCATCGAAGCGGGCGTGGCCAAGGTGCGGCTCAACCCCGGCAACATCGGCAAGGAGGAGTGGGAGCAGGAAGTGCTGCTCGCGGCCAAAGAGGCGGGCACTCCGATCCGGATCGGCGTCAATGGCGGCTCGCTCGAGAAGGACATCCTGGACAAATACGGGTATCCCAAACCCGAAGCGCTGTTCGAGAGCGCTATGCGTCACGTCGAGATCTGCCGGAAGAGCGGGTTCGAGGATCTGATCATCTCGGTCAAGCACTCGGACGTGTACTTCATGATTCAGAGCTATCGCCTGCTCGCCGAACGCACCGACTATCCGCTGCACCTGGGTGTGACCGAGAGCGGCAGCCTGCAGAACGGCACGATCAAAAGCAGCATCGGCATCGGGAGCCTTCTCGCCGACGGCATCGGCGACACCATCCGCGTCAGCCTCGCCGCCGATAGCATCCACGAGGTAGAGGTCGGCCACCAGATCCTCAAGTCGCTGCGGCTGGGCCGTCCGGGCGTCAACGTGATCGCGTGTCCCACGTGCGGACGCTTGGCGAGCGATCTGTTCTCGGTCGTCAACCAGGTCGAAGCCGCCATCAAGGAGCGCAAGTTCGAGAAAGACCTGAGCGTGGCGCTGATGGGCTGCGCTGTCAACGGCCCGGGCGAAGCCGCCGGTGCCGACCTGGGCGTGAGCCTGGGACGCGGACGCGCGCACCTGTTCAAGCGCGGCGAAACCATCGGCACGGTCGACGAGGGCGAGATCGTCGCCGCCGTCCTCGAGCTGATCGAAAACTGGGACGAGGAGCCTGCCGTGATTCCCGAAGGCTGAGTCCTACCGTGCCACGACGAGCGATTGCGTGAGTGCGAACGCCTCCCCGACTGCCCGAACGAAGTAGACTCCTGATGCCAAGTTCTGGGGCGTCGGCCACTCGCTACGTTCGGCGAACGCTCCTTCGTGGATCAGCGCCACCTCGCGGCCCAGAGCGTCGTACATCGACAGACGGATCGTCTGGACCTGATCGGTAGTCAGCCGAATCGTGCGCGAGGTCACGTTCAGCATCGCCGCTCCGGATTCCAACGTCCGAAAGTGATCCGTTCGTGTGGTAGACGAGGGGTCGTGAGAGTAGAGCCGGGTGCCATAGGTGGTGAAGAAGAGCCGGTTTTCCACCGATGCCATCGGGCCGAAAAATGTCCATTCGTCGCCCGGAGCGAGATTGCTGACCAGCCGGGTACCTGCTTCGGTGCCGTCGCTCTCCCACAATTCTTGTCCGTGTAGGCTGTCGGTAGCCGCGAAGAAGAAGCGGTCTCCTGCGCGCACCGGCGGACCTGATTCGCCCCTTACCGAACTGCGGCGGATACTCTTCACGAGTTGCGTGCCCGCATCGGTACCGTCAGTCTTCCACAACTCGGCCTTCGCCATAGTCTCTCCCGGCCTGTACTCGGTGACGAAAAAGAACAGGGCGTTCCCAAGGGTAGCGAGGTGGGTCGGGCCGTAGAAAGCGTTTTGAGGGTCGCCGACGTACGGTGTTCTGATCGGCTGAGTACCTGCTTGGGTACCGTCGCTCTTCCAAAGTATGGGTGCGCCCGCTGCGTCCCGAGCGGTGAAGAAGAGCATCCCGGCTACGTTCGTCAGGTCATCAATACCGCTCCACTCGCTTCCCGGCGTGATGTCCTTGACGAGGACTGTTCCGCTTTCTGTCCCGTCGCTCTTCCAAAGCTCACGGCCGGACACTCCATCGGAAGCGGTAAAAAAGAGGGTGCCGTTCACGTCGGTGAGGAGGTCGGGAGCCGAAAATCTGGGCCTCCCCTCGCTGATGTTTTTGACGACGCGCGTTCCAGCAATCGTTCCGTCGCTCGCCCACAGTTCGGCCCCCGGCATACTTCCACGCCCGGAAAAGAGCAGCATGCCCCCGGAGTAGACGAGTCGGCCTTCGGAAGCGGAGACGTTCGGGAAAGAGAACGTCCCTTCGGCCGTGCCATCACTTCGCCAGAGATTTCCGCCTTCGGTTGCGCCGTACGCGACGAAGAATACCAAGTCTCCGACGCTCGTGAGGCTGTTGGGCGTAGAGCCTCCGATACCGGGGTAGATGTCTCGCACCAAGGCGGTGCCCTGCTCGGTGCCGTCGCTTTTCCAGAGTTCTGGGCCGTGTAGGCTGTCGTCTGCCGAGAAGAAAAAGGTGCCCCCAGCGATCGTAGGGTAGCGAAGTCTGCTGCCGTTCAGTCCTGGTCGAATGTCCCGGACGCGTGCTGTCCCTGAGTCCGTGCCGTCGCTCCTCCACAACTCGTCCCCGGACGTGCTGTCCTGCGCGGTGAACAGCAGCATCCCGTCAAACTCTACCAGGTTTCCCAGCGGAGTGCCGAGGCGAGGAAGAAACGGGTCGAGCGGAAATTGCTTGACGAGCGTTTGAGCAGCGGCCGAGTGCTCCAAGCTGAGCAGAAGGGTCAGCAGCAGGACGGATGAAGAGCAGCGCGATGTACGCAACATGAGGAGCGACGAGGTGGGAAGGAAAGAGCGAGGAGCACAAACCACTAACTCTTTTCGATTTGATCGCCGAAGGTAGTGCCATCGCCCCCGAGCGTAACGCCTCCCATTCCGCGGTCCTCATTTTTACGATCTGCGTCGATTCAGGGCGACCAGGGCAATGCCCAAACACTTCATCGCCCGCACAGCCGAAGCCGTGCGGGCGATGAAGAACATTGAGCCGCTCTCAGGCGCGGGCGTCGGTGACGAGGAGCGTGGCGGAGAGCATGGCGAGCAGCGTAGCGCGGTTCAGATCGGCGGACGGCTTAATCCATACTTCGGAGTTCGACCCCAGAGCGATCGCGCTCACGATCTGGCCCATCTCGCCGACGTAGAACCCGGTTTGCTCGTACTCGGCAAAACCGCTGCCGTTGCGGTCCGTGCTGCGCACCTCATAGATGGCGTCACCGCTGTTGAGAATGCCCGACAGAGCACCGTCGGTGCCGGGGCGAAGGGTGAGCGCCCACGTCTGGCTGGCGTCTCGGGCGCTCGTCAGGGAGCAGGCTACCAGGGTTTCGTCAATGTGGGCGACGTGAGCGTCCTTGGTACAGTCGGCGTTCCAGAGCGTGTGCTCGCCCAGCATGAGGGCGAAACCGTAGCGCTCGGCGCCTGCCTGAGAGGTGGCGGCGCGAGGTCCGTCTCCGAAGGCGTGCGGCGCATCGGCGCGGACGTTCCAGAAGCCGGTCGCCGTGTACGCGCCCATCTGGATGTCGCCGTCAGCGGTGTGGGTGACGGCGAGCGGCGCGTGGCCGTCGAGGTTCTGCGGAACGGCAAGCTGGCTGGTCTGGCAGCCGGTGAACAGGAGCACGCCCAGGAAGGCGAGCAGGGCGGTGCGGGTGATCGTGCGGATCATGGCGTCGTACAGGATGCGAGCAGGCCACGTGTCGCCCTCGAAAACGTCCGCGGCAAGGCGTCGGACAGGTGAGTGCGGGGCGAGCGGCTGGCTCGAGGTTGTGTTTCTGTGAGCGCCCTTCCGGAGAGGCTTGGATGGATCTACGGAGCGAACGGTGCCGAGTTACGACCGTCCGCACGTGCTTCGCGTCGTCTCGCCTGACGCGAACGGGCGGTCTGCCTGCGTTGACCTTGTGTCGACCTTGCCTCACCCCCCCGCCGAATGCTCCGACTGCTACCGCTCTTCCTGTTGTGTATCGCCGTGTCCCCAGCGGCACACGCGCAGCAGACGGCCAGCGGAGAGGTCCGCGATGCACGATCGAACATGCCGCTGAGCGGAGCGACGATCCAGACGATGACACGCTCGGCCAGCGCCATCGCCGACGATCGGGGACGATGGCAGTTGCGGGTGCCGAGTCTGCCAGTTCGGCTGATCGCACGGCGCGTAGGGTTTCGGTCGGATACGTTCGAGGTCATCTCGTCGGCTCCGGTCATACTTCGGATGGAGCCCGCGCCGATCGCACTCTCGGGCGTCGACGTGAGCAGCGAGGATCCGGCGATGGGCATCATGCGGCAGGTGCTCGCGCGCAAAGCCGAACTGGCCCAGCGTCAGTTTCAATACGGCGCCGACGTGTACGGCCGCCTGCTGATCGAAAAGGAAACCGCCCTGGGCAGGCAACCCGCGCGGCTGACCGAAATGCGGACGCTGCTCTACGCCCAGGCCGGACGCGGCGCCCGCGAAGAAGTCGTTGCCCGCCGCCGAGTGCCCGAAGGTGGCCCACTCCGCTTCGCCGACGCCGACGGCTTGCCCGACCTCAACTTCGAGGACGTGCTGATTTTGGACGGCGCCGCCTACCTGAGCCCGACGCACCCCGACGCCATCGGCGCCTACCAGTTCTTGCTCGGAAGCCGCGTCGACTCGCTCGGCAGGGAGTGGGCGGAGATGTCGTTTCGCCCCGGTGAGCGGTTTCCGCGAGGCATTCGCCCCTTGTTCGGCAGGCTCGTCGTCGCGCTGCCCGATGCGATGATAGCCGAGGCCGAGATGCGTCCCGTCGACGATCCGCCGCTGCCCAACCTCGATACGTTCAGCGGCAGCTACCACGCGTGGTACGCTCCGGCGTTTTCCGACGTGTGGCTGCCCAGTCGGTACGAGCGGACGGCATTTCTCACCGTTTCAGGCACGGGCCTGCGCCTGCCGCCGCTCCACGTGACACAGCGCGCGTGGGTAACCCAGTATCGCCCCGGAGAAGCCGCGCCCGCCGCCGCATGGGCACGTGCGGACCGCTTCTACAGTCCCGCCGCGTTTGGCCCGGTCAGCCTGTTCGAGTTCTTCCGGCGCGATCATCCGTACGCATCAGAGGAAGCAGACGCCGATACGTCGCTCGTCGGCCGCACGCTCGGCGGGGTGCTTCCTCAGCGCGGAATGGGCATCGGCCTGCCGTTCATCGGCGCGATCAACAAAATTCAGATCGAAGGCGAAGACGACGACGGCTGATCGCTCTGCAACGTCTATCTAACGCGCGAACCCCATCCCTGCGCACGTCGGTGAAATACGCTCACCAAATCGCATCGCCCATGACCGACGACGAAAAACAGGAGACCTACGACGGCTTCGAAGAGGCCGTCAACATGCAGCCGCACGAGATCGAAGAGTGGCTCGAAACGAACGACAGCAAGCGCGTCGGTCAGAAGGACGGTGGCGAGAGCGTCGGTCACGCGTCGGGGCGGCGCATCGTCGAGATCAAGCGCACCAGCAAGGCCGACCTGACCGATTCCCAGTACGACCACATGCGCAAAGTCGTCGGCTACGTCCACCGCCACGGCGCGCAAGGTCCGGACAGCGGTGCTGAAACGAGCGACTGGCGCTACTCACTCAAAAACTGGGGCCACGATCCGTGCAAGGACGGCGGCTGCTGACCGGCGACTTCGCGTCTCTCTGGCCTTGTACCGCCGCTGTATATAACGACACTTCGGTCGCTGCATCAATCGCTCCGCAACGCGTCGAGCGCGTCGTAGAAACCGGGGAATGAGACGGATGCAGCCTCAGCGTCGCGGATCGTTGTCGGGCCGTCGGCGATAAGCGCAGCAACGGCAGCACTCATGGCGATGCGGTGGTCGCCGAACGATTCGACATGGGCGCCGCGCAGACTCGTCGGTCCGGCGACGTGCAGGCCGTCCTCGAACTCCTCGACCGTCGCTCCGAACGCGCGCAGGTTGTGGGCTACCGCAGCGATGCGGTCGGTTTCCTTGACACGCAACTCGGCGGCGTCACGAATCGTCACGCCGCCCTCGGCCAGCGTCCCGGCGACGGCCAGGATCGGCACTTCGTCGATCAGGATCGGCACCAACTCGCCGTCGACCGTGACGTGGTGCAGGTTGGAGGAGCGGACGCGCAGATCGCCGACCGGCTCGCCGCCGATGGTGCGTTCGTTGGATACATCGATCCGAGCGCCCATCGCGCGGAGCACGTCGAGCAGAGCGGCGCGCGTCGGGTTGAGGCCGACCGATGGCAGGCGCACGTCCGAGCCGGGCACCAGCGTGGCGGCGACGAGGAAGAAAGCAGCGGCCGAGAAGTCGCCCGGAATCGTCCACGTTTGAGCCGGGATCGCGTGTCCGCCGGCAACGGTTAGGTGACGCTCGCCGCTGGTTTCGACGGACGAGAGGCCCAGCATCCGCTCGGTGTGATCGCGCGAAGGCAGCGTCTCGACGACCGTCGTTTCTCCATGGGCGAACAGCCCGGCCAGCAGCACGCAGCTTTTTACCTGAGCCGACGGCATCGGCAGGCGATAGGCGATGCCGGTCAGGTCCGAGCCACCCCGAACGTGCAGCGGCGCGTGGCCGTCGGTCGTGTCGATGCGCGCGCCCATCTCGGCCAGAGGGTCCGTCACGCGCCGCATCGGGCGGCCCGAAAGCGAGGCGTCACCGATCAATATGCTATCGAACGGCTGCCCGGCGAGTGCGCCTGCGAGAAAGCGCATCGCCGTTCCGCTGTTGCCGCAGTCGAGCGCAGCATCGGGCTTGGTCAGTCCGTTCAGACCTTTGCCATGGACGACCAGCGTGCCCGGCGAAGGCTCCTCGACTTCGACCCCGAGCGCCCGCACGCATGCCAGCATACTGCGCGGATCGGCGGCATCGGGAAAGTTTTCTATCGTCGAGGTGCCGTCGGCTAGCGCGGCCATCAGGACCGCACGCTGAGCGATGCTCTTATCGGGCGGCATCTGCGCCGTACCCTGGAGCGCGCGGGCGGGCGTGACGGTGCGAGAAGGAGAGGAGCCGGACATGAATCGTGTAAGTCGGTAAATAAAGACGCCCCCTCCTTTCAAAGGAGAGGTGCCGCAGGCGGGGTGGTTCCGAGGATAACGCTCGACCCCTCCACCGCTGCGCGGCACCTCTTCTCCGGGAAGCGAGGGTGAATATCGGGGCTGTTAGGTCAGCGCGGGCCGCACGTCGGCTATCAGCGCCTGCTTCTGGTCATAGGGCATAAAGGCGTGCTCGAACGCGGCCAGGGCAACACGCCGCGTCTCGTCCGCCGTCAGCCCGCAGCGGGTATGCGCGCGCCAGAGCTCTTCGGTCGTCGAGGTGCGACTGAACAGCGTGTTGTCCGTGTTGACGCTGACGGCGACTCCAGCGCGAACGTATTCGGCGAGCGGGTGCGCTTCGAAACTGGCTACGACATGCGTCTGGACGTTCGAGGTGGGGCACATCTCCAGCGGAATCTGGTGGTCGATCACGTACTGCATCAGAGCAGGATCGTCGCGCAGCGTCACGCCGTGCCCGATGCGGTGCGCGTGCGCCTCGAACAGCGCCGACCGAATCGACTGCGGTCCGACGCTCTCTCCGGCGTGGCACGTGATGCCCAGCAAGTTGCGGTGGGCCAGCTCGAACGCCTTGGCATGCTCAGCGGGCGTGCTCGACGCTTCGCCACCAGCCAGGTCGAAACCCACGACGCCGTCTAGCCGCTGCTCGACTGCGACCCTGGCCTGACCCACCGACGCCGACTGCTGGCGGTCGCGGAGCCCGCACGTGATCACCTGGCTAACGATGCCGTAGGCGCGGCGAGCGTCGGCCAGTCCGGCGAGGACAGCGGTGTTGACCTCTTGCATCGACAGGCCCTCGTCCGTCGCCAGGATCGGGGCGTAGCGGACTTCGAGGTAGCGCACGCCGTCGGCGGCCATGTCCTCGGCGAGTTCGTAGGCGATCCGGCGCAGCGCCTTAGCCGTTTGCATGACCGGGATCGAGTATTGAAACCACGACAGGTAGGCCTCGAGCGTCGGGCTGTCGTCGACCTGGAGCAGGATCTCGTGGAGTCCGTCGACCGTGTCGGCGGGGAGGATGCCCAGTTTTCCTTGCTGCCGGGCCAGGTCGAGGAGCGTGTCGAGGCGCAGCGAGCCGTCGAGGTGGCAGTGGAGCTCGGCCTTGGGCCAGCGGGCGATCTGGTCGCGCGTGAGCGAGGCGGAAACAGGCGAGGGCGGGGCGGGCGAAACGGGCCGATCTGGGGCGGTCATGGGCGTGTGTTTCGCTGAAAGGTACGGGCGGGCGGGCGCTCAGCGTGTCGACATGGGATGAAAGCGAGCGGTATGGCAGCGATTGTGTAGAACCGTGCACGGGCCGCCTTGGGCGGATCTTGGCCGCACGCCTATCGTGCAAAACGTAGTTTCCCGCGCCCCGGCCTCGCCTGGATGCGTCGTTTTACCTCCCTCTGCCTAACGCTCCCATGCCCGGACCTCTTGAAATCGTCGCCATCCTGCTCGTCGTGCTGCTCCTGTTCGGCGCCAAGCGCATCCCCGAAATCGCGCGCGGTCTGGGCAGCGGCATCCGCGAGTTTAAGGATGCTACGACCGACATCAAGCGCGAGATTACGATGGACTCCAACAGCCCGCACGCGCCGCGCCCGCAGCAGCACCTGAGCCAGCCGCGCCAGCCGCAGCAAAGCCCGCCGCTCGTCGACCACGTAACGCCCGCCGAGCAAGCCGCCGCCATGCCCCCGCCTGCCGCTGCCGCGCAGCCGATGAACGACGTGCCGCCGATTGCGACCAATGACAAGGCTGCTGCCGGTGCCGCTGCTGCTTCGTCTTCGTCGGCCACGGTTTAAACCGCTTAACTCAAACCTGACAGGTCTCCAGTGACCTGTCAGGTTTTTCCTTTCCGCCAAACCGGTCCCAATGCCCATTTCCTTCGCCGACGCGCATCAGTCTCTGACCGACGGCACGACGACTACGCTCGACCTCGCGAACCGCTTTCTCGACCACATCGACGCGCACAATGAGCGGCTCAACGCCTTTGTCGATCGGGACGACGAGGCTGTTCGGGTGCAAGCTCAGGCGGTCGACGTGCGGCGGGCGGCGGGCGACGATCTGCCGCTGGCGGGACTGATGCTCGGCGTCAAGGATACCATCTGCACGACCGACTTCCACACGACCTGTGCGTCGACGATGCTCCGAGGTTTCGAGTCGCTGATCGAGGCGACGGCGGTCCGCAGGCTACGCGACGCGGGAGCCGTCGTCGTCGGCAAGCTCAACTGCGACGAGTTCGCGATGGGGTCGTCGAACGAGAACAGCGTCTACGGCCCGGCTCGCAATCCCGCAAACACCGACTACGTCACGGGCGGAAGTTCGGGCGGAAGCGCCGCCGCCGTCGCCGCCGGGCTGTGCCACGCCGCGCTGGGAAGCGATACCGGAGGCTCGATCCGCCAGCCCGCTGCGTTCTGCGGTACCGTCGGCCTCAAACCCACCTACGGTCGGGTGTCACGCTACGGACTGGTCGCGTTTGCGTCGTCGTTCGACTGCATCGGCCCGTTCGCTCCGACCGTCAAAGACGCCGCCCGTTTGCTCGGCGTAATGGCAGGCTTGGACCCCAACGACACTACGAGCGCTCCCGTCGACGTGCCCGATTTCGTGGCGTCGGTCGAAAAGGGCGTCGAGGGACTGCGCGTCGGTCTGCCTAGCGAGTTCATGGGCGACGGACTCGACCCAGCCATTCGGGCGCGGGTTGAGGCTGCGGCGGCGCATCTCGAATCGCAGGGCGCAACGATCCACCCGGTTTCGCTTCCGCACACCCAGTACGGCATCGCAGCCTACTACGTGCTGACGACCGCCGAGGCGTCGAGTAATCTGGCGCGCTACGACGGCGTCCGTTACGGTTTCCGCTCGGGCCAGACGGCCGACGACTTGGAGGCCTTCTACGTCAACAACCGCACCGAGGGCTTTGGGGCGGAAGTCAAGCGGCGCATCATGCTCGGCACCTACGTGCTCTCGTCGGGCTACTACGACGCCTACTACGGCCGAGCCCAGCGCGTGCGCCGTCTGTTTCAGCAGGACTACACGCGCGCGTTCGAGCAGGTCGACGTGCTCCTCACGCCCGCCACGCCGACGGCCGCGTTCAAGCTCGGATCCAAGACCAGCGATCCGCTCGAGATGTACCTCAACGACGTGTACACTGTGACGGCCAACCTCGCCGGAATCCCCGGACTCGTTGTCCCCGCCGGAGCGCACCCCGACAGCGGCCTGCCCATCGGCGTTCAGCTTCTCGGCCCCGCGATGGGCGAAGAGGTCGTGCTACGAGCCGGGCACGTCTTGGAATCCATGGACTAGTCGCGGTTCGGACACTATCCGTCCGGTTATCTTTCCTCTTTCTCACTCACGCACACCTCCCAGAATTATGTCCGTCCTCGTCGGCAACCAGACCCGCCTGATCGTTCAGGGCTTCACCGGAAAAGAAGGCTCGTTCCACGCCGAGCAGATGATCGAATACGGCACGAACATCGTTGGCGGCGTCACGCCCGGCAAAGGTGGCACGACGCACCTTGATCGCCCCGTCTTCAATACGGTCGCCGAATCGGTCGACAAGGAAGGCGCCAACACGACCGTCATCTTCGTCCCGCCGCCGTTCGCCGCTGATGCGATCATGGAAGCGGCCGACGCGGGAATCGAAGTCATCATCTGCATCACCGAGGGCATCCCGGTCGAGGACATGCTCCCGGCCTACCACTACGTCCAGAAGAAAGGCGCGCGGCTCGTCGGCCCCAACTGCCCCGGCATCATCACGCCGGATCAGGCCAAGGTCGGCATCATGCCTACGATGATCTTCACGCCCGGCCCTGTCGGACTCGTCAGCCGCAGCGGCACGCTCACCTACGAAGCCGCCGACCAGCTCACGCGCAGAGGCCTGGGCCAGTCGACCGCCATCGGCATCGGCGGCGACCCGGTCATCGGCACCAAGTTCGTCGACGCCCTCGAGCTGTTCGAGAACGACCCAGAGACGACCGCAGTCGTCATGATCGGCGAGATCGGCGGAACGGCCGAGGAGGAAGCTGCGGATTACATCAAGGCGCACATGACCAAACCGGTCTTCTCGTTCATCGCCGGAGCGACCGCGCCTCCCGGACGCCGGATGGGCCACGCCGGAGCGATCATCTCGGGCGGCAAAGGCACCGCCGAGGACAAGTTCGCCGCGCTCGAAGCCGCCGGAGCCGTCGTCGTCAAGAACCCCGCCCTCATCGGCGAAACCGTCGCCGAGCACCTGGGACAGGCTGCGTAACCGCTGCGGCATCACCTGAGCGCCGCGCTCGGCTTCGGCTGGGTGCGGCGCTTTCCGTTCTCGGGGATTGAGTGGAACACACTTTCAGACGTCCAGCTAAGTGCCGAACTGCTCGGATGAGTGGCGCAGTGTCACAATTTCGACTCGGTCCGTCTCGGCAATGAAGAGGTAGAAGATGTGGTATCCATCGACTACGATCTCGCGAATGTCTTCGTCGTCAATGTCCGGTACCTGGTCTCCCGGAGAGCGGGAAGAGTTCGAGTCGTGTGCTAGCCTCATACAAGCGACCGACGATTCGCTCGGCTTAGCGGGGTGAAGAGCGCGCTCTGTACTCAGCGATGTCGCGCAGCGCTTTCCTGGCTTGTGTCGTCCAGACTACTCAGCCATCGGATGCGATCTCTTGTATGCGTGCGCGAATCTCGCGGAAGACGTCTTCGTGGGGCGTCGTCTCGCCCCGCCGCGCCTGGCCAATGCCTTCTCGAATGTGAGTGATCATCAGCAAACGCTCGATAGCGTCCTCGACCGTAGCGTCTTCGGGGAGCGCGTCGATGGCGCGAGCCATGTCGGCTTTGGTGATCGTGTCGGGCATGAACGTCGGAGGTTGGTGGAGGTGGAATGAACGACTACGCGGCGGGTTGGCGTAACTCGCATCGGCAGCACTCCGTAGGTTCTCGATTCCACCTCATCTCCGCCGATCCATGCGCCTGCTGCTGCTCGCCCTCCTGCTCGTTCCGTCCGCAGTTGCTCAATCGTCGGACGCAGGCGCTTTCGAAGGAACGTGGAGCGGCGAGATTCGCATTCCAGGTCAACCGCTCGCTTTCTCGGCGACGTTCGCTGGGCAAGATGACGCGCTGACGGGCCTGTTGTCGATTCCCGCGCAGAACACCATCGACTTCGCGCTTTCGGACGTACGCGCTCAGGGCGACTCGCTGTTCTTCGCGATGGACGGCGTTCCGGGCACGCCGCGCTTCTCGGGAGGCGTCGACGCGGGCGATCCCAACCGCATCTCGGGCACGTTCGTCCAGGGAGCCGGGCGGCTAGCGTTCGAGATGTCGCGAGGCGCAGCCGTCGACCCGACCATAGAGCGGCTCCAGGGGTTGGAAGCGTTCGTCGACTCGGTCCGCGTGGCCTACAACGTGCCCGGCCTGGCGCTGGCCGTCGTTCGTTCCGACACGGTTCTGATGGCGTTCGGATCGGGCATGCGCGACATAGAGGCTGGACTTCCCGTCACGACCCAAACGCAGTTTCCCATCGGCTCGTCGACCAAGGCGTTCGTCGCGGCTTTGCTCGGCACGCTCGTCGACGACGGATCGCTGGACTGGGATACGCCGGTTCGCCGCTACCTGCCCACGTTCGAGATGCACGATCGCGGTCGCGAGCGAGCAGATGACGGCCGTCGATCTGCTCACGCACCGAAGCGGGCTTCCGCGCCACGACCTGATGTGGTACGGCACGCCGCTCACGCGCGAGCAGTTGGTCAGCCGGTTGCGCTACCTGGAGCCGACCGAGCCGTTTCGCAGCGCGTGGCAGTACCAGAACCTGATGTTCACGGCGGCAGGCTATCTGGGCGGAGAACTGGCTGGGTCGACGTGGGAGCAGGCGACGCGGCAGCGCCTGTTCGAGCCGCTGGGCATGACGACGGCGGGTTTCTCGGTCGGCGCGATGCAGGGGATGCCGGACTTTGCGCGCGGCTACCAAGGCGGGCTTGACTCGGCGGCGGCGATGCCATTCCGCGACTTGGACGCTGTCGGTCCCGCTGGATCGATCAACGCGAACATCCAAGAGTTTGGGCGCTGGGCGCAGTTTCAGCTGGGCGACGGCGAGATTGACGGCCGCCGCATCCTCCAGCCGTCGACGCTCAAGTTTCTGCACGCGCCCGAGGTGATCGTGAGTGGCAACGGTCAGCGCGCGACGCCATACGTGATGTACGCCAAGGGCTGGTTCGTCGAGCCGCTCAACGGACGCCGGATGCTGCACCACGGCGGCAACATCGACGGATTCAGCGCGCTGGTCGGTTTCATGCCGGACGAAAACCTGGGCGTCGCCATCCTGACCAATCAGAACGGATCGCCGCTCCCGCGCGGCCTGATGCTGACGATCTTGGAGCGCGCGCTCGGCGAAGCCGATCCAACCGACTGGACCGGCCAGACGCTCACTGGTCTCCGCGCGCAAGGCGAGCAAGAAACCGACGGCGACCGCGTCCGAGTCGAGGGCACGACGCCCGCGCACGAACTCGACGCCTACGCCGGAGCCTACGTCCATCCGGCCTACGATACGCTTCGTGTGGACCAGAACCGCGATGCGCTCATCCTCCAACGCTTCGATCTGACCGTTCCGATGGCGCATTGGCACTACGAGACGTTCGCGCTCACCGAAAGCTTCCTCGAAGGCACGCGCGTCACGTTTCGAACCAGCGAAGACGGCCGCGTCGACGCGATGGAAGTCGTCGTCGAACCGATGCTGCCTCCGGTGCGCTTCGAGCGCGCCGCTGCCGCCGGTCTGACCCAAGCTGCCACGTTGGCCCGCTACGCAGGACGCTACGATCTACGCGGCGCGACCGTCGTCGTCGAAACCGCCGATAAAGCGCTACGCATCACCCTGCCCGGACAACCGACGTACACGCTCGTCGCCGTCGACGCAGGTTACTTCCAGATCGAAGGGCTGAACGGGTACGCCGTCCGCTTCGAGGTCGACGGCTCAGCTTTGACGTTCGAGCAACCCAACGGCCAGTTTCGCGCCAAGCGGATGGAGGAATAGTCGGCGCAGCCGAAAGGCCACTCGAGATGTAGCGGTGCACTTTCCCCAACGTCATCCTGAGCCTGTCGAAGGGTCCGCGTCCTCTACCAGAGGAGATCGCTCGACCTTGCTCAGGATGGCGGGAAACGAGGTCCATGAGTGATCCGCCGGGTCATCCTCAGGCCAGCGACAGCAGGTGGTCGACGTTTGCGCTGGTGTCGTTTGGGTGAATCCACTCGTTGGAGCGTTTGTCGTACGTGTACTCCGCTGACCACCGACCGCCGTTTTCTGCTACCTCCTCGATGGCGCCGAGCGTGTAGTCCAGTTCGGCGTCCGTCATCGTCGGGTGAAGCGAGACGCGCACCCAGCCGGGCATCAGCGTTCGGTCGCCCTGATCGGCAGCGGCGAACGCGTCGCGCGAGCGGGTCGGATCGAGGTGAAGCAGGTAGTGACCGTATGTGCCCGCACACGAGCAGCCGCCTCTGACCTGGATGCCGAAGCGGTCGTTGAGCAGGCGGACGAACAGGTTGAAGTGGACGTGCGCGCACCAGAACGAGACGATGCCTAGCCGGTCGTCGTGCGCATCGGCAAGCAGGTGGAGGCCGCTGACAGCGCGCAGGCGGGGCAGAGCGACGGAGACGAGTTCGTGCTCGCGCGATTGGATGCGATTCACGCCCATCTGCTCCTTGAGGTCGATGCACAGCGCCGTTCGGATGGTCTGTAAGAAGGGAGGTGTGCCGCCGTCCTCGCGCGCCTCAATGTCCTCGAGGTACGCGTGCTGGCCCCAAGGGTTGGTCCACGCTACCGTCCCGCCGCCCGGATGATCGGGAACGCGGTTGCTGTAGAGGTGCTTGTCGAACACCAGAATACCCGGCGTGCCCGGTCCGCCCAGAAACTTGTGCGGGGAGAAGTAGACCGCGTCCAGCCGAGCCTCGTCGTCCGGCGTGCCGTCGTCGTGGGTCGGGTGCATGTCGATGGCGACGTAGGGCGCGCACGCCGCAAAATCGACGAAGCACAGCCCGCCCGCCCGGTGCATCAGGCGGGCCAACTCGTAGTACGGCGTCGATAGGCCGGTGACGTTGGAGTGGGCGATGAACGCGCCGATTTTGAGCGAGCGGTCGGCGTAGACAGGGAGGATTTCGGCCAGAGCGTCAAGAGTGCACCGCCCGTCGTCGCCAGGTGAGAGGACGACCACGTCGGCGATGGTTTCGAGCCATGAGGTATGGTTCGAGTGGTGCTCCATGTGGCTCACGAACACGACGGGCCGCTCGCGCTCGGCCAGTTCGATGCGGCTCGCAAACGCTTCGGGCAGCTTCAACCCCATCATCCGCTGCAGCTTGTTGACGACCGTCGTCATGCCCGAACCGGCAGCGATCAGCACGTCGTCCGGGCCAGCGCCAACGTGTGCTTTGATCTTGTGCTGCGCCGCGTGGTAGAGCCGCGTCATCAGCGTGCCGCAGTGGCTCGTTTCGGTGTGCGTGTTGCCGACGAACGGAGCCAGTTCTTCCATCCGCCGCTCAATCGGCCCATACATCCGGCCCGACGCGACCCAATCGGCGTAGACGAGCGGCTTGCGACCGTACGGCGTGTCAATGTGAGCGTCGATACCAACGGTCTGCGCACGAAACGCCGAGAAGTGTGCTTCCAGGTCGGAAACGGAAGGCGAGGCGGAAGCGGCAGTGAGTTCCATCGGATTGAGGCGTTGGCTGGTCCAAAATAGAAACCGGCTGCTCCTCCACATGGAAGAGCAGCCGGAAAACGTCTACGAACCGACCGGAGAGAGTCAGGCCGAAGCCTTGTCCATCAGCAGCTTGGCGACATCGACGGTGCGGTTGGCGTAGCCCCACTCGTTGTCGTACCAGCCGACGACCTTGATCAACTTGCCGTCGGTCATCGTGCTCTGCCCATCGATGATGCAGCTGTGCGGGTTGTGGATGATGTCGACCGACACGATGGGGTCTTCGGTGTACTCGAGAACGCCTTTCATCGGGCCGTTGGCGGCGTCGCTGAGGGCGTTGTTGACCTGCTCGATCGTCACGTCCTGCTTGACGATGGCCGTCAGGTCGGTCAGCGAGCCGTCGGGCGTCGGGAACGCGCAGGGCGAAGCCGTCGAGCTTGCCTTCGAGGTGCGGCAGGACCAGGCCGACGGCGGCGGCGGCTCCGGTCGTCGTCGGGATGATCGACAGGGCGGCGGCGCGCGAGCGGCGGAGGTCGCTGTGCGGCGCGTCGTGGATGCGCTGATCCGACGTGTAGCTGTGGACCGTCGTCATGAAGCCCTTCTCGATGCCGAACGCGTCGTCCAAGACCTTGGTCATCGGCGCGAGGCAGTTGGTGGTGCACGAGGCGTTCGAGATGACCGTTTCGGCTCCCGTCAGCACATCGTCGTTGACGCCGAGCACGATGGTCGCGTCGACCTCGCCCTTGGCCGGAGCCGAGATGACGACTTTCTTGGCGCCCGCTGCGAGGTGCAAGTTGGCGCCTTTGCGGTCGCGGAACACGCCCGTCGACTCGATCACGACCTCGCAGCCCAACTCGCCCCACGGCAGTTCGGACGGGTCGCGCTTGGCGAAGACCGGAAAGCGGTCGCCGTTGATGACCAGGGCGTCGCCGTCGACTTCGACGGTTCCGGGGAAACGGCCGTGGACCGAGTCGTACTTGAACAGGTGGGCGAGCGTCGCCGCGTCGGTCAGGTCGTTGACGCCGACGATGTCGAAGTCGTTGTCTTCGCGTTCGAGGATGGAGCGAAAGACGAGCCGTCCGATGCGGCCAAAGCCGTTGATACCGAGTTTGATAGCCATGAGCGTAGTGAGGGTGAGCGGTTGGAGAGCGCGAATGCGCAAAAGGATGTAACGGATGGGGCGGGAGGGGATGTTTCCGACCGAAAGCGCTCCCATAGCGCCTAAGCCGTGCAGAGTTGTGCAATCGGCACGAAACGCATGTCCAGGTCTCACCGCTGCGCGACGGCTCCCTATCTTGGGCCTCTTTGGGCGACGCCAGCGCGCGTCTCCCGCGACCCTTACGACACCCTCTCCGATCCTGATGGCCACGGTCAATACCCCCGCTCAAGTAGACGATCCGGCACCCGTCCAAGCTCCCTATGCGCCCGCCCCGAGCGACGACTTCGCCACGCGCGCCGTCGACTTCTACTACGAGCGGCAATCGCTGGTGATCGGTGTTTTAGTCGGACTCGTTGTGCTCGCGCTCGCCATCGTCGCCTTCATCTACTTCGCGCAGCAGAACGCCGAAGCCGCCGAAGCCGCGTTGGTTCAGCCGTCGCTGCAGTACGGTGAGGGCCAGTTCGAAGAGGCGCTCCCGGGCCTGCTGTCCGTCGCCGATGAATACGACGGGACCGGCGCTGGCGATCTTGCCGCGTTTTACGCTGGTGATGCCCTCTTCCGCCTGGGCCGCTACGAAGAAGCGCTGGAGCAGTTCGAGGAAGTCGGTCGCGCCGACAACCTGCTCGGCCACAACGTTGCTGCCGGACTTGCCGCCACGCACGAGCAACTGGGCAACCACGAACAGGCCGCCGACTTCTACGAGGAGGCCATCGACCGCTATGACAACCCGGCGCTCGCTCCCGCTTACCTGCTTTCGGCCGCTCGCAACTACGAAGCCGCCGGCGACTACTCCGCCGCCCGAAACCTGATCGAGACGCTGATGGATGAGCACGAAGACGCGCGTGAAACCAGCGAAGCCGAAATGCTCTTGGGTATGATCGACGCCAAAGAAGCCCCCGGAAGCTGATCAGACCATCCTGCTGAATCCCGAGCGGGAGCCTGCGCGTGCATGGGCTCCCGTTTTTGCTTTTGACCGCTACCGACATGCCCACGATTCTCGTCGCCGACGACGAACCCGCCATCCGCCGCACGCTGCGCGAGATCCTCGAGTATGAGGACTACGAAGTCGAAGAAGCCGTCGATGGCGACGATGCGCTCGCCAAGCTCAAGAAGGGCAGCTACGACGCCGCTCTGGTCGACGTGAAGATGCCCCGGCGCGACGGACTCGACGTGCTTCGCCAGGCGGGCGATGCCGGGGTCGAAACGCCCATCGTGATGATTAGCGGGCACGGCACGATCGAGACCGCTGTCGAGGCCACCAAAGGCGGCGCGTTCGACTTCATCGAGAAGCCGCCCGATCTGAATCGCCTGCTCCTGACGCTGCGCAACGCGATGGACCGGGGCAAGCTGGCCCAAGACAACAAGCGGATGCGCCAGACCATCGCGCAGCAGACCGACGACAGCCTGACGCCCATCATCGGCGAGAGCCGCGCCATCGGTGAGATCACGTCGACCATCGAGCAGGTCGCGCCGACCGAAGCGCGCGTGCTCATTACGGGCGAGGCGGGAACGGGCAAGGAGTTGGTCGCCCGCTGGATTCACGCCAAGAGCCCGCGCTCGGGCGGTCCGATCGTCGAGGTCAACTGCGCGGCCATCCCCCAAGAGTTGATCGAGTCGGAGCTGTTCGGTCACGAGAAGGGCAGCTTTACCGGCGCCACCAAGCAGCGCATCGGCAAGTTCGAGCAGGCCGACGGCGGCACGCTGTTCCTCGACGAGATCGGCGACATGAGCTTGAGCGCCCAGGCCAAAGTGCTGCGCGCGCTACAGGAGAGCCGCATCACGCGCGTTGGCGGAGACCGAGACATTCAGGTTAACGTCCGCGTCGTCGCGGCGACGAACAAGAACCTGCTGCAGTCCATCGAAGAGCACCAGTTTCGCGAAGACCTGTACCACCGCCTGTCGGTCATCCTCATCCACGTGCCACCGCTGCGCGAACGCCGGGGCGACGTGGAACTGATCGCGCCGGTCTTCGCCGAGCGGTTGGCCAAGCGCAACGGGCTGACGCCCAAGCCGTTTTCGGACGAAGCGCTCGCGAGGCTGGGGCGCAACGACTGGCGCGGTAACGTGCGCGAGTTGGGCAACGTCGTCGAGCGGCTGCTCATCCTGTCGCCCGGAGCGCGCATCGAGGCGTCGGACGTGGAGCGCTACGTTCATGGCAGCTCGGCTCAGTCAGGTGCCATCGGCAACCTGCTCGACCAGTTCGACCATTTTTCCGACTTCCGCGACCGCGCCGAGCAGTTGTTCATCGAGCATCAACTCGAGAAGAACGAGTGGAACGTGAGCCGCACCGCCGAGGTGATCGACATCCAGCGCTCACACCTCTACAACAAGATGAACAAGTACGGCATCACGCGTGATTGACGATTCAGAGCGCGACCGTATCGCCGATTCGCGACCCGACGACGCGCACGTAGAGTCTGAACCTTCGGACGCGCGGAGTCTGGACCTCACTCCCGAGCCGACACCACTCGTCGAGACGACCGATCTGCGCAAAGCCTATCCGACCGGTGAGGGACAATCGCTCGAAGTGTTGCGTGGGGTGAGCCTGCGCGTGGCCGAGGGCGCGTTCGTCGCCATCGTCGGGGAGAGCGGGACGGGCAAGAGCACGCTGCTTCACCTGATGGGCGGGCTCGACCGCCCCACGGGCGGAGCGGTGCAGTTTCGCGGTAAGCCGATTTTCGAGCAGAAAGACGAGAAGCTCGCTCAGTGGCGCAACCGGCACGTCGGCTTCGTCTTCCAGTTTCACCACCTGCTGCCCGAGTTCAGCGCGCTCGAGAACGTCGCGATGCCCGCACTCATTCGCGGCGACAGCCTGTCCGCCGCTCGTCCGCGTGCGACCGACCTGCTCAGGCAACTCGGCCTTTCGGCCCGGATGGACCATCGCCCGAGCCAGATGAGCGGGGGCGAGCAGCAGCGCGTCGCCGTCGCCCGCGCGTTCATGAACGAGCCGGACCTGGTACTGATGGACGAGCCGACCGGCAACCTCGACACGGCCACGGCCGAAGCTCTCCACGACGAGATCGCTCGGCTCAACGAAGCCGAAGGGCGCGCGTTCGTCGTCGTGACGCATAACCCGCTGCTCGCCGAGCGCGCCAAAACGACGCTGCGCATCCACGCCGGTCAGTTGGTGGAGGAGTCTTAACCGCCCAGCGCGCCGTCGTCGCTGTCGGCCTGGTCGGTGCGGAGTGACGCGCGCTGGAGGCCGCCAGGCTGAGAGGTGTCGGGAAGGCCGGTCGTGCCCAACTCCATCTCGAACTCCTTGATGGGGAAGGGGACGCGGATGCCTTCGGCCTGAAATCTTAGAATCAGCGCTTTGAGAAACCGGCTGCGCGCCTCGAATTGCGCGTAGTAATCGCGAACGGGTAGCAGAACCGTCAGGTTGACGCTGAACTCCCCGAGCGTGTGGACGAACGCCTCGGCCTTCGACTTCCCCTTGAAGGCGATGCTCTGCGCCACGTCGAGCACGATCGCTTCGGCCCGGTCGAGGTCGGTGTCGTAAGGCAGCGGCACGTGAACGCGCATCCGCAAGCCTCTGGGCTCGCTGCGGTAGTTGGAGACGATGGAGGAAGTCAGGCGCGCATTGGGCACGATCACCTCGCTGTCGATGACGGTGCGGATCGTAGTCGTCCGCCAGTCGATGTCTCGTATCCAGCCCTCCTCGCCAGTATCCAGCCGGACGTAGTGTCCGGGTTGAATCTGCTGCGATGCGATCAGGTACAGACCAGCGGCGACGTTGGAGAGGGTGTCTTGGAGGCCTAGCGCCAGCGCCAGACCGCCTACGCTCAGCGCACCCAGAATCGGCGTCACGGACACGCCCATCTCGTTGAAAATGACGAGCAGCCCGAGCGTGTAGATGAGCACGCGCACCAGCGTCGGCACGATCGACGTGATGGGGAGAAAGCTCGATTCTCTCTTTGAATAGGCCTTTACCAGTCCAGAAGCTGTGCGCGCCAGCACGACGGTCACCGACGTGAGGACCGAGGCGGTCAGCAGGAGCCGCAGTACGCGCACGAAGTCGGGGTAGTTGACGACCGTGAGCGAGGCGAGGTAGACGCCCAGCGCAAAGCCCCAAAACACGAGAATGCCGCGAAACGCCTGCACGATCACGTTGTCGGCGCGCCAGGAGGTACGCTCGGCTACGATGCCGAGCCAGCGCAGTAGAATGCGTTCGAACAGCCAGCCCGCGATCGCTCCGCCTACGATCAGGCCGAGCGGGAGCGCTACCTTGGCCAGCGTCAGGTTCGCAATCACTTCGGCCAGCGGCGGTGCCGCGGCACTCGTGTCCGGTCGCGCCGCCGCCAATAGCGAGTCGACCTGGTCGAGGCGGGCGAGGAGGATCGAGTCGGCGGCGAGGCTGTCTGCGAGGGCTTGGGGCATGGGAGCGGCAGGATGTCAGGTGCAAGCTACGCCGAACGGATCGTCCCAAACCGAACGCATCACACGCCGCCGCGTTGGATTCCAAACCGACTCCCGATTCCGTGACCGACCTCCCCGTTCTCGACCCCGCCCTCGGCTTCGTCAACGTCCCAATTGACCCGACCCTCGACCTGTTCGAGGAGATCGAGCGCCTCAAAAAGGAGAAAAACGCCGTCCTGCTGGCCCACTACTATCAGGAGAGCGAGATCCAAGACTTGGCCGACTACATCGGCGATTCGCTCGGACTGGCTCGGGCCGCTGAGAATACTGACGCCGACCTCATCGTATTCGCCGGCGTCCACTTCATGGCCGAAACGGCGAAGATTCTCAACCCGTCGCGCAAAGTCGTCCTGCCCGACCTCAACGCAGGCTGCTCGCTGGCCGATAGCTGCCCGCCCGACCTGTTCGAGGCATTCTGCAAGCGCCACCCGGACCACCTTGTCGTCAGTTACATCAACTGCTCGGCAGGCGTCAAGGCGCTCACGGACATCATTGTGACGAGCAGTAACGCCGAGCACATCGTCCGTCAGATTCCGCCCGAGCAGGGCATCATCTTCGCTCCCGACCGCAACCTGGGGCGCTGGTTGATCGAGCAGACAGGTCGCGACATGATTCTTTGGGACGGCGTATGCATCGTCCACGAGACGTTCAGCGAGCGCAAGATCCTATCGCTCAAAGCGCAGCATCCCGACGCGCCGCTGATCGCCCACCCGGAGTGTGAGCAAGCCATCCTGCGCCACGCCGATTTCGTCGGCTCGACGAGTGCGCTGCTCCGCTTTACCCAGGAGAACGACGCACGGCGCTTCATCGTCGCGACAGAGGAAGGGATCTTGCATCAGATGCGCAAGAAGGCGCCCGGCAAGGAGTTCATCCCGGCTCCGCCCGAAAGCGGCTGCGCGTGTAACCAGTGCCCCCACATGCGTCTCAACACGCTCGAAAAGTTGTATCTCTGCTTGAAGTACGAGCAGCCCGAACTGGTCATGGACGAGCAGATCCGACTACGTGCCCTGCGCCCCATCGAGCGGATGTTGGCGATGAGCGAAGGCGTCTCGTGACAGTTCCTGAAACGAGGAAGCCGTATTGAGCGCGACCAATCCGATTCCTGCATCTCGCGAATCTCGACGGTTGGCCCGTCAAGGTGTACGGCATATCGGCACACGATGAGCAGTCCGCCCGAAACTTTGGTGGAAGCGTGTCAGCAGTTGATCGCTCCCGTTCTTCCTCAGCCCCCGGCGGCGTTGGCGAGCAATTCAGAAGCTGCGTTCGATCGGTACGGTGTAGCGACGCTCGTCGTACATCACGCGGCGCAAGGCTGCTTCGTACTCGTCAGATGGTGGACGGGCGAGAATATGATGCAGCAGCGCGTCTACTATTCGCCGACGCTCAATCCACTGGATTTTGCCGACCTCACCGAAACCGGTTTAGTATCCTGCGTCTGGGAACTGGCAATCTTCGCCTTCGAACGTAAGGCATGGATCGAAACGATCCTTGCAGCCGCTTCGCCCTCAATGGAAGCCTACCTCGAACGTCGACTTTCGGCCGACGTGTGACGCTCAGAACGTCGATCTACTTCCGTCTCAGTTTGACACCGTGACGACGCGGCGCGAGGAGTCTGCGGCGACGGTTTCTTGGTCGATGAGCAGCGATGCGCCGATGAATCCGCGTGGAGTCAGCGTCGAGTCGTTCGCTAGGGGGGGCGTCAAATTGGTAGCCGTCAGGGCGAACGTCGATAGGGCGTCGCGCCGGAACGTCATCGTCCACGACGTAGCAGTAGGCGTAGCGGTATCGGGCGCGCGCAGCGTGTCGAAGGCCGTTCCGTCGGGCGTCTGGTATTCGATGGCGACGAGCGTCGACAGGCCGAGCGAGTCGCTGTTGTTCGTAGAGACGTAGTAGACGGCTATCTCATCCGCGTTTTCGGGCAACTCGACAATCCCGCAGGCCGAGAGGGAGAGGGCAAACGTGAGCGTCAGGAGGGTGCGCATGGCGGAGAGTCGGATTCGAACAGGTGGAATATAACGCAGACCAGGCGTGGGGTGCAGGGCAGTATTAGAGCCGGACGCGATAGAAGAAGTATGGATCGAACCGGCGCTGCACCAGAAACCGCCGCTCGGTCGACTGATCGGCGAAGCGGACGTACGTGTAGCGCGCCTCGAAGCCCGCGCCCAATCCTGGGCGTATTGGGTACTCAGCGTGGATGGCCAACGTGCTCTGGTCGTTGAAGCTGGAAAACAAGGCCGAGAATCCGCTCAGGCCGTTGCGGTCGGAGCGAAGACCGATGGTGAGGCCGTCGGGCGTGCCATAGAACAGGCGCAGGCGGCTAGTCGTGAGCGGCTGCGATCCGTAATGAGAGTAAAGAGCGTACCAGGCCTGGAAACGCTGGAAAACGAGCAGCCGCACTTCGGTCTCAAAACCGGTAGCGCCGCCCGACTCAGCTAGACGGACGCCAAACGTACTGCGGTCGGTCGAGTCCGAGTTGACGAAGCGCTCCGAGTCGAGCGGAGCCGAGTAGGTATTCTCGACCGTGTAGAGCGGGCCGAAGAAACCCGTTATGAAGTCCTCACCGCTGTAGAGCAGCGCCGCGCGCCCCTCGACGCGGGCGAAGTCGAGAATCGACGGGCTACCGCCTGCGATCCCGATTTTCAGGCTCTGTCCATCTGTCCGCCCGCCGGTGCGGGCGAAGGTGCCCATCCGCGCGTAGCTGATGAATGGCTCTACCGTGAAGCCTCCGGTTTCGACGAGCGCGAGCGATAGGTCAACGCCCAGCGCGTCGAAATCAGGGTCGGGCAGAAAGTCGCGCACGTACGTCAGGCCCAGCTGGGTAGCACTCAGAAGCGGTACGCGGGTCCAGCTGAACGGCCGCAGCTGCAGGTAGCCGCCCGCCAGCGGCCTGCCGCCCACGTCCGACGAAAACGCGTCGATCCGAACGCCGGGCACCCGCACGCCAACTTCGGCGCCGACCGTCCGCTCGTCCCACGCGGCGTCGGTCGCCAGGAAGTTGACGATGTGGCCCGTTCCCAGACGCACGTCGCGCAGCGGCCCAAGCCGGGCATAGAAGTGCTCGCCGCTGCGAGGCGTCCACCGGACGTAGCGTAAGGCGCGCAGGGCGTCGTAGGGCTGGTCGACGTCGTCGGTTCGGAAACCGTCGGTGGTTACGCGCCCCGTCTCGCGGATCTGCGCCGAGAAGCCCGGGCGAGCGTATTCGAGGTCCAGGCCGCCCAGTGCATGCCAGCGCGGGCCGACGAGCGACAAACCTCCTCGGAAGCCGATCTGGGTTCGAGCGAGCCACCACGCGCCGGGGACAAACTCGTCGGGCGCGTCCGAGCCACCGAACGGGAGCGGCTGCGCCTGGAGGGGCCAGACACATGCGGCAAACGCGAGGACGGCGAGGAAGAGGAGGCGAGGCACAGGCAGTACGAAACGGAACTCCAATCTACCACGCGTTCTACGAGAACGCGCATCTCCGGACAGTCTCGAAGCGATTACGATCTGCTGGCGGATCAGATCAGCGCTGATCGGTGATCGTGGGCAGGTACCGCGGCGGTTGGCGGCGCCGGGTTGCTTGCTCGTACGCATAGGCGAGCGACAACAGCCGGGCCTCGCTCCACGGAGCGCCGACGAATGAGAAGCCCATCGGCAGGTCGTGCGCCAGTCCCATTGGGACGGTCACATGTGGATATCCCGACACAGCAGCGGCCTGCGAACTCGATCCGGTGAAGGTATCGCCGCTGACCAGGTCGATGGGCCACGCCGGGCCGTTGGTCGGTGCGACGAGCGCGTCGAGGTCGTGCATCCGCATCAGGCTGTCCAGCCCGGCGCGCGCCTGGCTGCGACTCTGCATTCGCGACGCAACGTATATGCTATCGGTCAGCGGACCGCGAGTCTGGGCCATTTCCAAGATCTCTTGGCCGAAGAACGGCATCGCTCGGTCGCGATTGGATTCGTTGAGAGCGATCACGTCGGCGAGCGAGCGGGCCGATGCGCGCGGGCGAGAGGCGAGGTAGGCATTCAGGTCGTGCTTGAAATCGTAGAGCAGCGTTTCGTACTCGGCGCCACCGTACTGACCGCGATAGGGAAGGTCGAGCGAGTCGACGACGACGGCTCCGGCCGCGCGCAGGTCGTCGACGGCTTGCTCAGCCAGGCGCTGAGCGTCCGGGTGGAAGCCGAATACGTCGCGCAAGACGCCGATGCGGGCGCCGCGCAGGGCATCCGCGTCGAGCGCAGCGGCGTAGTCCGTTCTGTATAGGTCGGCTTGCACCGTCGACGTGTCGGCGCGGTCGCTTCCGGCCAGTGCGGTGAGCAGAAGCGCGGCGTCTCGAACGGTGCGCGCCATGGGTCCTGCGGTGTCCTGGCTGTGCGAGAGCGGCACGACACCGCTGCGACTCACCAGCCCGACGGTCGGCTTGACGCCCACCAGCCCGTTCATCGACGAGGGGCACGTGATCGACCCGTCCGTCTCGGTACCAACTCCGATCGCTCCCAGGCTCGCCGCAATCGCGGATCCGGTACCTGAAGAACTGCCGCACGGCGACCGGTCGAGCACGTACGGGTTGCGCGTCTGTCCTCCGAGTGTGCTCCATCCCGACGACGAGCCGGTCGACCGGAAGTTGGCCCACTCGCTCAGGTTGGCCTTGCCCAAGATGATCGCACCGGCTTCGCGCAGCCCGGAGACGAGCGGGGCATCGGTATCTGCGAAGTTGTCCTCGAGCGCCAGCGACCCCGCCGTCGTGGGCATGCGGTCCGACGTTTCGACGTTGTCTTTGAGCAGGACCGGGATCCCGTGCAGCGGGCCACGCACGTTTCCGGCAGCGCGCTCGGCGTCGAGCGCATCGGCCTGGGCCAGTGCGTCGGGATTGAGCGCCAGGACCGCTTGGAGTGTCGGGCCACTGTCGTCGACGGCAGCGATGCGGTCGAGGTACGCCTGGACGAGTTGGCGAGCGCTGCACGTGCCTTCGCTCATCAGTGTCTGCAACTGCTCAGCGGACTGCTCCTCGACGACACAGCGGTCTTGCGCTTGGGCCGGATGAACGGCGACGAGTGCTAGAAGGAGGACGGTCAGACGGAGCATCGGCGCGAGCGATTGGTGGAGCGCCAAAATAGCGTCCCCGCGCGTACGGTCCGTATCACGCCCCACTGACGTGGCTACAGCACCTTGGCGCACTACTTCCACGCCAAATCCTGGTGTGGTGTAGACGGTCTACTCCCGCGGCGCGGTGCCTTCTGCCTTCCTCGGCTCGATCCTGTTCGGCTGCGTTCAGGACCGGCTCAGAAGCGAAAATAAAGGCTGGACTTGGTCTGGCTGACACCGCTCTCTCTCAGCGAAATCGTCCAAACCTGTTGGCGCTCAAACAAGACGATTTCTCGATGCTCGCTCTCCTCGTATCCAAGTCACCGGACCGAGATCAGGACCAGCCGGTTGTTGGACCGCGTCGTACGAGGGTTGATCGGACGAAAAACCTGTCAGCTTTCCGAAAGCTGACAGGTTTGGAGCGGAGCGTGTAGGCTGGTTTACTCGGCGTCGACCGGGCGGGTGCCGGGGCGCGACGGGCGCTCGGTCGGATTGGGGGCTTGGACGAGCGAGCGGAAGCTGCTGTCGGCGGCGGTCGGCGCTTCGACCCAGTCGGCGACGAACACGTTGGTATCGCGCGACGGCTCGCGGCTCATGTTGCGGTTGCTCGCGAAGACGAGCTGGGTGCCGTCGAACGAGAACATCGGAAACGCGTCGAAAATGCCGCTGTTGGTCAGCTTTTGCAGGTTGCTTCCGTCCAGGTCGATCAGGTAGAGGGCAAACGCGCGCCCTCCCTCGCTCTCGAAATTGCTGGCGAAGATTAGCTTCTCGCCCGATGGGTGGAAGAACGGCGCCCAGTTGGCGCCGGGCATGTCGGTAATCTGCCTGGGGTTGCTCCCGTCTGCGTCGGCGACGAACAGGTTCATGTCGCTGGGCTCGACGACGCCGCTGGCGAGCAGAGCGCGGTAGTTATCGGCGTCGGCTCCGGTGGGGCGGGAGGCGCGCCAAACGATGCTTTTGCTGTCGGGCGAGAAAAAAGCGCCGCCGTCGTAGCCGGGCGTGTCGGTGAGTTGGAGCAGGTCGCCGGTTGCGCGCTCGTAGCGCCACAGCTCGAGGTCGCCGGATCGGGTCGAAGTGAAAATGACGTACTTGCCGTCGGGGCTGACCGTCGCTTCGGCGTCATAGCCGGGGCCGCCGATGAGCAGTTCGGTTTCGGTCCCATCGGGGTTCGACTCGTAGATGTCGAAGCTGTCGTAGATCGGCCAGACGTAGCGTCCGCGCGTCGACTCGGGCGGTGTCGGGCAGGCTCGGTCTCCGGCGTGGGTGGACGCGTAGAGGACGCGGCCTTCGGGTGTGAAGTAGCCGCAGGTGGTGCGGCCCTCGCCGGTCGAGGTGAGGGTGTACGTGCTCTGGTCACTGGCCGAAAACGCGTCGCCGACGTTCATCACGAACTGCTGATCGCACCCCTGATTGTTGATCGCGCTCCAGTCGGACTGGAAGACGAGTTGGCGGTCGTCGAAGCTCCAGTAGGCCTCTGCGTTGTTGCCACCGAACGTGAGTTGCCGGATGTTGCGCAAATGGACCTCGCCGTCCATGCGGAGCGAGTCGGTGGCCGGGTCGTAGCCGTCGGCGGCAGTAGTCGAAGGCGCGTCGGGAGTGGCGCAGGCAGCGAGCAGGAGCGTGCAGGCGGCGAGGGGGAGAAGTCGGGACATCTAGCAGGTCGCGGGAACGGAAACGAACGACACCCAACGCCGAACGGCCACACCCGCTCGCCCGATGCGGTGAAAACCGGGTGGATCGCGCGGGTTAGACGGGCAGATTCGCCACGTGCCCCGCCTGCTGCTCGGCTGCTTTCCAGCGCGCCAGCCGCTCGTCGGTCAGCGCGTCGACCAGTCGATGGACTTCCTCGAGCATCCGCTGCTCGCTCGACGGAGCTGAAGCGTCGGACGATGTGACGCGCGTCCATGCCAGGCTGCTCAGCATGCCGCGCACCTCGGCGATGGTCTGCCTACGCACGCTCGCGTGCCGCCTCTTGACGCTCCAGAACACGATGCCGTGCAGAACGCTCACGAGGAGAGCGGTGAGCGCGACCGCCTTCCAGAAATCGACGCCCGGTCCCAGTATAGTAGGAACGACAAAGGCGACGAGCAGCCCGGCGGCGCTCAGCCAGAGTTCGATGTGGCGGATGAAGTGCTGCTCGAAGGGGCGCATGAAAGTAGCGGAGGGCTGTGACGAAGCGTTTACGTGTAAACCGCACGATCTATTGCGCCAAACCAAAAAGCCCTCCGCAGAATCGACTTCTGCGGAGGGCGGAGAGGAGCCGAAGCTCAGGCGTTACCGGAGAACCGTCGCGCTCGTGGTGAGGCGGAAGGTCTCACCCTGGGCCACGATCACGTAGACGCCCGGAGCCACGTCCGAGAGCGTCGCCGAGACGGTCGCGTCAGCCGCGCCCGAGAACAGCGTCGTCACCAGGCGGCCCGTCACGTCGTAGGCCGACACGGTCACCTGCTGCGCGCTCGGCACCGACAGGCTCACGCTGGTCAGGCCACGCGAGGGGTTCGGAGCCACGCTCATGACGGCGTTGTCGCTCGACACCGTCAACTCGACGGTCGACGAAAGCTCGGTCGCTCCGTCGAGGTCGGTCTGGCGCAGGCGGAACGTGTGCACGCCGGGCGCGAGTTCGGCCGTCGTGAAGACGTAGCTCTGCGCTTCGAGCGTCGTGCCGAAGCCCGGAGCGAAGTGCACGTCGCGGAAGCTCGATCCGTTGGCGCTGTGCTCGACGTAGAAACCCTGGTTGTTGGTTTCCGACGCCGTCGCCCATGCGAGGCGAGCCGCGTTGCCGAGAGCGTGCCGGTGAAGGCGGTGAGTTCGACGGGGAGGTTGGCCATGTTCGTAGTGAAGCCGCCAATACCGTTGCTTGCACCGAGCAACAGAAGACGGTTACTGTCCCATCGCTGTTGACGCGTGACATCCGTATCACCGTTACCACCTGAGTTAGTTGACCTATGCGCATCGCCAGACGGTGTCGGCCGATAGATGCGTGGCCGTAGCTGCACCATTGTCACATCAGCGATGCGTCGCTGGTATCCGTAATTCGTGTTATTGTAGTCGTAAATCGAGAGCCATTGCCGTTGCCGTTCTGCTCAAAGTATGTCAGCACCATTTGTGCCTGTAGCAACAGCCACCGTGAGATCCGCTCCTGAAAAGCACCTGCAGCATTGTACTCGCGCAGCGCGATTACCATTACCCGTGAGCGAAGAATCCTGTGCTTCCGTCTTCGGTGCTTAGGAGTGACACTAGAGGCGAGCGTTCCATTGGATGCAATAGTGTTGTTACCGCACTGTATCGTGAGTGCTATCTCGGTAGGAATGGCAAAGTCAGACGCTGCTGAATCGGAAGACACGCCGAGTATTGCTCGCGTCGGCTGCCCAGACGGAGTAGCCTGTCGCAGCAGCTACCTGACACGGTGACCTTGTCGCCAAGACGGTAGTGCCCGTAGGTGTGAAGCTGAATAGCTGAGTGGCCGCGGTGGCGGTTTCGTCGGCAATTGAGTAGCAGATGAATGGGAGCGCTGCCCGAGCGCCAGGTTGCAGACAACGAGCAGTCCGTCGCTAGTTGCATCGGCATCGTTGACTGCGAACCCGAAGGCTCCTCCAGTCACACGTTGGCTGGAAAAGTTGGTGTGCTAACAATGGCACCTGTATTAGGATCGTGCACTTGGAGAGTGTTTCCACTGCGATCAATTACGACTACGCGGTCATTAGCTCCACCCACTCCGTCGGAGAATCCGGGGACGAATGCGAGTACCTCGACTGTTCGCGTTGAGATAAGCAGGACTAGTGTTGCCAGTCCAGTTAGCCGTGAACTGCGCCGACGCCGGGGCGACCAGGACGAGCAGCAGAAGAAGGGTGAGGGTAGTAGCGAGATGTCGCATACGCGAGTTGGGGTTTGGGGTGTAGGTGTTGGGGAATCGTTAAGATTGGGCCTGAGTAGTGTTAAGTCAAGCACAAACGTAATGTAAGCGCTTACAAAGTTCATTGTGACGCATAGCATACGTTTCGAGCGCTCGTGCTCGGAAGCGGCTTTTCACGTGAGGGCGACGCTCGTTCGGCTATTTTGGATTTTCTCTCATCTGAATCCCTTACCTCGCCATGAGCACCCAGATCACAGTCGCCAAAGGAGACGGCATCGGCCCCGAAATCATGGACGCCACGCTCCGCATCCTCGACGCGGCGGGCGCGGGCCTCACGTACGACGTGATCGAAGTCGGCGAAAAGGTCTACCTCGCGGGCGAGAAGAGCGGCATCCCCGACAGCGCGTGGGACAGCCTCGCCAAGACGCGAGTCTTGCTCAAAGCCCCGATCACGACTCCGAGCGGCGGCGGCTACAAGAGCCTCAACGTGACGCTGCGCAAGAGCCTGTCGATGTTCGCCAACGTGCGGCCCGTCAAGGCCTACTCGCCCTACGTCCAGACGCCCTATCCGCTGCTCGACATGGTGATCGTGCGCGAGAACGAGGAGGACCTCTATGCCGGAATCGAGCACCAGCAGACCGACCAGGTCGTCCAGGCGCTCAAGCTGATCTCGCGTCCGGGCTGCGAGCGCATCGTGCGCTACGCGTTCGAGTACGCACGCGCCCACGGCCGCAAGAAGGTGACGGGCATGGCCAAAGACAACATCATGAAGCAGGCCGACGGTCTCTTCCATAGGGTCTTCGACGAGGTGGCGACCGAGTATCCCGACATCGAGAACGAGTACAAGATCATCGACATCGGCAGCGCGCTGGTCGCCGCTCGTCCCGAGCGGCTGGACGTGATCTGCACGCTCAACCTCTATGGCGACATCATCTCGGACATCGCCGCCGAAGTGGCCGGATCGGTCGGCATGGGCGGAAGCGCCAACGTCGGCACCGAATACGCCATGTTCGAAGCCATCCACGGATCGGCGCCCGACATCGCCGGAGAGGGCATCGCCAACCCGAGCGGGCTGCTCAACGGCGCCGTCATGATGCTCGTCCACCTGGGCAAGCCGGACATTGCCGCCAAGGTGCGCAACGCGTGGCTGCGCACGATCGAAGACGGCATCCACACGGGCGACATCTATAGGCAGCAGGTGAGCACCAAGAAGGTCGGTACTCAGGAGTTCGCCGACGCGGTGATCGAGCGGATGGGGCAGTCGCCGTCCAAGAACCTGCAGCCCGAGTCGTTTGGGGAGCCGGTCGAGATGGACCTGGACGTGCGTCCGCGTCCGCGCGCCGAGAAGCAGCTCGTCGGCGTGGACGTGTTTTGCGACTGGCACGAAGGCGACATGGACCCCAACCTGATCGGCCAGCGCCTCGACGCGGCTTCGACCGACACGCTGCGCCTCAAGCTGATCACCAACCGGGGCGTGCTCGTCTATCCCGAAGGCAACGCCGCCACGACGCTAACCGACCACTGGCGCTGCCGCTTCACCAACCCCGACGGCGCCCCGATCGTCTTCGCCGACGTGCTCGAGCTGCTCGGCAGCATCACCCAGGCCAAGCTCGAAGTGATCAAGACCGAGCACCTCTACACGTTCGACGGCAACCGCGGCTACAGCCTGGCCCAGGGCGAGTAATCGCGGCGGCGGACCTCAGCCGGTTAGCCTCTTCGCGCCTTAAAGACGCCGAAGTACTACTCAATGCCGCCTCGGTACGACGGTGCTGTGTATCTGGCAGGGTACACCGTAGAACTCGCTCTCAAAGCGCGCATTTGCGAGGTGCTGAACTGGAGCGGCTATCCAGCGACGAGCAAGGAGTTTGACGGCTACCGAAGCTTTCGGACGCACGACCTCCGCGTTCTGCTCAGCCTGTCGGGACGCTATCGGCAGGTAGCCGATGGAGAGGGTCAGCGGCAGATTGGCAGGTAGTCGTGTCTTGGACACCGGAGAGACGATACAATCCTCGGAAGGCGGTAGAACGTGAGGCCCATCTCTTCGTACAGTCCGTCAGGAAGATCCTCGAAAGGTTATGAACCACCTGCTCGAACCGCTGCGCGCCCTCGTAGTCGACTTTGAAAAGGAGAGGGGAGAGTTCGACATGCTCGGCCTGTTTCTCCGAGACGACGAGCAATCGTGGGATTTGGTAGTGTCTGCTTCTTGGATGCAGAGCATAGCCGATTCCGGGTACAAGAAAGAGTTTGTCACTCGCCTTGCTAAAAGCCTGCCGACCGATTGGAGCCGAGAAATCGCCGCCGTAGTTCCTATCGACCGGCATGCTCCCTTCGTCGATGTGGCGGCGGAGGCCAAGTGGAATCGGCAGGGCGGCGAGCATGTCGGTGCGTTCTCGTTCGATGGATCGCAGGTGCCGGACGCGTTTGTTCTGTCCGCCCGGCGTCCCCGCCTGCGCTCGCTGCGTAACGTAGCTTCCGGCGCTCCCTAGATCCTTCGCCGTGCCCCTCGACGCGCTTCTCGCCAACCTGCTCTCGCCCGTCGTGCTGGCGTTCGTGCTCGGCGCGTTCGCGGCGCTGGTGCGGAGCGACCTCAAGCTGCCCGAGGCGCTCTACTCGGCGCTATCGATCTACCTGCTGCTCGCGATTGGGCTGAAAGGCGGAGTCGCGCTGAGTAAGACGCCGCTGTCCGAGTTCGCGGCTCCCGCGGGGATGACGCTGTTTCTGGGTATTCTCACCCCGCTGACGGCGTACTGGGTGCTGCGCAAACTGCTGCGCATGGACCTGGTCAACAGCGCGGCACTGGCGGCGCACTATGGGTCGGTTTCGGCGGTGACGTTCATCGCGGCGCTGGCGTTCGCGGACGCGATCGGGCAGTCGGCCGAGGGGTTTCTGCCTGCGCTGGTGGCGCTGCTCGAAGTGCCGGCCATCGTCGTTGCGCTGATGCTCGCGTTCGTCAAGGGCGACCGGGCGGGCAGCTGGCAGAAGGCGCTGCACGAAGTCGTGACGGGCAAGAGCGTGATCCTGCTCGTGGGCGGACTGGCGATCGGGTGGGTTGCCGGAGAAACGGGGTTTGCTCCGATCGCGCCGTTCTTCCAGGCCGGATTTCAGGGCGCGCTGCTGCTGTTCCTGCTCGAAATGGGTGTCGTGGCGGCGTCCCGGCTGCGCGATGTCAAGAAAGCCGGGTGGCCGTTCGTGGCCTTCGCCATCGGAATCGCCATCGTCCACGGTGCGCTGGGTGTAGCGGGCGGACTGCTGAGTGGACTTGGCCCGTCGGGTGCTGCCGTTCTGGGCGCCATGGTATCGAGCGCGTCGTACATCGCTGCTCCAGCTGCCGTGCGGATCGCGCTGCCCGAAGCGTCGCCGAGCTTGTACCTCACGGGTGCGCTGGGGCTGACGTTTCCGTTCAACATTACGCTGGGCATTCCGCTCTACTTCTGGATGGCGTCGCATCTGGCTCCTCTGTTTTAACCTGACCAACCGATGCCTACCGTTCCCGCCACGCTCGTCACCGTCGTCGCCGAGAAACTGCTCGAACGTGACCTGATCGCGGCGTTCCAGAAGCTGGGGGCCCAAGGCTACACCACGACCGACGCGCACGGTGAGGGCAGCCGGGGCATCCGGGCGAGCGCGTGGGAGGGCGCCAACGTCCGGATCGAGATGATCGTCACGCCCGACGTGGGCACTCGCATCGTCGACCACGTGGCCGACCGTTACTTCGCCCACCACGCTGTGATCGTGTGGACGCAGCAGGTCGAGGTCGTCCGCATGGGCAAGTACCAGCCGGGCACCCGAGAATGAGAAAGCCGGCTCCGGTCGACCGACGATAGGAAGCCCGAGGCCACGCGGTCGCGTGTCGAGCCTGGTTCGCCCCGTCTGGCCCGGGCGCAGGAGCGCGGCCGCGCGATGCTCAGCCTTCGGTTTCCCGCTCCGCTGCCAGTTGCTCCAGCGCGCGGACGAACACGTCGACAGGTTGGGCACCGCTCAGAGCGTGCCGTCCGTTGAGGACGAAGAAGGGAACGCCGCTCACGCCCAGCCGCTGGGCTTCGGTCTGGCTGGCCGTCACGACGGCGCGGCCCTTATCCGTGGCGAGATGGGCGACGGCAGCTGCGCGGTCGAGTCCCGTCTCTCCGGCGATGTCGGCCAGAACCGACGGATCGCCGATGTGGCGGGCGTCGGAGAAGTAGGCCTCGTAGAGCGCGTGGGCGAGGGCGAACGCCGGTTCGGTCCCGGCCGTGTCCTGCGCCCACAAGATCAGCCGATGCGCATCCATCGTGTTGGGCGCGTAGGGCATCTGCTCGAAGTCGAACGTGATCCCATTCTCGGCTCCCGCCGACACGACGTGCGAGAACGCCGACTTCATCCGCTCCACGCCGCCGAACTTGCCGGGCGCAAAGTCCATCCACCGCGTGTCCGGCGGCATGTCGGGTTGCAACTGGAACGGATGCCAGCGCCGCTCGACGCGGATGCCCGTCTGCTCCATCGCCTGCTCGAGCCGCGCCTCGCCGACGTAGCACCAGGGACACGCGATGTCTGAGAACAGGTCGAGGGTTACGGTTTTTGGAGTGGTTTCCATGAGGGCAAATTATTTGGCTTCGTTTTCTGCTGGAGCGATGTGCGGCGACTCTCGAATGAACGCGTGGTCCTCGACGCAGTGCAGCATGAAGTGCGCCACGTCGGCGCGGCTGACCGAGACCATGCCGAGTTTGAGATATCCTGCCGTGTAGTGGCCGGTCAGCGCGTCCTCGGTCAAACGCGGACCACGGACGTTGGTCCACTCCATGCCCGATTGGGTGAGCAGTTCAGCCTGGCGCTCGGAGTCCTTGAGCAGCTTACCGGCGACTACGCGCATGATGCCCCTCACGATCTTGGAGGGCAGGAAGGGCGGGTCCTTGGGCGAAGCAACGCCGCCGCCGGTCAGGTTGACGATCCGCGTGACGCCCGAGGCCTTCATTGCGTCGAGAATGTGCCGGGTGCCGACGGTCAGCACGTCGTCCGGTGCTCCTTTGGCGTGGCCCAAGACGACGAAGACGGCGTCGGTTTCGGACGTGACGGCGCGAGCGACGGCAGCCGCATCGGTGATGTCGCCCTGAACGACGGTCAGGTTGGGGTTCTGGATCGTGAGTTTGGCGGGGGAGCGGACGAACGCGGTGACGTGATGGCCCGCGCCTAGTGCTTGCTGGACGAGGGGCTGGCCGGTGCGGCCCGAGGCGCCGAAAATGGTGACGTTCATGGCAGTTGGATCGTGTGGAAGAGAGAAGATATCTTGTTACACGCCCAATCGCAGGTACGTACTTTTCAGTCAGCTACCATCGATTTAGTTAGAAATGGATATCAGGACTTTAGTAGACATTGAAGATCCCGTGGATCGCACCATGTGTCCCGTCACCCGTCTGATCGGTGTCATCGGTGGCAGGTGGAAGATCCTGCTGCTCTGGCAACTAGGAGACGGCTCGCAGCGCTACGGCCAACTCCGTCGCCGCATCGACGGCATATCCGAACGCATGCTCGTGCAGCAGCTCCGAGCGCTCGAAGCCGACGGTATGGTGTCGCGTACGCAATACCCCGAGGTCCCGCCGCGCGTCGAGTACGCACTCACCGAGCGCGGCCGCTCGTTCATGCCGCTGCTGCGCGACCTCGCCGATTGGAGCGTTGCCCACCTCGCGGCTGACGAGTGAAGGTGTAGGCAAGGTGCTTGCTCGCGGCGCGCCATCGGGCGTACCCTTCGGCATGCGCCTGTTGCTCCTCGCCCTACTCGTTCTGCTCACCGGTTGCCGCTCTGAGCCGACCGTCTCTGCTTCCCGATTTGCCGCCACGTCCTCTGGCACATGCGGCTGGATTTCGGCTGCTGACGGGGCCCGGCTACGATGTGGCCGAGATCACCGGCGCATGGCCCGGCATGGCCGATACGGTGCGCTACGCCCTGGTCCCGCGTGGGGCAGCGGACAGCGTCAGGTCCGCCGTCCCCGACGGCATGACGACGATCCAGACGCCGGTCGCGTCGATGGCTGTGCTTTCGACGACGTTCTTGGGACTGATCGACCGCGCCGGAGCGTCGGGCGCCGTGGGTTCGGTCTCGGGCGGCGACTGGATCAACACGCCTGCGATCCGCGCTGGTTTGGACGACGGGCGGATCATCGACTTCGGCGTAGGCGACACCGTCGATCCCGAAGCGATCATCGCCGCCGCTCCCGACGTGGTGCTGATGGGCGCCGTCAGCGGTCCCGGCGAGACCGCGCGGCTGCTCACGTCTGCGGGCATCCCTGTCCTGTTCGTCGGCGATTGGACCGAAACGACGCCGCTGGGCCGGATGGAGTGGATCGTGTTGATGGGCGCGTTGGTCGGCCGAGAGGCTGAGGCGCGCGCCTACGCCGACAGCGTCGCTGACCGGTACGAACGCTTTCGACTAGGGCAAGCGCGGCAGACGCAGCGCACTCAGATCATCAGCGGCTCGGCGTGGCAGGGGACGTGGCACGTGCCGGGGGGCCAGAGCTACCTCGCCGCCTTCATCCGCGACGCCGGAGGCAGCTATCCGTGGATGGACACCGAGCAGTCCGGATCGCTCGCGCTCGACCTCGAGACCGTCCTGGCCCAGGCCGCCGACGCGCGCGTCTGGATCGCGCCGGGAGCCGTCGCCTCGCTGCGCCAAATCCGACAGGCCGACGAGCGCTACCTCGCGTTTCACGCCGTCCAGTCGGGCCGAGTGTTCAACTACGACGCGCGGATGAGCCAGGGCGGAGGGTTCGACTTCTTCGAAACCGCTGTCGCCGAACCCGACATCGTGCTGGCCGATCTGATCAAAGCGTTCTACACCGGTAGCCTGCCCGATCACCAGATGACGTACTTCCGTCGTCTTCCGGCGCGCGTGGGTGATCAGTGATGGCCTCCCCAACGGTCGTTTCGAGTTCGACCCGGCGAGAATCCGCTCGTCAGATGCAACGTGAACGGGCGAAGCGGCGTCGCGTGCGAGAGCGGGAAAGGCACTTCTCATGCCGTCAGCCTGAGCTATTGCCTCACCCACTCTGTAAAGAGCCGATGCTAACGTCCACTGCATCGTCGTCCGCGCGAGGGCAGGGACCCGCAATTGCTTCTCATGCTCGGGCAGAGCGCGTTGAACTAGCAGTCGCAGGGGTTGTAGACTTCCGCCTACGCGGGAACGACGGCGAAAGAAGGCGGTCGCCTACCTTTCTGGGACTGGCGCTATGACACGTTTCGTCCGCTGGATGGCCGCGGCGATCGTCACGTGCGCTGGGCTGATCGTGCTGAGTCTGACGCTCGGCTCGTCCGATGTAGGCTTCGCCGATCTCTGGGCGATGGTGACCGGCGGCGAAGTACGTCCCATCGCGCGCGTGATCGTGCTCGACCATCGCCTTCCCCGTACCCTGGCCGGGCTCCTCGCGGGCGGCGCGTTGGGCGTAGCGGGCTTGCAGATGCAGACGATCTTCCGCAACCCGCTGGCCGGTCCGTACGTGCTCGGCGTGAGCGCCGGGGCGAGCCTGGGCGTCGCCGCCGTGACGCTGGGCGGCGCGGCGTGGGGAGTGGCGATGGGGCCGTGGACGCTGGCTCTCGCGGCCCTTGCAGGAGCCGCCGGCGTGCTGCTGCTCGTGCTGCTCGTCGCCGCGCGTGTAGACGACAGCGTGACTGTCCTGATCGTCGGGCTGATGGTGGCGGCGTTCGCGAGCGCGGCGGTCTCGATCCTGCAATACTTCGCCACGTCGGAGCAGCTGCAAGCGTTCGTGTTTTGGACGTTCGGCAGCCTATCGATCGCGGGCGACAAACTCGGCGTCCTGGCGCTGCTGGTCGGGCTGGGCGTTGCGGTCGGGTTGGTGCTCGTCAAGCCGCTCAACGCGTGGCTGCTGGGCGAGCGCTACGCCGAAACCATGGGAGTGCCGGTCGTGGGCGTCCGCTGGGCCGCGTTTGCGTCGACGAGTCTGCTGGCCGGAGGCGTGACGGCCTTCTGCGGACCGATCGCATTCGTCGGGCTGGCCGTTCCACACATCGCTCGGGCGTTGACGGGTTCGGCGGACCATCGCGTCTTGCTGCCCGCTTGCCTGTTCATCGGCGGGACGCTGCTGGTGGCGTGCGATCTAGCGGCGCGCCTGCCCGGAAGTCCGCTCCAGCTGCCGATCAACGCGGTCACGTCGCTCGTCGGCGCTCCGTTCGTGATCGTGATCTTGATGCGTGGGCGGCGGATGGCGCGGTTCTTCTAACTTCCGTCCCATGCTCCTCTCGACCTCCGCTCTCACCACGCACGACCTGCGCGTCGGCTATGGATCTACGGCTATCGCCGTCGTGGGCGATGCAGCGTTGGAGCCGGGAACACTGACTATACTCTTGGGGCGCAACGGCTCAGGCAAGACGACGACACTGCGGACCGTCGCCGGACTGCTCGATCCTATCGGTGGCAGTGTGCGGGTGGGCGATGATGCGTTGCACGACCTGACGGCGCGCGAGCGGGCGCGACGGCTGGCGCTGGTGCTGGCCGATCGGACGACGGCGGGCGGATTGACGGCGCGTGAAGTGGTTGCGCTGGGACGCTACCCGCATACCTCTCTGACGGGGCGGCTTTCGGATGCCGACCGCGACGCCGTGTCACGCGCGCTCGGACGAACCGGAGCGTCGGAATACGCCTCTCGTCCGATAGGAGAGTTGAGCAGCGGCGAGCAGCAACGCGTCTTCGTCGCCCGCGCGCTGGCTCAGGACGGAGCGGTCGTCCTGCTCGACGAACCGACGGCCCACTTGGACGCGCCGGGCAGATCCGCCGTCTTTGCCTTGCTCCGCGACTTGGCGAGAACCGAAGGTCGCGCTCTTCTCGCCGCAACACACGAACTCGGCGCCGCGCTGGCGTCGGCCGATCAGGTGTGGGCACTCGTTCCGCAGGCCAGCGGCCCCGCCACACTTCACGCCGGACTACCCGAAGCGCTTGGCCTATCGGGTGTGCTGGAGCGCGCGTTCGACACAGCCGTCGGTTATCGGCCGGAATCGGAGCAAACTGGCGCGGGCGTCACGGTCGACGCCCAGGGAGCGGATCGGTTCTGGGCCGAGCATCTGGCTCGGCGGTTGGGGTTTGGGCTGGTCGAGGGCGGAATCCTCGTCTCTCGAACGGCCAACGGGTGGCAGGTGGCAGGGGAGAAGGTGGCGGACTTGGATGATGTGGCTGAGCGGTTGAGGCAAAAAAAAACCTGACAAGTCTCGACGACCTGTCAGGTTTGGCTGTGATCCGCGGATCGCTGCTGGCTTTAGAACATGCCGCCTTCGTCGCCGCCGCCGCCGCGCTCTTCGCCGCCTCTGCGCTGGCGGCGCTGGTTGCTCTGGTCGCCAAACGCGTAGATCAGCGCGAGCGACAGGTTGCGTCCCTGCCAGCGGCGGTTGGCCTCCTGACGGTACAGGCCTTCCTCGCCGATGTTGAACGAGAAGCCCGACGAGTCGAACACGTCGTTCAGGTTGAGCGAAAGGCTCAGCTTGTTGTCCATGAAGCGCTGGCGGACGCTCAGGTTGCTCAGCGAGAAGCTGCTGATGCGACCGAACTCGGTGTCGTACGGCGCGCGGTAGAAGCCGAACGCCTGGATGTCGGTGCCCGGGCGAACGGGCAGGTTGAGGCTCATCCGGCCGCCCCACGTGAACGCATCGGCGCCGGTCTGCTGGCCGTCGACCGAGCCGTCCGACACCTGGCGGTTGCCGTTGAGCGAGAGCAGCACGTTGCCTCGGCCGAGCACGCGCAGCGTCGAGACGACTTCGAGGCCGTAGCTCTCCTCGGTGTCCAAGTTGACGAACGTCAGCGTGCGCACATTGGTGACCGGGTCGAAGTCGACGCTGCGGCGGATGATGCCGGTCGTGTAGCGGTAGAACGGTGTCAGGCTCAGCGATCCCTTATTCGAGAAGGCCGAGTAACCCAGTTCGTACGCGTTGGTGAACTCGGGGTCGAGTTCGGGATTGCCGACGCGGATGTTGAGCGGATCGCTGAGCGAGGGGAACGGGTTGAGCTGGCGTCCGCGCGGGCGGTTGATGCGGCGGCTGAAACTGGCCTTGAACTGCTGCCCGTCGTTGGGGGCAAACGTGAGAAACGCGCTGGGGAAGAAGTTGAAGCGATCCACATTGGCGTCGCGGTCCTGACCGCCCTGCGCGAACGTGAAGTCCTGCCCCTGGTACTCGGCGCGCACGCCGCCCTGAGCGGCCCACTGGCCCATCGTCCGGCCGTAGATCAGATAACCGGCGTGGACCTGGTCGGTAAGGTCGAACGAGTCGATGCGGCGGAAACTGGTGTCGAGCGAGTCCAGCGTCGAGGACTCGTCGGAGATCTCCAGCTTGCCCTGGTAGCCCAACTCGAACTTGGCGTCGTCGCCTGCCGGGCGCGTCCAGTCGATGCGCAACTCGCCCTCTTGCTCGAACTCGTCCTCGGTCTGCTGAAACGGACCGTCCGACGGGAAGCCGACCGATCCGGACGGCGCGATGCGAAAGCGCTCGGTCTCGTCGCCGCTCGACACGTCGTAGCTCAGTTCGGTGCGCAACTCGTCGCGGCCCGATTCGACGACGTAGTCGTAGCCGACGCGGGCGTCCAGGCTCAGGCCATCGCCTTCTTCGTCCTGGACTCGGTTGTACTGCTCGAACATCGTCTGCGAGCCGCCGAACTGTCCCAGGCTCGTCGCTTCGATATCTTCGTCTTCATTGGAGCGGACGCTGAGCACGAGTGCGCTGGAAAGCGTACCCTTGGGCGAAAGCTTGTAGTCTACGTTGGTGCTGACGAGGTGCGAGAAGCCGCCGCGGTCTCCTTCGCTGATCTGGTTGAGGACGGTGGGGACGCCGTAGATCTGGCTATTGCCGAACGTTTCGCGCAGGCTCGATCCGCTCGACGGACGGCTGTCCAGGCGGAGGCCGTAGTTGGCCGTCGCGTTCCACTTGCCCTTGCCATAGTTGATGCTGGCTCCCGCGTTGGCGTCGCCCTGCGTGCCGCCGCCTGCCGAGAGGCTGCCGCTGATGCCCAACTCGGCGTCCTGCTTGAGCACGATGTTGATGATGCCGCTCATGCCGTCCGGCTCATAGCGCGCCGACGGGTTGGGGATGACTTCGATGCGTTCGATCTGACCGGCAGGAAGCTGCTGCAGGAACACGCCCAAAAACGCGCCGCTGACCGGAGCCGGGCGCCCGTTGATCTGAATTGCGACGTTGGCATTTCCTCTCAAGCTGATGCCGCCGTCCTGATCGACTTCGACCGAGGGGATCTGCTGCAACAGGTCCGTCGCCGTGCCCACCTGGCCGACGATCTGATCCGCCGTGTTGTAGCTCGTCCGGTCGATGCCGACTTCGACGAACGCGCGCTCGGCCTCGACCGTCGCTCCGTCGAGCAGGACCGCGCCCTCGGCCATCTCGACGCGTCCTAGATCGACGGACATGTTGCCTCGGCTGATCTCGGGGAAGAAGGTCTGCGAGTCGAACCCGATGAACGAAACGCGGACGCGGTACGTGCCCGGACGGACGCGCTCCAGAGTGAACGCCCCGTCGTCTTCGGTGATGGTGCCCGTCAGAAACGTCGTGTCCGCTCCGGCTATCGAGTACAGCGCGACCGATGCCGCCGGAATCGTGGCTCCGTTGGCCGCTTCGACGACGACGCCCGAGATCGTGCCGCCTTGCACACCGCCGGGAGGTCCACCGCCGTTGGGGCGCTGTGCTTGGGCCGTCATCGGTAATGCCAGAAGGCCTAGAAGCGCGAGCGCGCGGAAAACTGAGGACATCGGTGGAGCAGTTGGGATGAGGTGACCTCTAGCAGAGATCATGCTGACTAGTTGCGGCAGAAGTGTGGCACTTTCGTGCGCGGTCAGTGAAGCTGAACGTCGGCCGCTAAAACATGGGGATAGATGATCCCGAATGCGCATGTGTTCGATTCGGTCTGTCCAGTTCGTGCCTTTCGTCCTTGGTTACGAGTTTCCGACACCAGGCGACAGCGGCCTCTCCGGCTCTTCCCGAGCGGCGGTGCGTTGCCGTGCCTATGCGCCTGCCCGATTTGCCCGTCACTGCCGTTCTGCCCGAGTTGCGTGCGGCGCTGTCGGGCCATCGGATCGTCGTTCTCGAAGCGCCGCCGGGCAGCGGGAAGACGACGCGCGCGCCGCTCGACCTGCTCGACTGGCCAGGGCTGGACGGGCAGTCGATCGTGATGACCGAGCCGCGCCGCCTGGCTGCTCGGAGTGCCGCCACTTACGTCGCTCGGCTCAGAGGTGAGCGCGTCGGCGAGACGGTGGGCTACAGGGTGCGGATGGAGAGCAAGGTGTCGCGAGCGACCCGGTTAGAAGTGGTGACCGATGGCCTTCTGGTGCGCCGCATCCAGGACGATCCCGAACTGAGCGGCGTCGGTCTGCTCGTGTTCGACGAGTACCACGAGCGCAGCCTGACGGCGGATTTGGCGCTGGCGCTGGCGCTCGACGTGCAGTCGTCGATTCGGCCCAATCTGCGCCTGCTACTCATGTCGGCAACGCCCGACGCCCGCGCGGCTCGCTGGTTGGATGCTCCGGTCGTAACAAGCGAAGGCCGCACGTTTCCGGTCGATACCCGCCGCCTGCTTCCCGGCGACGTGCCGCCTGACGCGCGTACACCGCTCGACCGGCTCGAACGATTGGTACCTCAGGCTGTCCGCCATGCGCTAGACGAGACCGATGGTGACGTGCTCGTTTTCCTGCCCGGCGTGAGAGAGATCGACCGCGTACGAGAGCGGCTGACGGGCTTGTCCGGCGTAGACGTGGTGCCGTTGCACGGAAGTCTGTCGCTTGGGGATCAGGACGCCGCGCTGGCTCCGTCGGGCAGCGGGCGACGCAAAGTCGTCGTGGCGAGCGCGATCGCCGAGACGAGTCTGACGCTGCCGGGCATACGCGCGGTCGTCGACGGCGGCTTTGCCCGGGTGCCGCGCTACGACGCCGGAGCCGGGCGGACGAGTCTGGCGACCGTCACGCACAGCCGGGCGAGCGCCGAGCAGCGCGCCGGACGAGCGGGACGCGTTGCGCCGGGCGTGTGCTACCAGTTGTGGACGATGTGCCGAGCACGACCGCCGGCCGGCTCAGCAGTCGCCCGAGATGCAGCACGCCGATCTGGCTCCGCTGGCGCTCGAACTGGCCGCGTGGGGCGCGTCGGCTGGCGATCTGCGCTGGCTCGACCCGCCGCCCGAGCGCACGATGGACGCCGCCTACGACCTGCTGCACGGACTGGGCGCCGTCGACTCGGGACGCCGCGTTACGCCGCACGGCCGCGCGCTCGTCCGCTTGGGTCTGCATCCGCGTCTGGGGCATCTGCTGCTGCGAGGCGCCGAACTGGGCCACGCCCGCGCGGCCGCTGATCTGGCCGCCGTCCTGTCCGAGCGCGATCTGCTCCGAGGGAGCGGAGGACCGCCGCCGCCCGACGCGCGTCTGCGGCTCGACGCGCTCGCCGGAAAGAACGTCCCCGGTCCGCCGCCGAGCCGAGGTGCCGTCCACCGGGCCAAGCAACTCGCACACGACCTGCTGCGCCGCGTCGACGGCAGCCGCGACGCCAGCGGCCCGGCGCCCTTGGGCCTGCTCGTCGCTCTCGCCTTTCCCGACCGCATCGGGCAGCCCGAAGGCACGACCGAGTGGGGAGACATCCGCGTTCGACTCGCAACCGGCCAGCGCGCCCGCCTGGACAAAGGCAGCCCGCTCGCCGACGCCGATTTTGTCGCCGTCGCCACGCTGCAAGGCGAGGGCGACCGGCTCCGCATCGCTCTGGCGGCGCCGCTCTCGTCCGAAGAAGTGGAGGCGCACTTCTCGGATCAGATCACGATAGACGACGTGATCGCCTACGATGCCGACGCCGACCGTGTCGTCGCCCAGTCGCGGCGTACGCTGGGCGCGCTCGTCCTCTCGTCCAAACCGGCGCGTCCCGACCCGGCACGCGTCGGCGCGGTCTTGATGGATGCCGTCGAGGGAGCGCGGGCTGCACGTGCTGACGTGGAGCAAGGACGCCGACGCGGCTGCGCGAGCGACTGGCGTTTCTCCGTCACCACGAGGGCGATGCGTGGCCCGACGTGTCCGACGATGCGTTGCTCGTCAGGCCTCGACACGTGGCTCCTGCCGCACGCGCCGACCGCCAAGCGCCTGTCCGACCTCGCCCGCATCGACTTGGTCGAGCCGCTGATGAGCCTGGCCGGATGGCAACACCGCTCGGCCCTCGACCGGCTCGCTCCCGAACGCATTACCGTCCCGACCGGCAGCGCCATCGCGCTCGACTATTCGGATCCCGACGCGCCCGTCCTCGCCGTCAAGCTGCAAGAGATGTTCGGCCAACTCACGACGCCGACGGTTCTGGAGGGGAAAATCCCGGTCCTGATGCACCTGCTCTCGCCTGCGCGCCGCCCCGTCCAGGTGACGAGCGACCTGGCGGGATTCTGGACCGGCAGCTACCACGACGTGCGCAAAGACCTGCGCGGGCGCTATCCCAAGCATCCGTGGCCAGAAGATCCGCTTACTGCCGATCCGACCCGGCGGACGAAGCGCCGAAGCGAGTAGTCACGCAGGCTTTCCTTCGCCTTCGATCTGCCCTGAGGAGGAAGAGCGCCACGCGTAGGTGGACGGGAGCGACACCCGCTCTACGCGAGTCGATTTCGGCGGGAAGCGCAGCCCGTCGAGTAAGGCGCCCAGCCAGCATTTGGGCGACGAGCGGTCCCATGAGCAGGCCTTTGGCGCCCAGTCCGGTCAGGCACCACACGCGCCGCAGCGGCGTGACCGGGCCGACGAGCGGAAGACGCGAACCCGGGCGTGGTCACTCGTACCCCGGCGCGGCCTCCGACGATGTGTGCGCCGGACAGAGCGGGTAGGAGCCGAGCGGCTTTGGCTCTTAGATCGGCGAGGGCGTCGGGGTCGACGGACAAGTCGGCAAACGTAGTGCTCGAACGTGCTGCCGACGACGACGTGTGGACCGCTCTGCACGAGGTACACGCCGCCCGAAATCGGAAGCGAAACGGCGCCGGGCGCGTGGAGTAGGGCGATCTGCCCCTTGACGCCGTGCAGCGTGGCATCGGGCGCGTTGGCTGTCCAGTCCGCCCCAGCGGCGACGATGAGCGCGTCGGCGGTGAGTGAGGTCCGCGGTCGGTTTCGACGTGGACGGTCTCTGTCGTTTCGCGCCATCCGTGCAGGCGCTCGGCTCGCACGTCGACGTGTGGCATTGCAGCGACCGACTTGCTGCAGCATGGTCGGCCACGTCGACGGCGCGGCCCCCTCGCACGAGGAGGGTGCCGAAGTCCGGAAGGCGTCGACTGGTGTCCACGCGAGGTCGTCCGGAAAGCGATCGGCCTGTTTGGCGAAGAACGCGGCCTGTCGAGCAGATCCGGCGGGGCGCAGCAGGCCGGTGGAGGAGAGGCCGCGCTCGCCCAGGCGCAGCAGTCGGCCCGTTGCCTGCATCGCCTCGGCCCATCGCCACGCGCCGTTGGCTTTGCGGCCCATGAACGGATTGACAAGCCCCGCCGCGACGCCGGACGCGCCATCGCCCATTCCGCCCGGAGCCAGCAGCGTCACGCGCGCTGCGGCCACTCAGCGCCCACGCCGCGCACACGCCCGCGATTCCGCCTCCCGCTACGACGACGTGTTTCATCGCGCGTTCGATTGACGACGGCTTCACTTGCGCGCGAGATCGAAAATGCTGTATCATAGCGGTCCTGTCACGGCAACGTCGGCAGGCGCACACACGCACCCGTAGCTCAGCTGGATAGAGCGCCTCACTACGGATGAGGAGGTCGGGAGTTCGAATCTTCCCGGGTGTACCGAGCCGCCGATCCTGATCAAGGGTCGGCGGCTTTTTTGCGTCTGAATGGTTCGTTCAAGAGTCAGGCAGAGAAGCGATCGGTGCGCGATTCGGAAGCGCTTTTTGTGAGGTCTGGGCAATCCGGGTGCGGATAGGGGCGGTGAGGAGGTGTGTGCCCGTAGCTTGTCGGTTTGTCCTTCTGCACACTTTCTCCTCCGACATGACGCCCGACCTCACCGACGGCACCGTGACCACCCGCTCGTCCGGGTTCAAGACGCTCGAACAGTTCATCCTCGAACAGCAGGAGGCGTTTCCCCAGTCGACCGGCTCGTTCTCCAGACTGCTGCGTGACCTCAGCCTCGCCGCCAAGATCGTCAACCGCGAGATGCGTCGCGCTGGACTGGAAGATGTGACCGGAGCGAGCGGCATCATCAACGTGCAGGGCGAGACGCAGCAGAAGATGGACCAACTGGCACACACCGAGTTCGTGCGCGCGCTGCGCCGGGGTGGCGAGTGCTGCCTGATCGGAAGCGAAGAGCACGCCGAAGCCATCCCGCTCGACGCGTCGTCGGAGGGCGAAGACGGCCGCTACATCGTCCTGATCGACCCGCTCGACGGATCGACCAACATCGACGTGAACGTGTCGGTCGGTACCATTTTCAGCGTCTACAGCCTGCCCGACGACGTCAGAGGAGCCGACGCTGTCGTCCGCGCTCCAGGCCGGGCACGCAGCAGGTCGCGGCGGGCTACATCGTCTACGGCTCGTCGACGATGCTGGTCTACACGACCGGGCACGGCGTCAACGGCTTCACGCTCGAGCCCAGCATCGGCGAGTTTTTGCTGTCGCACCCCGACATCCAGACGCCACACGAGGGCACGATCTACTCGATCAACGAGGGCAACTACAACACGTGGGATCGCGGGCTCAAGGACTACATCAAGTGGGTGCAGATGGAGGACGACGACAGCGGGCGGCCCTACACGAGCCGCTACATCGGCTCGTTCGTGTCGGATTTCCACCGCAACCTGATCAAGGGCGGCATCTACATCTACCCGGCCAACACGCGCTCGCCCAGCGGCAAACTGCGGCTGATGTACGAGGCCAACCCGATGGCGATGATCGTCGAGCAGTGCGGCGGACTGGCGCTCACGGGCGACGGGCGGATTCTAGACGTGGTGCCCGACGCGCTTCACGAACGCGTGCCGGTCTACATCGGAAGCAAGGGAATGGTCGAGCGTGCGATGCGCTTTTTGAACGGCGAAGAGGGCGCGGACGCGTAACGGCAGGTCGCGACTGCAAGCGCCACACCCGGCAGGTCTCGTCAGGCCTGCCGGGTTTTCTGCATCTGCCGGGACGATTTGGTCGATTTCACAAAACTAATTGACTCCTCTTTTGAGGCGATAAGTCCCACGTGCGTTTCTAGATGACAGTCAAATGAAGGCAGAGAGGCGGTTATGGAATGAAAAGCGCTTCCCGGTTTCTCATCTTCTTAGTCGAGGGGGGTTGCACTGAGGCAGTGGGTCACCCATCTTTCAATCGTTCACACGCTCTCGCATGACCGCCACGCTCCACACGCTGTCCGGAATCGTCCGGGACTGAGATGCCGACCTTCGCGGCTGTCCTCGTGGTGCTCCTCGTTCTCGTCCTCACCTGACGAGCCGGTCGACCTGTAGCATCCGCGAACGAGGTTGACCACAACCTCCTCCGCCCGATGCTCCCTCGACCCCAAGCCGACGTTCCCGCTCGCCGCAGCGATACCGTCACCCGTGGCTTTACCAAAGCGCCGCACCGCAGCCTGCTGCGCGCGACCGGTGCCATCAAGCGCGAGTCGGATTTCGAGCGTCCGTTCATCGGCGTGTGCAACTCGTACATCGACCTGATTCCGGGCCACGTCCACTTGCAATCCTTCGGCAAGGTCGTCAAAGAGGGCGTGCGCGATGCGGGCGGCGTGCCGTTCGAGTTCAACACCATCGGCGTCGACGACGGCATCGCGATGGGGCACCTGGGCATGCGCTACTCGCTGCCGTCACGCGAGATCATCGCCGACGCGGTCGAGACGGTCGTCAACGCGCACTGCCTGGACGGGCTGGTCTGCATTCCCAACTGCGACAAGATCGTGCCCGGCATGCTGATGGGCGCGCTCAGGTGCAACGTGCCTGTCGTGTTCGGTCAGCGGCGGGCCGATGAAAGCCGGAGTGCTGCCGGACGGGCGCAAGATCGACCTGGTGAGCGTGTTCGAGGGCGTGTCGAAGTTCGCCAAGGGCACGATCTCCGAGGGCGACCTGTTCGACTTGGAAGCCCATGGATGCCCGACCTGCGGATCGTGCGCGGGGATGTTTACGGCCAACTCGATGAACTGCCTGATGGAGGCGCTGGGCTTGGCGCTGCCCGGCAACGGCTCGATCCTGGCCGTCGACCCCAAGCGTCACATGCTGGCGCGCGATGCGGCGGCAGCAGCGGTCCGCATGGTCGAACGGGGACTGTCGGCGCGCGACATCGTGACGCTCCAGGCGTTCGACGACGCGTTTGCGCTCGACATGGCGATGGGCGGCTCGACCAACACGATCCTGCATCTGCTGGCCGCCGCGCGCGAGGCGGGCATCGACTATCCGCTCAGCCGCGTGTCCGAGATCAGCGCGCGGACGCCGTACCTGTGCAAGCTCTCGCCTGCCACGCCCGACGTGCACATGGAGGACCTGGACCGCGTCGGTGGCGTGCCCGCGATTATGGCCGAGTTGGACCGCTGCGGCCTGCTGCACACCGACCGTCCGACGGCGCACTCGACGCTAGCCGACACGTTAGCATTCGCGGCTCCGGTCGACGGAACGGTCGTGCGTCCGGCGTCGAATCCGTTTCGCGCGACGGGCGGCCTGTCGATCCTGAGCGGAAACGTGGCGCCCGGCGCGTCTGTCGTCAAAACCGGAGCCGTCGACCCGTCGATGCTGACGTTCAGCGGTCCGGCGCGCATCTACCACTCGCAGGAGGACGCGACCGAGGCGATTTTGGGCGGCGAAGTCGTGCCGGGCGATGTCGTCGTGATCCGCTACGAGGGGCCGCGCGGTGGTCCCGGTATGCCCGAGATGCTCGCGCCCACGTCGGCGCTGGCGGGGCAGGGGCTGGACACGTCGGTCGCCATGATTACCGATGGGCGCTTCTCGGGAGCCACGCGCGGCCTGTCGATCGGTCACGTTTCGCCCGAAGCCGCGTCGGGCGGCCCCATCGCCGCCATCGAGCCGGGCGACATCATCGCCATCGACATCCCACGCCGGGACGCTGACATTGGAGGTCGACGCCGACGAGATCGAACGCCGACTGGCTGCGCTACCTCAGTGGACGCCCCACATCGCGACGGGCTACCTGGCGCGCTACGCCTACTTCGTCACCTCGGCCAGCGAGGGAGCCGTGCTCCGCCTGCCCGGCCAGCCGATGGCCGCTCCCGCCGTGTCCGTCGCGATCCCCGAACGCGAAGCTGCCGCTGCCTGAGCTTGCAGACGACCCCAACCGCCGTAAGGGCGATTCATGAATCGCCCTTACATCGCCCTCACCTCCGAGCCCGACCGCGCCGCCGCATCCCCACTCCACTCCGCACCATGACCCAAACGCTGACCGCCACCGACACCCTGACCGGAGCCGAGATCTTTGTCCGCTCGCTCGAAGCCGAAGGCGTGCGCTTCGTCTTCGGCTATCCGGGCGGCGCCGTCATCGGCATCTACGACGCGATGGCGCGTCTGACGCCGACGTTCGAGCACGTGTTGGTGCGCCACGAGCAGGGCGGCACGCACATGGCCGAGGGTTACGCCAAGGCGACCGGCGACGTGGGCACGGTCCTGGTGACGTCGGGGCCGGGCGCGACCAACTGCGTGACCGGCATCGCCGACGCCATGCTCGACTCGATCCCCATGGTCGTCTTTACGGGCCAGGTGCCGACCCACCTGATCGGCGGCGACGCGTTTCAGGAGACCGACATCATCGGCGTCACGCGCTCGATCACCAAGCACTCGTTCCAGGTACGCAGCGCTGCCGATTTGGCGCCGACGATCAAGAAAGCGTATCACATCGCGCGCAGCGGACGGCCCGGCCCCGTCGTCGTCGATCTGCCCAAAGACATCCTCTCGCAAGCCGCCGAGTTCGTCTACCCCGAAACCGCCGATGTGAGGGGCTACACTCCGATCACGACAGGCGACCCGGACGTAGTCGCCGTCGCCGCGCAGATGATCGCCGAGTCCAAGCGGCCGCTGCTCTACGTCGGCGGTGGTGCGGTATCGGGCGACGCGAGCCAGGCCGTCACCGAGTTTGCGCGTCGCGTCGGCCTACCGGTCACGATGACGCTGCACGGCTTGGGCGCTTTCCCCGACGACGATCCGCTGTCGCTGGGAATGCTCGGGATGCACGGCACGTGGTACGCCAACCAGGCCGTCCAGCACACCGACCTGCTCATCGCCGTCGGCGCGCGGTTCGACGACCGCGTGACGGGCAAGCTGGACGAGTGGGCACCGCATGCGCGCGTCATCCACGTCGACATCGACCCGGCGTGCCTGCACAAAAACGTCCCCGTCGAGTGCCCGATTCTGGGCCACGTCAAGCACGTGATCGGCCAACTCGAGGAGCTGGTGGACGCCAAGGACACGTCCGAGTGGCAGGCTGAGATCGCTGGCGTGGCGCGCCGAGTGTCCGCTGTCGTTCGAGCGCGACGAGTACGCTTGCGCCCTCAACTCGTGCTCGAACTGCTGCGCGAGCACACCCAAGGCGACGCCATTCTCGTGACCGATGTAGGACAGCACCAGATGTGGGCGGCTCAGCACTTCGGTCACGTCCGTCCGCGCGGTCACGTCACGAGCGGCGGGTTGGGCACGATGGGCTTCTCCGCACCCGCTGCTATCGGCGCGGCGTTCGGGCTCAAAGAAGCGGGCGATGACGCACACGTCATCTCGTTCTCGGGCGACGGCGGGTTCGTGATGAACGCTCAGGAGATGGCCGTCGCCAAGCGCTACAACTTGCCGGTCCGCTTCTGCATCATCAACAACGCATTTCTGGGCATGGTGCGGCAGTGGCAGGAGCTCTTCCACGAAAACCGGTTCAGCCACACCGACCTGGCCGACCTCAACCCCGACTTCGTCATGCTGGGCAACGCGTACGGCATCCCCGGTCGCCGCGCGTCTACGCCCGAAGAGGCTCAGGCGGCCATCGAGTGGGCGTTTGACCTAGACGGCCCCTCGCTGATCGAGTTCGTCGTGCCCAAAGAGGAGATGGTGTTTCCAATGGTGCCCGCCGGGACGGCAACCGGCAACATGATCACGTCCCGGTATCGCCACGATTGACGATAGATCGCACTCTTCCGGGCGGCTCGCGAGTCGTCCCGTACATCATTTCTTTCTCTGGTCACCGCTCCCAACCTTATGTCCGAAACGCTCACTCCGCAGCAGGTCTTTCGCAAACGCGCGGCGGGGCTTCCCGTCGATGCTGACGAGGCCGCCGTCGAGCACCGCTGCGTGCTGGCCGTCCGCCTCGAAAATCACATCGGCGCACTCAACCGCGTCGCCAACTTGTTCTCGGCGCGCGGCTTCAACCTCGACTCGCTGACCGTCAGCCCGACCGACGACGCGGCTGTCTCGCGGATGACGATCTCGGCAACGGGGACGAGTCGGCAGATCGAGCAGACGGTGACGCAGGTGTCCGGTTTGGTCGACGTGATCTCGGTCGAGGATCTGACGCGCGCCGATCACATCGAGCGCGAGATCGGGCTGGTCCGCGTGACGTACGCGCCCGACACGCGCGCCGAGCTGATCGACCTGATCGGTATCTACAAGGGCACCGTCGTTGACGTGACCGAGACGACTATGATGGTCGAAGTGACCGGCCCGACCACCAAGCTCAACTCATTTGTCGCCCAGATGACGCGCTTCGGCATCACGGACGTGGCGCGCTCGGGCCGCATCGCGATGCGCCGCGAACTCATCTACGGCGACTGATCCGCGTCTTCCATCGGCGCTGTATACGAGGCGCTGCCTGACCTCACCATCATCACCTGATTCACAGAGGGGCGACGCAAGCGTTGCCCCTACAATTGAAACCGATATGCACGTTCATTACTCTGCCGACCCGGCTCTCATTCGCTCCAAGAAGGTCGCCGTCATCGGCTACGGCTCACAGGGACACGCCCACGCTTTGAGCCTGCACGACAGCGGCGTAGAAGTGTGCGTCGGGCTGCGCGACGGCTCGGCGTCCGCCGTCGAGGCGCAGGCGGCGGGGCTGACGGTGAAGTCGGTTTCCGAGGCTGCGGCGTGGGGCGATGTCGTCATGATCCTGATCCCGGACCAGCACCAGGGCCGCGTCTACGCCGAGTCTGTTGCGGCTCACATCACGCCGGGCAAGGCGCTGGCGTTCGGGCACGGGTTCAATATCGTCTATGAGACGATCCAGCCACCTGAGGGGGTCGACGTGTTCATGGTCGCGCCCAAGTCGCCCGGCCACATGGTGCGGCGGATGTACGAGCAGGGGAGAGGCGTGCCGTGCTTGGTAGCTGTCGCGCAGGACGCGAGTGGGCAGGCGCTCGACCTGGCGATCTCGTACGCCGACGCCATTGGCGGCACGCGCGCAGGCGTGATCGAGACGACGTTCAAGGACGAGACCGAGACCGACCTGTTCGGTGAGCAAGCCGTGCTATGCGGCGGTGCCGAGGCGCTCGTCAGGGCTGGGTTCGAGACGCTGACCGAAGCCGGATACGCGCCCGAACTAGCCTACTTCGAATGCCTTCACGAGTTGAAGCTGATCGTCGACTTGATGTACGAGGGGGGACTTGCCACGATGAACCACTCCATTTCCGACACCGCTGAGTACGGCAATTACAGCCGCGGCCCTCGCGTGATTACGGCTGGCGTCAAGGCCGAGATGAAGAAGGTGCTCGACGAAGTCCAGAGCGGACAGTTCGCGCGCGAGTGGCTCGCCGAGTGCGAGGCCGGTACGCCCAATTTCGATCGGCTGCGCCAAAGCTCCAAGACGCACCCCATCGAAGCGACAGGCGCCAAATTGCGTGGCATGATGAGCTGGATCGAGCGTCCCGACGCGGACGAGAAGAATGCCTGATCGCACCTTGCACATAGCCAGCCTCCCCGGGGACGGCGTCGGGCCCGAAGTGACGGCGGCGGCGCTGCACGTCGTCCGAGCGGTCGCCGAGACTACGGGACTCAGCGTGCGCGTGACCGAGTGCGCAGTCGGCGGGGCGGGCTACGATGCGCTGCTCGACCCGTTTCCCCATGAGACGGAGTCGGCGTGTCTTGCAGCCGATGCGGTCCTGCTCGGCGCGGTCGGAGGACCCGAGTGGGACGACGTGCCGGTTGACAAGCGGCCCGAGGCGGGTCTGTTGCGGTTGCGCAAGGGGCTGGGCACATTCGCCAACCTGCGGCCCGTCGCGGTCGACGCGGCGTTGGCCGAGCACTCGCCGCTGCGGCCCGAACGCGTGGCAGGGACCGATCTGCTCCTCGTGCGTGAGTTGACGGGCGGTATCTACTTCGGCTCGCCGCGCGGTCAGTCGGGTGAGGCACCGAACCGGAGTGCGCACGACACGATGATATATGGCGAACACGAAATCGTGCGCATCGCTCGGGTTGCCTTCGAGCAGGCGCGGAAGCGCGGTGGGCGTGTTACGAGCGTCGACAAGGCCAACGTGCTGGCGTCGTCTCGGCTGTGGCGTCAGGTGGTGACCGAACTGCATCAGGCTGAGTTTTCGGACGTTGCGCTCGACCATCTCTACGTCGACAACGCCGCGATGCAGATCGTCCGCGACCCGCGCGCGTTCGACGTAGTACTGACCGGCAACCTGTTCGGCGACATCCTCTCCGACCTCGCTGCGACGCTCCCCGGATCGCTGGGTGTTCTACCGTCGGCGAGCGTTGGGGGACGCGTCGGTCTGTTCGAACCCGTCCACGGCAGCGCGCCCGACATCGCCGGGAAGAACCGGGCCAACCCGGTCGCCGCCGTTCTGAGCGCGGCGATGCTGCTCGACCACTGCGGCCACGCTGGCGAAGCCGCCGCCGTCCGCGCGGGAGTCTCCTCTACGCTGGCCGATGGCATCCGAACTGCTGATCTGGGCGGAAGCGCGCCGACCGACCAAGTTGCCCAAGCTGTCGCTAGTGCAGCCGTTCAAAGATGGCAACTCTCCCAGAGTTGACATCTCTCCGCTCCCATCTCACTCCTCCCAACTTCCCGAATCCATGTCCGATCACGTACTGATTTTCGACACCACGCTGCGCGATGGCGAGCAGGCGCCCGGCGCGGCGATGACGCTGGGCGAGAAGGTTCAGATCGCACAGGCGCTCGACCAGCTGGGCGTTGATGTCATCGAGGCAGGCTTTCCGGTTTCGTCGCCGCAGCAGTTCGAGGCAGTCGTGGCCGTCGCCGAAATGGCGCGTCGTCCGATCATCACCGCACTCTCGCGGGCCACGCGGGGTGACATCGAAGCGGCTGGTCGTTCTATCGAGACAGCCGAGCGGGGCCGCATCCACACGTTCATCGCCACGAGCGACATTCACCTCAACGCCAAGTTCGGCGACGCCAAGTACGGCGCCACGCTGGCCGAAAAGCGCGACACGATTCTGCGCATGACGCGCGAGGCCGTCGCCTACGCCGTCACCTTCACCGACGACGTGGAGTTCAGCGCCGAGGACGCCGGGCGCACCGATCACGGCTATCTGTGCGAGGTCATCAGGGCCGCCGTCGAGGCCGGAGCGACGACGATCAACATTCCCGACACGACCGGCTACTGCCTGCCGCACGAGTACGGCGCGTTCTTCGAGACCGCGCGCGCCTGCCTTGCCGACTATCCTCACGTCATCCTCTCGGCGCACTGCCACGACGACATGGGACTGGCGACGGCCAACTCCCTCGCCGCCATCGCTGCCGGAGCGCGGCAGGTCGAATGCACCATCAACGGCATCGGCGAGCGGGCCGGAAACGCCGCTCTCGAGGAGATCGTGATGGCACTGCGCACCAGAGGCGACGCGATGGGCGTGACGACGGGCGTCGACACCGGCGTCGTATCGCAAGGACTGACTGGGATCAGCCGCTTGGTGATGGCGTCGACGGGCTTTCCGGTTCAGCCGAACAAGGCCATAGTCGGCCGCAACGCGTTCGCGCACGAGGCGGGCATCCACCAGCATGGCGTGCTCAAAGACCGCGCAACGTATGAAATCCTCCGCGCCGAAGACGTCGGCCAGGAAGCCCAGGGCATCCGCTTGGGTCGTCACAGCGGACGCGCCGGACTCATGAAGCGCATGGACCGCATCGGCCTCACATCGGAGACGCTGTCCGATCCCGACGGTCTCTACGCCCGATTTCTCGCACTCGCCGACCGAAAAAAGGAGATCTTCGATCAGGACCTCCGTAACCTCCTAACCCACACCACAGACATGCCCAAGTCCGCATTCGAACTCCAGTCGCTCCACGTAGCCGTCCAGACCGGCCACGAGCCGCAAGCCCGCGTCACCATCTACGAACGCACGACGGAGACTACCCGCTCCGAGGAGGCTACGGGCGATGGCCCTATCGACGCGCTATACGCCGCCATCGACGCTGCTACGGGGCAGCCGCACGAGTTGGTCAGCTACGACATCCGCTCGGTCAGCGAGGGCAGCGACTCGGTCGGCGAAGTCACCGTTCTGATCGGGACCGAAGGCGCCTACTTCCGCGGTCAGAGCCGACACACCGACGTGATCCAGGCGTCGGCGTTCGCCTACGTTCAGGCGCTCAACGCGTTGGAAGCCCACCGCGCGGACCGCGCAAGCATAGACTTCGCCGGATCTGGCATCATGGACTCGTTCACCGGCGAGGAAACCTGGCGTAAGAACAAATCCTGATTGCTCGCTAACCACCCCACCGCTTCGCGGCACCCCTCCTTCAAAAGGAGGGGACGGCGCTTTTAGGCGGCCCCTAACCCGTCCTCTCCTCATGGAGGGGAGGTGCCCGAAGACACTCGTGTCGTAGGGCGGAGGGGTCCCTTGTCCGACGATCTTACACTCCCCACCGCATGACCCTCACCGAAACCATCCTCGCCCGTGCTGCCGGGCGCGACCGCGTGACGCCGGGCGAAACTGTCTGGGTAGACGTGGACACCTTGATGACGCATGACGTGTGCGGGCCGCCCGCCTACGAGATCTTCCAGCGCGAGTTCGGCGCCGATGCGCGGTTTTGGGACCGGGAGAAAGTCGTCGTCATTCCCGACCACTATATCTTCACGTCGGACAGCCACGCCAACCGTAACGTCGTCCTGCTGCGCAAGATGGCCGCCGAGCAGGAGCTGCCGCACTTCTTCGACGTAGGCACGGACCGCTACAAAGGCGTCTGCCACATGGCGCTCGCCGAGGAAGGCTTCAACCGTCCCGGCACGGTCCTGTTTGGCACCGACAGCCACACCTGCACGAGCGGTGCGTTCGGGATGTTCGCGACCGGCGTCGGCAACACAGATGCGGCGTTCATTATGGGGACGGGCAAGCTCTGGGTCAAAGTCCCGCCGACGCTGCGCTTCACCTTCGACGGAGCGCTGCCCCCGTACCTGACTGCCAAAGACCTGATTTTGCAGATCATCGGCGACATTGGCATCGACGGGGCTACGTACTGCGCGATGGAGTTCGGCGGCGAGGCTGTCATGGATCTGCCCGTTCACGAGCGGATGACACTGACTAACATGGCCATCGAGGCCGGAGCCAAAAGCGGCATCATCGTCGCCGACGACAAGACGATCGACTACGTCCGCGCCCGCACCGACGTTGGCTTCGAGCCGGTCGCCCCCCATGACGATGCGACGTACCTGCGCGAGTACCGCTACGACGCATCGACGCTCGAACCCGTCGTCGCAAAGCCGCACCGCCCCGACAACCGGGCGGCGATCAGCGAGGTCGTCGGCACCAAGATCGACAAAGCCTACGTCGGCTCGTGTACCGGAGGCAAGCTGGAAGACTTCCATGCCGCAGCACGCGTGATCCAAGGGGGGCACGTCGTCGTCGACACCTACATCATCCCGGCCACGACGCTCGTCGGCCAGCAACTGCACACGACCTATATCGGCAGCGACAGCCTGTACGATATCTTCGAGCGGGCGGGCTGCAAGATCGGACACTCCTCGTGCGGCGCGTGCCTGGGCGGTCCGGTCGACACGTACGGGCGCGCGGTGGGGGAGGAGGTCGTGCTCTCGACGACCAATCGCAACTTCCCTGGACGCATGGGCAGCAAAGGCGCCAGCGTGTATCTGGCCTCGCCGCTTTCCGTTGCCGCCGCCGCCCTTACCGGCGTCATCACCGACCCGCGCGACGTTCTCGTGTAGCTACACCCGGGTCACCCCGCCATGCTCCACCCCAACGCTGTCATTGCTAGGAGCGCAGCATCACCGATGCGCAGCGACGGGGCATCACCTGACTTCTGAGACGCCGCACGGGATCGCTACGGCCCAGAGCCTATCCCGGACTTGATCCGGGGGGCTCGCGATAACAGCGCTGAGGGCACGGCAGCGCTCCACCACCTCTCTCCGCAACCCCTACACGCCCATGCAAGATCTTATCCGAGGCCGCGCGTACGTGCTCGGCAACAGCGTCGACACCGACCAGATCATTCCGGCTCAGCACCTCGTCTACTCGCTCACCGATCCCAAAGAGCGGAAGTTCTATGGGCGTTATGCGCTCTCTTCTGTCCCGCCGGGTGAGCAGGGGTTGCCGATGGGCGACGTTCCGTTTGTGCCTGAAGGCAAGGACACGAGTCCGTTCACCGTCATTATCGGCGGTGGCAATTTTGGTTGTGGGTCGAGCAGGGAGCACGCGCCGTTTGCGCTGCGCGAAGCTGGGATCGAAGCGGTCGTGGCCCAATCGTATGCCCGCATTTTCTACCGCAACTCGGTCGACGGCGGCTTCCTCGTGCCATTCGAGAGCGTCGATCGGCTGGTTGAGCAGACCCGAACGGGCGACGAAGTAGAGATCGACACCAAAGCTGGCATGCTTACCAACCTCCGCACGGGGGATATCCATCAACTCCAACCCTTGGGAGATGTGGCAGAGATCGTCGATGCAGGTGGCATCTTCGGTTATGCGCGCAAAACCGGTATGATCGCATGAAGGAGCAGCCGATTGCACTCGTCACGGCTCCGGCGTCGCTGAGCAACTTGGGGCCGGGCTTCGACGCGCTGGGAATGGCAGTCGAGGGCCTGGGCGATACGGTCGAGGTCTGGCGCGACGAGCGACCCGGCGTGCGCGTCGTCCCCTCGGACACGGGTGCCGAGTGGACGGCTCCAGATGACCGACAAAACACTGCCGTTATTGCAGCTGAGTCGGTTCTGAAAAGAGCGGGCGTCAGCTTCGGATTGCGGTTGCGCATTCGCAAGGGATTGACTCCGGGATCGGGACTGGGTTCGTCGGCGGCGAGCGCGGTCGCCGGGGCGTGGGCGGCCAACGTCGCGAGCGGGACGCCGTTCGGAAAGGCGGAGTTGGTCGATGCTATCCTCGACGGCGAGGCGATGGCGAGCGGCGCCCGGCACGGCGACAACGTGCTGCCGTCGCTCTTCGGCGGGGCCGTTCTGGTATCACCGTCCGACCCGACGCGGTACCGTCCGCTGGCTGTTGGCTGTGAGTTGCACGTGGCACTCGTCGTTCCGCGCGTCGAGGTGCTGACGCGCCAAGCCAGGGCGCTGCTTCCATCGTCTGTTCCACTGTCGGGCGCCATCGGCAATGCGGCTGAACTCGCTTTCCTGCTCGACGCGTTGGCGAGAGGAGACGCCGAAGCTGCCGGGTATGCCATCATGCAGGACACACTCGTCGAGCCGCTGCGCGCGCAGTTGGTGCCATGCTACGCCGCCGTCCGCCGAGCCGCTCTCGACGCCGGAGCCTACGGCTGCGCCCTCAGCGGGTCCGGACCGACGCTCTTCGCCCTATGCGCCGACTCGGGATCCGCCCAACGCGTCGCTCGCGCGATGCAGGCCGCCAGCCGAAGCGCCGGCGTCGAAGCCGGAGCGCACGCCGTTCGCGCGTGTAGCCAGGGCGCGCGTACTCTCGCCCAATCGCTCGACTGATACTGCACTCGGCGAACCGGCCTTCAATTTGCCACTGCGAGGAGCGAAGCATCTCCCATGCGAAGCGACGTGGCGGTCTCTCACCTTCCCGATTCATGTCCACATCCTACGTCAGCACCCGCTCACCCGGCGAGACCGCGAGCCTGGGCGCCGCCCTCCAGCGCGGTCTCGCTCCTGATGGCGGCCTCTACGTCCCAGCGAGTGTCCCACCGCTACCCAGCGCCTGGCGCGACGCCGACTCGTTCGCCGACCTCGCCGGATCCGTCCTCGATCCGTGGCTCAAAGGCGAGGTGCCCAATTGGGAAGCCGCCGTCCGCGATGCCCTCTGCTTCCCGATCCCGCTGGTCGACCTCGAATCCGGCTTGTCGGTCCTCGAACTCTTCCACGGGCCGACCTACTCGTTCAAAGACTTTGGTGCGCGGGCGATGGCTAGGCTGCTCGCCCGCCTGCGCGATCCATCCGACGAGCCGCTGACGATCCTCGTCGCCACGAGCGGAGACACGGGCAGCGCCGTCGCCGACGGTTTCGCTGGGCTGCCCGGCTTCCGCGTCGTCCTGCTGTTTCCCGACGGACAGGTGAGTCCGGTTCAGGAGCGGCAACTCGTGATGGAACGCGGCGGCGTGACGAGCCTGCGCGTGTCCGGCACATTCGACGACTGTCAGCGCATGGTCAAAGCCGCGTTCGCGGACGATCGGCTGGCCCATGTGCCGCTCTCGTCCGCCAACTCGATCAACATCGGGCGCTTGCTGCCGCAGATGCTGTTTTACGTCGAGGCGGTGAGGCAGAGTGGAGCGGCGGAAACTGTCTTCGTGACACCGTCGGGCAACCTGGGCAACCTCACGGGCGGCGTGATGGCGATGCTGGCCGGATTGCCGGTCCGCAGGTTCGTCGCGGCGCACAACGCCAACCGGTTTTTCCCCGACCTCCTGGCCGGTCGAGAGGCCCAAATGGGCGCTTCGGTCGCCACTCTCTCGAACGCGATGGACGTGGGCGCTCCGAGCAACTACGAGCGAGTCGAAGCTTTGCTGGGCGATACGCTGCCCAACCGCATCTGGGGCACGACCGTCAATGACGACGATACGCTTCTGGCGATGCGGCGAGCCTACGATGATTGGGGCTACGTCGCCTGCCCACACACCGCCGTCGGGATCGAAGCCGCCCGACGCTACCGATCCGAGACGGGCGATCACGCGCCACAGATCGTGTTAGCGACGGCGCACCCGGCCAAGTTTCCCGACGTCGTCGCGCGCGCCATCGGCAACGAGCCTGTCGCCCCCGAACCGCTGGCTGCTCTGGTCGGTGAACGAGACTCCTCCGTCCCCATCGCCGCCACGCCCGACGCTCTCCGTGCCGTCCTCCTCGCTCCCCCTCGATGACGCCCTCCCGCCGGGCCTCGAACCACTCGACCATCCGCCCGAGTCGCTCCGCCCTCGCCCTGACAAACTGGATCTGACGTTCGAAGGGTTTACGGCCGACACCATCGCCGTTCTCGAGCGTCTGCGACGAAACCCGCACATCGCGCAGTACAGAGAGGACAAGGCCGAACTGAAAGCGCACGTCCAAGACCCATTCAAGCGCTACCGCGACGACCTGGCGTGGAACTGGGTGCTGCCCAACCGTCTGCAGTTCGAGACGGAAAAAGGCGTGTTCTCGCGCATCCTCAAAAACGACTTCGGCGCAGGCGGCTCGCACTATCACCTGTGGATGAGTTTCTACCGCCCAAGCCGTAAGAAACGCCTCCAGGACTTCCAACTCGCCCACAGCCTCGACCCTGACGGCTTCACAGTCGGCCTCTTCCTCGCTGACCACATGAAAGGCCTGATGCCTGCTGTCAAAGCCCGCATCGCGAGGGAGCCGCAGACGTTTCTCGGCAGCGTCAACCCGGCACTCGAACTTGGCGACTGGCAACTGGGCATTCGCTACGGCTCCAAAGGCGACATTGTCCGCTTGACCGATCCACTATCCGCCGTCCCCGACGAAATCCCGCGCGCCAAGACGATCTGGCTGCGTCGCAAACTGCCCACCGCCGACGTGCTTCGGCTCGGCCCCGACCTCGTCGACTGGGCGATGGGCCAACTCGCCGTCTGCTGGCCGCTGTACCGCTTCTACCTGAACGCCGAGATGGATCTTTGATACCAGTTCTGCAAACTCAGTTTCGTCGCAGGTAGCCATGCAGGTAGCCATGAAGAAAGACGGCCTGATCTCGGCCCGGCGATAAAGACGCGCAGAGAGCGAACGCAGTGTCAGCCGGAGCGAGTCCAGCCTTGAGTTTTGCTTATTTGGGTCAAGCCTAAGAAGGCACGCGCAGCGGAAATCATCGAACCAAGAAGCTCACACCTGTATCGGATTTGCCACTAACGTCGAGTCCGACCTCATCAGTCAGGCAGAATATCCAACTGTGACTCTGGAAAGAGCGCAGCCCCGTTGTAGCGATCCGTCCGGGGTCCGTTCTCGAGTTTGAGGACGCCGCGCGGGCAGACTTCGGCGCAGATGCCACAGCCGACGCAGCTCGCCCGGACGATGTTCTGCCCGCGCTGGGCGTACCACTTCACGTCGATGCCCATCTCGCAGTACGTCGAGCAGTTGCCGCAGCTGATGCACTGACCGCCGTTGGTGGTGATGCGGAAGCGGGAGAACAGGCGCTGTTGAAGGCCCAGGATCGCCGCCATCGGGCAGCCGAAGCGGCACCACACGCGCGCGCCGAAGATCGGGTAGAAGCCGACGCCGATCACACCCGAGAACATCGCCCCGATCCAGAAGCCATAGGCCTTGCTCATGCCGCTGGCGTAGCTGCCCAGGATCGCGCCTTCCATGGCGAAGTTGACCCAGAGCAGCGCCGTCGTCACGACGATAAAGGCGAGGATGCCGTGGATCATCCACCGCTCGATCTTCCACGCCCGCGTCGACTTGTCGGATAGCTGGCGATAGGGGTCACCCGCCGTTTCGGCCAGTCCGCCGCAGCCGCACACCCACGAGCAAAACCAGCGCTTGCCGAAGAAATAGGTCAGAACCGGCGTGGCGACGAAGAACATGACCGCGCCGAAGATGAGGAAGATCACGCCCAGTTGCGTGCCACTCAGGTTCTGCATGTTTCCGGGCCAGAACTGGTCGTAGTCGAGCGGCCAGAAGTAGCTGAAATACAGTTCAGGCTGCGACAGGAGGACGAAGATCGCCGGTATCAGAAACGCGAACGACAGCTGGAAAAACATCACGCTCAGCGTCCGGATCTGCTGGTAGCGGACGTGGCGGTACTTGATCAGAGCGCGCACACCCATCACGAGAATGGCGAGCGTGTAGAACGTGCCATACATGAACCACCGATCGGCCGCCTTGCCTCGTAGCAGGTAGGAGAACGCGTCGAATACCGTCACCAAAGGCGCGAAGAGCCACGCCAGTCCCAGATCGTCTTGCCAGTAGAGGACGATATAGAACGCCGTGATCGCGACCGCCATGATCCACGCCAGAACACCGCGTCCGGTCAGGCTGCTCTGCCACGTCCCCGTCTTCTCTCCCGGCGCGCGCTCTCGGTACCACGAAAACCACAGTCCCGAGCCGACCGAGATGCCACCCACCCCGATCCAGAAAAACGCGATTGGCGCCAGCGCCCCTGCGCCCGCCAGCGCAACCAAAAACGCAAGCACACCAACGACGATCAGCGCGATGCCCACCTTCTGCTTGGTGTCGAGGTCGGTCGATGGAGCCGTAAGACTCAGGCTAGGTTCAGGAGAGAGAGCAGCGGAAGCAGCCATGTGTTGATCAACGTGTCGTATAGGGGCGAGGCTCGCCCAGAGGAAAAAGCCGAACTCAGATTACCAACTCGGGCTCGGCGTGGAAGCGCTCGGCGTCCGCATGGAACGCCTCTTGAAAAGCCGCTTCGGGTCTGCGCGTGAACTCGGCGTCGAAGTTGGCATCGCCCAATGCGTCGACGACCTGGGCCAGCGTCCGGCCTTGCAAGATCCAACTTGTGGCTACGTCCTGCCGGTAGCGCACGCCCATCGACGCGATCCCGCGAAAGCGCATTGACACGCGCTCGTACACCAGCCGGATCAGGCGCGGAATCTCTCCCGACGTTTCCCGCCAAACGACCGTGCCCAGGTCGTGCGGAAGTTCGGCAGGGACGGTCCCATACTGCTGCCACTCGATCCGGTAGAATTTGGCGCTGTTGAAGAAGACGCCGCGGCGGTAACTGTCCGTCGCTCCCAGCATCGACCGCGCCGCCGCAATGCCCTGCCGCCGTCCGCTGTACCACAACTGCTCGACCGGAGGCACGCCCGCTGGCGGGGTCCGGTGCTGCGCGCAATCTCCCGCCGCCCAGACGTCGTCGCGCGACGTGCGCATCTGCTTGTCGACGAGAATGCCCGTATCCGTTTCGATCCCGCTCCGGCTCAGCGCCGACAGGTTGGGCTTCACTCCGACGGTCAGGCCGACCATTTGCGCTGCGATGGCCTCACCGCTCTTCGTCACGACGCCCGATACCGCCCCATCCCCTTCGATGCGTGCCAGTTGCTCACCCATCCGCAAGTCGACGCCGTGCGCCCTGATTTCGGCTTCTACTATCGCCGATTCTTCGGGCGGAAGCACCTTGCCCATGAACCGCTCGTCGCGCACCAGAAACGTGACGTGGACGCCGCGCGAGTGTAGCATCTCTGTCAGTTCCGTCCCTGTCAGCCCGCCCCCGACGACGACGGCCTGCTCAACCTGATGCGCACGTGCTTCGAGCGCCCGCACATCGTCGATGCCCCAGAGGCTCTGGACGCCCTCCAGGTCGTCGCCCGGCCAGCCCGGATTGAACGCCGCCGACCCTGTCGCGAGCAGCAGCTTGTCATACGAAACGACATCGCCTCTCTTTAGAATCACCGCGCGCGCGTCGGGGTCGATGTGAAGAACGCGGTCGTGGATGCGTTCGATATGGTTCTTGTCATAGAAGTCATCCTCGTACAACCACGTGTCCTCGAACCGAACCTGTCCCATGAACACGTACATGAGCGCCGTCCGCGAATAAGGCTGCAACCCCTCTTCGGAGATCAGTGTGATGCGGTGCGGACCTGCCTTGCGTATCATGCGAGCAGCCGTGACGCCGGCGATGCCGTTGCCGACAATAACGAAGTGGGGCATGGGGGAGGGGAGAGCGCGGCGAGTCACGATTGGTCCGAGTTTACGCATGATCTACGGGATAACCGGCAACACCACCAAAGACGTTCTGTGGAAGCCGCTGGCCGACACGATCGGCTGGATGCAGCGCGAGCGAATCGCGTTCTGCCTGCACCCGGGCGTCGCCGAGGGACTGGCGAGCCGAAGTCTACTTCCCGCCGACGTCTGCACGCATCACGAAAGCGGCACGCTCTCCGCCGACAGCGACATCATCCTCTCGTGGGGCGGCGACGGTACGCTGCTCAACTCAGCCCGGGAAGCCGGGACGAGCCATACTCCTATTCTGGGCGTCAATATCGGTCGTCTGGGCTTTCTCGCGGACGTAGAGACCGAGCACATCCAGAGTGCCATTCTCGCCCTCGAGCGAGGAGAATACAGAGTCGAGGAGCGCACCCTACTCGACGTACACGCCTCGCCCGCCGGTGTGCTGGCTCCGACGTGGGCGCTCAATGAGTTCGCAGTCGAGCGCAGCGGGCAAGCGGGTTTGCTCTCGATCCGAGTAGAAATCGACGGCGCCTTCCTCAACGAATATTGGGGTGATGGTCTAATCATCGCCACCCCGACCGGGTCGACTGCTTATTCCTTATCCGTCGGAGGCCCCATCATTGCCCCCAGCGCAGGCGTGATCGTTCTCTCGCCCATCGCGCCGCACACGCTGACCGTTCGGCCCGTCATCGTACCCGACACGAGCCGTCTGGTGTTGCGTGTGCACAGCCGCCAAAACCCCTACGTCGCCGCTATCGATGGGAAAGGACTACGTGTTGAGAAAGACGATGTCGTTTTCGAGGTCGCCCGTGCGGACCACACAATCCATTTGGTCAAGCTGCTGGGTCAAGGTTACTTCGATACGCTCCGTAGCAAACTGATGTGGGGCGCGGGCAAGACGCGATAGTTCGTCTCTACACGACTTCACAAAACCTGCCAGGGTAGTTGTTGCGACGAGTCCGAGTGCTGCCGTACTATGGGTGTCCTGCCGCGCGCAGGATCTGTTCTTCAGATGGTCCGGTAGTTCAGTCGGTTAGAATGCCTGCCTGTCACGCAGGAGGTCGCGGGTTCGAGTCCCGTCCGGACCGCAAGAGACGCCCCTAGAGTACTTCTAGGGGCGTTTTTTGGTTTCTGAGACTAAATTGAGATCACAAACCGGAAGCTCGAGCATCGGATTTCAACCGGTCAAGTAGCCATTGAAGCCGCCCTCTCGATTCCGAGATCAGTCTAGCGTAGGTGAGCACTGTGACCCCGTCAGCCTCTTGTCTCAGGGTCACGATGTCCTGGACTTTGCCTGCGACAAGCCAAAGTTTCTTCATCTCGCCGAAGCGAGGTCGGAGATCATCCGCATATTCCTTCAGTTGATTCAGGTCTCGGCGTGTAACCGTGTGTGACGGCCTCTTGAACTCAACTAGGATAGGGTCATTCGACACCTGGTTTTTTGCCAACAGGTCCGGTCTTCTATTTCCGCGATCCCCAGAGTATTTCTGGTTGAGCAGGTTATGAAGCATGCGTTTTAGAGAAGTGTCAGATGAGAGTATCTCATATTCAGCTCCAAAAACCCACATGTTTCCTTCTAGGGCTTCGTGCATTTGAGATTCCAGAGTAGCGTCATCCTCGCATAGAGTCTGCATATTGTCAAGAATCGCAATCCGAGCACTAGCCTGCCTATAGCGGTACTCAGGGAAGTTGGCAGTAGCCACAGCGTGTCACCCAGCCCATTGCGTCGCTGCTCGTGGCCGATTCGACGGCCCGCTCCACAGCGTCGGTCAACTGCTCCGCCGTGTCAGCAAGCGCGCTACGCACAGACTGCTTCACCTTCGACCAGAGCATCTCGATTGCGTTGAACTCGGGACTGTACCTCGGCAAAGGCAGCACGCGCGCGCCTGCCGACTCCACGAGTGCAACCGCGTCCGGTGTGTGGATGCGCGCGTTGTCCCAGATCACCACGTCGCCCGGTTCAAGCTTGGGCGCGAGCACGAACCGGACGAAGCGCGTGAAGAGCACGCCCGTTACGCTGCCGGTGAACTGCGCCACCTCGCCGCCCCGGTCTGACATCCATCCCAGCAGGTTGACCCGTTTGCCCGTTCGAAACGGCGCGCTCTCGCAGCAGCGCTGACCGGCCGGGGCATAGCCATAGCTCAGGCGCTCGCCTTGGCGGATTCCGGACTCGTCGACGAAGACCAGCTTGGAGGCGTCGAGCAGTCCGATGGACTCAGCAAACGCGGCGCGCTCGGCCGCTACGTCTGGGCGGTCTCGCTGTGCGGCGTGGAGGCTCTTTTTTTCGCGTGATGCGCCAGAGCGCCATCATGCGCTGCACGGTCGCGCGTCCCACTTGGCGCCCGGTCTCGCTCGTGAAGCGGCGGGCCATCTCGGCGTGCGTCATCGAGACGTTTTCGGCCAGGCAGGCGTCGAAGAATGCGCGGTCGTCGTCTACCAGAATGGGCGGTGGACCTTTGGTTTCAGGCGTCTTGGGCGCAACAGACCCGGTGGCCCGGTCGAGCGCGCGCAGGCGCTGCACGGTGCGGATGCCGACGCCGAAGCGCGCGGCGGTCTTGGAAGCGGAGAGCGAGCGGCTCGCATCGAGGATGCGTTGGCGTAGGTCGGCGGAAGAGGAGCGGGCATCGCTCAAGCTACGTCAACTTGCTCCAGCACCGCTATACCTACAAGAGCCATGTCAATCAGGGCGAATTGTTGAACCAGACTCGCAAGCATGGCTATATCGTGCTGAGCCGTCTCTCCAAGATCTTTGAGTACAGCCCAGTAATCATCCTTCTCAAAACCATCAAGCACGAGGTTAGCGATAGTCTCAACCTTAGCGGAGTCTTCCTCGTAAAACCTGCTGAACACTCGTCGGAGAGCAGCGTCAGCCGCAGCCCTTCTGTGCTCAGGCACTTTCGCAAGCCGCGCCTCGACTTTTCGTCTGAGGTTGGCTTCGTGCAGAGCCACGATGTTTCTGTTCTCTTTTATGAGTTTCCGTTTGACCTCAATTCGTACTCGTTCGAGGACTTGCTGATACGCTCTGCTGTTCTTAACGATGCCCTCCCAGTCCGCTGTCACATCGTCGGCTAGGCCGTCTGCCTCAATAGTACCATAGATGCGCTGGGCGAGACTCGGTGGGATTTCGGGGTCATCCCTGAGACCTAAATAATCAGGAGCACCAACCACTTTGCCCTGCACTTTGATGACAAGACCACCACCTTTTGGGCGTTTACTGTCTGTAAATATCCACGTGAGTTTGATGTATCCGGCTCCCTCAACGTCAATAGTGTCATTGAAGACCTTGCCGGGTACGTCTGACTCCGAGAGCGGATCATCGTTGATCAGTATGTCGAATCCCTTCTCTCGTCCATAGTCGTAAATCAGCAGCGATGCTAGGACATCCTTGGATGGCGGTAGAAGTTGAGGGTTGAGATCCGTAAGCACTACTGTTGTCCCGCTCTCAGCACCTGGCGCGTCTTCCACTTCAATCGCGATCGGAATTGATCCTAGATCTGTTGCCCTCGCTCTCTCCAATTCGTTTCTGTTAATCTCGAATGAGGTACGCTTGCCTTGGGCAACCGTAGAGACACGCATCCTTGACGCATAAGTAAGACCCGAAAACTTCCCGATTCCCTTGCGTCCTTTCACCTTCCGCTTGAGCAAGGGGGTCTGCATTCCCCGCCTAGCAAATCTACTGGAGGCAATGGCTAAATATTCGGCTTCTACTTCTTTGGTCGTCATGCCAGATCCGAAGTCGCGAATCTCAATCCTGTCCTCAAAACCGTTAGAGGGTAGGAAAATCTCGACGCGTTCAGACTCAGCATCCCAAGCGTTGTCAACCAGCTCTTTGAGAGCACGTTCAACTGAACTGTATTGGTTGCCGAGGAGGCGTGCTAGCTCAGGGCTGACTGTAAACGTTGCTGAGGGATTCATGCTGGGCTAGTCGCTTGTGTGGTCATTACGAGAGGTCCAGCCTGCTTTCGTCTCCTTCGACGTGCTTGCGGATTAGACGGTCGAACAGGTAGTCCTTGATTGCCTGCTTGACGTTTCGGTCGTTGAGTTTACGGAAGGTCTTCTGCCCCCGGTTGAGTGTATCGCGGATGCCCAGTTCGACGGCACGGTCCGTAATCGCCTTCTTGTTGCTGCGTGAGTTGCTGGGGTGGCGCATAGCGGCCCGTAGCTGCTCGTCATCTTCGGCGTCACGGACGATTCGGCCTAGCGCTTCGATCTGATCCTCGTCGGTCAGGTGAATGCCGTAGGTCGAGTTGAGCATTTCGATGATGGCCGTCAGGGTATCGCTGTCGGCTTCCGGCTTGCCGCCTCCGGTACTTACGCCGGGCATTCCGGCGAGGGTGCCGTCTTCGGGCCTAAGTTCGATGGTGCCGTCGTGGGTCTGCTCCAATCTGAACGATTCCAGGTCTACGCCGTCGAGCAGATCGGCGGTAGGGTCTTCGGACTGATCAGGTTTGTCGTCTTTGGCTGTTGCCGACCACTTGGTCGAAGAGGTGGCGGGCGAACACGTATTCCTTTTCGAGCGTCGGGTCTACGAAGTCGATCAGTTGGGAGACGAAGCCGTAGAGCCGGACAAATGTGCGGAGCGTGCGGACGAAGCTGCTGCGGTCATCATCGGTAAGCCCTCGCATCCGGTCGATGGTCCGTTTGAGGGGAGGATTCATCGCCTCGCCGTCTTGCCCCGAGTCGAAGAAGACGGATGCCAGTTCGTCTACCTCGTTGTCCCCGTAGACCTCGGCGTCGCGGAGCCTCTCTTTGAGTTCGTAGAGCTTGTTGGGGTCGGTCTCGGTTTCGAGTGTGGCCTTCTGGTAGTAGTCCTGAAAGGCCGACTGGATGTCTTCGGCGTCGTTGACGAAGTCGATCACGACGGTACCGGTTTTTCCGGTCGCTCTTCGGTTGAGTCGGCTCAGCGTCTGGACGGCGGCGACGTTCGCGAGCTTCTTGTCGACGTACATCGTGTGGAGCATCGGCTCGTCGAAGCCCGTCTGGTACTTGTTGGCGACGATGAGCAAGCGGTACTGCGGCAGTTTGAAGGCGTCCTTGATCGACGTTTTACCGGGCAGGGCGTTGAGTTGCGACTCGGTGTAGGCTCTCTTTGCTTCCCCTTTCATCTTGTACTCCACCTTGCCCGAGAAGGCCACCAGGGGGCCGTAGGGGAGACCGTCTTCTTCCATCAGGGTGCGGAAGGCGTCGAAGTAGCGAACGGCGTGGTAGCGGCTCTGGGTGACGAACATCGCACGTCCCTTGCCTTTGATCGCGCCTACGGTATGGCTCTTCAGGTGGTCGAGGCAGATGCGGGCCTTCTGCATCACCACGTGGTCGCTCAGGTCGACGTGGCCGATCAGTTTGCGCCCGGCTTTGCTGGTCTCGAACGTCTCGCCGCTGTCCTCCTTGGCCGCTCTCAGCCTGAAGTAGCGCTCGTACGTCGTGTAGTTTTGCAGCACGTCGAGGATGAAGCCCTCTTCGATGGCCTGCCGCATCGAGTAGAGGTGGAACGGTTCGGGCTTACCGCTCGCTCCTTTGCTTCCGAACAGTTCGAGCGTCTTGTTCTTGGGCGTGGCCGTGAAGGCGTAGTACGAGATGTGCGGCTGTCGTCCTCGCGCCGTGATCTCGGCAACGACCAGGTCTTCGAGCGTGCTCTCTTCGCCTTCCACCTGTTCCGATTCGTCCGATGTGTCCGCGGGTCCGGCTCCCAAAGCCTGTTTGAGATGCTTGGCGCTCTCGCCCGACTGAGACGAGTGCGCTTCGTCGATGATGACGGCGAACGTGCGCCCTTCCAGCCCCTGCATTTCGGACGCGATGACGCTGAACTTTTGCAGCGTCGAGATGATGATGTCTTTGCCCGCACTGATGGCGTCGCGCAAATCGCCCGAGTTGCCTTCGATGGGGACGACGACGCCTTTGGTCTGCGAAAACTGCTGGATCGTGTGCTGCAACTGCTTGTCGAGAACCGTCCGGTCGGTCACGACGACGATGGTGTCGAATACGCGCTCGTCCTTGGCGTCGAACAGTTGGCGCAGTCCGTGGGCGAGCCATGCAATCGAGTTGCTCTTTCCGCTTCCCGCCGAGTGCTGGACGAGGTAGCTAGTGCCCGGCCCGTCGCTGGCCGAAGCGGAGAGCAGCTTGCGAACGACTCCGAGTTGGTGGTAGCGGGGAAAGATGAGCGTCGTGCTCGACTGGTCCACGATGGCTCCCTTGGCTGCGTCGTAGCGGCGTTCGATCGACGTTTCGAGGTGCAGATAGTTTTGCAGCAAATCGAGCAGGCTGCCGGTCTGCCACGTCTCCTCCCACAGGTACGACGAAGCATGCCCATCGGGGTTGACCGGATTGCCTCTGCCTCCACCCTGAGTTCCCCGGTTGAAGTCGAGGAAATAGGTCTTATCGCCTCTCAGGTGTGTCGTGTACTGAACTTCGTCGTCGGATACGGCAAAGTGGGCGAGGCAGCGGCCAAAGGCGAGCAGGGGTTCTCCGGCGGGCTTGCGGTCTTTTCTGTACTGCTTGACGGCGTGCGTGATGCCCTGACCCGAAAGCGAGTTTTTGAGTTCGGCTGTGGCGACGGGAATGCCGTTGACGAAGAGCGCTACGTCGATGGAGTTGCCGTTTTTCTTCGAGTAGCGAAGCTGGCGGACGACGGCGTAGCGGTTGTGCTTGAAGAGGACCGCGTGCTCGTGTTGAGCGCGTTAACAGGGGAGAAGTAGACGAGTTTGAGTCGTTGCCCCCGGTCGTCGACGTGTCCGCGCAAAACGCTCCAGCGTGCCCTTGCGTGCGATCTGGCGGGCGACGTTGCTGGCGATCTGATGATCGGTGGCATCGCCGTACTGCGCCGTGAGCGCTTCGTACGCCTTGGGCTGGCTGGCTTTGATGAATGCGATCAGTTCGCCCGGCAGCAGGGCGAGGTCCTTGTCGTACTTGCCAGTGTCGACCTGCTTATATCCCGACTCCGTCAGCCGCTCGACTACGTGGTCTTCGAGGTCGATTTCCTTGTAGTGCTGGGTGCTCATGCGCGGACTATTGGAGGCGGTGCGTGGACTACGCGAAGGGGTTGACGATGCGTAGGTCTCCGATTTGCTGACCGTCCTGCATATCCTCAGAATAGAGCGTTCGGCAATCCGCTGCGACTGCCGAGGTTACGATCAGGCTGTCGAACCAGCTAAACCGGTAGCGCTGCTGCACTCGGATGGCTTCTTCGATCAGTGATGGATCGACGAGTACGACGCGGGCGGCGATCTCGCTTAGCTCTTCCACCGACGCGAGCAGGCGTTCAGACGGCAGGAGTTTCTTGCGCAGGCAGACGGCGGAAAACTCGATCAGCACCTGGGTCGAGATGATCCAGTCGGATTCTCCATAGATGATAGCTCCGGCTTTGGCCTTGCGCTGCTCGTCGTCGGAGAGCGCGTAGAGGAGCACATTGGTGTCGAGAAATACCTCAGCCACCGCGCTGGTAGAGTTCATCCCGGTCGAACCGGAATCCCTTGGGTAAGGACAGTGTCACGTCCTGTTGCAGTTTGCGGAAGCGCTCCTTGCGCTCAGCGCGTGACGGACGTGCTTCTCTGGTACGAACTTCGACGCGTTCAGGCCCCAGCACCTCGCGTAGCCTGCGGAGTTCGTCGTCGGTTTCGATTTCGATGATGACGCGCATGGCGATAGAGGATGAAGAGAGGGAGGAGGATACTACGCAGCTGCGATCTCGTTGCCTGCGGTCTCCATTTCGCCCCGCACATCGATTTTGCCGGTGACGACTTCGGAGATGAGCGAGGCTCGAAGTTGAGCAAGTTGACTAATTAGTTCTGTCTGTTGATGTACCAGAATATCGATATGGGACGAAGAAGTTATAATCGATTTGGCTATATCTATCTGTTCAACAATCGGTGGTATTGCTAACTTCAACTCTCGTAGGGCCGACATCGGTACGCTGACTTGATTGATTGCATGTTTCGCGCATGACTCGACGCTCTGTTTGAAACCCTTAGACTTGAATGCCAGCGTTAAAAACTGAGGACTGTATTTAGATTCATTAATCTGAATTCGTAGAAGATTCATTCCATGAATTAAAGCGCGATTTGAATCGAAAAGCGCACATTTACCTACATGTGCCAGGCTATTAATGTGAGAGAACAAAATATATCCGGCCTTCAAAAAATAGCGCGCGTCGGCATCATCGGGATCGAGATATCCGGTTTTTTCAAAGTCAATAGTTCCATGGGAGATTGTCTCAATTCGACTCACTGGAAAATTAGTCTCACCCTCAACTTGAGTAGCAGAAGTGCCATTAGACATTTTCTCGACACAGACACCAAGGTGGAGGACAGTCCAGTGCGCAGGTACCTCACCGATCCACTCGACGCCAGAATCCTTCATCGGCGCGTCAGGATCAAGCCCCTTCGTAACGGCTCGACTGATGAGCGCCGTTCGTCGTTCTTCGAGAAGCTGGATGAGCTGCTGCTTCTTCTCGATCAGTGCGTCGATCTCGGCGGTCTTGCGGTCGAGGTAGGCATGGAGTTGCCCCGGTTTGATGGCTCTTCCGCACTTTGTGTGATGGCGGACGGCGTCTCGGCCCAGCCAAGTCGTTGAAGCAGGCTCACCAGCCCGCTTCTATATGGCCGCCTCCGTCGTTCCGTTTCGCATTCCCGGCTGCCGTCTCGACGCGGTGCAGGCCGACCCATCTGATCTCACTGTCGAGGCGAGCAGCAAGGCCCGCAGCGCTATCTGTCCAGAGTGTGGCTACCGCTCGCGGCGCGTCCATGGCCTCTACACCCGCTCGCCTGCCGACTTGCCAGTAAGCGACCGCACCGTCGGTTTGAGGCTACGCGTCCGACGGTTTCGGTGCCTCAGCGAGGCGTGTCCACGGCGCACGTTCGCCGAGCCGTTTCCTGACCTCGTCGCACGCCACGCACGGCGTACGGACCGATTAGCAGCAGCGCAGGTTCGTACGGGACTCGCGGCTGGAGCCGAGTCGGGCGCACGACTGCTCCACGATTTGCGGATGCCAACGAGCCCCGACACGGTACTTCGACTCGTTCACCGGCACCCCGTGCCTGCCTCAAATACCCCGCGCGTGCTTGGCATCGACGACTGGGCCTGGCGCAAAGGACGGTCATGGGGCACGATCCTAATCGACCTGGAGACGCGGCGGCCGGTCGACTTGCTACCAGACCGGACGTCGACTGCTGTTGCGGCATGGCTCCGCGATCACCCAGGCGTCAAGATCGTTGCGCGTGACCGCTCGACCGAGTACGCCCGAGCGGTCTCGGAAGGAGCGCCTAGTGCAGTGCAGGTCGCGGACCGGTGGCACCTGCTTCACAACCTCCGCCAAGTGCTCGTCCGGCACCTGACGAGTATACGAGGCAGGCTAAAGACGCTGCCCGGCGCTGAGCACCTTCCGGGAAACAGCTACCCTCGCCGTCAACGCTCATGCGCAGAGCAGGCCGCGTCGTCGGCCGCGCGAGACCGCCACCTTGCGCGCTATATCGAAGTCCGGCGCCTCCACGCGGAGGACAGCCTTAACGTGCTCCAGATCTCGAAGGCGATCCGGATCAATCGCACGACAGTCCGCAAGTATCTCGCGGCCGACTCCTTCCCGGAGCGTGGGAGGCACTCGGTGCCGCCGAGCATTCTGGCCTCGTACCAAATGCACCTCAACGCCCGGTGGTCAGAGGGCGAGCGTAGCGCGCTTGCGCTCTACCGCGAGATTCAGGCGCTCGGTTATACCGGATCGGCGCACCCAGTATCGGTCTGGGCACAAGGACGCCGGACGGAGCCGCATCCGTGCACGCCTCGGAAGTACCTGAAATTGAGCACAGAGTTTTCGTCACCTGCACCTCGCCGCGGTCGGCTTCCTTCGACGCGGCAACTGGCTTGGCTGCTCGTCCGCGAACCAGACGCGCTCGACGCATCAGAGACGGCCGTGCTGGCTCATATCGAGCAGGACGCTGAGGTCGCGCGTCTCCGGGATCTTGCACGCTCGTACAACTGGATGGTGCGCGAGAAACACCCCAGCGACCTCGACAACTGGCTCAGCGCGAGCCGCGCTAGCCAGATCCCAGCGCTGATCAGCTTTTCTGACGGCCTGAGCCGCGACTATGCCGCCGTGCATGCCGCGCTGATTGAGCCATGGAGCAGCGGCCAGGCGGAGGGCCAGATCAACCGGCTGAAGATGCTCAAGCGCCAGATGTACGGGCGGGCGGGCTTCGACCTACTCCGCAAGCGAGTCCTCTGCGCCGCCTGATCACACAAAGTGCGGAAGAGCCACTGAATCGGGTCAACTCCAACTCCACCTGTTAGAATCTGTCTGTGAAGTCCGGGGTGTCATCGGGGTCAAGCTCTTCGCCGATGCGCAAACCGTACACGTCCGATCTCTCAGAAGCGCAGTGGGCGCTCGTCGAACCGCTCATTGCGCCGCCTCGCACCGGCGGTCGGCCCCGCACTGTCGAGGTGCGCGAACTGGTCAACGCCGTCCTCTACGTCACCAAAAATGGCTGCCAGTGGCGCGACCTGCCTCACGACTTTCCGCTGGACTGGCGCACCGCGCACGCCTACTTCGAGGCGTGGAGCCGTGACGGCACATGGCAGGCCGTCTACGAAGCGCTTCACCGCACGTGGCGTAAACAGCAAGGACGCGAGGAGACTCCATCGGCAGCGTCGATCGACAGCCAGTCGGTCAAGACGACCGAGATGGGAGGCGAACGTGGCTACGACGGTGCCAAACGGCTGACTGGGCGCAAGCGGCACCTGTGCGTCGATGCCGAAGCGATGCCGGTGAGCGTGCTCGTGACCGCGGCGTCGGTGCCCGAGCGCGAGGGAGCGAAGCGTCTGCTTATGCAGGCGAAATCGAAGCTCACCCGGCTGGTGCATTTGTGGGTCGACGGCGGCTACTCAGGCGAGCCGTTTGCCGACTGGGCTAGGCAAGAAGGTGGCTGGACAGTCGAGGTGGTGGGCAAGTCCGAGGGCAACGGCTTCACGGTTTTACCGCGCCGGTGGGTGGTCGAGCGCACGTTTGCGTGGCTCTACAAATGCAGGCGGCTCAGCCGGGACTACGAGCGGCTCACGAGCAGCGTCACGTCGTTTATCCACCTAGCGATGATCCGACTGCTCGTGCGGCGACTCGCGCCCACTTCATAGACAGTTTCTTAGACGGCCGACGACGCTTTGGCTCTTGACGCACGGATTTACGAGCTGAAGAACGTGCGATACGCTTCGATCACACCGCGCGCATGAGGTGACGGGCTGACCCAGTCGGCGGCTGCGCGCACCTCATCGGTCGCGTTGGCCGGGGCGAAGCCCATGCCGACTGCAGCGATGGCGCCCAGATCGCCGTTGGAGTCGCCGATGAAGCCCATGTCGGCGGGCGCGACGCCGGTTACCTCGGCCATCCACGCCACGCCCTGCGCCTTGGTGATGTCCGCGCAGAGCACGTCGACCGAGATCGGCGTATGGAAGGTGACGAGGTCGGGGAAATGCTGCTGCTGATAGGCTCGGACGAGGTCGGCGATGCGGGCGGTTTCGTCTTTGTCCGGTCCGATGACGCCCGCTTGGGTGCGTTTACCGTAGTCGAACTGCAGGTTGGTCGACGGAATCAGGTCGCGTTTCATCCAGTCTGCGACCTCGCCGATCTGAGCTTCGACGTGGGGCGTGAAGGAGGGATGCCACGTGACGCGCCCGGCGACTCGGTCGAACAAACCACCGCCGCTCTCGAACATGACCGGGGCTGTGCAGCCGAGCAACTGGCTCATCGCCTCGACGTAGGGAAACGCGCGGCCAGACATAAGGCTAACGGCCGGGCGACCCTCGTCCTCGGCGGTGCGCGTGAGGTGTGCCATCTCGCCGAGCGCATCCAGATCGTACGGCTTGAACGGGACGGCGAGGCATTCGTCGATGTCGCAGATGAAGAGGCGGGTCACGGGGAGGGGAGTTGAGTGCGCTCGAAAGTAGCCGTCCAGGTGGCGAAGCTGGGGCAGGCTGCGCACGGTTTCGCGCCATGTTGACGCAGTCTGGGTGTCCGGCTCTGGAGCCTGCGGCGGCCAGACTGCGTAGAGAAAGCGCTTGTCTCTCACTCAAACCGACCCCATGTCCGACCAGCCCGACGCCACGCATCGCATCGAAAAAGACTCGCTCGGCGAGGTTCACGTCCCGACGGATGCTCTCTACGGGGCACAAACCCAGCGTGCCCACGACAATTTTCCAATCTCGGGACAGCGATTCGGACGCCGCTTCATCCAGGCGCTGGGCTTCGTCAAAGCCGCCGCCGCGCGGAGTAACAACGCGCTGGGCATTCTCGGCGACGGCAAAGCCGACGCCATTGCTGCGGCCGCGCGCAAGGTGGCCGGTGGCGAGTTCGATGACCAGTTCGTACTGGACATCTACCAGACCGGATCGGGCACGTCGAGCAACATGAACGCCAACGAAGTGATCGGCCACGTGGCGAGCGAGGCGATGGGGGCGTCGATCCACCCGAACGACGACGTGAACATGTCGCAGTCGTCGAACGACGTGATCCCGACGGCGATGCACGTCTCGGCGCGCGTCGCCATCGAAGAGGCCCTGCTCCCGGCGCTGACACGCTTCGAGCAAGCGCTGACGGCCAAAGCCGACGAGTTCGATGATGTGGTCAAGAGTGGGCGCACGCACCTGATGGATGCTACGCCGGTCCGCTTGGGTCAGGAGTTCGGGGGCTACGCGTCGCAGATCCGCCACGCCAAGCGTCGGCTGAGTTTCGCGTCGGACGAACTCGCCGAACTTGCCTTGGGCGGCACGGCGACCGGAACCGGTATCAACGCGCCCGACGGATTCGCCAGCGGCGCTATCGACGCGATCAGCAAAATGACGGGGCTCACCTTCCGCGAAGCCGACAACCACTTCGAAGCGCAGGCCGCCAAGGACGCGTTCGTGTTCACGTCCGGCGTGCTCAATAGCTTGGCCGTCGCGCTGATGAAGATCGCCAACGACATCCGCCATCTGTCGAGCGGGCCGACGAGTGGTCTGTCCGAAATCTCGCTTCCCGCCATACAGCCAGGCTCTTCGATCATGCCGGGCAAGGTGAATCCTGTGATGAGCGAGGCGCTGATGATGGTCTGCGCGCGCGTGATGGGCAACCATACCACCATCACGGTCGGTGGGCAGCATGGCAACTTCGAGTTGAACGTGATGATGCCCGTCCTGGCTCAAGCAATGCTCGAATCGGTCGAGATCCTGACGGGTGCGCTCGACGCCTTCCGCACGCGCTGCCTCGACGGCATTACGGCCAACCGCGAGCGCTGCCAGGAACTGCTCGAACGCAACCCGTCGATCGCGACTGCGCTCAATCGCACCATTGGCTACGACGCGGCCAGCAAAGTGGCCAAGCAGGCGGCACGCGAGCGCAAGAGCGTGCGCGAGGTCGTGCTCGAACTTGGTCTCGTCCCGGCGGGCGAGCTGGACGGCCTGCTCAACGTCCGCGAGATGACCGAGCCGGGGATCCCCCAAGCGTAGCGCTGGCTGCTTCGCTGAAACCTGCCAGGTCTTCGAGGTTCTGACAGTTTTTTCCGTTCGCGCCCATCCGTGACACTTTCTCAACGTATCGGACGGGCGCGAACCGGCGGGGCTACGTCGTTGGGTAGAGGCGTACAAGCGCACGACTCGAACCCTTTCCTCACCCGTCATGATGTCAAAATCCACGCGCACGAGCGTCGCTCTCCTGGTGCTCGCGGCCTTCGTCGCCGGAGCGTTCACTGTCACCGCCGGAGCCGACTGGCTCGGCCTCACCGGCGCATTTTCGCCCGCACACGCCGACGACCGGCAGGGCGGCACGCGCATCGAGACGACGTTCGACAGCCTGGACGATGCGTTCGTCGAGGTCGCCGACCGAGTCAATCCGACAGTCGTCCAGATCGCGTCGACGCAGACCGTCTCTTCTCGTGGGGAGGACGGAAGTGGCCGCAATCCATTCGAAGGCACGCCGTTCGAGGACTTCTTTGGTGGAGGCGGAGGCCAGATGCCTCCGGGCATGACACCGCAGCCCCGCAGCGGTCTGGGGTCGGGCGTGATCATCAGCGAGGACGGCTACATCGTCACCAACGATCATGTCGTCTCGGGCGCCGACGAACTGCGCGTGACGCTGTTCAGCGGCGAGCAGTTCGACGCCGAACTCGTCGGTACGGACCCAGCCTCGGATCTCGCCGTCATCCGCATTCAGAAAGGAGGACTTCCGTTCGTCTCGTACGGGTCGGTCGATGACGTGCGCGTCGGTCAGTGGGCCATCGCGTTCGGGTCGCCGCTCGACGCCGAACTGAGCAATACGGTTACGGCGGGCATCGTGTCGGCGCTGGGACGCTACCAGGCTCAGCCGCGGGGCAACGCCAACACGCAGTTGCAAGGCTACATCCAAACCGACGCCGCCATCAACCCCGGCAACAGCGGCGGCCCGCTCGTCAACCTGAGGGGCGAACTGATCGGTCTCAACAACGCCATCTACACGCGGACCGGCGGCTACCAGGGCATCGGCTTCGCGATCCCGGTCGATGCCATCCGCAACGTCACCGAGCAGATCGTTCAGGACGGAACGGTGCGCCGCGCCTACCTGGGCATCGGCGTCGGCAGCGTGACCCAAGCCTACGCCAGGGCGCAGGACGTACCGGTCGGGTCAGCCCAGGTCGCCAGCGTCCAGCCCGCAACGGCAGCCGAGCGCGCCGGGCTGGAGGCGGGGGACATCATCACGGCCATCGACGGCAGCATCTTGCGCGACAGCCGCGAGGTCACGCGCCGCATTCTCAACAAGCGTCCCGGAAGCCGGATCACGCTCGACATCGTTCGAGGCAACGAGCGTATGCAAGTCGAGGTGACGTTGGGCGAGCGCGATTTCAGCGACGAGATCGCCGAAGCTCAGCCGTCGCGCCAGCAACGCCCCGATGAGCAGGCAGCCGAAGCCAAAGCCCAGGCGCAGTACGACGACGCGCTCGGTTTCGACTATGCTGACGTGAGCACCCTCTCGCCGGCCCAGGCGCGTCAGTTCTTCGGCAGCAACCCACCCAGCCAAGGCGTCCTGGTCACAGACGTAGACCGCAGCAGTACAGCCTTCCGCGACAGCGGATTCCGCGCAGGTTTTCTCATCACGTCGGTCGATGGCCGCGAAATCAACTCGATGCGCGACTTCGAACGCGCCTACGAACGCGTCGGCGACGGCGACACGTTTCTGGTGACGCTGACGGCCCTCGGCCCGGACGGCGAGCGCTCGATCACGCGGACGGCGCTGACGAAACGCGGCTGAGCATAGTCGGGTCGAAGTCAAACTAGTCAGGTCTCCAGGACCTGACTGGTTTTGTCGTAATCGTAGGCTTCGCGCTCGAACGGATTGTCGCGGTAGGGATCGCGACGCCGGAGTAGCAGCCACGCGCTCGAGGCGAAATAAGCCGGCAGAAAGAGCGGACCCCAGCGCTCGTACTGCCGCACGTGGATACGTTCGTGCACTCGCGAATCTTCCAGCGCGGCTTGATCTCGCCCAATTACGACGTGTCCTATCGTCATCGCCCGCGCGCCGCCTGGAATCGGAGCGCGTCGCAGCAAAGTGTACAGCGCGCCGCCCCACGCCTCGGCGACGCCGTCGACGACCTGTACGCCGCCACCGGTCCCTCGGGCCAGAGCGGCAAAGCTCAGTCCAATCGCTGTGTTGGGCGAGGCCCAGAGGTAACGCAGGCCTCGTGACAGGACAGGTCTCGGAGATGTGTCCTGCCCATCCCGCCTCACAGCTCGAACGGCCCGACGATGGTTTGCGCGCGCTTCGGTCCGACGGCGACCGATCCGATCGGCACCTCGATCTGCTGCTCGATAAACCGCAGGTACTTGCGCGCGGCGTTGGGCAAATCGCCGATCTCGGTGGCCTTGGTCAAGTCCTCGGACCAGCCTTCGAAGCCTTCGTAGATCGGCGTCGCGCGCTCGAGCGTCGGGACGTCGGCAGGGTAGCGCTTGAGGCGTTTGCCGTCGACTTCGTATCCGACGCACACCTGGATCGTGTCGATGCCGCTGAGCACGTCTAGCTTGGTGATGCACAGTTCGGTCAGGCCGTTGATGCGCGCCGAGTAGTCGAGCGCGACTAGGTCGAGCCAGCCGCACCGTCTTGGGCGTCCCGTCGTGGCTCCGAACTCGCCGCCGGTCGTGCGCAGCTGCTCGCCCATCGCGTCGTTCAGCTCGGTCACGAACGGTCCGTTGCCGACGCGCGTGCAGTACGCCTTGACAATGCCGATGGCGCGTGTGACTGAAGTGGGGGGGATGCCCAGCCCTGTGCAGGCGCCGCCCGCGGTCGGGTGGGACGAAGTGACGAACGGGTAGGTGCCGAAATCCACGTCGAGCAGCGAGCCTTGGGCGCCTTCGGCGAGGATGTGCTTGCCCTCTTTGAGCGCCTGGGTCAGGTAATGCGTGGTGTCGGTGACGTAGGGATCGACCAGCCGGTCGAACTCGACGTATTCGTCGATGATCGCGTCCACGTCGAGCCGCTCGGCGCCATAGACCTTTTGGAGGATGTCGTTCTTGTCCTCGATGTTCTGCGTCAGCTTGGCGCGGAGCACGTCGCGGTCGAGCAGGTCGACCATCCGGATGCCCGTCCGTGCGAACTTGTCGACGTAGGCCGGGCCAATGCCTCTACCAGTCGTGCCGATGGCCTTGCCCTCGCGAGCCGACTCCTTGGCCGCTTCGATCTGTTTGTGGTAGGGCATGATCAGGTGCGCGTTGTGCGAGATCAGGAGTCGTCCCTCGACCTTGAATCCCAGCGCTTCGATCTTGCCGATCTCGTCCATCACGGCGACCGGGTCGATCACGACGCCGTTGCCGATCACGCACGTCACGTGGTCGTGGAAGATGCCCGACGGGACTAGGTGCAGCACAAACGTCTGGTCGTCCCACATGATCGTATGGCCCGCGTTGGCGCCCCCCTGATAGCGCGCGACGATGTCGACTTCCTTACTCAGCAGGTCGACGATCTTGCCTTTTCCTTCGTCGCCCCACTGACTTCCGATGATGATGGAGACGGGCATGGTTCTATTGGGATGCGGGCGGACGCGCCGCCGGATGGACACAAAAAGCGTCCGGCGCCGCGTCTCTCGATGCGGCGCCGGACAGGTAGGGTACACGCCCCATACCGAGGCGGTTCGGACGGGGTTAGGCTACGGGGTCGGACTCGAACGAGTTGACCGCTTCTTCGACCGTATCGAAGTGCTTGAAGACAGTGATCAGCTTGGTGACGACCAGCAGCGACTTGATCTTGTCGGCGGGGCGCGCTAGGCGCAGGTCGCCGCCTGCGTTGCGCATCGTGGTGAGTGCCGAGATCATCATACCCAGGCCGGAGGAGTTCATAAACTTGGTCTTACCCAGGTCGACGACGATGTTCTTCTTGCCTTCGTCGCGCAGTTTCTGGAGCGCGTCGTGCAGTTGCGAGCCGTCCGGTCCGCCCATGACGTTGCCTTTGAGCGTGATCACGACGGCGCCGTACTGTTCGTCTACGTTGAAGTTCATGGAGGGTGCGGATGTGGAGTGAGTGCGCGGGGGAGCGTCAAAATAGCCCTTGCGTCGGTGTGCGTCAAAGCCAGACGCAAAACGGGCGCGGCGAATCCCAAGACTCGCCGCGCCCGCATCGGTTGCCCGACTGGATGACCTGCCCGATCAGGCGCGCGAAGCGGTCGTCACCTTGGCCTTGGCAGCGGGCTTGGGCGCGAACCGCTTGCGCAGCTCGTACGCGATCGGCGAGGCGATGAAGATCGAGGAGTAGGTACCGATGCCGATGCCCATGATCAGCGCGAACGCGAATCCGCGCAGCACTTCGCCGCCGAAGATGAACAGAACCGATACCACGAGCAGCGTCGTGCCCGACGTGACGATGGTGCGGGAGAGCGTGTTGCTGATCGCACGATCCATCACCACTTCGAGGTCGTCGCCCTTGAAGGCGGCCAAGTCCTCTCGGATGCGGTCGAACACGACGACCGTGTCGTTGATCGAGTAGCCCACGATCGTCAGAAACGCAGCGATGATCGTTTGGTCGATCTGGAGCGAGAACGGCAGGATGTGGTGCAGCATCGCGAACAAACCGAGCGTGATGAGCACGTCGTGCAAGACCGCCATTACGGCGCCGACACCGAATCGCCATTCGAATCGGAGCGCGATGTAGATAAAGATGACGAGCAGCGAGAAAAAGACTGCGTAGATCGCTCCCTCGCGTAGGTCGTTCGCAAACCGAGGCGAGATCACGTTGCGCTTGAGCATTTGGGCGTTGGCACCGGGATACTGGGTGTTGATCGCGTTGATGACCGTGTTTTGAAGCGCGTCGGGGTCGCCGGTTGCCGTCGTGCGGATGAGCACGTCGTCGTCGAAGTTCTTGACTTCGGGATCGCCCCCGAGCGGCTCAGCGAGAAGCTTCGCGGACGCCGGGAACAGTGACGGCCACATCGGTTCCGATCACAAACTCGGTGCCTCCCAGGAAGTCGATGCCCGTTTCGATGCCGCGTGTGACGAGAAAGATCATGCCTGCCACGATGATGGCGAGGGAGCAAGCGAAGGCGATTTTCCGCTTCCGAATGAAGTGGTAATCGGCGTTTTCAAATAGACGCATAGGTCAGAAAAGGAGTGAGCCCAACAGGGCGAGTAATCATAAAGAGAGGCAAGCCGGAGCCAACGAGTGGCTGGAGATGCGCGTGACTTTGGCTCCGGCGGTGCCTGAGGACGGGTCCGACGGCTCTAGCCGATCGAGACCTCTTGCCGCTTCTCGCCGACGAGATAGTCGAACATGATGCGCGTGATGACGAGGGCGCTGAACAGCGACGCGATGATCCCCGCCATGAGCGTGACGGCAAAGCCCTTGATCGGGCCGACACCGAAGCTGTACAGAATCAGACCCGTGAAGAACGTCGTCACGTTGGCGTCGAGGATGGCCGAGAACGCCTTTTCGTAGCCTGCGTCGATGGCGCCTCGGAGCGTCCGTCCGTACTTGACCTCCTCTCGGACGCGGTCGAAGATCAGCACGTTGGCGTCGACCGCCATACCGATCGTGAGCACGATGCCCGCGATTCCCGGGAGTGTCAGCGTGGCACGGAAAGCGCCCAGGATGCCCAGGATGAAGATGATGTTCAAGAGCAGCGCGATGTCGGCAATCGAACCAGCGCCGCGATAGTAGAAAATCATGAATAGCGCTACGAGCGTCAGCCCGACGAGCAGCGACGTAAACCCGGCGCGGATCGAGGCGGCACCCAGGCTCGGCCCGACCGTGCCCTCCTCGATGATGTCGACCGGAGCGGGCAGCGATCCCGACTTGAGGATCGTCACGATGTCGGTCGCTTCGGCCCGGCTATCCAGGCCGGTGATCGACGTGCGACCTCCGGTAATGCGGCCCAGAATGTTGGGATAGCTGAACACGACGTTGTCCATCGCGATGGCGACCTGCTTGCCGACGTTGGCGCCGGTCAGTCGGCTCCACGTGCGGGCACCTTCGCCGTTCATCTCCATCGACACCTTTGGAGCGTTGGTCTGCGGGTCGAAGTCGACGGCAGCATCCGTGACCACGTCGCCGGTCAGTTCGACCTGGCTGCGTACGGCGAGCACGACGAGGATGTCCTCGCCCTGGCCGACCGACTGCGAACTGTACATCAGATCGAACGTCGGGCGGAAGCAGTTCGCGGGCTCCGGGATCGCGCATCAACTCGTTGAACGCGGCCGTATCGCGCACGGCGATCGTTCCCAGCGAGACCGGCGAGACGCCGACCGGGTTGAGCACGCGCAGCATCGGATTGGCGATTTCGTTGTCAGCCGTAGCCAGATTGGTCAGGTCGAGCGCGGTGTCGGCCTGAGCGACGGCGTCCAAATCGTCACCGAGCGAGTCGGCTACGGCGGGCGCGTTCGATCCCGGCTCATAGTAGGCGATCAGATCCTGGACCGACTGCTGAACCTCTTCGGGTTCGCCCATCAAGCGGAACTCCAGCCGCGCCGTTCCCCTGAGCAAGCGGCGGACGCGCTCGGGATCGTCGACGCCCGGAAGCTCGACGACGATGCGGCGCGTGCCCTGCTTGACGATCGACGGCTCGGTCACGCCAAAGCGGTCGACGCGCTGGCGCACGATCTCGATGGCCCGGTCCACGGCCGCATCGGCCTCGCGCTGCAGCCACGCCTGAATCTCGTTGTTGGACGAGCGGCGTGTAATGCCGTCGCCGTCGTCGCGGAAGAAGCGCGACAGGCGGCCGTCGGGGTTCTGCTCCTCATAGGCGTCGACGAACAACTGGGAAAACGGCGTGTCGGACGTAAGTGCTTCCTCGCGCGCCGAAGCTAGCGCCTCCGTGACCGACGGGTCGACGGGCTGAGCGGCCAGGGCGTCGATGAGTGCTTCGACGCGCACTTCCATCGTGACGTGGATGCCGCCTTGGAGGTCGAGGCCCAGGTTGAGCGTGCGCTCTTTGAGACCAGCGAGGGAGAGGACTTTTTCTTCGCGATCGGCGGGGGGAAGCGAGTCGAGATTGCGCGATTGCGCCCAGTAGCTGAGCGTGGGGAAGAGGTACCAGCCGGTGACGAGCAGGAAAAGCGCCACCAGGACTAGGCGTCCGGAAATTCGGGACATGGTTCGGGATTGAATGGAGTAAAGTCGAGCCGGTGGGCTCGAAGGCCAAAGCCACCGGACGGCGCGCGCCGGGCAGCAAAGAGGAAGGGGGCCGGAGCGCATCCGGCAAGCCTGGCGGCGGTCACCAAATCAGCAGGGCCGCTGCGTTGAGCAGTTTGCTCAGGGTGCGCGCGGAGAGACCGCCGAAGACGCAACTCGGACCGGAACGACCTCGGTGGCATCGGGGAGTTGGGCGAGCGCTGGTGCCGCGGCGGCGACCGCATCGGCGGCGTGCCCCACGAGCGCCGGGCTGACTGGAACGTGACTCGTGACACCACTCAGAAGCGAGCGCGACGACTCCAGTGTGGCGAGCGGAAGCGGAGGCGCCGAAAAGCCCTGCGAGCGATCCAGCAGCGCCAGCACGTCGGCGCGCTGGTCCGTGTCGAAGCCGAGCGCGTCGAGAACTGATTCCGCATCGGAAGCCGACAGCAGAAGACGGCATGCACCGCCATCCAGACCGGCAGCAGTGCATGCCGAGGCGGACGAAGCCTGTGCTTCACGAGCCGACGCCGCGAACGGCGCAGCCAGTGTCGAAACCATCGCGGCCAGAGCCGAAACACGCCACCATGCGCCCAAAGAAAGCGCGGCGTAGCGAGGTGAGCGAGGGCAACGGGAGAGGCATAGACCGCCAAGTTACAAAGTCGCAACCCTGGGCGCAGCGCTTGCTGCTTCTTTCTATAAAACGCGCAATGCCCGGCACCTAAGGAAACAGCAACCACATTGCTGTGCACCTGTGACATAAGGTCGTCACTGTGGGGTTCTAACTTGCTGCAACCCATCTACTTGCCGCCATGTCCGCACCCCGACCGCTCAGCGATTTGCTCCCGCTCGTGCTCTCCGAACTGGAAGAGCGTCGAGACCGCTCCGCCGTAGCCTCGATCTTTCCGTTGCGACTCGTCGACCTCCCTGCCGAGCGTGCTGCTTCGCCCGGTCCCTCTGCCGACACGGGCGAGGACGAGGCGTGGGAACGCATTTACTCGCGGGCGGCCTAACGAGTCGCTCTTTCGATCTCAGCGCGCGACCACGCGGTATGTCAGCCGTATCGTCTCGTCGATCTTGCGGCCCAACAAGCTCGGCCGATCGACGCCGAATGCGTCCAGGTCGATGGTGAACGTCCCCGACGCGGTGAGGGTCGAGCCGTCCCAGGTCACGTCCGCGTCGGTCGTCAGTGGTCTACTCTTTCCGGCGAACTTGAGCGTTCCGGTCAGGCGCCACGTGCCACGCGATCCGTCGGGGCGCCAGACGAGGAGAGCGATTCGGTCCGCGGTGAACGTGATGTCGGGATGTTCGGACGCGTCCGTCACGTCGCGCATCTTGTCATCTCGCATGCGGTTTCCGCTGTCGAAGGTGGCGACGGGAACGCTCAGCCGAACCGCCGAGACCGCAGGCACGCTATCCCAGCGGACGATCACGCGCCCCGATAGCGAATCGGACGAGCCGCGCCAGTCGTGGAAGAGCGCCTTGCCGTCGTAGTGGATCACCGAGGCGTCCGAGTCGACACGCAGCGTCGTCTGGGCACTCGCTTGGACAGCCAGAAACGAGAGCAGGAGGAGCAAGAAGCGAGTCATGGTACCAGTTCCTACAGTTAATCGTGCCAGTTCCTGAAGTTCGTGGTGCACTTCCTCATTGGTTCGGCAGGTTCAGGAGTGAGGACGACGAACGTCGCCTACTCTAGGCCGGTTCGGGCAGCCGCGTCTCTGGGTTGACGCGGATCGCTAGTTCGCCGCGCTGAAGCCGGATCAGGTCGTCGCCGATAAAGGCGCGGCGCCAGCCTCGAAGCAGCGGCAGGTGAGGTGGAGGCCCGTCGCCGCCGTAGTGGCCAGGTCGATCACGTCCGATCGGTTGGCGACGAGCGACGGATCGATGCCTTCGGCCAATCCGCGTCCTTTGAGATAGGCCAGCATCAGGTCGACTCGGGCGCCTACGGTCTCGTCGTCGATGCGCGACGCGTCCTGGGTAGGCGGACGTTGCGGGCACGTTCGACCCCCACTGTGATGGCAGCGACCAGGGCGTCCGAGTAGCGGCGAGGTACGCCCTCAAGCTGACCTGCATCATCGGCGTTTTGCGGCCGCTTCTGGGCGAGCAGAACGACGGCTTCGTCCGAAATCACGTGGCGGCGCGGCAGGTTGCGGTCGCGTGCTTCGATCTCGCGCCATCGGGCCAGTTCGCGCACGACCGATCGTTCGCGTGTGCGCATCCGCCCGGTGCCCTTGACGCGGCGCTCCATGTCGTCCGGGTCGCGCTCGGCGTAGAGATCCGGCGTCTTCGAGCGTCGGCCGACTCTTCCGTCATCCAGTCGAGGCGTCCGTCGGTCCCTCACGCGCCGCTCGATGTCGTCGGCGGCAGCGCAGAGGTGGCGCACGTCGTCTTGGGCATAGGTGACCTGCGACGGCGAGAGCGGGGCGCTGCAGCCAGTTGGTGCGGCTCTCGGTCTTGGGTAAGTCGACGCCGACGGTGGCGCGGAGCAGGCGCTGCAGCGAAAGCGTGCCGCCCAGCCCCGCAAATCCAGCGGCGATGCGCGTGTCGAATACGTTGCGCGCGTGGGCTCCGGTCGCCCGATGGAGGATCTGCAAGTCCTGCGGAGCGTCGTGGAAGACCTTGCGCACCTCTGCATCCTCGAGCAGCCAGCCCAGCGGGTGTAGCTGGCCGCCGAGCGCGACGGTGTCGATCAGGTGCGTCTCGTCCTTGCTCCATCCAACCTGGACGACGCCCAGGTTGGCATAGTACGTGCGCTCCCACACGAACTCGGTGTCGACGGCGACGCATGGCTGCTGCCGCGCACGAGAAATGAGGGCGGCGAGGGCGTCGGGCGTATCGATCAAAGGAGCGGCGGGTTCAGGCGGCGAAGTAGGGGGAGGCGTCGGACACGACGGCATCGAGGTCGAGCGAAAGCGTCGCCGATGGGTCATGGACAACCGTAGCGGGAGACACGTGATCGCCGAAGAAGCGCGCATGTTCTGCCCGGACGGCAGCGGCGTGCATCAGATCGCCGACGTAAAAACGGGTACGAACCACGTCGCGCGTCGTGGCGCCGGACGTGGCGAGTGCGTCGGCGGCTCGGCGGAGTAGATCCGACGCTTGGGCACTCGTGTCACCGGTTTCGGCGCAGAGGCGAGTGACGTGAACGAAAGGGCCGACGCGTAGCGTCGCGGGCTCAAATGTGGGAGCCGCCGCCGGTCGGAATGGAGGTCGCGGTCATGGTCGTAGGTAGAGGGGACGGAGAACGAACGTCTCTAAGTGTAACGAACGTGTTGGCTTAAAGCAAAATCCCAGCCATCGTCGCGCTCATACAAGTCGCCAGCGTGCCCGCAACGACAGCCCGAATGCCCAACTCGGCGATCTCGCCTCTCCGCGAAGGCGCAATGCCGCCTAGTCCGCCGATCTGAATGGCGATCGAGGAGAAGTTGCCGAAGCCGGCGCAGCACGTAGGTCGCGAGGATGACGCTGGCTCGGTCATTTCGCCCTGCACGTTGAC
>CAWFGU010000020.1:0-216708 GCA_963815505.1 Rhodothermales bacterium
GGCGTTGGGAAGTCGGCGCGCGTCTCTGGGCGGGACGGCTTTGGGTAACAGGGCCGTAGCACACGCCGTTCCCCCAAATCGGCTTGGATTGGGCGGTTCGCCCCGGTTTCACTCGGCATTGAAAATGGGGACGCTGACCTCCGCTCGCTCGTCGAAACCGCCCCGCCTGCGTCACGTTGCGAACGCTCGTTCCGTACCCGAACTAGCTCCACCGATGGACCTCACGATTACGCCCCGCGCCCTCGATCAACTGATGAGCGTCGCCCAGGCCGATGGCACCGACATCGCCGAGCACCTGCTGCGCGTCGCCGTGGTACCGGGCGGCTGCTCGGGCCTGACTTATCAACTCGGCTGGGATACGACGATCCAGGAGCAAGACGAGATTGCGACCGTCGGCGACCTGCGCGTCGTGATGGACCTCAAGAGCCAGCTCTACGTTGAGGGCACCGAACTCGACTTCACTGACGGGCTGGACGGTCAGGGCTTCCACTTCGCCAATCCCCAAGCCACGCGGACGTGCGCGTGCGGCGAGTCGTTCAGCCTGTGATGCGCGTCGTCGTCTTCGCCTTGGTTTTCCTCGCAGCGGTTCCGGCAGTTGCTCAAACGGTGGAGGAGGCGACGCTCGTCGAGCGCTTTCGCGCCGACGTGGATGGCGACGGTGAAATCGATACCATCGAGGTTCTCGCTTCACCTGACGAAAGGAATCAGGTTGGCCTCACCGAAGAATCCGTCGTGTTTTCCGGATTTCGCTTTTTGCTGGCATCTGGCGAGCGGGCCTCGTTCTGGAACTCGGATTACATCACGAGCGATGGGTACCCGCTCGGGACGGGTATGCCTATGGACTCGGCCTACTTTCAGTTTGGACAGCGCGGCTTCGAGCCAGGAGTGTTCTCAGGCAGAAGCGCTGAGTTGGAGGCTCCGTCCGACTTGGTGCTCGTTGTCCCGCTCGGTAACGAACCACCCGCGCTTCTATTTGCGACAAACGATGGCCCTTCGGTCCCCTGGCTGACGATGATTCGGCTGGAGAACGGAAGCATGCGAGTCGTACAGTCCGCTCCTTTCGAGTTGGCTCAGCTCCACCGAGATCCTGCTGAGAAGCAGTGGAAAATGACGGGTACTGACCGGTATGCGGAGGTCCTTTTGTTGGGCGTCGTCCTTGACTACATGACGTACGTGCCATTCGACGTATTCACCATTACGTCAGCCGGATTTGTGCTTGACGAAGAGCAGGGGCGGACGTTCAACGAGAAGCATTACGTCGGCTGGCTCGACCCGTCAGAGCGAAAGGGAATACTGGTACGGAAGGTCGGCATTGAAAGACAGAGCCGTACGGTGCTCGAAACGGAAGAGGATCAGGTCAGGTGGCGCGAGGTGTACCCGACGGTTGCCAACACCGAATCGCGACTCTCTGAACTGTCTGCGGCTGACCTGCGCGTGCTGCGCAACACCGTGTTCGCCTGGCGCGGGCACTCGTTCGGCAACCGCGACTTACGCGCCTACTTCGAGCAGCAGCCGTGGTACGTCGAGATCCCGGGCTTGAAGGTGACGCCCGAAGATCTGACTTCGGACGAGCGCGAACTGCTCGACCTGGTCCGGCGCGAAGAAGCGAGGCAATAGCGTTCCCTCTATGCCGCTCCCCGCTCGTCCGGCAGGCTGCGGATCAGGCGGAAGGCCAATAAGCTTAGCAGCGCCACGCCCGAGAGCAGCGCGATCCACAGCACGATCTGGTGCCACGGCGGTCCTGCGTACGCGTCCAGCCGCATTGGACCGCCTAGATCGAACGGCTCGCTGATCGTCGGCTCGGTCGCCGAGGCGTCGGATTCGGCCAGCGACACGAGCGTGCGCGTCAGGGCTGCGTCTTGGCCGGGCTCGGTTTGGGCGGCGCGTCCAAACGCGAGGGTGTAGGGCGGTTCGCCGCGCGTCAGGAAGAGGAGGCGTGCGGGCGTCCAGCTAACCTCCAGCGCTGGCGCTTGGGTGAGCGGCGGGCTGGAGTCGGCAGTTTCCAATCGCCAGTAGCGCTCGGCCGTCGCGACGGCGAAGTCGGGCGATCGCAGATCCACTTGGTTGCGGCGGATGTGGTAGGCGGACGCGCGGACGCGCGAGGTCCAGGGGCCATCGGGCGTTGGGGCCGAGGCGAGCAGGGCGGTCACGAGCGTGCCGGGATCGTCGCCCAGATCAATGCGCATTCGGTCGATGGGCAGCGCGCCGGTGTCGAATACGAACCCGTCGCCGGTTCGGATCGGCGACAGTAGAAGCGTGCGGCGAACCGGGGCGGACTGCGCCGACGTGACGGCTTCGACGCGCGTCAGACCGGGCGGCGCGTCAGGACCGAGCCACGTCAGACGGATGTACCGCGCCTCGCGTGGGGGCAGGTCGAGCGTACGGCGGACGAGGGTGTCGCCTCCAAAACGGAGCCGCATCACGCGCTGCGACTCGCCCCACGGCGCCCACGCAGCCAGGTCGGCGCTGGACTCGACTCGGACGCTCGCCGCGAAGTCATCGGCATCGTCGGCCCAGGTCAGGTCGAGTCGCAATACCGGTGCCTCCAAAACGGATGCGTCGATCAGGTGCGCGCGAACTGTTTCGCTGGTGCGTTCGGGGGTCGGCCGCACGCTTACCAAACTGCCCGAAGCCGTCCGGCGAATCGTTACGTCGAGAGCGTCGACCGGCTCGCCCGGTGTGCCACGCAGCGGAAACAGCGGCAGGCGCACGCGCGAGGAGTCGGACGGCGAAGCTGCCGAGTCCAGGGCAAACGGCACCGACGTTCGCGACGCGTCGAACAGATGAACGTCGCCCAAGTCGGCGCGCGTGGCACCCACATACACGGCGTCGGGGACAAGCAGCGACTGCACGGCGGACTGGCTCGTCGGCGTCAGCGTCAGGCCGCGCGCGTAGTCGTTTGGCGATTGGGCGCGGAGCGACGGCGCAAGCAGGACAGAGGCAAGCGCGAGAAAGAAGAGGCGCGCGATCACGAGTCGGTTTCGGTTGAGGACACGTCGGGAGCGGGCGCGTCGTTCTTGGGCGGTGCAGGCGCGAGGTATCCGACGCCGATCAGGAAGATGCCGACGACCAGGAACGTCCCGATGCGGACGAGCAGCGACAGGTTCGACAGGTCGACCAGAAAGAGTTTGAGGACGGCCAGTCCCAGCAGGACCGCCGACGCTTGCCACACCAACCGGTTGTGCCTGCGCGCCGCGATCGTCATCGCAACGACGCCGACGGCCGACCAGAAGATCGTGACGGCCGACTGGAACGTCGACGAGGCCAGCAGCACATTGAGGTCGTAGGCGACGCCTGCGTAGACGTGGACGCTCCGGGCCAGCGTCGCGTTGAGCCAGACGAAGACGAGCGCGACGGCGATCCATCCCACGCGGCGCAGATTGGCGGCTGACAGCATCTCGCGCGTGCGGGCCGCTCGCAGTGCCATCGCCATAGCGGCGACGCCCAGCCCCAGCGTCAGGTCGAGCGGGTTGGCGATGGGCAGGTAAGGCAGGGGCGACGGATCGGCGGACCATCCGACCATCAGCGCTCCCCAAGCCGCCGCGAAGGCCAGCAATCCGCCCACGCCCAGCTCGCCGTAGGCACGCGCCCACGGTCCGAACGGCCAGCGTCCGGCGCGGATGGCGGCGAGCGTCGCCAGCGCGAAGAGGACCGGGACGAGTCCGGCGGGAAGGGCAGGCCAGACGCTCTCCATCGGCAGCAGGCGCAGATGCCACGTCGCCTCGGCGCCGACCACGTAGGCCAGCAGCCACAGCGTTCCGGCGTGGAGCAAGCGGCCCCGAGCGTGCGAGCGGAGCGGTTCGTCGAACGCGCGCAGAGAGGCGACCAACACTGTCAGAGCGGCGACCCACGCGATCCAGCCGCCCGATGCGGATAGCCGCGACGTGCCCGTCCACAACTGGGAAGTGAAGGCCAGAAAAACCAGCGTCGGCAGCAGCAGGAGCGCGACGCGCCGCATCCCCGGCCAGGCCAGCCGCCACGCCGCTACCGTCGTCAGCGCGCCCGTCAGCGCAGCCCAGCCGACGAGCAGCGCGTCGACCCGGTCGCCCGACGCCCTCCGGTCGATCTGATCCAGACTCGCCAGCGTCCACCACGCCATACCGGCGACGAGGAACAGCGGCTCGACGAGGCGCTCAAGCGTCGACAGATGGTCTCTGTAGCGATGGGCGACCCAGGCAGTGAACAGAGCCGCAAGTGCGAGGACGAGTCCCGCGAAGAACGAAGGCGACGCACTCGCAGCCGCAAACCACGTCCCTCCGACCAGCGAGACAGCCGCCGCGGCTTGCAGCGCGGCGCCGGCCAGTCGGAGCAAGACGCGCCGCTGCCGCGCACCCAGCCAAAACACGGCTGCTCCCTCGACCGCCCAGCCGACCCCGGTCCACGTCGCGTCGAGCGCAAACGGAATCACCAGCGTCGCGAAGACGAGAGCTAGTCCGGCGTAGGTCTCGACGAGCAACCGCAGCCGCTCGGGCGCGCGCCGGTAGACCATCCACGCGGCGACGACGTACACCAGGCCCAAGACGCAGCGCGCTCCACGCCAGTCCATAGGCAAACGGCGAGACGAGCGTCGCCTGAACCGAGAATGCGGCGATGGGCAGCCCGATGACGAGCGTCGAGTCGAGCAGCAGGTCGCGGCGGCGCTCGCCGGGCGCGTCGGATTGGTGGCGCAGGTGGAGAAACGAGATCACGAAGTAGATCGCGAAGAAGGCGATCAAGAATGCCTGGGCGCCAGGATAGAGCGCATCGGTGTAGTTGCCGTTGATCCACAAGCCGCCCAGCCCGAACGTCGCCAGGAAGCCCGCCACGTGGACCATCCGCCACGGACGGTACCACGCCAGCACCAGCACGCCAGCGTTGAGGACACCGTAGTAGCTGAACAGCGCCAGCGCGCTGCCCTCGGGACCGGCTCCAAAGATGGGAGCCGCGAACCCTCCGACCAGAGCCAGCAGAGCCAGCGTTTGCGACCCTTGCAGCAGAGCGAGCAGCGCGCATAGACCGGTCGTTAGCACCAAAAGTCCGAACGCTGCGCCGCTCGGGATCAGGCCGTAAAGCTGATAGGCCGTGAAAATCGTCAGGTAGAACAGCGAGGCTCCGCCACCCTGCAGCGTCAGCCCGAAGCCTGCGCTGCGGCCGCGCATCCGCCAGCCCAGCCCGACCAGCACCAGCCCCGCTGCCGCCGTCGCCGCCAGTCGCAGTTCGATGGGAAAAACCGCGCGCTCGACGGCCAGGCTCACCAGGAACGCGAATGCCACGAACAGCACGACCACGCCCAGCCGCACGAACGGGTTGCCGCCTGTGATCCAGTCTCTCGCCGTCATCCACGCGCTCTCGATCCAGCGCGACACGTCGGACGACTCGCTGCGCGGCGCGTCGTCGAGGTCTGTCGCACCGCGCAGCGAGCTGTCCAGCGCCTTGGAGTGTTGGACGACGGCAGGCAGAGTCTCGGGAGACGGCACGGCTTCCGTCTGGGAGAATGGATCGAGTTTGGACGCGGCTTCGAGGGCAGCCGGAAGCGGAGGCGGCGTCTCGCCTGCCGCACGCTCCGGCTCGGCGACTCCGCTCGGCGGTGGCGGCGCTGCGGTGCGCTGCGCCGAGGATTCGACGACGCGGCGCAGCGTGACTGTCAGCCGACCGATCGTCTCTTCCTGATGCCGCACCCGCTTCCACATCTCCTGCTGATCGACGAGCAACCAGCCCAGCGCCGCGCCGACCAGAAACGCTGGAATACTCTCGAGCACCAACGCGGTCAGGAGTCCAAAGACGAGAAGTGCAGCGAGGCGTTTCAAGGGCAGCGCGATTGGAGTACGCTAGAATACTACCTCACCGCGCACGGCGCATGGGCCGGGAGCAAAACCGGCGACTCACGACTTGAGACGACAGATCGCCCTCCTCCAGTGCCTGTCTCCACCCAACTCATCGCGATTCAGACGGCACCCGTTGCCCGAGCGCCGATGGAAGGGAGAATGACCGCCCGGCTAGTCGCCGGACGCGGCATCGAAGGCGACCGCTACTTCGTGGGAGCCGGGGCGATGTCGCGGTGGCCAGGCGCCAAACGCGAGTTGTCGTTGATTGCACTGGAAGACCTCGAAGCCGCCTCCCGGCTAGCGAACGCCCCGATTCCGTTTGAGCAGACGCGGCGCAACCTGCTCACCCGAGGCGTCGATCTGGCCGGACTGATCGGAGTTCGGTTTCGCATCGGCAGTGCACTCGTCGAAGGCGTCGGCGCATGCCAGCCGTGCGGCTATCTTGACAGGGTCGCCGAGCGCGACGATCTGCGTATCGCCCTGAAAGGACTGGGCGGATTGCGCGCCCGCATCGTCGAAAGCGGGGACGTGCGCGTGGGCGATGCCGTTGCGCGGCTCGCTTGACGCGCGTCGCAGAGCCGCAACGGGCTTCGCCTGCGACGCATTCGCCACGCGTCGTATCAGACGAACCGCAGCAGCGTCGCCATCGTGCCGCCGTGCAGACCTTCGTGGTAGAGGTTGAAGCGCAGCGCGGTATCGAGCGTGCTCAGCACGACGCTGGTAGAGGTCGGATAGGGATCGTAGGCGGCGAAGCGCTCGGCGTCGTCGGCCATGCGATGGGGCAGGTCGAGGAAGAGCGCTTTGACTTGAGCGATGTCGGGCGCCGCCGTCCAGCTCTGAGGCGACGTGCCCTTGCGGTTTTCGGCCACCATCCGCTCGTCGATGCAGAGCGGCAGGCCCGAACGTCCGTAGATCAGCAGCTGCTGCGTGACGACCAGGTGCGTCAGATTCCACAACAGGTTGTTAGCGAAACCGTCCGGCACGATCAGCAGCTGTTCGTCGGATAGATCAGCGAGGCGACTCAGCTGAAACGCGCGGAGTTGGCGCAGCAGGTCTGCGTGGGCGCGGATGAGATCGGGGTTCATGGACGAGTCAGGAAGTGGCAACAGACTCGCTCCTACTCGCCGATCCCGCGCGCCGTTCGCTCCGCGGATTGGTTTCGGCGCGCGATCAGCGGTTTCGTGTCGGGCGGCGGAAGCGGATGACGACGCGCTCGTCCTCGTCGTAGACCAGCAGATCATCGCCGCGACGCTCAAACCGCTCGGCCTCCTGCCAGCGGCGGAAATACTCGCTCTCCAGCTCCATCAGCGGAGCTGGCCCCGCCATCCGCGTCATTGCGATGCGCGGCACCTCGACGACGCGCCCCTCCTCGAGCCGCAGCGACCCGGTGTAGCGGTTGATGAACGACTGCCCCTCGACGTTCTGCGCCACACCCGGCCCCAGCGTCAACGTGACCGGGTTGGTCGCGGGAAGTGCGGACAGACCGCGATCGGCGTCGAGTTCGACCAGTTCCCACGTACCGTAGATCGAAGTCGCCGAGTCGTTGGCTCGGTCGGAGAGGTACGTGGTACGCACGCACGCGGAGAGCAGCAGAGCGGCGGGTAGCAGGAGCAGCAGGCGGGACATGAGGAGTCGGTCGGGTAGGAGACGGTATGGGACAACGCGCTGCGCCCTCGGGTTCGCCTACCGCCAAACCAGCAGCGCCCCGGCCTCTCAGGGGAGAAGCCGGGGCGCTCATTCAGCCGAGGATAGGAGTTAGAAGATGTACTTCACACCCAACTGCATCCGCCAGCGCGAGGCGAAGTCACTCGTCGTCACCAGCCGATCCGGCGACGCGACACGGTCGAGGCGCACCTTACCGTCGGCGGTGTATCCGCGAAAGCGCGCGATGGCGAAGTTCGACGGCGTCGTTTCTATCTCACCGGCTTCGAGCCCGAGCAGGCTCAGCAGGTTCTCGACGTCCCAGCTGACCTCGAAGCGCTGGCCGCCTACCGTGCGTACTTCCTGGCGCAGGCTGAAGTCGAGGAAGTTCTGCCACGGGCCTCGGTCGCTGTTGCGTTCGAAGATGCTTCCGCGCTGGTTCTGCAACTCGTCGCGGCTGCCAATCAGCGTCTCGAGCGCGGCCCAGTCCGCGTCGGTCATGTCGACCTGGGCGCGGCTGGCCGGGATGAAGGCCAGGTCTCCCCGGTCGAAGCCGTCGCCGTTGGCGTCGCTACGGTCGTAGATGTAGCTGATCGGGCTGCCCGAGCGGCCGTCGTAGAGCAGCGTCGCCGTTGTGGCGAAGCGATTGGCGTAGCCGATTCGGTAGCTGGCCGAGGCGAGCAGGCGGTGCTTGAGCTCGAAGTTGCTCGTGGCGAGCGGCGGATCGTTCACGTCCAGCCCGACCGCCAAGTCGCGCACGTTCGAGCGGGCCTGGCTGCTCGTGACCGAGTTGATGTCCTTGGCCGTCGAGTTGGTGTACGACAGGCTGAGGAAGGCATCCGGCAGAATGCCCTGATTGATCTTCTTCTGCACCTGAATCGTGGCGTTGGTGGTGTAGCCCTCGTCGGTGTTCGTGAGCAGGATGACGCTTTGGTAGTCGTTCGAGACCACGTCGCGCGTGGTGCGCGAGCGGCCGTCGACCGTCGTCGGGTCAGCGACGAACGGCTGGCGGTTGAGCTCCTTCCACTGCATTCCATCGATCACGTCGGTGTAGATCACCTCGGCCGTGGCGACGAACCCACCAGGAAGCGACTGGTCCAGCGCGAAGTTGGTGCGGAAGTTCGTCGGGTTGCGGAAGTCGGGATCGGTCAGGTTGATCTCAGCCGAGCCTTCGGAGAGTCCGAAGTCAGACGCGGTGTACTGATTGCCGGGATCGGCGCGGAAGTCGATGGAGCCGCGCGTAAACACGCTACCCAAGAGCGACCCGTCGTTCGAGAACGAGTTGGAGATCCAGACCGAAGGAAACCGTCCCGCAAATACGCCCGCGCCGCCTCGCACCTGCGTGCTACGTTCGGGGTCGATGGCGTAGTTGAAGCCGAAGCGAGGCGAGACGATCACGTTGCCGCTGGGCGTCTCGGCGTTGTCGAAGCCGAAGATTTGCTCGAACGACTGCGTCGCCGTCGAACCCACGCGCTGACCGCTGCCCGCCTGCGACGGATTGTCCGGATAGAGCGGCAGGTCGAAGCGTAGGCCGAGATTGACCGTCAGCTGGTTGTTCACCTTCCACTCGTCCTGCGCGTAGACGCCGAGCAACCAGTTGGAAAACTCAGCCAGCGGGCGGTCTTCTCCCGGGATCAGCGAGTAGTTGCGCTCGAACTGGAAGGCATCTCCGTTGCGGAAGTCTTCGACGCTGTCGAAGCGGTAGTACCCGTAGAAGTTGCGGATGAACAGGTTGGCGAAGCTCTGATACGTGTTCTGCGTGCCCAGCGTGACGACGTGGTCTCCAGCAAAGACGTTGAAGTTGTTCGTCAACTCGAAGATGTCGGCGTCGATGTTGTTGGCGCCGCGAAACTGGTCCGGACCCAGGCTGATCGTACCCCCTTCGGAAGCCTCCCCGCTTGCGTCCAAGTCTCCGGCGCCGACGTTGAAGATGTCGATTGAGGGAAACGGGTCGAACTGGAGCGTCGAGGGCTGGCGGTTGGTCTGCAGGCTGGCGCGGAACTGGTTGGCGTAGCGCGCCCCGAAGAGCGAGTTGAGCTCGAAAACCGTGCTCGTGTTGGTGTTCTCGCGCTTGTAGTAGCGGTCCGTCAGCTGGAAGCTGTTGTTGCGGTCGCGGAACAGGCCGTCGTCCAGCTCGCCTTTGACGTAGTTGAAGCGCAGCGTCGCATTGTTCGACGGGTTGATGTTGTAGTCGAGCCGGGCGAAGAGCTTGTTCGAGACCGTCTCCTGGTCGAACTGGTCTAGCGATCCGGCGTCGCGGCCGTACTGCGCCTGAGCGATGTCGATGACTTCCTGGACGCTGCTGCGGTTGGCCGCGAACTGGACCGCTGCGGGCTGATCGAGGAAGCCCGACGTGATCGGCGAGTCGCGGCGGACGGTCTCGCCCGAGAGGAAAAAGAACAGCTTGTCTTTGAGGATCGGACCGCCGAGCGTGGCGCCCGTCGTGAACTCACCGAAGTCGTCGAACGACTGCTCCTCGAAGTCGCCGACGAAGCTCTCGTTGCGGCCCAGATAGTAGCCCGACCCGGTGAAGCGGTTGGTGCCACTCTTGGTGACGACGTTAATCGAGCCGCCCGAGAAGTTGCCCTGCGTCACGTCGTAAGGGGAGATCGCCACCTGAAACTCCTGAATCGCATCCAGGCTAATCGGCTGCGTGCCGCTGCTGCCGCCCGGCGTGCCCGACCCTTCGAGGCCGAAGCCGTCGTTGATGGCCGCTCCGTCGATCTGGATGTTGTTGAAGCGGCTCGACGCGCCCGCGACGCTGGTGCCGGCTTCGCTTCCGCTGCCGCTGGGGGCGAACTGGGGGGTGAGGCGCGTGAAGTCCGTCAGCGATCGGTTGATCGTCGGGATGCGCTCGATCTCTTCCTGCGACACGTTGGTGCCCGCCCCCTTGTTCTCGGCGGACAACAGCTGGCCGCGCTCGGCCGTCACCTCGACCTCGCCCGCCTGAACGGCGCCCTCGCGTAGCATCACGTCGAGCAGTCGGTCTTCGCCCAGAGCGAGCGTGACACCCGTCTCTTCGTACGGCTGAAAGCCGATGTAGCTGAACTGGATCGTGTAGGGTCCGCCGACGCGCAGGTTGCGCAGGTTGTAGCGTCCGTCGCCGCGCGTGGCGACGCCGTAGCGCGTACCCGACGGCTGGTGAACGGCGATCACGTTGACGCCGGGCAGCGAGACGCCCTGATCGTCGGTGACCGTGCCATTGAGGGCCGAAGTGGTAACACCCTGCGCGTGCGCGGCCGGAGCGGCGGCGAGCAGCAGAAGCGCCAGAGTGGCGAGAGGTCGTAGAAACGTATTCATCGAGTCGATGGAGAGAGGGTAGACGCAGCGTGCGCAGTAGTGGTGAGACTCATCCGGCTGGACCGGAATGCGCGCAAACTATCCCACCGCTGATGGCGATGTATCGACCGGACAAAGCGTAACACAGCGTTGACCCAGGCTTAGGCGCAGCCTCACGGCGACTTCCGCCGCACTTCACGGCAGAGGCTTGGGCTCCCACGGCAGACGCTTCGACCTACCGGCGGGCCGCTCGAACCGAAGGACCAAAAGGTCGCGCCCATCGAACACCTGCAGCTCGCCCTCGCTCACGACGACACGCTCGGCGAATCGCCACTGACGAAAGTACTCGGCTTCCAACTCGTCCAGCGCCCGCGACGACCAGCGCCGAATGTCGTCGGACGTTTCGCGCGGACGCTCGTCGATATAATCCGTGAGGCCGCAGGGAGGATTGGAAATCCCACCGCGTCCCCCTCCAAAGGGTCCAGAAGAGAGGATACACTCTCGCACTGGCTCTTCGGCCTGTCGTAGATCGCGGAGAAAGGGACGACCGTACTCACTTCGCTCACGCACCAGCGCCCGCTTTCCGACTGGTGGAGCGACAGCCAGCGTCGGCGGCTCTACCACTCCTCCGTCGGCGTCGAGCCGCAGCCGACCGCTGTACGCGTGGACGAACGCGTCGCCTTCGAGCGTCATCAGCGATCCGTCGGGCACGAGCAGCGTCACGCGGTGCGTCATCGGCAGCGCCGTCAGACCGCGCTCGGCGTGCATCTCGGTCAACTCCCACAAGCCCAGCATCGACGCGTCCGACGTGAGCGGGCGGCCGTCTTCGTACGGTGGGGGGGCGCACGCAGAAACCAGAAGAGCGAGGAGCAGAAGGCGCATGGGCAGAAGCAAGCTGAGGTCTGTGAGCGTGTCAGAACGTGCGAATCACAGGCGAAGGTGCACCGTCCAGCTATGCACCTGCAGGTTGAGCGAAAAGCGCACAGTAGATCAGCGCCGAGCCTCACACGCGCTTCCCGTTTGCGTCGTTGGCGCACGTGCCGCCGCGTCGGTACCTTGTCGTGCTCTTCCACCCGCCTGAGATGCTCGAACAGTTCGTCCCGCTCTTCCTCATGATCGCTATGGCCGCCGGCCTGGCGATGACGCTGCTCGCCGGCGCCAACTTCTTAGGCCCGTCGCGCCCCAACCTGATCAAGCAGAAGGCCTACGAAAGCGGCATGGACCCGGTCGGCACGGCGCGCGACCGCTTCTCGGTCAAGTTCTACCTCGTCGCGATGATCTTCGTCGTGTTCGACGTGGAGGTCGTTTTTCTCTACCCGTGGGCCGTCGCCTTCCGCGACTTCATCGACGCGGGGATCGGTCTGCCCGTCATGGCATCCGTTTTCTTCTTTCATAGGCATCTTGACGCTCGGGCTGGTCTATGACATCCGCAAAGGCGGATTGGAGTTTTAGACTGAACGTCCAAACTTTCAATCAAAACTGAAACCGTCCGGCTTCGCCCGAAACAGCGACTGGCGCGCGGCATTAGCTGACTACACGATCCACCTCTCTCCTATGGCCGACGGACTCTTCAAAGAAGGCTACCTCACCACCCGCGTCGACTACGTCGCCAACTGGGCGCGCTCGAACAGTCTGATGCCGATGCCGATGGGCCTGGCCTGCTGCGCGATCGAGATGATGGCGTTTGCCGGTCCTAAGACCGACGTGGCCCGCTTCGGATCGGAAGCCATGCGCTTCTCGCCGCGCCAGGCCGACCTGATGATCGTGGCTGGATGGGTGACCTACAAGATGTCGCACGCCATCCGCCGCGTATGGGACCAGATGGCCGATCCCAAGTGGTGCATCGCGATGGGCGCCTGCGCCTCGACGGGCGGTATGCACCGCTGCTACGGCGTCGTTCAGGGCTGCGACAACTTCCTGCCGGTCGACGTATACATCAGCGGATGCCCGCCGCGCCCCGAGTCGGTCGTCCACGCGCTGATGGACATCCAGGAGAAAATCCGCAACGACTACAGCCTGACCGACGACTACACGAGCGGCAACAAGCGCGAGCATGCCACCATCGAGCAGCCTGGCATGCTAACGCCCAAGGGTCGCCGCATCGTGACGCCCGCCGACCTCTACGCCGATCAGGAAGTGCCTGCCCTGGTCTCGTCCGACACGTCGCTCTAAGCCACCCCGCCGCATGTCCGAATCCCTGAAGTTCCACTTCACGCCCGCCGACGCGCCGACCGACCTCGACGACGTCAACCCGCACGTCAAGGCGACGACGCACATGCCGGACGTTGCCCAGGCGCTGCTGGCCCACGTCGACGGATCGGAGCAGCTTCCGGTCTATGCCGGAGAGACGACGATTAGGGTGCCCAAGGCGTCCATCGTCGATACGGTTCGCTAGCTCAAAGAGACGCACGGCTTCTCCTACCTCGCCGACCTGGGCGGGCTGGACCGCTTCACCGAGGACGACCGCTACGAGGTGTTCTACGGGCTGATCAGCATCGCCAAGAGCAAGCGCCTCCGCCTGACCCTGCGCGTCGATGAGGAAGACCTCACCGTACCGTCGATTACGGACGTGCATCGCAGCGCCGACTGGCACGAGCGCGAGGTGTGGGACATGTTCGGCATCACGTTCAGCGGCCACGGCGACTTGCGGCGGATGTTCATGCCCGAGGATTTCCAGTACCATCCGCTGCGCAAAGAATTTCCGCTCTTGGGAATCCCCGGAAGCCTCCCGCTGCCAGCCCAACTTCCCGGAGGCGATCTCAACCTGGATCCGTTCCCCGCCGCCCACGGCTCGCCGACGGTCAAGAGCTTCAACGAACCCCGCTACGTCGACCCCGACGAAGACGTTCACGACTGAGAGGCTCCGCGCTTACCACCCCGCCCGCTTGCGCGGGCACCCCTCCTCCGAGAGGAGGGGACGTTCAGCCTGACAGCTCTCCCTTCTTCTCCCACTACTCCGAACCCGTCCTCCCGTTTTGAAGGGGAGGTGCCCGCAGGGCGGAGGGGTCCCCGCAACAGAACACCGCACCGATGAGCTTAGCCCCCATGATGTCCGCTCCGGCCACGCTGGCCGAGAACGAAAACGTGTTCACGTTCTGGCCGCGCCACCAGGAAGCATTATACAAGCGGCTCGAAAGCAAGCACGCCTGGCTCGAAGAAAGCCGGACCGGACACATCGGCGGTGACGGTGCGGCCTACGTCGATCCGCTCGACAACGAGATGATCCTCAACATCGGCCCGCAGCACCCGGCGACGCACGGCGTGCTGCGCGCCGTTGCCAAGCTGGACGGCGAGTTGATCGAACGGTGCGTGCTCGACATCGGCTACCTGCACCGGGGCATCGAGAAGATGGCCGAGAACAAGACGTACCAGGAGTTCATGCCCTACACCGATAGGATGGACTACCTCGCGCCCTATTCGAACAACGTCGCGTGGTGCCTGGCCGTCGAGAAGCTGGCGGCCATCGAAGTGCCCGAGCGCGCACAGTGGATTCGCATGATCGGATCGGAACTGGCACGCATCTCGGCTCACCTGCTGTGGATGGGAGTCGGCCTGATGGACGCTGGAGCTGTCTCGGTCTTCCTGTGGGCGTTCCAGGCGCGCGAGGACATCTACAAGATCTTCGACGAGATCGCCGGAGCGCGCTTCACGGTCAGCCATAGCCGCATCGGCGGCGTCGCGAGTGACCTGACGCCCGGAGCGTTCAGCGAACTGCGCAAGTTCGTCGACAGCTATCCCGGACGTGGTAAAGGGCTGGCAGAAGCTGCTCAACCGCAACCGGATCTGGATGGACCGCAACGTCGACGTTGGCATCCTCACGGCCGAAGAGGTTCAGATGCTGGGCATGCGCGGCCCCAACCTGAGAGGCAGCGGCATCGGCCACGACATCCGCCGGTTCGAACCCTATCTCAAGTACGCCGACGTCGACTTCAACATCCCAATCCGCGAGGAGGGCGACAGCTACGCGCGCTACATGATTCGCATGGAGGAGATGCTCGAGTCGATCCGCATTATCAAGCAGTGCCTCGACCGGATGCAGCCCGGCCCGATCCGGACGGACAACGCCAAGAAGTCATACCCGAGCAAGAACGAGGTGTATAGTTCGATGGAGGGCATGATCCACGACTTCATGTATACGAGCGAGGGTACGACGCCGCCCAAGGGCGCGCACGCCTACCACGCCATCGAATCGCCCAAGGGCGAACTAGGCTTCTACCTCACGAGCGACGGAACCGGAAGCCCCTGGCGCTGCCGCATCAACACGCCCTCGTTTCGCCAACCTGCAAGCGCTCGAATACATGCTCGAAGGCGCCCTCATCGGCGACATGGTCGTTCTCATCGGTAGCATCGACCCCGTTTTGGGCGAGTCCGACAAGTAAGCCTGCCCCAGACTCCTCATTCTCACACCGTCATCCTGAGCGCAGCCGAAGGATCCCCAAACTCGGCAGTTGCCTCACAGTCTGTGGATCTCTCGAAAGACTCGCGACGATAGCCACCGAACTCTCCGCCCCATGTCCGACATCGGCCAAGAAATCGCCCCGTTCCCCGAGCAGCGCCCGGACCCGGTCATCCCCGCCGACCAACTGGTGTGGACAGCCGATGAGCAGGCGCTCGTCGACCGCTTTCGCGCGCAGTACCCCGAGCCCGAAGCCGCGATCATGAAGGTGCTGTGGCTGGCCCAGGAGAAGTGGGGCTGGCTGCCGCCCGAAGTCATCCAGTTTTGCGCCGACAGTCTCGACATCGAGTATGCTCGGGCCTACGGCGTGGCGACGTTCTACACGATGTACTTCAAGCAGAACCTGGGTAAGCACGTATTGGAGGTCTGTACGTGCTTCTCATGCCAGGTGTGCGGCGGTTACGACTCGCTGCACTACTTGGAGAAGAAGCTGGGCATCCACAGCGGCGAGACCACGCCCGACGGCCAGTTCCACCTGCGCGAAGCCGAGTGCCTGGGCGCGTGCGGATCGGCACCGATGATGCAGGTCACCAACGGCGAGTACCTCCACAACCTGACGCCCGCCAAACTCGACCAACTGATCGACGACCTGCGGGCAGGCAAGCAGCCTCAGTTCGAGAGCGTCACGCTTCCCCAGGACGAGGACGAGATGGGCGGCAACCGCCGAACCGACGTGACGCAAGTGGAGGTCTACCAGACGCCGCCCGTTTCGCAGTCCGTGGGATAATCTTGCCGATCGATTATGAAGAGCCCGTCAATCACGCGCGATTCGTCGCATGCCGCGCGCGTCGAAGGCGTGCAACGGCGCGTCGTTGAGGAGCTAGATGGGCTATATACCACCTCTTACGGACGGGCGCTGCTACTCAACCCGGAACGAGACACCGTGGTGAGCCTTAGGCCTAACCTCCATCGCCTGAAATCGGAGATTGAGAGGGATCGACGTGAGGCCAAGTTGGCGTCGCGCCTGCGCATAGCAGCTCCGGTTGGGTGGCTCCTCTTCTCCGTCGTGTTCTTGACAATCGCCGGTTCGTGGTCTTTTCCGATTGGTAGCTTGCTGATGGTGACCACGATGGTGTTTTACCTCATCTTCGACCACGCTGCCCGCTCATCGAAGCACCGGCTGTTTGCACTCGAACTACTGCAGCTCACCGACGAGCCCAGCGGCGCGGCGACTCGTCCCGAACGAGCGCGTCAGGCACCGGAGGTCCGATGAGCCGCACGGGCCGCCCCACGCCCTCGACTCGGGTCCGAGAAGCTGAGTACGAGGACGCGCTCGACCGCGTCTTTCCGCGCGCGACGCTCAAACCATGTCCGACTGTGGAGTCTGTGCAGCAGCGGGAGGCGCAACCGCCGGTCGTCGCCAAGGAGAAGCGCGACTATCCGCAGCGCGTCGCCGTCAGCCGACCGCCGGCGCTGACCGAGCGAGAGGAAAAGGTGCGCCGGATTCTGCTCAAAGAATTGGGAGGACTGAATACCAACACACTCGGATCGGCCGGGCTGAGTTACGTCGAGCGCCAGCGACTGGAAAAGACGCTTGATGCCGCGTACCTGGACGCCGAGATCGCTAAGTCGCGAAAGATTCTGAGGGGCATGGATATCGTCAAGCCCGTTGCCCTACTCGCCTCCGTCGTGCTGGTCATCGTGTGCGGCGCGATGATCGCAGGAGGTTCGACGTGGTGGAGCGCTCTGACGACGGTGCTGCCGCTTTCGCCCGTCCTAGTCGTTCCCTTTTTGCAAGCCCGGTCGACGCAGCGCCGCCTGTTCATACTCGAAGCCCTGCGCGCGCTCTCGGACGCCGACGAAATGGACGTAGTGCTCGACCGCGCCACGCTCGATGCCGACCGGCTCATCTCCGAGATCACACAACGTGCGCTCGCCGCCGAATCCGAGTCGCGCCGATGAACGAGTGCGCCCACCGTGCGTAGGTAGACACGCTGCCCCTCGCCCTATGACCGCCGACGTACTCACTCCTCCCTCTGACACCATCGACGACGGCGTGCTCCGGTGGAGCGTGGACCAGTTGTACCGAATGGGCGAATCGGGCGTGCTGGATGGGCCGGGCCAGTATGAACTGATCGACGGCACCATCTACTTCATGCCTCCGCAAACGCCGTCTCATTACTCCACGATTCAAAAGGTCGCCTCGGCGCTTCGCGACCTGATCGTGCGGAGCGACCAAGCCGTCTCTCTGCGAGAACAAGGTCCGCTCGAGTTCGGCGACGCGACGTACGTCGAGCCGGACCTTGCCATCGTCGACGGGTCGCCTGCCGACTATCGCACGTCTCATCCTATGACGGCTCTGCTCGTCGTCGAGGTGTCCAACACGTCGTATCGAAAAGACAGCGGCGTCAAACTCGCCGTCTACGCTCACGCCGAGATACCCGAATACTGGATCGTCGACGTGGCACGGCGGCGCGTAGAAGTCTACCGCAATCCACGCCCACCGGAGTATGCGGCGCGCATTACCTTTTCGGGCGACGAATCGTTCGCCCCGCTCTTCGCCCCGGACGCTCCGCTGACGGCGTCCGACCTCCTGACCTGACCACCTACTCGACTATGGAAGCCCGCTCCCCCCTCATCACCGGAAAAACCAAAGCCGGCGACTGGCGCAACTACAAGCGCGTTCTGCTGCCGCCCGTCAAGGACCTGCACAAGCTCGACGTGTACCAGGCCAACGACGGCTACAAGGCGCTCAAAACCGTCCTGACCGAGTCCAAGTGGGACCCCAAAACGCTGACCGATACCGTCAAGGCCAGCGGGCTGCGCGGGCGCGGCGGCGCGGGCTTCTCGACAGGCCTCAAGTGGTCGTTCATGCCGCCGGTCGACGACCGGCCGCGTTTCATCGCGTGCAACGGCGACGAGTCCGAGCCGGGAACGTTCAAGGACCGCCAGCTTCTGGAGTACAACCCGCACTCGGTCTTCGAAGGCATCCTGATGGCGTGCTATGCGATCAGCGCCCAAGCGGGCTACCTGTACATCCGCGGCGAGTATGCGGCGTGGATCACGCACATGGAGCACGAACTCGAGAAGGCCTATGCGGCCGGATTGGTCGGCAAGAACATCATGGGGACGGACTTCTCGTGCGACCTGATCATCCACAAGGGTGCTGGAGCGTACATCTGCGGCGAGGAGTCGAGCCTGATGGAGTCGCTCGAAGGCAAGCGCGCCTATCCACGCGTCAAGCCGCCGTTTCCTGCTCAGAAAGGCTTGTGGGCGCAGCCGACGACGATCAACAACGTCGAGTCGCTCGCGTGCGTGCCGCTGATCGTCAACAACGGAGCCGAGTGGTACGCGGGCATCGGCGCCGAGAAGCACCCCGGCCCGATTCTCTATGGCATCAGCGGACACGTCAATCGTCCGGGCGTCTACGAGTACCCGACTGGGATGCTCATCTCGGATTTGCTCAACGAAGTGTGTGGCGGAATGCGTGGCGGCAAGAAGCTCAAAGCGCTCGTTCCCGGCGGCTCGTCGGTCCCCGTCCTGACGGCCGAGATGTGCGAGGGCGTGACGATGGACGCCGAGACGCTGCGCGATGCCGGGTCGATGTATGGAACGGGCGGTATGCTCTTCCTCGACGAAGACACCGACATGGTCAGCTTCCTGCGTAGGATCACCCACTTCTACCACCACGAAAGCTGCGGCCAGTGCACGCCCTGCCGCGAAGGCACGGGCTGGCTCGAAAACATCGTCACGCGCATCGACCAGGGCGACGGCAACCTGCGCGACCTCGAGCTACTGATCGACCTGTGCGATAACATGGAAGGCCGCACCGTCTGCGCCTTGGCCGACGCCGCCGCCTGGCCGGTCCGCAACACCGTCAACCGCTTCCGCAGCGAGTTCGAAGCCAAGTGCCGCCCGTCGGTCTTCACGACCGGGGACGGCGCCGCGACCGCCGTCCCCGTCGTCCAGCCCGTCTGAACCCGTGGCCGATACGCTGACGACGATTGACCTGGACGATCTGGACGTGGGACGGATCACGCTCGAGCAGTACCTCGAAGCCGAAGCAGCGTCGGATGGCAAGCACGAGTTCTATGATGGAACGATTGTTACGCTACGCCCCTCGACTCGGCGACTTGGCACAGACCCCGACACCGTGAGCGGCGCCAGCTTCTCCCACAATCGTATCCAGCGCAATCTCATCGTCCTACTGTCTCAAGCCTTCGGGCTGGACGGTACGTACGAAGTCGGCGGCTCGGACCTCCGGGTATTCATGCCGGGCATCGCTTCGTACGTCTACCCAGATGTGATCGTGTGGGAGAGTCCGGGACAGCGAGCCGAAGGTCAGTTCGATGCGCTGCTCAACCCCGTCGTCGCTATCGAAGTGCTCTCTCCCTCGACGGCGACTTACGATCGCGTCCGCAAGTTTGATGCTTACGCCTCAATTCCATCGCTGACCGACTACGTGCTCGTGCATCAAGATCGGATTCGGATCGAACACTTTCGCCGACAGAGTCCCAACGAGTGGCTGCTGACCATCCACGACGGAGCCGAAGCTACGCTCCGACTTGACAGCATCGGCGCAGACGTGCCGCTCGGCGAGGCGTACCTTAAAACCTCACTTCTCGACGCCTAGATGCGCTTTCTCCTTCTCCTCCTGCTGCTTCCCCTCGCAGCCTGCCAGACCGATCAAACTGGACTTCCCGCTCCCGAACCGCAGTACCAGCACGTCGGCGACTCGGTCGACCTAAACGGCGCGATTCCTGTCGCGGCCGTCTTGTCCGAGCCGGACAGCTACGTCGGCCAGCGCGTGACGGTCGAGGGCGAGGCCACCGAGGTGTGCGTCGAGCAAGGGCTGCTGGGCCGTCATGCGCACGACGCTGGGCGACGGCACGCCAGGACACATCCGCCTCAACGTGCCCAAGGACGCCGACGGTGCCTACCTGTGGACGCTGCCGACCGATCTGGCCGGAGAGCGCATCGTCGTGACCGGTACGCTGGACCGCGCCGTCCTGTCCGAAGCCGACGCGCGCCACCTGGCCGAGGACGCGGGCCAGGACCCGAACGCGATCACGGGTGACACGTACGAGTTGCACCTGTCGATGTCGGGCGCTACGCTCGAAGACCGCCCCGCCGCCGCTCTCGACGCCGACGCGCCCACCTCCTGAATCTCGAACCCGGCTCACCCGCGAGCCGACCATCCGATCCGCCATGCCCAAGGTCACGATTGACGGCCACGAAGTAGACTTCGACGGCAGCCACAAGCTGCTCCAACTCTCGATCGAGAGCGGCCTCGAAATCCCGCACTTCTGCTATCACCCGGCGATGTCGATCCCGGCCAACTGCCGCCAGTGCTTGGTCGAAGTCGGCACGCCCAAAGTCGACAGGGAGACGCGCGAAGTGGTGATGGCGGCGGACGGCACGCCCGAGATCCAGTTCTTCCCCAAGCTGATGACCTCGTGCTCGGTCGACGTGACCGACGGCATGGTCGTCAAGACGCACCGCTAGCAGCCAGCTCGTCAAGGACGCGCAGGAGGGCAACTTGGAGTTTTTGCTCATCAACCACCCGCTCGACTGCCCCATCTGCGACCAGGCCGGGCACTGTCCGTTGCAGATTCAGGCGTACAAGTACGGGCCCGAGGGGTCACGGTTTGAGTTTCGCAAGGTCCACAAGCCCAAGCGCGTCGAGTTGGGGCCGCGCGTCACGCTCGACGCCGAGCGCTGCATCAACTGCACCCGCTGCACCCGCTTCACGAGCGAGATCAGCCAGAGCAACCAGCTCACGATCATCTCGCGCGGCGTCACCAACTACCCGATGACGCCTCCGGGCGTGACCTTCGACGAGCCGTATTCGATGAACGTCATCGACATCTGCCCCGTCGGCGCGCTCACCAGTACGGACTTCCGCTTCAAGGCGCGCGCGTGGGAATGCACTCAGACGCCTTCGATTACGGTCGTCAACGGCAAGGGCAGCAACTGCGAGTATTGGGTCCGCGACAACCTGGTCGTCAACGTCAGCCCGCGCGTCAATATGGAGGTCAATCGAGTATTGGTTGGCTGACGAGGACCGAGGCGGGCCTGGAACGCTTCAACGAACTGCGCCCAGAAGGCCCGACGGTCGGCGGGCAGCTCGCCACGTGGGACGCTGCTTATGCGGCAGCTGCGCAGATGATCAGGGGCAAGCGCGTCGCGTTCGTCGGCTCGTCGTGCGCATCGGTCGAGGACAACTACCTGCTCACGCGGCTGGCCGAAGCCACAGGCGGAGAGGTACTGGGCTTCGTCGCGCACGTCGAGGAAGGCGCAGGCGACGACTGGCTCCGGACGGACGACAAAGCGCCCAACCGCGTCGGCTGCGAGCGGCTGGGCATGACGGCACTCGACTCCAAACTGTTCGCCTCGCAGATCGCGGGCTACGACGTGCTCTACGTGCTCGAAGACGACGTGGTCGCCGCCGGACTGTGCTCGGCTGCCGACCTCGACGGCAAAGGCGTCATCCTGCACCACTACAATGTCGACAACCAGACGCTGCCCTACGCCGACGTGACGCTTCCCGCTGCGATGGTCGTCGAGACGGTCGGCACGTTCGTCAACGTCGATGGGCACGCCCAGCGCGTCGTCCCGTGCAAGGCCATTCGAGGCGTCAACCGGACGCTGATGATGGCGATGAAGTCGAGCCGGGCCGATCAGCACGGCACGCCGTTCGACAAGTGGCACAACGAGAGCCACAAGATCGACTGCCGCCCGTCGTGGGAGTCGATCCCCAACGTCGCCGCCCTGCTCGGCCACGAGATGACGTACAAAGGACCCAAGTCGATCATGGCCGAAGTGGCGCAGCGCCCCGAGTTTGCGGGCGCGACGTACCAGGCGATGGGCATGGCGGGCGTGCGCCTCGAATCGGACGACGTCCCCGCCGTCTGATCCCACGTCCAACTGGATATACAAGCCCCGACGTTCGCTGAGCGTCGGGGCTTGTATATGTGACCCGGTCGGACCTATGCCAGCGAGAGTTAACATCGTTGCATAGCACCATGGCGTGTTGCATGTTCGTCAGGCTCTGACGATCAGCAGGGGACGTTTTTGGAGAGCGCATACCACCCTCTGCCATGTCCGCCCTATCCACGCCGCCGTGCCACGTCGCGGTCCCCGTCCACAACGAAGAGGCGAGGCTCGGCGCCCTGATCGACTCGCTTGCCTCGCAGACCCATCCTGTCTCGGGCGTGACGCTGCTGCTCAACAACTGCACGGACGATTCGGAGAGCGTTGCGCGCCGGCTGGCAGCGCAGCATTCGGCCCTTTCGCTGCGTGTCGAGAACGTGATCTTGCCGCCCGAGCGCGCCAACGTCGGCTGTGCGCGGCGCATGGCGATGGATCTGGCCTACGAGCGAGCGGATGGGCGTGGGCTGATCCTCACGACCGACGCCGACACGGTCTGGGCGCCCGACTTCGTTCAGGGGATGCAAACCGAGATCGCGCGCGGAGCCGATGCCGTTGGTGGACGCGTGCAGCTGCATCCGGCCGATCGCTGCGCGTTGTCGCGGGGAGTGCGGCGGTTATTCCTGCTCGACATCGGCTACCGGCGTATGACGGAGCGGCTGGCGGACTACATCGACCCTGAACCGGCCGATCCCTATCCGCGTCACCATCAGCACTTTGGTGCAGCGATGGGGGTGACGGCCGAGTGGTACGCCCGCGTCGGCGGGTTGCCCACGCATCCGAGCAACGAAGACGTGGCGTTCTACCAGGCGATTCGCGAGGCGGGCGGGAGGTTTCGGCACAGTCTCAGAGCGCGCGCGTTTACGTCGGCACGGCGCGACGGGCGAGCGCCTCAGGGCATGGCCGACGCGCTCAGCGAGTGGGACGACCAGGCCGACTCGGGAGTGACGCCGACAGTCCCAGACGCCGCCTCGCTCGAACGGAGATTGCGGCTACGCGCCGACGTTCGACGGGCGTGGATCCGGCGCAACCCGGATCGCGTCTCGTGTATCGCTTCCCAGGTCAGTCGCTCGTGCGGGGTCGTCGCCGACGTGCTGAACGAGTCGCCAAGCGCGTCGGCTGCTGCTGCGAGGGCCGAACGCCTGCTATTCGACGCGCTGCCGGTCACCGTCGCACCCATCGACGAAGTGCTGGAAGGACTGCGCGACCGACTCGACGCGTTGCAGCGCCCCACCGCCTCTCATCGCCCATTGCCTGCCCTGTATCTCACCTTCCAGCCCTCAGCCCGTGCCGCCTGACTCTTTCGCCTCGGGCGATGGCGCTCCCACGCCCGACCTGTTGATCCGTTCATCAGAAGCCGCAAACCGCATAGCAGGCTGGGCCGCCGGTGTCGACAAAAAGGGCGCGTTTCCCGTCCGCGCGTTCGAGGCGCTGGCCGACGCCGGTCTAATGACGGCGCCCTTGCCCAGCGCGTTTGGGGGCGACGGATTGGGGACCGAACCTGGCACTCTCCACTTCCTGCTGCGCGTGCTGGCCAACGTTGGGCGAGGCAGTTTGGCAGTCGGGCGCGTCTACGAAGGGCACGTCAACGCCCTAGTTCTGATCTCCGTTTATGGATCAGCCGAGCAGAAAGAGCAGGCCGCGCGCGACGCTGCTGACGGCCGGATCTTCGGCGTCTGGAATACCGGCGCGGGCGATGACGTGGAGATGACGCGGACGCCGGGAGGAGCCAGGCTGGACGGCGCCAAGGTGTTCTGCTCGGGCGCGGGCTACGTCGACCGGCCTTTCGTCAACGGGCCGATCGACGGCGAGGGCTGGCAGATGGCGCTGGTACCGATGGAGCGATTCGATCTCCTCGTCGAGTCCGATTGGTGGACGGCCGAGGGCATGCGCGCCACCCGCTCGGGCCGCGTCGACTTCTCGGGCGTAGAACTGACGAGCGACTGGCTGATCGGAACGCCGGACGACTACCACCGAGAGCCACACTTCAACGGCGGATCGGTCCGCTTCGCCGCCGTGCAGTTGGGCGGCGCTCAGGCCCTGTTCGACGCGTGCCGCGACCACCTGCTGAGCCTCGGGCGCACCGGCGATGCGCACCAGCAGATGCGACTAGGCGAGATGGCCGTCGCGCTGGAAACCGGGTATTTGTGGCTGAGAGGCGCTGCCCGGCTGCTCGAATCGCCTGCCTCGAACGCCGACAAAGTGGCGTACGCACAGATGACGCGCACCGCGATCGAGCGCGTCTGCCTGGACGTGTTGGAGCGCGTCGACCGGAGCGTGGGCGCGCGCGGGCTGCTGGCACCGTCTCCGATTGAGCGCATCGGGCGCAACCTGCGGCTCTACCTCCGCCAACCTGCCACCGACGCCGTCGTGACGGCTGCGGGAGCGCATGCCGCCGAGCGAGGCGCCGAGCGTGCACTCGGGTCGGACGTCGCCGGGCAGCCTCCGTCGATCCGCGTAGCGTCGTGAGCCTGGGCGAGTCTCTTTTGGAGCGGCCAGACGCGTTGCCGCTTCGCTCGACCGAGTGGGTGGCTGAGTTGGGCCGAATCGTCGTGCTCGCCCCGCACCCGGACGACGAGTCGCTGGGCTGCGGTGGATTGCTCGCGCTGAGTCACATCGCTGGCCTGCGGCCTCACGTGATCGTGATGACGGACGGCGCGCGTTCCCATCCCAACTCGCGCTCGCATCCGGCGCCCCTCCTGGCTGATCTGCGCGAGAGCGAAGCCCGCGACGCCATCGAAACGCTCGGGCTGACGCGCGACCAGCTTACGTTCGGCCGCTGGCCCGACTGCGGCATTCCGCGCCCCTATGAAGCCGGGTTCGATGCGGCGTGCGAGCGGCTGCGCGAACTGCTCGTCGGCTTGGCGCCCGACACGCTGCTCGTCCCGTGGCGCGGCGATCCGCACCGCGATCACGAGGCCGCCTGGCTGCTCGCCCGAGCCGTTGCCCCGACGTTGCCCCTGGCGCCTCGTTGGATTGAGTATCCGGTCTGGGCGTGGGCCCATCCGTCGTCTGAGCACGCGCCGCGCGGTCGTCAGACCGATGCATGGCGGCTCGACATCTCGGCCGTGCTTGACCGCAAACGAGCCGCCATCGCCGCGCACCGCTCGCAAACGACCGACCTCATCGCTGATGACCCCGACGGCTTCCGGCTGTCCGACGATTTCCTCGCCCGCTTCGACGTAGAGTTCGAAGTCTACCTCGCCCCCACCGATGCCCCCTGCTGACGACGCCTCGCTCTCGCCCGAGTATTTCGACGGCGTTTACGCCCACGCCGACGATCCGTGGAGTTTTGCGACGAGCGCCTACGAGCACGCCAAGTACACCGACACGCTGGCCGCACTGCCCTCGCCGACGTACGACCGGGCGCTTGAAGTCGGCTGCTCCATCGGCGTACTGACCCGCCGCCTCGCCGAGCGCTGCGGCTTGCTACTCAGCCTCGACGTAGCCGAGCGCGCACTCGAGCAGGCGCGCGAGCGATGCGCCGATTTGCCTCACGTCACGTTCGAGCGTCGCCGCTTGCCAGGCGAGTTTCCAGATGGCGCTTTCGACCTGATCGTGTTGTCCGAGGTCGGCTACTACTGGTCGATAGGCGATCTGAACCGCACGCTCGGCCTGTGCCACGACCGCCTCACGCCCAGCGGCCATCTGCTGCTCGTGCACTGGACGCCCCACGTCGACGACTATCCGCTGACGGGCGATCAGGTGCACGAGGCAGCGCTGAGCCACGACGGATTCCGCCTCCTGCATGGACACCGGAAAGAGACGTACCGGCTGGATCTGTTCGAGCGCACAGCCTGAGTCGGGTCAGAGCACGACGACGCGCTGAACGTCGGTTTGGCCCTCTGCTTCGAGACGGAGCAGGTAGACGCCAGCGGCCAACCGCGACGTGTCGAGCGGATGGTCATAGGCAGCAGGAGCACGGCGCTCGCCGTCGATCAAGAGCGCGACGCGGCGACCCAGCAAGTCGAACAACTCGAGCCTGACGCGGCTTTCGTTTGGTATCGCATACGTCACGCGCGACTGGCCGCGAACGGGATGCGGCATCGGCGAGTCGAGGCGGAGCGCGGTCGGTCCTGAAAACGCGTCGCTGGACGTAGCGACCGAGCGGTCGGCGGCGAAGATCGTCCACTCGCCGGATGCGTCGGCGTGGGCAATCAGGGCGCGAATGCGAACCGTCTGACCGACCCAGGGCGACAGGTCGAAGCGGATCGTCGTATCGGGCTGGATGCCGGTCCACACGGGCTGACCGTCGAGCGGGTGGTCGGGGCGCGCGAGCGTCGACGGGTAGCCGCCGACGGGCTCGAGCGGTTGCCACCCGCCGCTATCGGCTGAGAGGCTGAGCTGGGCGGCAGCGCCTGCGGGAAGATCGAACCGGTGTCCGAGCGCGAACGTGAGCGCGTCGGCGTTGGCGGGCAGGTCGAGCGGTGGCAGCAGCAGCGCCGACAGCGCCCGCCCATCGGAGCGCGCAAGAGAGCGAAACCCGCCACCGTCAGGTCGCCACGCGCCGACTGCTGTCGCTCCCGCGAGGGCGTCGCGCGTGTCGAGTGTGCGAAAGTCCAAGCGCAGCGCGCCGCTCTGGGGTACGCGCACGCGGTTTCCGGCTACGTCCACCAGCTCGAACGTGTACCGCAACGCCGATCCGGCGGCGGGTCCTGATGAGGAGAGACCCAGCCGGGCGAGCAGGCTATCGGGTAGGGCGGCGGCGAACGTCGCGGTTTGCAGTGCTGCGCGGGTCTGATCGAGGCGAAAGCGCGCCGCTCCGCCTTCCGATTCCAGGTCGACGTAGACAGTGGCGACGCCTTGATCGTCCACCACGTCGAGCGCAAATGTCGGAGTGACGCCCGCCTCGCGGATCTGGACCGAAGGAGGCAAAGCAGATGCGACCGGAGCAGAGGCATCTCGGACTGAGTCGGTTGCCACGCTCAGGTCGTCCAGAGTCCAGCGGTCGGTCGAGCCGTCCGAGTCGAACGCGAAGCGCACGCGCACGTCGCTGCCGCCGGGCAGCCGCAGCGCCGCACGTTGCCACCCTCTGCTGTCGCCGCTCCATGCGCCCTGGCTGCCCAGGGTTGCCGGGTAGTCGTCGGTCGGGCCATTGGGAGCGCCCCAATCGGTCACGCCGGGCCTGAGCCGCTGCCAGTCGCCCTCGCCGACGCGCGCTTCGACGTAGCCGCCACTTCCGGCGCTGACTTGGTAGCGGTGCCAGAACGCCAGCCACGCGCCGCCATCGGGCAGGTCGAACGGAGGCAGTTCGAGTGCGGACGTGCCGGATGCCTGGGGCCGAATCTGCCACGCTCGCTCGCCACTCCGCGCGTCGTCCGCCGTTGACGTTCGCGCCCAGCCCAGGTCGGGGCGGAAGCCTTCGGTCGCGTTGGTCTCGAACGAGTAAACGAACAGGTCGCCCTCGTCGGCGAGCGTCAGCACGAACGCATCTGCGCCGGGTAGCCGCGCCATATTGGCGGCCTGCGCGCTGTCGGCGGCAGTGAACGAATAGGTCACGATGTCGCCCGCGCGCGGAGATTGGGGCAGTTCACCGGGCAACCGGACTTGAAATCGGTCGGCTCCCACGCGCTCCATCGGCAGATCGCCTTCGCGCAGCGTCTGCCCATCCGACGTATACACATACTGGATCCGGACGCTCGCCACGCCCAGCGCATCCGTCGCGTCGACGCTCAGGCGGGCGGGCCACGCCGCTGCGGGCAAGATGCCGGGCGGGCGGTGATCGAGCGTCGGCGGCGAGAGGTCGGGGCCGGACTGAAACGCGAACGCTCCCTCGACCGGTAGCCGCGTCGTGCGTCCCGCCGGGTCGGTCGCAGTCGAGGAAGTAGGTGATCATGGCTGGACCAACGGGAATCGGCAGGTCGACGGCGACCGAGTCGGACGATGCGATCCGAGCCAGAGTCAGCGTCTGATCGGCGCCACCGTCGACTTGGTAGACGAGGCGGGCTGAGGCACCCGTGGGACGCACCAGCGCTGCGACGCGTCGCGTGCCCCCGCTCTGCTCGGTCGACCGCAACCCGGCGTGGACGAGGTCGGGACCTGCGGACGACGCGTCGACGTAGCCGCGCGCACTCAGGCCGAGCGCCAGCGTGCGCCGATTGCGCCCGTCGTACAGCGCGTCGTCGGCGGCGAGCAGCGCCTGCGCCGCCGACTCGAAGGCGGGCACGCCGGGCACGTTGCCGACGAACGCATGCGACGCCACGACGAGCCGGTCCATCAGCGGTCCACCGAGCGTCTCGCGCAAGTCGAACAGCGTCGTCGCCCAAAGCAACCCGCGCTGGTAAATGGTGGGGAAGTTGGAGCAGCCGTCGGTGGGTGCCGGATAGACTGCCTGATTTGGGTAGCTGCCGGGATGGTCTAGGCGGCGGCCTTGCCAGCAGCCGTTGTTGCCGTCCCACGGAAACACATCGCGCACGTCGCCACTGCCCTGTCCCGCTTCGATCAGCGACGCCCGCCAACTCGCCGCCCAATAGTCGGCCCAGCCTTCGTGGAGCGCGCTTCCGTCCTGCCGCTGGTAGAGCGACGGCGCGTCGGCGTTGAGGAGCGCGTGGGCGTATTCGTGGCGGATCACCATCGCATCCTCGGCATCGTCGACACCGCCGACACCCATGCGGATCGTCAGGTTGTTGGTGAAGAAGCGCGAATTGTCCGATAGATCGCCCTGCGGATTGACGCGGATCGGCTGCTCCAGGATCGGGCGCCCCACGTCCAGCGCCTGAGCGCGCCGCTGGTCGGCGTCAATGTGATGGTAGACCATGACCGCCTCAAAGCGATCGTCGGACCGGGTATAGCGAAACGCGTCCGGATTGGTCTCAGAAGGCGGCGCGTAGGTGGCACCCAGCGTCCCGTCGACGACGACGTACGGCCCCTCCAGCCGCCACAAGCCGTTGCGTTGGGTGATTCCGGGCAGCGCGAGTTCGACACGCTGGGCGTCAAGTTCGGGCGTGTCGGCGTCGTTGTCGTCGACGTATGCGCCGCCGTAGCTGGCGCCCGCGGTCGTCAGCGGGTCGGGATCGAAGCCCAGCCCGCTGCCGTCGGCCCGAACCGCCATCGGCCCGACCGGCGCCCTCTCGGCCAGCCCGAATGTCGGTGCGTGCGCCCGTCCCGATCCGCCGTGGTGTACCGTCCGAGCAGCGGCAAACAGCACCGCTCCATCCAGTCCGATCACCAACGCCCACTCCTCAGCCCCGGCGACGATCGCCAGATACGCCCGCTGCGCCTGATGCCCCTCGGCCCGAGGCATCACAATGCGCGCCAGCTCCGCGACGCGTCCACCACCGTCGACCAACGCCGCTGCACGTCGCCGAGCCGTCGCGTCGTCCCAAACCCCGCTCGTTGCCTGGGCGACCGGTTCGTAACCCGATTGCACCATCAGCACGCGTCCGCTCGGTGTCATGCTCACCTGTATCTCGCGCCCAAAAACGGGCAGCACCTCGCCCTCCACCTCGACGATCTGCCGGAAGACGATGTGCTGGTCGTAGCGTCCCCTGATCACGCGGGCCACGCGCAAGTCGCTGAGATCGGCGGCGAATCCGTACCGCCCGGCGAACCGCGAAAGGTAGCTGCGTGCCTGTGCCTCGGCATCGGAACCGGGGGGAGCAAAGGCAGGCGGATCGTAGTCGCCCCGGACCACGCCCGTACGCGCATCCACGCGCAGATCGGCGGCGCGACGCGTCGGCAGTTCGAGCACGCTGGCTCCCCGCTCGGCCGCAGCGCGCGCCTCGGCTCTCAGTCCATCGAACCGGACAGCCTCCTGCGCCCAGGCAGGTAGCGCGGACGACAGCAGGAGCAGAAAGAGCAGGTAACGCATGAAGAGAAAGTAGGGCTGGCCTTACGACGGGCTAGCGACGAAGGCAACGGGCGTAAAGCGCCTCGAGAAGCTGTTCCTGTTTGACCACTAGCCAGTTGATGGGTTCAGCGAACCGAGCGGAGCGCCCGTCAGCCTGGTGCACCGCAGGTTCGTGCACTACAACGCCGGTCCATTGGTTTTGGCGTCTGCCTCCACAGAGCAGCGGGAGTAAGACGGAATCACAAGGGCATGTCAGCGTAGTTCGGATTCGACACCTAGCAGGAACGCGTGGCGGTAGCCTTTCTGACCTCGACAGAGACAACTCAGCATCGCGTTTTCATCTGACCTCCGCCCTCGGCGCCGATTCGAGCCAGCGAGCAGGGATCGAAGGGCACGCCGTGGCATTTACTCGGGACAACACTTCCGTTACCTCACCTCTCCCTATCCCCGATGGATCACAAAGAAGGCGCCTACAAAGTCGCAGACCTCTCCCTCGCCGACGAAGGCCGTCTGCGCATCGAGTGGGCCGAAAGCCGCATGCCCGTCCTCATGCGCCTGCGCGACGAGTACAGCAAGACGCAGCCGTTCGCCGGATACAAAATCACCGGTTGCCTGCACGTCACCAAAGAAACCGCCGTACTCATCGAGACGCTCAAAGCGTGTGGCGCCGAAGTGGCGTGGAGCGGCTGCAATCCGCTCTCGACCAACGACAGCGTGTCGGCCGCCCTCGCGCTCGGCCCCAACGGCGACGGCGACGGCGTCGAGATCTACGCGTGGTACGGCCAGAACACCGAGGACTTCTACTGGTGCATCGACCGCACCATCGACAAGACGCCTCACACGACGCTCGACGACGGCGCCGATCTGATCTTCCGTGTTCACAGCGAGCACAAGGACAAGATCAAGGACATCATCGGCGGTAGCGAAGAGACCACGACCGGCGTTCACCGCCTGCGCGCGATGGCCGAGGACGGCAAGCTGGGCTACCCGGTCTACGCCGTCAACGACGCCGAAACCAAGTGGGACTTCGACAACGTCTATGGAACCGGCCAGAGCACGCTCGACGGCATCCTGCGCGCCTCGTCGATCCTGCTGGCGGGCAAGAACTTCGTCGTCGCGGGCTACGGCCACTGCGGACGCGGCGTAGCGATGCGTGCCCAGGGCATGGGCGCCAACGTGATCATCACCGAAGTCAAAGCGACGGCTGCGCTCAAAGCGACGCTCGAAGGAATGCGCGTCATGCCGATGGCCGAGGCCGCCAAGATCGGCGACGTATTCGTGACCGCGACCGGCATGAAGGACATCATCCGGGGCGAGCACTTCCTGTCGATGAAGGAAGGCGCCGTCGTCTGCAACACGGGCCACTACGACGTGGAGCTCAACCTCGCCGAACTGGCCGAAGTCTCGACCGACACCCGCATGGTCCGCCCGGACAACCGCGAGTACACGATGGACAACGGCAAGAAAGTCTACGTTCTCGCCGATGGCCGCTTGGTCAACCTCGCCGCTGCCGAAGGTCACCCGTCCGAAGTGATGGACATGAGCTTTGCCAACCAGTTGCAGGCGCATCTGGCCCTGATTCGGTCGCACGAGAGCGGTGAGAAGATGGAAAACACCGTCATCGACCTGCCCGTCGAACTCGACCAGGAGATCGCAGGCATCAAGCTCGAAACGATGGGCCTGTCGATCGACAGCCTGACCGACGAGCAAGTCGTCTACGCGACGGATTACTCGGCCGGCACGTAACCTTTGCCGCTCCCGCTAGCATTCGAGGGCTGCTCCGCACGTCGCGGGGTGGCCCTTTGCGTTTGAGTCGATCGTCTCCGCCAGACCTTTGGCAACGCGCGAGTGCCCCAGCGCCGACAGGTGAATCCCATCGTCGTAGCGAAACAGCTCGACCGGATCGGCGCCGCCCAACCACCGTGACGCGTCGAAGGCCGCGATACCGTCACTCGCGAGCGCGTGGATGAAGGGATCGATACGCGAGGGCCACTCCGAATCGGTCAAGGCGGCGCGGTAGGGCATCACGACGACCTCGAATGCGGCGCCCGACGCAGCAGAAGCCTGGGCTACAGTCGCGATCTCGCTGCGAGCGGCGGCGATCAGCGACGAATCGGCGTACAGCGCGATGTCGTGATCATAATAGACGCGTGGACGGTCAAGAAAGGCAGCTTTGAGCACCTGATACGTGCGGACATAGCGCAGCACAAAGCTATGCAGCGGACCGATGAGTCCGCGCATTCCGGCGGGAGCGTCCTCGCTCATTGACGGTGCGTAGAGATCATTGAGGCACCACACCATAACCACGCGGTCGACTCCGCCACGAGCAAGCCGAGCCTGCGCCGCGTGAGCGTAGTCGCGCGCGCCCAGCCCGATCAGCGCGGTGTTTTGGACGTGAACGCGACCGGCGAGTCGTCCGGCAAATGTCGAGTCTGGGTCGACGCCCGTGCCCATCGTGACCGAGTCGCCCAGAAAGAGCCACGTCGGAGCCTGGAGCGGCGGGTCGGCAGAGTAGCGCCACACGTGATCGGCCGTCGACGCGAACCACGCCCCCGCACTCTCGCCCTGAGCCGACGCCGCGATACCGGGCGCCGCCCCATAGACGCTGTCGGAGACGAGGGCACGGCTGGATCCCAGCGGCCCGACCCGAGGATGCGTCAGCCGAACCGCGCCCTCGACGAGAAGCAGCAGGCCCAGCAGCACGAGCAGGTTGACCGCAATGAGTCGAAGCAGTCGCATGGTCAGATCAGTCGGATTACGCAAAGCTGTCACCTGCTAGAGACCCGAAGCTAGGGTCGACGACCGAGCGACGAAAGATCCATCTCTCACTTCACCCTACACATTCGAAGGCGCGACGTACAGATCATCGAGGTCGGCGTTTGCCAGTTCGATCAGGAAGTCTCCGAGCGCACGCGTGGTCTGCTCAAAGTAGGCTGCCCCTTTCTCCGGCGTCGATGCAGACGGATCGCCGACGCCGGTGTCGTCCGTAACACGGGCCCAATCGCGCGGCGCCCACACCCAGCCCTCGCGCAAACCCCGAATGCCGAACACGCGCGCATCGCCCGGCCCCGCCGTCGCCAAGGGGTGGACCAGTTCGGGCCGCAGGTGCTGCATCATACTCGTTTCCAACTCGCCCGCGTGATCGCCCGGTACGTCGAAATAGGCGCCAGCGTCGAGGATCGCGTACCAGTCGGCGGCGCAAAGAAACACATCGGTCTGCGCTTGCAGTTCGCGGATCATCGGCTTGAAGCTGTTTCCCCCGTGCCCGTTGAGTAGGAGGAGTTTGCGAACGCCCGCGCGCGACAGACTGTCGGCGATGTCTCTCAGGACGAACGCCTGTGTGCTCGGATTGAGGTTGATCGTGAGCGGCGTGCCCAACTGTTGCGCGTTGGCGCCCAGCGAGATCGTCGGCAGCACGATGACCTTGGCACCCGCCTCCCACGCGATTCGGGCCGATTCGATGGCGACGTGCTCGGCCTGAAACGAGTCTGTCCCGTAGGGCAGGTGCAGGTTGTGCGGCTCGGTCGCTCCCCACGGCAGGATAGCGAGTTCGTAGTCGGTTTTCTGGGTGACTCGCAGCGCTGATTCGGCGAGGACGTAGGGACGTGCTGTGAGCGTGGCGGTCATGGGCGGAGGCGAGAGACGGACGCCCAAAGGTAGAACCGCAGAAGCCACGCGCGCTGAACACCGCACCGCCCGCGCCGTTGCCCTCATCGACTCTGACTACCCGACATGACCGACACGCTCACCGCCTCCACTCTCGACCTCGACGCTCTCCGCGCCAGCTTTCCCATTCTGAGCCGCGAGGTCAACGGCCGCCCGCTCGTCTACCTCGACAACGCCGCGACGACGCAGAAGCCGCAGGCCGTCATCGACCGGATCGCGCACTATTACGCCTACGAAAACGCCAACATCCACCGAGGCGTCCACACGCTGAGCCAGGACGCGACGGACGATTACGAGGCCGCTCGCAAGACGGTCGCCCGTTTCATCAACGCGCCATCCGACAGCGAAATCGTATTCGTGCGGGGCTGCACCGAGGGCATCAACCTGGTGGCCTCGTCGTGGGGGCAGAGCCTCGAACCAGGCGACGAGGTCGTGGTGACGGCGCTCGAGCACCACTCCAACCTGGTACCCTGGCAACTGGCCTGCGAACGCGCCGGAGCGATCCTGCGCATCGCGCCGATCACAGACGACGGTGCGCTCGACCTGGACCGGTTGGGCGAGGTGCTGAACTCACGCACGCGCTTGGTGTCGACGATCCACATCTCGAACGCGCTGGGAACGGTCGTCGACGTGGCCGAGGTGGCGAGGCAGGCGCACGCCGTCGGCGCGCTCGTGCTGGTCGATGGCGCGCAGGCCGCTCCGCACGCCCCAATCGACGTGCAGGCGTTGGGTGCCGACTTTTACACGTTCAGCGGACACAAAGTCTACGGGCCGATGGGCATCGGCGTGCTCTGGGGACGCGCCCACGTACTCGACGCGATGCCTCCCTATCAGGGCGGCGGCGACATGATCGACACGGTGACCTACGAGTCGGCGACGTGGAACAGCCTGCCGCACAAGTTCGAGGCCGGAACGCCCAACGTCCCCGGCGTGCTCGGGCTGGCCGCGGCGCTCGACTGGGTCGAAGGCATCGGCCTCGACGCCATCGCGAGTCATGAAGCCGATCTACTCGCTTATGCCACCGACAAGGTTTCCCATCTGCCCGGCGCGCGGATCGTCGGGACGGCACCCGATAAAGCAGGCGCCTTGTCGTTCGTGTTCGACCACGCACACCCGTACGACGTGGGAACGCTACTCGACCAGATGGGCGTCGCCGTGCGGACGGGGCACCACTGCGCGCACCCACTGATGCGGCGTATGGGCGTCGAGGGTACGATCCGCGCCTCGCTCGCAGCCTACACCACGCGTGCGGAAATCGACGTGCTGACCCAGTCGCTCGAACGCGCGCTGCGCATGGTAGGCTGATGCGCACGCATTCGGTTCGGCCCGTTACCACACAGTTCCGGGCGCCGGGCATTCGCTGACGTTCCTTGCCACCGACATGAAGACTCCGCCCCCCCGCTCCCGCCTGCGTCGCACCGCTTCGCGCTGGTACGACCGCGTCGAAGGCGTCGCCGCCGAGCGCCCGGTCCACCTGGCGTTCTACGTGTTTCTGGGCGTCGCCGCCGTCGTGATTCCCCTGTCGCTTCCCTTCTACATCGGCAATACGCAGAGCTTTCTCGAGAACATCGCGGCGGAAGCGCATGGGATGATCTTCGACTTGCTCGTGATCGGCTGGTTCATGTTCTGGCTGCAGCGCCAGGGCGAGCGGCGACTCAGAGCGAACCGCTATCGGGAGGAAATCGAAGACTTTCTGGGCTGGAATACGGCAGAAGCCGCGTTGCGCATCGCCGGAAACGTGCGGCGCTTGAACCGGCTGGGCGTCACGCGACGCCTTACCCTGACCGAAGCGCACCTGGCAGGCGCGGGACTCTCGGGCGCGCACTTGTCCGAGACCGATTTGTGGGGAGCCGATATGACGGGTGCCATGCTCGGCGGCGCGCATCTGGACGGCTGCAACATCGCAGGCGCGACGCTCCAGGGAGCCAACATGGAACGCGCCGAACTCCACGGGGCGGACCTGCGGGGAAGCAACCTCACCGAAGCCAGCCTCGAGCGCGCCCACCTCGAGCACGCCGACCTACGCGCCGCCGACCTCACAGGCTGCGACCTGCAGTTCGCCGCGCTGCCGTCGGCACAACTCGAACGGGCGTGCCTGTTCCGAGCCAACCTGCGTGGTGCTCGCCTGGACCGAGCCAATCTGAAAGGAGCGCTGCTCGAACGCGCCAACCTCCAGGGCGCGCACCTCAACGGAGCCGACCTGCGCGACTGCGCACTCGAAGGAGCCGACTTCAGCGACGCCAACCTCGCCGACGCTCACCTGCCAGAAGGCGAAGCCCTCGTCGCCCTCTTCTGCGGGGTCAAGAGCCTTGCCCGTGCACGATTCAACGAAGCGCCGCGCAAGACACTGCGCGAGAACCTGCCGCACCTGTTCGAGCCGCAGGTCGTCGCTTGACTCCAGCTCCGAAGTGGAGCGGTGCATTCCTCGATCACGATATCCTGAGCTAATATGCCCTGACCTTAGTCAAGGATAAGGACCCCAAGCTGTGCAGTAACTGCAGAGTCCGGGGATCCTTCGATCGAGGCCCAGGATAGCGATGAGCGGGCGTACCGACCTGCTACGGACGGCAGGCGGCTACTTGGTCACCCACACGCGCAGAAGGGAGACGAGTTGGTCGACGTTGACGGGCTTGGTGATGTAGTCGCTCGCTCCGGCGGCCAGGCATTTCTCCCGGTCGCCGCGCATGGCCTTGGCAGTCACCGCGATCACCGGCAGGTCGGCCAGTCGGTCGATCTTGCGGATGGCCTGAGTCGTTTCGTAGCCGTCCATACCGGGCATCATCACGTCCATCAGCACCACGTCGATGCTCTCGTCCTTTTGCAAGAAGTCGAGCCCTTCGCGTCCGCTCTCGGCGTAGACGACGTCCATCTGATGCCGCTCGAGCAGACTCTGCAGCGCAAAAATGTTGCGGATGTCGTCGTCGACGATGAGGACTCTGCGTCCGGCGAGTGTGGCTTCGGGGCGGTGCATCTGCTTGAGCATTTGCCGCTGCTGATCGGGCAGCTTGGCTTCGTCGCGGTGCAGGTGGAGGGCGGCTTCGTCGAGCAGGCGATCAAACGCGTCGACGTCTTTGGCGACGACGGCTTCGGCGCGCTCCTGGAGGCGCTTGACTTCCTCAGGTTTGAGATCGCGCCCGGTGTGGACGATGACGGGCAGGTTGACCAAGCCCAACTCTTCGCGGATCGTGTCGATCAGTTCGAAGCCGCTCATGTCGGGCAGCCCCAGATCGATGACGACGCAGTCGAACGCGCCGGTTTTGAGCGCGGCAATCGCCTCCTCGCCCGTCGCCGCGCCGACGATGACCACTTCTTCTCCGGCCATCAGGTCGCCGACGGCGCGGCGCTGATCGTCGTTGTCCTCGACTACGAGTAGGCGACGCGCGGGCTTCTCGGTGAGCGTCTTCATGCGCTGGAGCTGCTCGTGCACCGACTCGGTCGTGACCGGCTTGCTCAGCTGGGCGACGGCTCCCTTGCGCTGTCCGCGCGGCAACTCGTCGCTCACCGACACGATCAGGACCGGCACGTGACGCGTCTGCGGATCGGTTTTGAGCCGGTCGAGGAACGTCAGCCCGTGCATACCGGGCAGCTTGAGGTCGAGCGTGACGGCGGCGGGCTTGTAGCGCTTGAGCGACGCCGCAGCTTCTTCACCATGCTCGGCGACGACGGCCTTGAAACCTTTCTCGTGCGCCACGTCGATCAGGATGCGCGTAAAGGCGCGGTCGTCCTCGACGATCAGCAGGACGGCGTCGCCCTCTTCGATGTCGTTGCGGTCGTCTTCGACCGGGACCGAGCCGGTGCAGGGCGTCGGTGTCTGGCTCGCCTTGCTGCGCGACGGCTTCGGCAGCGGTCGGCGTAGGCGATGAGCTCGGCTGTGCGGGCTTTGGGCACGTCGGTATGCAGCGTCTGATCGGTTACGGAGAGCTGCGGCAGGGACAGGTTTGGCAGGCGGGAGCAGAGGTCGGGACACGTGCTCTCCGTCGCCGGTGGGACGCAGACGAGCTCCACCATCTCCTGCTCGGGTCTGAATGATCGACGCCGTAGTGTGACTCGACATGCCGTCGCCCGAGCGCATCGTCCTCGCGCTGAGCCAGCGGCGTCGGTGAGTAGCGGGCGGGCAGGTAGAGCGTGAACGTCGAGCCTTCGCCCGGCGCGCTCGCCAGGTGGATTTCGCCGCCCAGCAGTCGAGCGATCTCGCGGCAGATCGACAGACCCAGGCCCGTGCCGCCATACGTTCGCGTCACCGACCCATCGGCCTGCTGGAAGGCCTCGAAGATGACCTTGTGCTTCTCCGGCAGGATGCCGACTCCGGTATCCGAAACGGCGAATCCGATCACGCGCTCGGACTGGCGAAGGTGCGGTGAGTGCATGTCGGACCGATCAACGGGGGCGATGCGCAGCGTGACCGCCCCTTCGTGCGTGAACTTGAACGCGTTGCCCAGCAGGTTACGGAGCACTTGCTCGAGCCGCTTCTCATCGGTTTCGATGACGCCCAGCGTTCCAGGCGCGACCTCGGTGCGAAACTCCAGCCCCTTCTCATTGGCGACCTCGCCGAACATCCGTCTCCATACTGGTCGGCGATGCTCGTGAGCGGCAGCCGCTCGACTTCGACGGCCATCGTCCCGCTTTCGATCTTGGAGAGGTCGAGGATTTCGTTGATCAGCCCGAGCAAATCGCCGCCCGACGAGTGTACCGTCGACGCGTATTCGACCTGCTTCTCGCTCAGGTTGCCGTCGGGGTTTTCGGACAGCATCCGGCTCAGGATGAGCATCGAGTTGAGCGGAGTGCGCAGTTCGTGGCTCATGTTGGCCAGAAACTCGCTCTTGTACTTCGAAGTGAGCGAAAGCTGCTCGGCCTTCTCTTCGATGGCGCTCCGGGCGTGCTCGATCTCGAGGTTCTTGGCTTCGACCTCGGTCTTCTGATCGGCGAGCAGGCGCGCTTTGTCCTGCAGCTCGACGTTGGTCTGCTGCAACTCTTCTTGCTGCCGCTTGAGCAGGTCCTCGCTGTCGCGCAGGCTCCGCGCCTGCTGTTCGAGGCGCTGGTTGGTCTGCGTCAATTCGTCCTGCTGGCTCTGAAGTTCCTGGGTGAGCGTCTGGCTCTGGGTGAGCAGGTCCTCGGTCCGCATGTTCGCCTCGATCGAGTTGAGGACGATGCCGATGGACTCGGTCAGTTGGTCGAGGAACGTGAGGTGGATCTCGTTGAACGGGTGGAACGACGCCAGTTCGATGATGGCCTTGACTTCGCCCTCGAACAGGACCGGCAGCACGACGATGTTGCGCGGAGCGGCGGCGCCCAGCCCGCTCGAAATCTGGATGTAGTCCTCGGGCGCGTCCGTGATGAGGATGCGTTCGCGCTCCAGCGCGCACTGACCGACCAGCCCTTCGCCGGCGCGAAATTCGTTCGCCAGCGACTTGCGCGATTTGTAGGCGTATGTGGCGAGCAGACGGAGCACCTTGTCGCCCGACTCGCCTCCATCGGCGGTGTAGAACACGCCGTGCTGGACGTTGACGAGCGGCGCCAGTTCGGACAGAATGAGCTTGCTGACCGTGTGCAGCTCTTTCTGGCCCTGCAACTGCTGAGTGAAGCGCGCGAGGTTGGTTTTGAGCCAGTCCTGCTCCTCGTTTTTGAGCGTCGTGTCCTTGAGATTGCGGATCATCTCGTTGACGTTGTCCTTGAGATCCGCGACCTCGCCCGCCGCCTCGACGGTGATCTTCTTGGTCAGATCGCCATCCGCCACGGCCGTCGTGACTTCGGTAATGGCGCGCACCTGCGTCGTCAGGTTGGCGGCGAGCTGGTTTACGTTGTCGGTCAGATCGCGCCATGTGCCCGACGCGCCCGGCACTTCGGCTTGCCCACCCAGCTTGCCCTCGACGCCCACCTCGCGGGCAACCGACGTGACTTGGTCGGCGAACGTGTCGAGCGTCTCGACCATGTTGTTGAACGTGTCGCGCAGCTCGGCGATCTCGCCTTTGGCCTCGACCTGGAGCTTGCGGTTGAGATCGCCCTTGGCGACGGCCGTCACGACTTCGGCGACGCCGCGCACCTGCGTCGTCAGGTTGTCGGCCATCGAGTTCACGTTGTCGGTCAGATCCTTCCACGTGCCACTGACGCCCCGGACCTTGGCCTGTCCGCCCAGAATACCTTCGGTGCCTACTTCCCGCGCCACGCGCGTCACCTCGTCGGCGAAGCTCGACAGCTGGTCGACCATCGTGTTGATGGTTTCTTTCAGCTCGGCGATCTCGCCCTGAACTTCGACGGTGATCTTCTTGGTCAGATTACCCGTCGCGACGGCCGTCGTGACTTCGGCGATCTCGCGCACCTGGCTGGTGAGGTTCGACGCCATCGAGTTCACGTTGTCGGTCAGGTCCTTCCACGTGCCCGATACGCCGGGGACGGCGGCCTGCCCGCCCAGTTTGCCCTCGGTGCCGACCTCGCGGGCCACGCGCGTCACCTCGTCGGCGAAGCTCGATAGCTGGTCGACCATCGTGTTGATCGTGTCCTTGAGCTCGGCGATCTCGCCCCGCACGTCGATGGTGATTTTCTTCGACAGGTTGCCGTTGGCGACGGCCGTCGTCACGTCGGCGATGGCGCGCACCTGCGTCGTCAGGTCGGCGGCCATGAAGTTGACGTTGTCGGTCAGGTCTTTCCAGGTGCCGGATGACGCCTTCGACGGCGGCCTGTCCGCCCAGCTTGCCCTCGGTCCCGACCTCGCGGGCCACGCGCGTCACTTCGCTGGCGAACGAGCCCAGCTGATCGACCATCGTGTTGATCGTGTCTTTGAGTTCGGCGATCTCGCCCCGCACGTCGACCGTGATCTGCTTGCTCAAATCGCCATTGGCGACGGCCGTCGTGACTTCGGCGATCTCGCGCACCTGGCTGGTGAGGTTGCCGGCCATCGAGTTGACGTTGTCCGTCAAGTCCTTCCACGTACCGCTGACGCCAGGCACGGCGGCTTGACCGCCGAGCTTGCCCTCGGTCCCGACCTCGCGGGCCACGCGCGTCACTTCGTCGGCAAAGCTCGACAGCTGATCCACCATCGTGTTGATCGTCTCCTTCGAGCTCGGCGATCTCGCCTTGCACCTCGACGGTGATCTTCTTGGACAGGTCGCCCGTCGCCACCGCCGTCGTGACTTCGGCGATCTCGCGCACCTGGCTCGTCAGGTTCGACGCCATCGAGTTCACGTTGTCGGTCAGGTCTTCCCACGTGCCCGACGACGCCCGGCACCTGCGCCTGTCCGCCCAGCTTGCCCTCGGTGCCGACCTCGCGGGCCACGCGCGTGACTTCGTCGGCGAAGCTCGACAGCTGATCGACCATCGTGTTGATCGTGTCCTTGAGCTCGAGAATCTCACCCTTGGCCTCGACCTGGAGTTGCTGACTCAGATTGCCGCGCGCAACAGCCGTGACGACCTCGGCGACGCCGCGCACCTGCGTCGTCAGGTTCGACGCCATCGAGTTTACGTTGTCCGTCAGGTCGCGCCACGTGCCCGACTGACGCCTTCGACGGCGGCTTGCCCTCCGAGCTTGCCTTCTGTGCCTACCTCGCGGGCCACGCGCGTCACCTCGCTGGCGAACGAGCCTAGCTGGTCGACCATCGTGTTGATCGTGTCCTTGAGCTCGGCGATTTCGCCCTGCACCTCGACGGTGATCTTCTTGGACAGGTCGCCCGTCGCCACTGCCGTCGTGACTTCGGCGATGTTGCGCACCTGGCTCGTCAGGTTCGACGCCATCGAGTTCACGTTGTCGGTCAGATCCTTCCACGTGCCCGATCACGCCCTTGACGCGCGCCTGTCCGCCCAGCTTGCCCTCGGTGCCGACCTCGCGGGCCACGCGCGTCACCTCGTCGGCGAAGCTCGACAGCTGATCCACCATCGTGTTGATCGTGTCCTTGAGCTCGAGAATCTCACCCTTGACGTCGACGGTGATCTTCTTGGACAGGTCGCCCGTCGCGACTGCGGTCGTGACTTCGGCGATGTTGCGCACCTGGCTCGTCAGGTTCGACGCCATCGAGTTCACGTTGTCGGTCAGATCCTTCCACGTGCCGCTCACGCCGGGCACCACAGCCTGTCCGCCCAGCTTGCCCTCGGTGCCGACTTCGCGGGCCACGCGCGTCACCTCGTCGGCAAAACTCGACAGCTGGTCGACCATCGTGTTGACCATCTTGGCCGTGCGCAAGAACTCGCCCTGAATCAGTCGTCCTTCGGGTTCGAGGTCGACTTTCTGCGTCAGATCGCCTTTGGCGACGGCCCCGATCACGCGCTCGACTTCGCTGATGGGCTGGCCCAAGTCGCCGACGAGTTCGTTGACCGAGTCGACGATGGAGCGCCAGCCGCCCGTGGCGGCGGGAAGTGCGGCGCGTTCCTCGAGCCGTCCCTTCTTGCCCACCTTCTCCGAGATCCGATCGATCTCGTCGGTCATCCGCTCGTTTTTCTGAATGATCTCGTTGAGCGTGCTCGCGATCTGCGCGGCGACGCCCGTCGTCTCGACGACGTAACGCGCCGAGAAATCGCCCCGTTTGACGGCGGTGAGCACAGCCAAGAGTTCGCGTGAGGCTGCCGCCCCGATGCCGCCGGGGCAATCGTTCACAACCGGCTCGGGAACGGAGGAAAGCGCAGGTTTGGACGCCGACGCGCCGGATTTGGAAGTAGCCATCAGAGATCGGAGACGCAGATCGGAGAGACGGCGCGCGGTCATCTTCACCAAGAAGATGCTGCAGCACCGACGAAAACGGTCCTACAAGATCGCGGTTTACCCTGGGTACGATGTGCGGGTTGCCCACACTACGATGTAACGAAATGGCACCCCAAGATCCGCTCTTCGCATACCTGCTCCGTAGTTTCTCGCCATGGCCGACACAGATTCTCCCCTGCTTGACGACACAAACACACGTGAGACCGTCGCGCTCGTGATTCCGCTGTTCAACGAGGAGGCGATGCTTCCGATCTTGATCCGCGAGGTCGAAGCATTCCGGGCCGAGCATCCGTGCGTGGTTCAGGTCGTGCTCGTCGACGACGGCAGCAGCGACGCGACGCCTCGGATGGTGCCCATGTTGACCGATGGGCTGGCAGGCTACCGCGTCGCTCGGTTCGCGCGCAATTTCGGGCACCAACTGGCCGTGACGGCGGGCCTGAGCCTGACCACGACCGACGCCGCCGTCATCCTCGACGCCGACCTGCAAGACCCGCTCTCGGTCGTCGCCCAGATGATTGCCGAGTGGCGCAAAGGCTACGATGTGGTGTACGGCGTGCGCTCCGAACGCGAGGGCGAGACGGCGTTCAAGCGAGGCACAGCGGCGGGCTTCTACCGCGCGTTCCGCTGGATGACCGACCTCGACATCCCACTCGACACCGGCGACTTCAGGCTGGTCTCGCGCAGAGTCATCGACGCGTACGAGAAGCTTGGCGAGCAGCAGCCGTTCGTGCGGGGACTGATCTCGTGGCTGGGCTTCAACCAGACCGGCGTCGCATACCGACGCGTGGCGCGCGTGGCGGGCGAGACCAAATACCCGCTGCGCAAGATGCTCAAGCTGGCGCTGACGAGTATGCTCTCGTTCTCGGATAAACCGCTGCGCGTAGCCGCTTACCTGGGTCTGAGCACGGCCGCGCTCTCGTTCGTCGGTTTGCTGTGGGTGATCGTTGCCAAGTTCATCGGTTCGACGGTCTCGGGATGGACGAGCCTGATCTTCGTCGGCTTCTTTTTCGGCGGGCTGCAGCTGTTTTTCATGGGCGTGCTGGGTCTCTACCTCGCCCGCGTCCACGACGAGGTGCGCCGCCGCCCGCGCTACGTCATCCAGAGCGTCCGCGACTCGTCTCCCCTTCTCGACTGACCCATGGCCGCCTCTCGCTCCCGCAACCCCAAGCGTCAGCCGACGCCCGCGCCATCCGTCCTGACCGATGAGCGCTGGGATCTCTCGCCCGTCGTGCTGCTAGGGCTGACCGTGGCGACGGCATTGGTCTACTTCGCGCTCTCATTCGTGTCAGATGGCTTTTACCAGCACGACGAGGTCGGCCACTTCGTCGGGATGCGGCAGTTCTGGCACGACCCCAACTCGGCGCTGGGCAACTGGGCAAAACCGGGCTACAAGGCGATCTACGCATTCCCCGCGCTGCTCGGGCCGACGTTCGTCGCCTTCTTCAACGCGTGCGTGGCGGCGGCGAGCGTCTGGGCGGCGACGCGGATCGGTCAGAGGTTGGGTGTGCGGTCGCCGCTGCTGGTGTTCGTGCTGGCCGCGTTCCAACCGATGTGGATGGCGCTCGCGTTCCGCAACTACTCCGAACTACCGACAGCGCTGCTGCTCACGCTAGCCGTCTGGGCGCACGTCCACGACCGGCGGTTGGTGGCGGCGCTGCTGCTCTCCTACGCCTGCACGATCCGGCAAGAGTTCTTCGTGATCGCCGGGCTGTACGGACTGTGGCTGCTGGGCAATCGCGCGTGGATCGCCGCCTTCGCGCTGGCGCTGTTTCCGCTCGTCAACCACGTGTGGGGCTGGGTGGCGACGGGCAACGCGACATACCTCGTCTCGGACATGCTCGGCTTCGGCTCGGCGCTGGCCGACGCCTATCCGCGGCAAGGTTTCTGGCACTACTTCGCCACGAGCGAGGTAATCTTTGGAGCCATCGTGCTGACCTCGCTCGTCGCCTTCGGGGCTAGCCTAGTCGTTAGCAGGTCGGATGGTACCCGGTGGCCGTGGCACCCGTTCGTCCTCGTTCCGGTCGCGCTCTACTTCGCCGCACACGTCGCGTTTCAGGTCCAGACCGTTTCGCTCGGCCCGGCAACAGGAGGCAACCTGCGCTACCTGACCGTGATCGGTCCACTCGTCGCCGTTCTAGGCGCGCTGGGCATCGAACGTGCGCGTGAGGTACCCCGCTGGGTACTTGCGGTCGGACTGGGACTGCTCGCCGTTCTGGCGATGGCGTTCCTCAGCTTCGACCACAACGGTATCAGCCTCACCGACGCGCGCGACTCGGGCGTTTTTGTCCGCGTCTCGCTGGCAGCCGCCGTCTTGCTCCTTCCACTTACGCTTCGGATACGCACACTGCTCGTCGCTGGACTGTGTGTCGTGTTCGCCTTCTGGACGTTTCGCCCGTACGAGCGCACGTCTGAGGACGCGATGATGGCGACCGTAGCCGATTGGACTCAGGAAATCGGCGCCAATGACCAGCCGATTCTCGCCAGTCATCCGCTACTGCACTACTTCAACGGAAAATCACCCGGCGATTACCCCCAAGGCGCGCAGCCCATCCTGGGCGCGACGGTCGACTCGGCGCGCGTCGGCACCTACGTCATTTGGGACAGCCACTACAGCTATCGCCCCGAGAAGCGCCCCGACGACGTGAGCTACCAAATGCTCCTCGCCGACACGGCTCGCTTTCGCATGGTCCGAGAGCCGTTCATCACGACCGACCAGCGGTTTGGCGTGTTCGTGTTCGAGAAGATCGCGGAGTAGCCCAGTGCTGCGTAGCACATCACAAGGGGCTGTGATCGCACGTTCATACTCTCAGATCGACCTCGGATTCCAGGGAGACGATCATCCTAAGCGCTTGCCGCTCCACTATACTCGCACCGCCATGCGCCGCTCTCTTGTTCTGTTGCGTGTTATGCTTCTCGCGTTCACCTTACCAGTGGCGGCACAGACCGAGCACTCCCTGCCTCAGCCTGCTGCCGAGGATTCATCGCTCGTCCAGTGGGCCCAGACCTATGCCCGAGCGTGGCTTCTAGCCGATTCGTCGGCGATGGCGGAGGCGATTCACCCGGCGGCACGGCGCCAGATCGTCCACACCATCGACGGCGCTGTGATACTGGAAGAGCAGGACGCCGCCACGATGTGCGCAGCAGCAGGCGAGCTAACGCCCCAGCCGGGCGCGACCTCCAGCGTCCGAATCCGCGTACTCGAATCGGATTCATCGACCGCGATCGTCCGCATCGACCTGCCGCTGTGGACCGAGCGCGTGACGTTCGTGCGCTGGAACGACGCCTGGAAGGTGACGCACTCGGCGTGGAGCCTGACGAGCGCGCCCCCTTCCGACGCGCACGCTCACTGAGCCATCAGTACCTTGCTCAGGGCGAATAGAGCACCCAGAACCCCGCCTCCGATGATGGCGATGACGTACGATATCAGATAGGCGAGCAGGCCAACGAACGCGTCGCCCCAGGTGCGCTCTCCGAACGTCTTGACGCCCCACACCACAAAAGCTGAGTACACGCCCACAATCGGCAGCATGCCCCACACCGACATTTCCGTACCGACAGAGTTGAACAGCCAGATGTTATAGAGGGCGGTGATGAAGTTGACGCCCGCAGTAATGTAGAGGCCGAGCACGGTCCACTCAGCGAGCCGAATCCCGTTGCCGCGGTAGAGGAACCACATCAGCACGCCCATCGGAAACGCGTTGAAGAGTACGAGCAGCGTCATATTGCTCTTCATCAACCGGACCATCCCCTCGGCTATCACGCGCGGAGTGCCAACGGTCTCTTCGATCTCAGCCGCTTTGTCGCCCATCGCGGCGAACTGCTGCGTGAACGTCGTCTCCATCAGGTCGATGTAAGCACTTTCGTAGAAGCGAAACGTAAACAGCACGAACGCAGCCGCGAGAACGACGAGCAGCAGCGGATGGACGAAGCGACGCCGCTCGCCCTCGACGAACCGGTACGCTACGTGCCCCGGCCCCTTGCGGTACAGCGTCGTCATCGTAAAGAGAAAGCCGCGATCCATACCCGTCAGCCGCTGGAGGAACGCCTTCGCCATCCCACGCAACCGGAGCGGCGCCTCGTCGGCGACACTCTGCCCGCAGTCGGAACAGAACGGCCCGACGCGAGGCGATCCGCAGTCTCGGCAGTCAGTGAAGGCGACAGGCACAATGGTCTCTGCCGAAATCGACGCATCGCGGGTGAGAGGCGAGACAACTTCCATGGAAAATCGAGAACGTAGGCGACGCGAAGAACATACGACCCTCAGCGGCTTCACCCTCTCGTAACGCTGAACGCCGGGCCACACAAGCACTGACCCGTACACCGACCCTATGCCTATCCTCAGACGCCCCCACCTGCCTCACAAACGCTCGTCCGCCCTTGTTTTTCTGGGCGTGCTGATGGTGCTAGTCGCCGTTGGCGCGTTCGGCGGATGGTCTTGGTTTCAGAAAATGAACCGAGTGGCCGATGCGTACTACGCCGAGACCCTTGCCTACATCGACCGCATGGATGCACGCTTCAAAGACGTGCCTCTGCTGACGGCCAATGAGCGTGCCTTGCTGCGGCGCTCGCGTAACGCCCGGCACGTCGAAGTCGGCAAGCAGCTGGGTATCGAACCGCCACCCGAGCGCACCGGCATCGACACGACCCTTCTGCACCCCATCGCCGACACAGATGCGTACGTCGTCGAGGACATGGACTACTCGGTTCCTTACCTCGTCCCCCCGGCCGTAGCCGCGCTCGACTCCATCGGCGTCCGCTTCTCGCGCAGCCTAGCCGACGCCGGGCTTCCGATGTACCGTTTCTTTCTGACGAGCGGTCTGCGTACCAAAGCCGATCAAGCCGCACTGCGCCGTGTCAACGGCAACGCCGCCGCCGGTATCTCGAGCCATTCGTACGGCACTACGTTCGACATCAGTTACAGCCGCTTCCGCTACGCCGGTCCCCCCGCAGACGCGCCGCCTGACGCCCCCGCTGCTCTCCCCGACTGGTGGGAAGAGGAAATTGTCGACGAGTTCGAGACCCGCGCCGCTAACCGGTTCGGCGGCATGGCAGAGGACTATGAGAGCCGCCTAGTCGCCCTGCTCGGGCGCGCGCACATCGCGCTCGAAAACGAGGGTGTGCTGATCACCGTAATGGAACGCCGCCAGCCCGTCTTCCACTCGACGGCCGCCCGAGCGGTGCCGAAAAGGGCGCTGGTTGCCGAAGAGATTGCTACGGTGCAGACCGACTAGCACTGAAAGCAGCGCTCGAGTTGACGCAACTTCGGCCCAAACAAGAGCCCACCTCGACAGAAATCGAGGTGGGCTTTCTAGCGATTCGTGTTCAGATTGAGTGCCAGACATGGTGTGCTGGATCGTGGGTGCGTTTTCGATCTTTGTGTCGTATCAGCGACCTTCGGAGGCTCGACACGCAGCTTTCAATAGACTGCTCGAATAACTCGTCAGACTCGTCGCAGTGGAAGCGCTTCCCACCCACCCGGAAGTCGATTTCGGTGCGTTGGGTTACTCGCTCTTGTGAGAGCGTGACGACTGTTTCCGAAATATTCGGATAGATCTGGGTCAGGCGGGCGAGCTGATTTTCGGTGTACTCGCGCAGGCTTTGGGAGGGCGTAACGTTACGGGTGACGAACTTGACACGCATGGTCGTTCGAGGTTAGTGGAAGAGACGCGAAGTGGCGCTCGTTCACCTCAGTCCCAACCGCTCGAAGTAGGCGTCCTCTCGGGCGCGCATGACCAGTTTCTGTTCGGGCGTGGCGTCGTCGTATCCCAAAAGGTGGAGAAGGCCGTGGACGGTATAACGGGCTGCTTCTCGCTGGAAAGAGGAATCGAACTCGGCGCATCGCTCGTGGGCGGTGTCGAGATCCACGTAGACTTCACCGTCAACCTCTTTCTCGGTTCCTTCACTCAGCGAAAAAGACAGCACATCCGTCTCGTAGTCATGAGACAGGTAAACGCGGTTGAGGTCGTGGATCGTCGCGTGGTCCGATAGCACGATGCTCAGCGCTTCGAGCGTTCCTCCTTCCCGTTCGATGACGCGCAGCAGCAACTCGATCAACCGCTCCACGTCGACCGTCAGTTTGGGGTGATCGACCGTGATATCGATGCGGCTGGCCTCCACGTCAGCCCAGGTCGTTAAACAGCGTCTCGGTCATCGACAGGGCGACGCTGCTCATGACGAGTTCGGGCGGAAGGCTCGTAAAATCGGTCGAAAGCAGACGCTCGTCGACGTGGGCGTAGAGCGAACAGCCCGCCTCGCGCTCTACGACAAGTCCGCTCGTGGCACCTTCTCGGCGGGCGAAAAATATTACCTCTCCCAGTTCTTGCGAGGCAATGAAACCGGTGCAGCCCTGAACCTGCAAAAATGACGACGGCCCATAAACCGACACGAGGTTGGGCGGAAGGGCGACCAGATTGTCGGGCAACTCCAACGCCGTGCGGATCTCGAGCGAGAGCGTGCGTCCCGAGCGGGCATCGCTCAATTCGAGCCGGTGCATCGACCCCTCCGATTTCACCGATACGCCCAGCACGTCGGCGATGCGCGAGAGGTCGTCGGGCGAGAAGTCGAAGGGCATGAGCGGCGGTCGTCGGTGAGTGGCAAGTTAGGTCCGCCGCTTGCCGAGCGCAACGAATGCAGCAGGCTCAGGCTTGCAGATGCTGAGACTCGGTTGCATCCGGCATCCGCGGTTGAACGGAGTCGGACGGATCTCCCTCGTACGACGGAGCGCGGAAGCGCTCGGTCGGCTCCTCGGCTTCAGGGGCTGGAGCGAGCGAAACGACTTCGCGGGCATGGATGCCTTTGGGTCCGTCGCCCATTTCGAACTCGACCGTTTCACCGGGCGTCAGCGTGCGGAAGCGAGACTCGGTCTGAACCGATGTGTAGTGGACGAAGATGTCGGCTTCGCCGCCGGGATGTTCGAGAAAGCCATAGCCCTTCTTGGCGTCGAACCATTTGACCGTTGTGACGAGCTTCATGTCGGTTCCGAGGATACTGAGGGGGTTGAGTGCCTACCCGGACGGGAAACTAACGGCGTATCCGCATATGCGGAGTAGGAATGTAACACACTCGTCTCCGCGCGTCAACCGGTAACGGCACCAAATGGAACCAAATGTAACTCGTCACCGCCTATCAATCACTCCAACACGTCGACCTTCGCTGTGTCCGGCCGCGCGGTGAGCCCGAGGTATTGCATCGCGAGTGGCATCTGCGTCCTCATCTCCTCGACCGATGCGGCGAACGACGGGTCGCCCGACAGTTCGGCCATTCGCTCCGAGAGCGTAGCGGCCTGCTCGAATGCACGAGCACCGACGTAGTGCAATTGGATCACCTGCAACACTTGAAGTGCGTACTGGAAATCCTGAGGCGCGCCGGTCCGGTCACCCTCGAGTTGCTGGAGCGACACCTCCTCGCCTCGGCCGAGAACCGTAATAGCGCGATCGTAGGCGCCTGCGGCGATGTAGGTGCGAGCCAGACTGGTAAACGTGCGCGCGTCACCCGGAATCGTCTCGAATGGCACCTTCTCCATGACGTAGTCGAGCAGGTCCGTGGCTTCGCCGTTGCGCCCCTGATCGACGAGCGCCATAGCTGCGTGAGCGAAGATGGCCCTGTAGTTGTCGACCATGCTGCGGATATTGTCGTCGAAGTACACGTCGGGATCGTCCAGGCCTCGAAAGCGGAAGTTCTTGAGGTTGCGGATGGTGATGTCCGGGACGACGCGTCCGATGGGATCGTCATGCCGGATCGGGACGATGCGGTTGGCCTGGCCTTCGAGTTGGAAGAACGGCTGCAAATCGAGCATGCCCGACGGCGCCACCGTCACGGCGAAGTAGAATGGACGTTGCCACCCCTGCTGCGCGTTGGTCTGGAGCATGTCGAGGATGACGAGGTCGTTGGGCCCCAGATAACTCTGCTCCTGACTGAAAGGGCGACCCTTGAGCTCCCACCGCATTGGGCTGACGAACTGTGCGCCGCTCGGGTTGGAGGCGCCCGGCAAACTGGCGGACATCTCGCCCGAACGCATCAGCAGAGCCGAATCGACGGGCAGCTCGATCGTTCGCGGCTGCCACCCGATGGGCTGGATGTCGGCGATCTGATCGTCCGGCAGGCGCATCGGAATCGGCTCGGACTGGCGCGACGACTGGTTCTTCAGCTGATTGATGTACCACGGCGTCTGGAGCAGCGACAGGTTCGCCACGCGCACGTCACGCCGCACGCCCTCGACTTCCTGAGCGTACCACAGCGGAAACGTGTCGTTGTCGCCGTTGGTGAACAGGATCGCGTTCTCGGCGACGCTATTGAGCATGTTGTAGGCGTAGTCCGGCGCCACGTAGCGCCCGCTGCGGTCGTGATCGGCGAAGTTGACCGCCAGCATCACGACCGGAACGGCGGCAAAAGCGACGGTCGATACGCCCAGAGCGGCCGGAATCTTGGCTTTGACCTCTTTGACGAGCTGCGCGGCCAGTTCGGCTAGACCGGCGCCGCCGATTCCGATCCACAGCGCAAACGCGAAGAACGACGCCACGTACGAGTAGTCGCGCTCGCGCGGTTGGAGCGGCGTCTGATTCAGATACAGGATAATGCCGATGCCCGTAATGAAGAACAAGATGAAGACCGCGAACGCTCGCCTGGGATCTCGGAGCGCGTGGTAGATCATGCCGAACAATCCGAGCAGAAGCGGCAGCGCAAAGTATCCGTTGTGGCTCGACTTCTCGCTCGGCGTCTGGAACACCACCTTTCGGCCTCCGATGTTGTCGTCAAACGCGGCGAAGCCCGTGATGGCCGGGGCGCCCTGTTCGTCCGAATCCTTGCCCATGAAGTTCCACAGGAAGTAGCGCCAGTACATGTAGTTGACCTGGTAGCTGACGAAGAACTCCATGTCCGAATCGTACTGCGCGTACACACTCTGGTGCGACGGCTCCTGCGAATAGCGGCGCGGAAACGTCTTCTCGCGCACGCTCAAGCGGCCCGTGTTGCTGTCGTACGACTTGCCTTTGAGGAGCGGCGTGCTGCCGTACTGCTCGCGCTTGAGGTAGCTGACGATGGCTTCCGACGTTTCCGGATCGTTCTCGTCGATCGGCGGATTGGCCGCGCTGCGGATGAAGATGACGCCGTACGTCGAGTAGCCGATTAGGACAGCCATAACCGAAAGCATTATCAGGTTGAAGACCGGCATCCCCTGCTTCTGCGACCACCACACACCTACGCCGACCAAGGCGATGACGAACAGCATGAACGCAAACGGTGCACCGACGGCGCCCGCAATCGTCGGCAGCGTTTGGATCATTCCGGGATAGATCGACAAGAAGACGATGCTTCCCACGATGGCTGTGATGCCCAGCCCGATTACGCGCTTCTGGGTCGACCAGTCGGGCTTTTCGTACTCGGTGTAGAAGAAGATCAGCGCGACGAAGAAGACGGCCAGCAGGTTGAGCAGGTGCATCCCGATGGCGAGCCCGAACATGTACGCGATCAGAATCAGGTAGCGGTTGGCCTGCAACCCGAACGGGTGGCTACCGCCGCTCGCCAGCGTCGCCTCCTCGGCCTTGGCGATCTCGCTCCATCGCAGGATCAGCCAGACGACCAGGGCCGTGAACAGCATCGAACCGGCGTAGACCTCGGCCTCGACGGCGTTGAACCAGAACGAATCCGTGACGGCGAATGCACACGCGCCGATCACGCCACCCGCCAGCGCAACCACGTCGTCCAACTTGGTCCGCACGCCGCCGCCCGGCTGCGCGATCTCGGTCCCTTGCCAGTAGCGCACCAGATGGACGATGACCAGGTGCGTCAGCAGAATCGTGAACGCGCTCGCAAAGACCGACACGAGGTTGACGGCCAGCGACACGTACTCGGTCGGCACGAACATCGAGAACAGGCGCCCGATGAGCATGTAGAGCGGCGCTCCGGGCGGGTGCGACACCTGCAATCCGTGCGCAATGGCGATGAACTCGCCGCTGTCCCAAAACGACGCCGTTGGCGAGACGGTCAGCAGGTAGATGACGAGCGCGTAGAAAAACACGCAGGCCGCGACGATGCGGTGGACGGTCTGGGACATAAAGAGGGCAAAGTGAGATCGCAAAGGGAAAGAAACGCCGCTCAGGGCATTCGGCGAGCGCGTAACCGGCGAAGCCTCCCAAAATAAACGACGCGAAGCCCTCCCCACGAGGACTCCGCGCCGAAGCGACTGCCCCAGGGCAATCACTCACACCATCTCTGCTGAGAAACACGCGCAGTCTATTGGTTGGAATACAGCGCGCTCCTCTCCCACATCAGATACCCGCTACGGAGGCCCGAAGCGAAGGTTACACCTGGAGAACGCAGTCTGCTATTTTTTTCGCACGTGCAATCCAAAAGATTTTCCGCGGCAGTAGCAGACGCAGCCAGTCACCACTGCGACAAACGACTGCTTAAAGCGGGACCGTTGATACGGCTCGATAAGGTCCGCAGCAGCGGAGATCGAACCGCCCCGGCTTCCTGAGTCTCAACACGATCAGAACGACCGCTCCATACGCTCGCGATCATGCGGATCGTACACCTCGCGGTCCTTCCAATAGGTGCCGCCAGGCGGGGCGACGCGGCGGCTCAGCGGATCGTGCCCGAACAGGCGCATTACCAATCCGATCGGCGTCACCAAGCCGAAGAAGACGACGGCCAGCAGCACGTGCGACATCACGAAGCCAAGCACGAGCGCAAGGCCCATCCACAGCTTATAGATCGGACGCAGAGCTGCGGGGAAAGACAGTCCGACCACGAGTAGGACACCGCCCAATCCCAGCAGAATCATGACCAGTGTCCCGAACGCTCCCCAATGCCACGCCAGCACTCCGCCGATCAGCAAGAAGATGCCCCCGATTTGCCAGCCGAACGTTCGCAGCGCCTTGCGGCTGGTGTCCAGTTCGGAGAACTCTTCGGCCACTGCTTGAAGGACGGGTGGCAATGGCATCAGTCGAACGTCAGGATGCGCAGGTCGTAGGCGCCCACTTCACCAGCGCCGAGCGAGGTCGCCCAGACAGTCCACGTTCCGGCCATCGGCGGCAGGTCGGCTACGCGAGACCACGTAGCGCTACCGGCGTCGTCGTTGCGCCACGTCTGACCGTCCGGGGCGCGAACGACGAGAAAGCCATCGAACCCGTAGCTCTCCATTTCGACAGTGAAGGGCGACGAAGCAGCAATCGCGCGTTCGATCCGATCGGCATACTCGCCTTTGGGCAGCTGTTCGTCTCGGGGATCCAGGCGTCCTTCGATTGTCTCGATCTGGGCTATGTTTCCCGGCTTGATCATCAGCGTGTAGTCGCCGCGCCCGTTCTCGGCGAACGCGCTAGCCCATACGGTATACGTCCCCGCCTTGGCTACGACCGACGTGATTTGCGACACTTGCGTCCCCTCGAAGTCGTCGTTCGACTCTTCCGATCCTCCGGGCCCGCGCAGCACCAGGTACGTATCGAAGGCGTCCGACTCCATCCGAATCGTCACTTGCTGCCCGGCCTGAAGATCGACAGCGAAGGCGTCGTAGGGACCGCCGTACTCGCGGACCGGATCGCCGTCGGAGAGCGTGCCGGACAGATGTTGCGTCTGCGCCGAAGCGATTGGCGGTGCGCAGAGAAGGAGCGCGAGCAAAAGTCGTTTCATAGTGAGCAGTGCAATTCTAGTCTAGTTGGACGACCCAGCAACCTGAGCCGCTCGGTCGAGAGCAGCGGCAGCATCTACGATGGCACCTGTCACCGAAAGCGCGGCGAATGGCACCAACTCTCCTTCGCTCCCCGGCCGAACAACGGGCTGCGCGTAACGACGCGCGGTCTCGAGCACGATGGTGCGTACTTGCCGTGCCGTCAGGTTCGGATAGTAGCTCATCACCAAGGCTGCGACGCCCGCAACAACGGGTGAGGCCATACTCGTGCCCTGGTTGTCGCCATAGTCATTTCCCGGTAGTGTCGAGTAGATATCGACGCCCGGCGCGAACACGTCGACGCGTGTGCTGCCGTAGTTGGAGAAGCCAGCGGCCAGTCCGTCACCCGTCTTCCACGAGGACGCGCCGACTTCAATCCACAGGTCCGAGCGTTTGCCGTCCAGATAGGTCGCGCTGGGGAAGTTGGGTTCGACCTCCAGATCCTCGGCGCTGTTGCCTGCCGCGTGGACCATCAGCACCCCCCGTTCGGTCGCAAAGCGCACGGCGTCGTCGACGACGCTTTTCTGAGGCGAGTAACTCTTGCCGAAGCTCATGTTGATCACGTGAGCACCGTTTTCGACAGCATACCGGATGGCGTTGGCTACGTCTTTGTCGCGCTCATCGCCATTGGGCACCGCTCGCACGACCATGATCCGCACGCTGTCGGCGACGCCCATCGCCCCGAGGCCGTTGTCGCGCCGCGCAGCTACGATGCCTGCCACGTGTGTGCCGTGCGTCGCATCTGGGCCGATCACGTCGGCGTTTCCGTACAGGCGCTCATCTAGATCGGACGGATCGTCGCCGACGATGTCGCGCGCATCGAAGTCGACGTTGAGTTTGTAGTCGAGGGTGCCGTCGATGTATTCGCGGTACTCGGAAAGCTCCTTAGCCGTGATGCCGTTCTCGTTGAGCAGCCGGGCCACGGCAACGGCCTGCTGCAACTCAGGGCGGTCGGCGACGGTGCGGAAGTCGGCTTCGACCAAAGGCTCACCATTCGTCTTACCCACCGCAGATCGCAGACTGGGAATCGTCGCCTGCGCCATGTCGTCGAACTGCGCGACGCCCGCCTGCTGCGTTTCCAACCCAGACCGCTCCTCTGCGATCTCGTCGCGATACTGCACATACAGACCATAATCGGCCTCGTCGGCTGCAGCGATGTCTTCCTCTGCGACATCGCCGAAGCGCTCGTCGAGTTCGCGATACAGCCGGACGACCTCGAGCGCTTCGTAATTGACGTTGCGCCCATCTGCGCCACCGATGAAATTCCAGCCGTGTACGTCGTCTGCATAGCCGTTGCCGTCGTCGTCGATGCCGTTGCCCGCGATCTCGCCCGTGTTGGTCCACAGGCGGCCCTGCAAGTCCTCGTGATTCACGTCCGTACCGCTGTCGATGATCGCCACGACGATGCTGCGCTGCGGAACGCGCCTGCCGATCGTCGGCACGTCGGCACCAGGGAAACCGCCCACCCGATCGGACTGCAGGAACCAGTCATCGGGCGCGTCGGCTGGCTGCGGATCGGGCGGCGTGTCCATCGCACTCTCCTGTGTAGGCGCAGCGGGCGCATCGGCTGAAGGCGCCGGAGGAGCGACGGACTGCGTGGTAGAACAGGCGGCGAGCGTCAGCAGCAGAAGCAGCGACGAGAAGCGGAGGATCATGGTCTGGTCTTGTCGGTGGATTGACTGCAAAGTACGAGCGCTCGGAACACTCCAAACGACAAAGCGCCCCCGAAGTCGAAACCTCGGGGGCGCTTTGTCCGAACGGCAGTTGCGTTACTGGCAGACGCTGTCGGGCGCTTCGAACGTCTCATTGACGGCCGTGCCATTGACCGCAAAGGTGGTCTGGAACACCTGAGTGAGGTATCGACCACGCACTTCGTACGTGGTGTTGGGCCGCAGCAGTTGCGTGGAGAGCGTCACCGCAGCTATGGCTGACGGCGTTGCCGATGCACTTCCTTCGCGCACGATGGTCGGCTGCTGGTTGAGCGAGAACCACTGCGCACCCGCTACACCTTGACGGCGTGCTATGATGGTATAGGGAGGCAAGTTAGTGAGATACACCTTCTCGGTGGGATTGGCGCAGACCGGTCTGAGAGTGATCGTCACAGCGGGCGAAGCCTGCGGAAGATCGACCGTACAGTTGGTGCACGTCGTCTGGTCGGCTGCCGGAACGAAACGGTTACGGAAGAAGACGCCCGTGCGGTAGCGAGTACCACTGGCCGGCACCTTGAGGGTCGTCGTCGTTGCGTTGGCGCCGATGGTCTTGGATTCGGAGTAGCCGTAGGCTTGCACAAGAGCAGAGATCGAGCCTGTGTTACCGTTGCGGTTGACCGTAATCGTGATGTCCTGAGCAGGCACCTGGACGCGGACGTAGACGCAGTAGAAGCCGACGAACTGCCAGCGTCCAACGACGACCGTTCCGTTCTTGCCTGCTGCAACCGTGAGGTCTTCGACATTGACCCAGTTACCGGCCTCCTCATCGAAGCGAGCGAGCGTTACCACATCCCCTGCCGCCACGGGCTGCCCCGTGTTGGGATTGATGATGCCGTCGGGAATGGAGAACTCGACTTGCGGATTTCCGCTAACCTGGCTGGCTGGGTTGTCACCCGCAGTCGCGCGGATGTTCGTCACGTTGAAAGCCACGTCCTGCTGACCAGCGGGCGCATCGGTTTCGGGAACGTCATCAAACGAATCCGCTGTCGGATCGAAAACTGAAATCTGGACCTCGGCCTGCTCGGTGAGGACGACACCTTTTTCGTCCAGGATTTGAGCGCCGGCAGGAATCGTCACGGTCGTCGGAGCGGCGTCTCCTTCAGGGTCAGCCGTCACCGTCGTGGTCGTGTTCTGACTAACGTTGGTCGACTGCACAGCGACGCCGGCGGGGGGGGCTGATGGCGAGATGAGTTTGATCGAGCGTCCGACGAGGCCGGTGTCAGTCAGCGCTATGACGCGGCGCTGCTGCAAGTAGCCCGGTGCATCGATCTGAATCGGAATGAGAATCGGGTTGGCCTCGGTCGGCACGACACTGTTGTCGATACTGATGTTGAACTGACCGTCGCGCACGTCGATTTCATTCGAGTTGAGCGCGAAACCAAACGGGTTGGTAAGCAGACCAGCGATAGCGTTGTCGGTCACCCGGACTGTTACGTTATCGCCGGAGACGATGTCGCCTGTTTTGGAGTCGACGAGGGCAGCGCCGATCACAGTCTTCTGGGATTCGACGTTAAACTCGAGGACGAAGTCTTCGAAGGCGTCTTCGAGACCAGATGTATCGCACGCGCTCAGCCCGAGCAGCGCGATCAGCAGAAGTGGAAGTAGATGCTTCATAAAGAAAGTAGAAAGGGGTGGAGCAGGAGAAGTGATGTAGGAGGGATACGAGCTATCGTGGCCCAACACCCAACGTAATTCCAAGAGAAACGACAGGCCAGAATTTGGCTCCCGCCAGATCGGACAGTTCGTCGTTCACATTATCGACAAAGTCGGCCGGAACGCCCAGCAGAGCGCCTTCGTCCGTGAGAACCGTGATCTCAGGCGCCCCGATGTAGGCGACACCCAACTGGAAGTTCACACCAACACGCCCCTTAGTCATGTTGCCGACACCGACGCCCAGGTACGGGGCGATGGGATTGGGATAGTCTACCTCGACGCCCAGACCACCGATCTGCTCGGGCGTAAACGTGGCGATTTCTCTCCCACCGTCTTCGAGCACGTAATCGGTGCGGCTTCTGACCGAGGCGTCCACCTTGTTGAGGTTGATCATCAGACCACCGGTAATGTGGAACGCCCGTCCGCCGGGGTGGAAGTCGGCGAACACTCCGGTAGAACCGATGCTCAGCTCTTCTTCGTACCCCAAGATCAGTCCTTCGACCTCGTGGTCCTTCTCGGTGAGTTGGTCGTTTTCCACGTAGCCGAAAATGCTGTTCGGCTCAGAAATGGGTAGGAAGCTGAAGTTGGCTCGGACGTTGAGCGATGGTGTAGCGGCGTAGGCAACGTCAGCGCCGACGCCGAACGTGCTGACGCGCAGCATGACGCCGCCTTTCTGCGCAGTCGCAGTGTCGGCGGTGAGGAGGATGGCTGCGCAAAGCAGTAGGAGATACCGTGTTCTCATGATGAGTCGAGAGGTAGGAAATAAAAGCTGGAACGCCTCTTGGAGGCAGACCGCACGAGATGTGGTGGACATTTAAGCTCAGAACTAAATACTCTGAGACAACGATATTACGTTCGTAGCTGCCCTGTAACCTAATGCGTGGTTCGCCTCTTTGCTATGCCACCCGTATTGTCAAGAACAGTAGAATCCAGTAAAAGGCACTCCCATGGAGTGCGAGACCTACGTTCGACGCGCAGAGTAGGGGGGTTAAAGAATCAGACCGTGGTCTGTCCTCTGGTATCGGCCGCAACCGCTCGCTTCAAAGCTGAGTGCCCACAAAATGCATGCGCCGCTTCCGGTTTCAATCCGGAAGCGGCGCATGATTGAGCAGCAAGACGGGTGTCAGCGGCGCGTCCATAGGTTCATCTTGTCGCGCATGTAGGCGGCGGCGTTTTCAGCGGGGACGCGCGTCTGCTCGAGCGTGTCGCGGTCGCGGACGGTGATGGTGCCGAGTTGATCGCCCTCCTCGACCGTCTCGCCGTCAATGGTGAGACAGAAGGGCGTTCCGGCTTCGTCCATCCTACGGTAGCGCTTGCCGATCGAGCCTTTCTCGTCGTAGAACGTCGCCATGCCTTGGTCGCGCAGGTCGGCTTCTAGCTTGGCGGCGAACTCGGCCATCGGGCCTTTCTTGATGAGCGGGAAGATCGCTGCCGTGATCGGAGCCATACGCGGGTGGAAGCGCATCACGACGCGCTCATCGCCACCGGTCGTGTCCTCGTCGTAGGCTTCGCAGAGCAGCATCAGGACCGTCCGGTCGAGGCCGACGCTCGTCTCGACGACGTAGGGGATGTAGCGCTCCTGCGATTGCGGGTCGAAGTACTCCATCTTCTTGCCGCTGAACTCCTGGTGACGGCTCAGATCGTAGTCGGTCCGGCTGTGGATGCCCTCGACTTCCTGCCAGCCCATCGGGTAGTCGTACTGCACGTCCTGGGCGGCGTCGGCGTAGTGGGCGAGCTTTTCGTGGCCGTGCCAGCGCAGTTTGCTCGCGCGTACGCCGTTGCCGACGTGCCACTTCATGCGCTCCTCGCTCCACTTCTCGAACCACTCGGATTGGGTGCCGGGCGCGCAGAAGTACTGCATCTCCATCTGCTCGAACTCGCGCATCCGAAAGATGAACTGCCGCGCCACGATCTCATTGCGAAACGCCTTGCCGATCTGGCCGATGCCGAACGGGATGCTCTGCCGCGTCGTCTCGCGGACGTTGTGGAAGTTGACGAAAATGCCCTGGGCGGTTTCGGGGCGCAGGTAGACCTTGCTCTCGCTGTCCGCTGCGGGGCCGACGTGCGTCGAGAACATCAGGTTGAAGTGGCGCACGTCGGTCCAGTCGAACGCGCCGCTGTCGGGGCTGCGAATCTCTTCGTCGAGGATGAGCGCGTGCAGTTCGGCCGGCATCTCGTCGTGTTGAGCGCGGCGACCAGGCGTTCGTAGACGGCGTCGGCCTGCTCGTCTTTGCCCTTGTTGCGCAGCTTCTCAATGTGACCCTCAACGAGTTGATCGGCGCGGTAGCGCATGTTGGACTGCTTGTCGTCGATGAGCGGATCGCTGAACGCGTCGACGTGGCCGGACGCTTTCCAGACAGTCGGGTGCATCAGGATGGCGGCGTCTAGGCCCTCTACATCGGCTCGGCCTCTGACGACGGCGTTCCACCAGCGGTCTTTGACATTGCGCTTGAGTTCGACGCCGAGTGGGCCGTAATCGTACGTTGCGGCCAATCCGCCGTAGATGTCGGACGAGGGAAACAGAAATCCACGACGCTTGCAGAGCGAGACGATGGTGTCGAGCGTGACGGACATAGGCTGGGGTGGTTCGGGAGCAAGAGAGAGCCTGAAAGGTAGTCCGAATGAGGCCGTCGCAGGATGAAAAGCGCTCTACCTGCCTCACGCTGGTTCTTGTCTTGGCGGCGGTGGAGTTGCAACATGGGCACAGCGACGCCGAACCCGAGGCCCTACCCTACGTCGTTTCTCGTCTTCTGTCGGCAGGCTCCTGTTCGTGCGTACTCCGCGCAGCAGCCGCCCCCGATCCATGTCTCGCTCTCCCCTTTCCCCTCCTACTCGTATGCAGTTCGCCGGAATCACCGCTCAACTCGAAGAGCGTTACGGCGCAGCGGCACGCGAGGTGTCCGAAGGACACTGGGTGTTCGAGGTCGGCACGGCGTCCACGCGCAGCCAGGTGGTGCACCTGATTCTGAAAGCGCGGACCGAGAACGGCCAGGATATCTCACGCATCGTAGCGAACAGCCCGGTCGGTCCGCTGCCTCCGCGCTACGACTTGGAGCGCCTGCTTCGCCGCAACGCGCAACTCGACGTGGGCGCCATCTGTGTCGAAGATTTCCGCGACGACACCGGTCACACAACGGTCTACCTTACCATCCGCGCCTCGCAGCTGATGCGGACGGCCGACTTCGCCGAAGTCTGGGAGATGGTCGACATCGTCGCGCGCATCGCTGACCAACTCGAACGCGAGATCTACGCGACGGACCAGCACTAAGCGCTCCCCCTCTCTCCCGCTCCCCCTTCTGATTCCGATCCATCCCCACTATGGCTGATCTTTTTTACCGCGCCGGCAAAGGCAGATTCCTGCGCAATGAGAATGGCGTCAAACGCTACGCCGAAAGCGGACTGAGCGATCTGCTCGTGCGCACGACCAAGCGCTCGGCCAAGTACCGCGAGACGAACGAGAACCTGCTCGTCGAGAAGGCCAACCTGCGCATGCGCAACGTCGAACTCGCCGAGCAGCCTATGCTCGACGGTAGCGAGTACTTCAGCGTACGCCGCCGCATCCGCATCAACACGGCAATCATCGTCGCGTCGGTCGTGGCGGGCATCTTCCTGTCGTTCGTGTCGATCTCGGCATTCCTCAACGAGACGACGGGACTGGGCGGATGGACGCGCGCGCTGGCGGCGTTCGTGTTCGCGGTCGTGCTCGTCGGCGGCGGACTGATTGTGACCGAGCGGCTGATCGAGTCGCTGATTCCACGCCGCGCATTCCGTGCCGAGAACAGGGGCGGCGAAAGTCCCAAAGCTGTCGCATGGCTGTGGGCACTGCTGCTCGTTGCCATCGAAGTCGCCATCTTCTCGCTCGCCGACGTGCGCGCGGCCCAACTGAGCGCGATGACCGGGCACGACGCCATCTACCTCGGCTTCATCGTGTTCGCGATGATCATGCCCATCGTCGCCGGGACGATACGCTGGGATGCTATGCGCTTCGTCGACGTGTTCGAGACGACGCAGGCCTTCCGCGGGACCGAAGATCGCCTTGCGCAGATCGACTCGCTCCTGCAGCAGAACGGCGAGTTCGAGAGCAACTTCTACAAGGTCAAGCTGCTCGAAGTGTGGAACGACATCAACGAGTTCAAGACACACAAGGACAACTTCAACGAGAAGAAGGGGATCGTCGAGACCATCGACGGCCACTTCGTCCAGTCGTTCGATCAGTTTCAGGCCGAAGCCAGCAAGCGCTATGACAACGACATCCGCGACCTGACGAGCAAGTCGATGCGCCGCCTCGACGCGACGCCCGCCAACGGCAAAGGCAGTTCCAAACTCGATGCGTTCTCCATGCGCCCCGCCGATGCGCCCAAGCCGACAGCCAAAGAAGTCGACGACCGGCCCAAAATGACGGCTCGTCCCGTTCGCTAGTCAACCCCCGTCGGCTCACTATCAGCCCGTCGGACTCAAACGAGCCGACGGGCTTTTTTTGCTGCTCACATCTCCCGCCGCATGACCTACGAGTGGACCGACCTCCTAGGCAACCTTGGAGTAGCCACCATTCTGCTGACGTACCTCGGGCTCCAACTCGGACGAGTAGACGCACGCGGTCTCGAGTATTCGATAGCGAACGCCATTGGTGCATCGCTCATCCTCGTTTCGCTCGCTTTCGACTTCAACCTGTCGGCGGCACTCGTGGAGGGTTTCTGGGTGCTCATCAGCCTGCTCGGAATCGGAAAGGCGCTGCGGAGTCGCCAGAAGCCCGACCCGGAATCCGTCGAGCGCTGAGGCTACATCAAGCCGCGCTCCGCCAGACTCGTGTAGCCTGCTCCGGCGATGATCACGTGATCGTGGACCGGAATGCCCATCAGCTTGCCCGCCTCGACGAGTTGCTTTGTGATGGCCACGTCCTCGCGAGACGGCTCCGGGTTGCCCGACGGGTGATTGTGCATACAGATGATGGCAGCGGCATTGTCCAGCATAGCCCTCCGGAAGACAGCGCGCGGCTCTACGATACTCGCCGCCAGTCCGCCGGTCGTCAGCGACTGATGACCCATGATGACGTTGGCCGTGTTGAGCAGTACGATCCAAAACTCCTCGACCGGCTTGTCGCGCAGCATCGGGCCGAAGTGGTTGGCTACGTCGGCAGGACTCGTTACCTGAATCCGCTCCTCGCTCGAACGCCCCGACTCGACGCGGCGTCCAATCTCGAACGCCGCCGCCAATTGCGCCGCCTTGGCCGGTCCGATGCCGACGAGTTTGGTCAACTCCTTGACCTCGCGCCGGGAGACGCGAAACAGCGACCCGAACGACCTGCCCAGCGCCCTTCCCAAGTCGACCGCGGACACCGGACCGTTCTTCGTCGTCGTCCCCGAGCCGAAGATCAGTGCGACCAACTCGGCATCCGACAGCGCCGATGCTCCACGCGCCAGCAGTTTCTCACGCGGACGCTCGCCTTCGGCCCACGTGTGGATCGCCGAGTTGTAGTTAACGTCGGGTTCGCAAGTCGGGTCGAAGGCGTCTTCGGAGGTACGGGGAGGCATGGTATCCGGGGTGTGTGGATACGACTAGACACACAAAAACGGGCCGCGTAACCTCTCGCTCCGGATTTACGAAACCGACGAGACGATGCCTTCGATGAGTGCTTCGTTGGTCGGCGTCGTCTGCATGTGGCGGACGAGCGCTTGCATCGCGTCGTTGGGCGGGCGGCTGGTGAGGATGCGCATGAATTGGTGGTGCTGGTCGATGTTGTCGATCAGAAGCTCCTCGTTGCGCGTGCCGCTCTTGCGCAGGTTGACGGCCGGAAAGATGCGCTTGTCGGCCATGATGCGGTCGAGCACGATCTCGGAGTTGCCGGTCCCTTTGAACTCCTCGAAAATCACGTCGTCCATCCTACTGCCGGTCTCGACGAGCGCCGTCGCGATGATGGTCAGGCTGCCGCCGCCTTCGATCTTGCGGGCCGCGCCGAAGATCTTGCGCGGTATCGACATGGCGCGAGCGTCGAGTCCACCCGAGAGCGTCCGGCCGCTGCCTTCCATGTAGAGGTTGAACGTGCGACCTAGGCGCGTCAGCGAATCCAGCAGCAGGACGACATCTTTGCCCTGCTCGACGAGCCGCTTGGTGTACTCGTGGCACATCGTCGAGACCCTTACGTGGTTGTCTTCCTCCTGATCGTTCGACGACGCGAAGATGGTCGCCTGCGAGGTGCGCTTGAAGTCGGTGATCTCCTCGGGCCGCTCGTCGACCAGAAGGGCGACCAGCTCGACTTCGGGATGGTTCTGAGAGATCGCCTCGGCCATGCCGTGCAGCATGACGGTCTTGCCGGTCCGGGGCGGGGCGACGATCAACGCGCGCTGGCCCTTGCCGATGGGAACGGCCAAGTCGACGACGCGCAACGTCGTGTCGCGCGGTCCCCTGACGAGGTTGAGCTTTTCGTAGGGGTAGACGGTCCGGCCGTTTTCAAACTTCTTGGTGCGCGCCCACTCGTGCGGATCGACGCCCATCACCTTGTCGATGTGGGCAACCTGCCACGCTTCGCGCCGGCCAGGTTTGAGCGTGCCTTCGAGCAAGACGCCGCTGCGCAGATTGAACTTGTTGACCAGAGCCGGAGGGCAGAACGCGTCGTTGTCGCCCTTGGGGACGGTCGGTTCGAACTCGCGGATGAAGCCGAACTTCTTGTTGCCGATGATTTCGAGCAGGCCGGTGAACGGGACTTCCTGTGACATGTAGCGGAGGGACGAGGAAAACGCGCCGCCGTCGGGCGAAACGTCGAAAGGGGTCGAGAGCGGACGCACGCGCGCCAACGTCCCCGACGAGGTCGAATGGAGAGGCCACCGGTCGCATCGCAAACGCGCGACGGGCGGATTCAGGGTCGGCACCTCGCCGCGCTTATTGCCCCTTGGGCGAGCGCGTAACCGTGAGGTGTCAGACCTGCGGAACGACTGTAAAATACATCGGGTTTCCACCCGGCTCCCCACGCCTCCCAATCGATGCCCGAACCCACGACTCCGACGCTCTCCTCCCCGCCTCCCGTAGCGTCCTCGGGTGAGGTCCACGGCTTCCGGCTCGACCGTATGCACGTCGAAGTCGACGGCCCCGACGATGCGCCCGCCGTCGTGATGCTGCACGGCTGGGGCAGCAGCGCCGCGCTGATGCGTCCGTTCGCGCAGATGCTGACCGACGAGCGACGCGTCCACAACCTCGACCTTCCCGGCCACGGCCAGACACCGCCTCCGCCTCACGCCTGGGGCGTCCCCGAATACGCCGAACTGGTCGCCGCTTACGTCCGCACCTACATCGGCGACGCCCCGGTCCCGTTCATCGGCCACAGCAACGGAGGGCGCATCAGCCTGTTCATGGCGTCGACCGACGCATACTCGGGCCTGATCGAGCGGATGGTGCTCGTCAGTCCGTCCGGCGTCACGCCACCGCGCGGGATGAAGTACCACGTCAAGAAGAACGTCGCGAACGTCCTCAAAGCGCCGATCAACCTGCTGCCGTCGGGCTGGCGAGACGGCGCTCACGCCCACCTGCGCCACTCGCTCGTCTGGTCGATGTTGGGATCGTCCGACTACCAGAACCTCGACGAAGCGATGCGCGGCACGTTCGTCAAAACCGTCGGCTTCCACGTCGACGACCGCCTCGACCGCATCACCGCTCCCACCCTCCTCTTCTGGGGCGATCAGGACACCGCCGTCGTCGAAGCGCAAATGCGAACGCTCGAAAACGAGTTAGGCGACGCCGGACTCGTCCCCCTCTCCGGAGCCGCCCATTACGGCTACCTCGACGCGCCCGACGTGGTGATGGCCGGCACGCGGCAGTTCTTGGGACTTGAGCGAAGGCACGCGCTCGGCTGGCCCGGCGAAGGGATAGCAGGCGGCGTACACGAATGGCATCTACGTAAGCTGCTTACGGATCAGGACGAAGCATAGCAGGTTGACCATCGAAACGCCACACATCATGACCATCGAAACGGAGCTCGAAGACGACGGACGCTGGATCGCCGAGGTGATGGAAGTGTCCGGCGCACTTGCCTACGGTGGGACACGCGACGAGGCCACGGCCAACGCGAAGGCACTCGTCCTGCGCGCGATGGCGGACCGACTTCGAGCACGGCGAGGAAGTGCCGGATCTAACTCCGCTGTTCGCGATGGCGGCGTGAGTGCGTTTGGGTCGGTGAAAGCACGCAAACTCTTTCGAGCGCTGCGCAAGATCGGCTGGCAGGTGAAACGAGAAGGCAGAGGCTCCCATCGCATACTGGAACGCGACGGCTGGCCCGACTACGTGTTCGCCTTCCACGATGGCGACGAAATAGGTCCTCGAATGCTCTCGCGCGTCGCGAAACGAACTGGTCTCACACCACACGATCTGTGAGACTACTTCAGCGTCCTCCACATCTCAGCAGCAGGACGGATGTCCACGCCTACGGATTGGGCCTGCCTAGAAGCTATTTCTGACGTAAGACCGCGTACGGTATCGGCTGCGAAGTCTACGGCTAACCACCCTTCTGGGCCACCAGCAAAGAGGTAGTGAGCATTCCATCCGATGCTTTCGATGGGGAATCCGTAGAACCTCTCGTCTGACAATTTGATGAGCGGATACGGATACTCCTTCTTCGTATCGGGTCCGGTCAACACGTAAGGTGGTGATCCAGTAGAATTTTTATCGTCGTACTTATCGTAGTGTAACTCGAATCCAGGGATGACCTCACGCTTCTGCTGATAAGACTCGTCGCCCCAAAAACAGCCCCGACGAGCAACAAGAGCGCCGTCAGTAAGAGAGTAAAGAGTGTATCGGAAGTTTTCACGGTTGAGCAGCGTAACAAGTGCCTGTCACGCCGACACCCGTCGCAGTTCATAGCGCGGCCCGTCGTGGCCCAGAACGGTGTTGCGGGTGATGATGCAGCGGCCGATGTCCGGGTCGTCGTGGAGGGTGAACATGATGTCGAGCATCGTGCGCTCCATGACCGAGCGCAGGCCGCGCGCGCCCGTTCCGAGTTTGCGGGCCTGCTCGACGACGGTGTCCAGCGCCTCGCGCTCGAAGAAGAGCGACACGCCGTCCATGGCGAATAGCTTTTGGTACTGCCGAACCAGGGCGTTCTTGGGCTCGGTCAGGATGCGCAGCATGGCGTCGTGGCTGAGCTTGTCGAGCGCGGTCGTGACGGGCATTCGGCCGACGAGTTCGGGGATGATGCCGAACTTGAGCAGGTCGTCGGGTTCGACGTGCTGGAAGATGGCGTCGTCGTGCTGGTCGATGCGCGGGCCCATGATGCCGTCGTCGAAGCCGATGGTGGTGGCCGAGAGGCGGCGCGCGATGATCTGCTGCAAGCCGTCGAACGCGCCGCCGACGATGAACAGGATGTTGCGCGTGTCCATGTTGACCAAGGTCTGCTCGGGGTGCTTGCGTCCGCCTTTGGGCGGCACTCCGGCGACGGTCCCTTCCATGATTTTGAGCAGCGCCTGCTGGACGCCCTCGCCCGATACGTCGCGCGTGATCGACGCGTTGTCGCCCTTGCGCGCGATTTTGTCGATCTCGTCGATGTAGACGATGCCGCGCTCGGCGCGCTCGATGTTGTAGTCGGCGGCGGCGAGCAGGTGGGTCAGGATGCTCTCTACGTCCTCGCCGACGTAGCCCGCTTCGGTCAGCGCGGTCGCGTCCGAAATCGAAAACGGTACGTCGAGCGCTTTGGCGAGCGTGCGGGCGAGAAGGGTTTTGCCGGTTCCCGTCGGGCCGAGCAGCAGGATGTTGGACTTCTCGATCTCGACGTCGTCGAAGCCGGGTAGGAAGTCTTCTTCGATCCGCTTGTAGTGATTGAAGACGGCGACGGCGAGGGCCTTTTTGGCTTGGTCCTGCTCGATCACGTAGTCGTCGAGTCTGCGCTTGATGCCCAGCGGCGTCAGCCTGGCCGATCCAAATGCCCGGCGTGGCGGGAGCGTCATCGTACTCAGATCGCTCTCGATGATCGACTCGGCGTCCTTGACGCAGCGGTCGCAGATGTACACGTCCGGCCCGGCGATCATCGACGTGACTTCGTGTGCGGTGCGCCCGCAGAAACTGCAGCGAATCACGTCGTCGCTGCGACGGATGCTCATGGGGGGGGACGGCATAGGCAAAGGGGAGACTCAAAGGTCGCACTATCGGCGGCTGCATGCAACTCCTTTACTTTCAAGACCTCGCCCAGACCACCGCGCCGCCTCTATGCCTCCCACCACTTCGTCCACCGCCGACGCCCTCCCCTCTGCCTTCGTCGACCGCTTGGGGCGGATCGTCGGAGCCGAGCGCCTGCCCACCGTCCTGTCTACGTTCGGCCCGCCCGTCCGAGTCGGTTTCCGCTTCAACCCGCTGATCGCGTCGCCGGACGAAACGCGCGCGGCGCTGATCGAAGCTGGCATCTCGTTCGAGCCCGTCGGATGGTACACCGATGCTGCAACGGTCGACGCAAACGACCGCAACGCACTGCTCGCTACGCCAGAGGCCGAATCGGGCGCCGTCTACCTGCAAAACCTGTCGAGCATGGTGCCGCCACTGGTGCTCGACCCGCGCGCGGACGAGCGGATTTTCGATCAGACGGCGGCACCGGGCAGCAAGACACTCCAGCTCGCCGCGCTGATGGGCGAGCCGGCCGACGAGGCCGAACTGGTCGCCGTCGAGGTCGTCAAGCCGCGGTTTTACAAGCTCAAAGCCAACCTCGCCTCAGGCGGCGCGCGCTGGGTGCGGACGTACCTGCAGGACGGGATGAAGGTCGGCCGCTATCGCCCTGAGCATTTCGACGCCGTCCTGCTCGACGCGCCGTGCTCGACTGAGGGCCGCTTTCGGTGGGACGAGCCCCAGACGTTCGCCTACTGGTCCGAGCGCAAGATCGCCGAGATGGCGCGCAAGCAAAAGCGCCTGCTCGCCGCGGGCCTGGAGGCGCTCCGGCCCGGCGGCGTCCTGGTCTACTCGACCTGCTCGTTTGCGCCCGAAGAGAACGAAGCCGTCGTTGCGCAGGCGCTGGCTCAGGACGACCGACTGAGCCTGGATCCGATTGCGGTTGACGTGCCCGCTTTTTCTCCGGCTCTATCCGGCTGGCAGGGCGAAGCGTTCGCCCATGTCGCCAACGCGCGCCGCATCGTGCCCGACGGGACGTTCGAAGGCTTCTTCGTGGCGCGGATTCGCAAAGCGGTGTGATAGAATCAATTGCGCTGCTCTTTTCCCCATCATCCCGAGCCTGTCGAGAGTTTCCCGAAGTCCGCAGCAAACTGGCTGCCTGGCGCTTCCTGTTCGACAGACTCAGGCAGGCTTTCAGCTTCGCTCAGGATGACGATAGAATGAGCCGACTCACTCCTCCAGATTGGCGATCAACGCTTCCATCTCGGCGATCTCGCGGCGCTGCGTCGCGATGATCGAGTCGGCCAGGGCGCGCACGCGGGGGTCGGTGATGTGGGCGCGTTCGCTCGTCAGAATCGCGATGGAGTGATGCGGGATCATCGCCTTCATCCAGCCCACGTCGCCGACCGTGTCTTGGGTGCGGACGAGCCAGAACGAGATCGCGAACAGGACGGCGCTACCGACGAAGATGGCGACGTTGACCTTCTTGCTCTTGTACATCGACAGCATGAAGGCGAGCATGATGATGGCCATCGCCGCGCTCATGTAGAGCGCCATATAGGCTTTGGTCTGGCTCCACCACACGTGGTCGACCGTGTTGACCGTCGAGTACATGAGCACGAACATGACGAGCGTCGACGTGACGATCATCGCGAAAAAGCGTTTGTACGACATTTCTATCCAGAACGAGGAATCAGCCCATCGACACGCCATCACGCGCCAGTTCGTCGGCCGTCGCGGCACGAGCGACGGTGCCGGGCGGATGTTCGTACCAACCGGGATCGCGGTCGTAGTCGGTCAGGCCATCGCGGACTTTGAGGTTGGTGTACATGCCGCCCATCGTGATGTAGCCGAACGGCCCCTCGCCGCCGACCATCGGAATCGAGTTTTCAGGGACCGCCATGTGCCCCATCTCGACGTGCTTGCCCATCTCGTCCATGCCGTACTCGCCCATCGCCATGTAGCCCGGCAGGAGCGGCTGGACGGTCCGGTTGAGCGCATCGGTCGGTACGCCGGTGACGTTGGGTACGTCGTGGCCCATCTGGTTCATCACGTGGTGCGTCATGTGGCAGTGCATCGCCCAGTCGCCCGGTGCATCGGCGACGAACTCGGTCGTGCGCGTCGAGCCGGTCGGGACGAGGACGGTGGTTTCGGGCCACTGCCCGGCGGTCGGAATCGGGCCGCCGTCGGTCGCGACGAGCTTCCAGGCGTAGCCGTGGATGTGGATCGGGTGATGGTCCATCGGCGAGAGGTTGCCGAAGCGGAAGCGCACGCGGTCGTCCGAGGCCGATCACGACGGGCGGCGTGGCGGGAAACGCTTTACCGTTCATCGTGAGCAGGTTGAAGTCGCTCATCGCGTTGGGATCGGGACGGCTCGTGCCCGGATGAATCAGCCACTCGTGGAGCATGATCGCCACGTCGCGGTCGGGTGGACTGGGGTCGCGACGTGGATGGACGATGAACAGCCCGGTCAGGCCCAGCGCGATCTGCGCCATCTCGTCGTGGTGGCTGTGATACATGAACGTGCCGTTCTGCCGCACGTCGAACTCGTAGCGAAACGTCTCTCCGGGACGAATGACCGGCTGCGACAAGCCCCCAACGCCGTCCATACCCGATGGTAAGAACAAGCCGTGCCAGTGGACCGTCGTCGGCGCTCCCAATCGGTTGGTGACGTAGAAGCGGAGCCGGTCGCCCTCGACGGCCTCGATCGTCGGGCCGTGGACGCTACCGTTGTAGCCCCAGCACGACGCCGTCAGGCCGGGCGCGAACTCGTGGTCGACTTCGTCGGCGGTCAGGTGATAGACCCACGCGCCGTCATCGGCCTGTTTGCCGGTGAGCGACGAGCCTCCGGGTGTGTAGACGCGGGCTGGCCGGTCGCCTTCCCACTTGGTCGAGAGGTCGGCGGAGTCGGGCGAGACGGATGCGCGGCGGGCGGCTTGGGCGTCCCACGTGGCGGGGACGGCGGCAGCCTTTTGCAGCGGCGAGAGGGCGAGAGCGCCCAGTCCAGCGGCGCCTGTTTTCAGCCAGTCGCGGCGAGAGAAGGTGGACATGATTGGTAGTCGAGAAGATGAAGAGGGTGGGCGCTGAAAATCTGTCGGTCCGAGCCGGTCGAGGGCGCTCTCCGAGAAGAGCGGAAGGGACGGAGATCCTTCAATAGACTCAGGACGATGAGATTCAGCGTCAGTGCGCGTCGGCTCGCATCGGTGCGGGAGCAGACTCAGGAGACCTCGTGAGGGATGCTGAACCGGCGTCCGGCATACCGCCCGCGCGCAGCAGGTCGGCGTCGGCTCGGGCGATGTGGTAGGTGAGGAGCGCCTCGAGATAAGCGCGCGTGGCGGCGAGTTCGTCGGCCTGGGCTTGGAGCAAGCCGAAGACGCCGACTTGCATCGCGTTGTACTGTCGCAGCGTCGCCTGCGTGAGCCGGACGCGCAGCGGCACCACCACGTCGCGGTAATGCCGAGCGGCCTGAGCAGCGGCAGCCATGCGCGTCTGCGCCGCCTGCGCCTGGACGCGTATCGACACGCCGAGTGCATAGTAGGTGGCTTGCGCGCGTCGCACATCCGAACGCGCCTGAGCTACGCGCGCCTGTCCCGCGTCGAAGATCGGCAGCGCGACCGACACGTCGGGGCCGACTTCCCAGTGCCCATCCTCGCGCTCGGCCTGAGCACCGACTTCGAGCGAGGGAACGAGCGCTTGGGGACGCGCTGCGCCCGCTGCCCGCGCTGCGGCGACTACGTCGTGACGCGCCGCCGCCAGTTCCAGACTCGACGCGACGGCACGCTCGGCGAGATCATCGGCGACTGCGGCGTCCGGCACGTCGGGCAGTACGCCCACGATCTCAAACGACGCCCGCTCGCCCCACAGTCCGAGTTGACCGGCCAGCCGCACGCGCTCCACGTCGAAATCAGCCTGGGCCGACAGAAGATCAAGGCGGACCTGCTCGTAACGCGCCTGCTCAGCCAGCAGATCGACGGCAGGCACGTTTCCAGCCTCGCGCAGCAACCGAGCCGCTTCGTAAGCCGATAGCGCATTGGCTGACGCGCGCTCCATCACGTCGACTCTTGCCTGAGCCGCCTGGACGGAGAAGAACGCGCGGCGCGTTCCAGCGGCGTGGCCGAGAACGGCCCCCGCCATCCGCGCCTGTGCTGCCTCGAGCCGGGATTGGGCGACGACTTTACGCTGCCCGGTCCACAGCCACGATACCAGAGGAAGCGACGCGCCCAGGTGCAGGTCCGGCGCGCCGCCCTCCTCTACGTCCCATCCAGCACCCACGCTCAGAAACGGGTTGGCGAACAGTCCGGCCTGGACGCGCTCTGCGTGCGCCGATGCCACGTCTTCGTACGCGACCTGAAGCCCACGATCCGACAGCAGCGCGATCTGAACGGCAGCCTCTTCGGTCAACGGAGTGGCAAGCAGAGAGTCGACCGTGCCGTCAGCGCGGGCGTCGGCTTCTTCATCGAGACGCCAGACGATGTCGCTGCCGGATCGCTCGGACAGGGTGGCGGCAACAGGAGCGAGGGCGTCGCGAGGCTGAACGGATGCGCAGCCGGTGAGCATGAATGTGGCGGCTAGAAGAAAAGAGGAGGAGGCACTCCAATCTGCCAGGTCTCGGCTTCTGCGTTTTGATGACTCGGTCGCGGTCGAACGAATGCGTTTAGTGTCCATCGTGTCCCCCGCCGGTAGGCGCCTCGGGCAGCGCGTCGATGCGGCTACCGCACATCAGCATGGACGCGCCGAAATACGGATTCCGCGTCGACGTGCCGCGTTGAAGCCATACGCCGCCCATCGGAGCTCGCGCCATGCCGCAGCGAAAGAGCGTCAGATCGGACGCGCCGTGGGCTTCGGCTAATCGAGCGACCTCTACGCTCAATGCGCCAAACGCCAGCCGCGCCTCGACCAGATCACCCGCATTGGCTATTACATCTGCGTGCGTGCTAAGCGGGTCACTGGACAGCGCGACGGACAGCGCCTGAGAGGCAGTTCGAGCAGCAGGCAGATCGTCGGCGGCAAGGGCGTCCTGAACGAGCAGGTATGCGTCGAACAGTGCAGCGAGCGAATCAGGCGTGGTGGCCGCAGGATGCGCGTGCGCCGCATGGTCGACGCCCTGGTGTGCCATGTGACCCTCGTGATCGCCTGCCAGGGCGGGTCCGGGCCGATCGGCGTCGGGGACGAGCGGTGGCGGAAGGTCGGGCGGCGCGACTGGCTCAAAGGCCGTCAGGACAGCAGTAACGTGGGGCGCGGATGGCGCAGCAGGGTGATCGGCAGGCGTAACCTGAGGGGCGGCGGCGACGCAACCTGCGAGCAGGAGCGCCGGGACCAGACGAAGAATCGGCATCGGAAAAACTAGAGCAAACGGGAAGCACGCACGCCCAATGGCGCATCGTGCAGAAAAGGCGACACCTTGTCGCCGCTAGCCGTCCTCACCAGAGAGAACGGCTCCGTTTGCCGCTCACGTCAGCAGCCGACCCAGCATCAAGTAGATCGGAGGCGCGTGAGGGGGCGGCCTCCACGCAGCCTCGTACACGTGCGCCACCTGCATCGTCTGCGAGAGGTCGACGCCAGCCGATCTCACGATCGGAGCAGCCGGAACCGACGCACGGTCTATTTCGAGGTGGACGACCGTTGCCACGGCGCGTAGGCAGCACGGGCCGATCAGGCAGCACGGTTCGTCGCCTTGCGTGTGGGTGTCGACGGTGCCGGAGGGCGCGTCGCGGTGCGCCATGGGTGTTTCGTGCGACGCAGCCGAATCCACCTGCTCATGGCACGGCGGCGCGGCGGACATCGCTGGCTGCGCGCACAACGCCGAGAGCGGAGCCGCCATCCCGATCAGGAGTGACAGCACGCCGAGCAGTGCAAGCGGTTGACGGAGACGGATCATCGCGCGTGTCAACCTGCCGTTCGTACTTAGGTTCGGCAGATCAACAGCCCCATCGGTCGGCTCTCTGTGCAAACGAGAACGCCCAGTGAGTCCCAAGAGACTCTCCACCGGCGAGAGTGGCGAGGTCCTGGTAGGCACCGGGCGTAGAGTGTCTGTACCGCCAGCCTCTCCCCGTCGTTCCGTCGGTGTTAGTCGAGCGTGCCGTCCCAGCGGTCGTAGACGCGCGGCGCTCCGCTGAACGGGCTGCCGCCGCCTACCCACTCGGACGCCTCCGCGTCGACGGCGCGAAACTCGCCGATCTGCCCGCCGCCATTGTCGTCCTGGCCGCCTATGAGCAGCGTGACCGTCGTGCCCGCCGGCATGTCGGGAAGGACCGACTTGGGAATCGAAAAGACGATGCGTCCGACCTCGGTCGATCCCAACGGATTGCGCGCGTCGGCCTCTGCTGGTCGATACTCGCCGAGGACGTTGCCCAGATAGTCCTCGACGCGTACGCCACCGCCGACGTAGACCAGGTGCGTGTAGCCGCTCTCGACACGTGCGTGGGCTTCGCGCCCCACGATCATCGGCCCCGGTCCCGGCCCGAACGCCAGTGCGGCCATCGTGAGTTGAAACCCGAACTGCGGATTCCAGCCCGGATCGACCAGTCGGGCCATGTCGAGTTCGAAAAACCACGCGTCGCCCGTCTCGGCTATGCGCAGTCCGGTCGCATCGAAGATGCCCGCAGCGAAAGCCGGTCCGGTCGGGTAGACGTAGGTGTCTGACTCGCCTCGGTCGTCGCCTTGGGGTAGATCGACGGACAGGCGAACTCGTGCGGCACCGGGCCGAAGCGTTTTGATCGTCGCGTGGTCCAGCAGCGGCCACGCCGGACCGCTCATTGCAGGTAGTGCGGCGATGTCGTCGTAGCTCAGCGGAGTCGCCCACTCGAAATCGGCCCAGCGCGCGGTATCGGGCAGCGCAATCCGGTCGTCGATACCCACGACTTCGCCCTCAATGCGCGCATACGTCACCGCCATTCCCGGTCCATACTCACGCGCCAGTCGGATAGTCGTCGGCGCGTCCGATACGGCGACCACCTTTCTCCCACCGTTCGCCTCGAACACGACGTTCAGAGCGCGCGGGAATGCTGATGCTCCGTCGGAGGGTTCGGGTGTGATGGTCAAGTCGAGCGTTTGAGCACCGCCGGACGCCTCGCCCAGAAACGCTCCCTGTGCCACCGTACCTCTCTCGATCCGCAGCAGGACGTGGCCGCCCTCGACACGGACGCGCGCCGTCACCTCATTGCCCCAGGCTTGGGGCAAGCGCGGCGCGACGACGAGTGTGTCTGGAGCGCGATGGATGACGCCGGCGAAGTCTTCGAGCGCGTTGCGGACGTACTCGGCCAGCGTCCAGGCCTGCGAGACGGTTCCGGTCAGGCGGGGAGATTCGAGTCCGGGGCGGGCGAGCGCGTCGGAGTTCTCGGCCATCGTGCCGATTGCGCCGCGATAGAGGGCCATTTGCGTCAGGAAGTCGAGCTGCTCGTACGCGAAGTCGGGCGCATCGGCGCGTGCCATCAGCGAGACCAACGGGCCGGTATTCCACGTCCAGATCGTGCCGTTGTGGTAGGCAGCGTCTTTGGGATAGGCCTCGGGTGCCAAGTGGTAGGGGTGGAACGCCGAGTCGGTCTGCGCCAGCGACGCGACACCCCACGGATAGACGATCTCGCTGGCCAACGCACGGACGAGGGCGGCCGAAGCGGTCGGTTCGAGGCCGAGGGCGCGGGCGGCAAGCAGTTGGTTCGGGCGCGTCTGGGCATCCGGCGTCGCCATCGGCGTCGAGGTGATCGTAGAGTAGCGGACCACCCGGCATCCGGAAGCGGTCGAGGATGACGGCTCGCAAGCGGTCGGCGGCTTGCTGGTAGCGGTTGGCGTCGATGCTCCGTTCTTCGGCTCGGGCCATGTCGGCCGTCGCGACCAGTTGAGCGTAGAAGAGCGCCTGAATCTCGACGGCACGGTCGCCGCGCGGACTCCACTCGCGCCCTGGCCCGGCCGACGCGTCCATCCACGTCTCCTGATCGCCGTGGCGCAGCAGGCCGTCGCTGTCGGTACGGGCCAAAGCGGCATCCGAAGCGCGCCGGACGACGGGCCAGACCTCGCGGCGGAAGTCGATGTCATCGGTCAGGCGCAGGTAGTCGCGCGCCATGATCGCGAACCAGGGCGTACCGTCGGCGGTGTTGTAGGTCACGTCGCCGAGCGAGACGAAGTTGGGGATGCGTCCGTACGTCTCGCTTTGGGGATTTTCGTCCTGGTAGCGCGCAAAGGCCAGCAGGATTTCGCGCGCCTCTTCCCACTGCCCCGATGCCAGAAACGCGCCCGGCAGACTGATGAAGGTGTCTCTCCCCCAATAGTTGTTGAACCACGGCAGACCGGCGAACAGGCCCGGCCCGCGCTGATCCATGTGGAGCGCGTCGAGCGCAATGCGCGCCATAGCGAAGGCCCGGTCGAAATCCGAGTCGTCGGTGTCGATCCACGCGTCGGCGATCAGTTCGTTCATTCGTGCGCGACGCTCTATCGCGGCTCGAGGCGCAACCTCTGCCAGCATCAGCGCTCGCGAGCGGGCCGCCAGCATCGTCGCACCGACCGTGACGACGACCGGCACGCGGTTCTTCACGTCCAAGCGGCCCGGCGCCAGCAGCGTCTGGTCGATGCTGCCGGTTTCGACGAGCCGAGACTCGGCGTGCGCTTTGCCGCCGACCGAGTAGACCGCCAGCCACGCCGGAGCGTCGGGATCGCCTTCGGCCACGTCGCGGCGGCGGATGAGAAGGACATCGTCCATCGCCCGAACGTCGAGCGCGGACGCGTCGCGGCGGTCGGCGATGAGCGGGAAAAACGTCGCGCCCATGTGCGGCGTGATGACGAGAGCCGCCTCCCCATCGATCAGCGTTACGGTCTCGCTCATTCCACCGGCGTAGCGGCGCTCGGCTTCGTCCGGATGGACGATAGCTTGGCTCAGGTCCGAGGCGGTGTGCAGGGTTGCGCCCTGCTCCCATGCCCAATCGTCGAGCACGACCGTTCCCCTCACGTTCAGACCCTGCCACGCCGTCGTCTGCGGACCGGATGCCTCGCCGTAGAAGTACGTCGCCGCGCCGTCGGTGTAGACGAACGGACGCGACGCCGACGAATCGGTGTGGATGGCGAGCGAGTCGAAACCGGGCGGTCCGACGGTCGGCTGCTGGGCGGAAGCGGTGGGCACGGACAGAGCGCAGAGCGCGAGCAGGAAGTAACGCATCCGCCTGTAACGACGCGCAGACGAGGATCGGTCCACCGCTCAGCGCAGCGCGCGAACGGTCTCAGTCCGAATCAAGTCGGCGTCGGCGCTCATCTCGTAGAAACCAGCTTCGACGAGCGTGCGAACGTCGCGCTCGCTCCACATCCGGTACCACACCTCGCACGCGCTTTCTACTGGTCAGACAGCGTGTACCCGGCGAGACTGTCGAGTGGAACGATACGGATCTCGGTAATCGCCCCTTGCGCGGGATCGACGACAGTCTCGACCGAATAGCTGATGGCATCGGCGGACGAATCCGCCTTGAGAATCGTTCGCTGGGTCGCGAGTGAGGAGGTGAGACCGCTCCCCACTCGGCTCGTGCCGTCGGTAACCGAGTGCTCAGCGTAGAGGTCCGACGCTTTCCCGGACATGAGGACGGAGATAGCGCTGCCCGTTTCATCATGGACGTAGGCGTCGCCGGGTTCAGGCGTCGTGCCGCCGCATGCAGCGAGTACCAGTAGAGCGAAGGGGGTCAAGTAGAGTCGCATGGATGTAGCGTAAGGAGAGACGAGGAGCGATCCAACTAAGAATCGAGCCTATTCATCCTCCTCAGATTCGTCCATCTTGTCACGCAACCGATTTTCCAGACGCGTCTCGACGTGCGTCCATTCCTCACTGATAATCGAGAAGTACACCGTATCGCGCGCCGATCCGTCGGGCAGTGTCATGTGGCGGCGTAGAACACCCTCCTTGTGCGCGCCGATCTGCCCCAGAGCCCACTGCGACTGGGAGTTGCGAGCGTCGGTCTTGAACTCGACTCTGCGCAGGTCGAGATCGTCGAAGGCGTGGCGCAGCATCAGCAGTTTGGCCTCGGTGTTGACCGTCGTGCGCTGCCACGGACGCGCCACCCACGTCCAGCCGATCTCGGCGCGGCGGTTGAACAGGTCGACGTTGCCGAAACGCGTGCACCCAACGACCGTCCCCGTCGCCGCAACGACGGTAGCAAACGGCAGCGACTTGCCGCGCGCCTGCTCGCCGAGCGCTTCCTTGACATACGCCTCCATGTCGGCGCGCGACTCCATACGGCGGGGCGTGAAGCGCCAGATCCTCTCGTCCATCCCCACCTTGAACAGCGCGTCGATGTAGTCCAGCGTGAGCGGTTCGAGCCGGACGTAATCGCCTTCAAGGACGATGGGGTCGAGGATCTGCATGAGGGAGCGGGTTGAGTGAGGAACGGTCCAACGAGGAAGATCGGGGCTGAGCACCGGATCTGCGTCACACAGTCGCCGCGCCCGCTCCTCGCAAGTTGTGGCGACTTGCCAGGCGCGAGCGGCCATCGCCTACTCAATAGGCTGCTTCGGTCGCGTTCGTCTTCTTGAGCAGCACCTGGGTGAAGATGAACAGGATCGCGAAGATGATCAGCGACAGCGCGGCGGCCCAGCCGAATCGGTACATCGAAAACGCCGCTTCGTAGACGTACGAGACGAGGATGTGGGTCTGATCGTTGGGCTCGCCGCCGTTCGAGACGAGCCAGACGACGTTGATGTTGTTGAACGTCCAGACCGTGCCCAGCGTGATCGCCGGGATCATGACGGGGCGGATGAGCGGCACGGTGATGTTCCAAAACTGCGCCCACGCACTCGCGCCGTCCATGTCGGCGGCTTCGTAGAGTTCGCCCGGAATCGACTGCAACGCGCCCGAGCGCGACGACCATCATGAACGGGAAGCCCAGCCACACGTTGGTCAGGATTGCAGCAATGAAGGCGTTGACGGGATCGGTCAGCCAAGAGACCGGGCCGAGGCCGAGAAACTGCTGGAGCGCCAGGTTGATCGCGCCGTATTCGGAGTTGAACATGCCGCGCCACGTCAGCGCCGTGATGTACTGCGGCAGCGCCCACGGCAGGATGAGCAGGATGCGCCACGCACCTTTGCCTTTGACAAACTTCTGGTGCAACACGACGGCCAGCATTACGCCCAGCCCGACGTGAAACACGACGTTGACAGCCGTCCAGATCAGGGTCTTGACCAGGACGGACCAGAACGCGCTCTCTTGAACGACGGCCCAATACTGCTGAAACCCAATCACGTCCCAGTCGCGGATGTGGTACAGGTTCATGTTCGACAACGACAGGACGGCGTTGTAGAAAAACGGATAGGCGACGACGGCCAGCACGATCACGATGGTCGGACCCAGCAGCCCGGCCAGAAACAGCCGTCGCTGCCACTCAGGAGAGAACCGCGAGGCTTTACGTGCCGGATCGGGCGACGAGTTGCCGCTCGCAACGGAATCGCGTTTTTCCTCGAGGCGCGTTTCGACGGCCAGCAGGTCGGAGTTTTCGGTCATCCAGCGTGGGGGTTAGAGCGCCGAGTCGGCGATACGTTTTTCGACTTCCTCCTGCATCAGCGCGGCGCCCTCGCGCGGAGACAGCTGACCGTTCATCACGAGCTGGTACGGACCGCGCATACCGTCCCACACCTGCCGCATTTCGGGCGTGATCGGCATGGCCCGGCCGACCTCGACCTGCCGCATCGACGCCTGCAAAATGGGATTGTCGAGCACGGCGTCTGAATCCATTACGTCCAGGCGCGTGGGGATCGTGGAGAGCTCGGCGGCCATACGCGTCTGCATCTCGGCGTTGGTCAAGTAGACGAGCAGGTCGCGCACGTACGGCTGCTTCCAAGCTGGCACGTTGACGTTGACACTGTATCCCTTGCTGCTCACGACCGGCGCGCTCCACTCACCCGTCGCGGCGATCTTGGGAATGCGCGCGATGCCATAGTCGATGCCCGCGTCGCCATAGCCGGACCACGCCCACGGTCCGTTGATGATAGCGGCGGCGCAGCCTTCCTTGAACTGCGTCTCGGCCACGTTGTAGTCGACTTCGCCCGGAATCAGGCCGTATTCATCGCGCAACCGGACGACGAAGTCGACGGCGCGTGCGGTCTGCTCGTTGTCGAGCGTCGGCGTGCCGTCTTCGGTCATCATCCATCCGCCCTGGCCCGTCAGGAATGGGACGAAGAAAAACGGCTCGGTGTAATTCCACGTCAGGCCATAGACGCGGCGGTCGTTGTTTCGCCCGCAGCGCTGGGTTTGGGTGATCGTTTGCAGTTCGGGAATGAGCTCCTCCCACGTCTCGGGCACGCTAGGAAGCAGCGCCTTGTTGTACACGAACGCCAGATGGTTGCCTACCTGATCGGCGATCATCCACGGCTGGTCCTCCCATACGAGCACGCCCGTATCGTTGAACTCGGACAGGTAGCGCGTCGAGAGCACGCTGTCGAGCGGCAAGATCGATTCGGTCAAAGCAAGCGTCGACACGTTATCGGACGGACCGAAAATCAAATCCGGCCCCTTGCCGCCGACGCTGGCGATGACGAACAGGTTGCGCAACTCTTCGGTCTCGCGGTAGAGAATGCGTACCTGCCGGTCATCGTGCGCGGCGTTGTACTCGCCGATGATGCGCTCGAAGAAATCGCGCTCGGCGCCGTCCTTCTGGTGATCGATGCGGATTTCGACCGGATCGCCCGGAGCGGGCGGCTGCTCCTCGGCGGGCGCGCAGCCTGACGCGAGAGCGCCAGGACGAGCAGCGTCAACCACCTATCTCTCCAATGTCTTTCGCTTCGAGGCCGGAGGCTGTGGCAGTCACCAGAAGTCGACTGCTGATTTGGGGATCGCCACGTCGCTGCGCTTCTCGCGATGACACGTTCGGGCATGGTCGGCGGGGCTAGTCTTAGGGGAGCTCTTCGCTCGAGGAAGTAGGACAGCGAGTGCAAGAAGCACGCACGACTCAGAGCTGGATGACGGCGCCGGTGAGGGCGGGAAGCGAGATCTGAGTGCCGCCCTCTCCCACTGCTGCTGTCGATGCGCGACGTGTGGCGGTATAGTCGCCTGTGTTGAAACGGACGCGCGGATCGTCGCTGGCGACAGGTGCGGAGAAGGCGGCGGGCTGCTCGCCTCGGTTGATGGCAACGAGGTAGCGTTTGCCGTCGTGCTCACGTTCAAATGCGAATACCTGCCCTTGCGCGTAGACTTGGCGGTACGCGCCGCGCGAGAACGCCGGCTCCATTTTGCGCAGGGCAATGGCGTCTTGGAAGAAGCCGAACAGATCGCGGTCGAAGGCGACGGGGTCGGGCGTGCGCGGGCGGTCCAGCGGGTCCGACGCTTCGTCGTCGTAGGTGAGATCTTCCCACACCATCGGCTTACGGTCATCGGGATCGTCGGCGCCCCACATGCCAGCTTCAGTCCCATAGTAGAACATCGGCGCTCCGACGTAGGTGGCCTGGAATAAGGTGATCAAGCGCTGAATGTCACGCTCGCGTGCGTTGGGAGCGCGGACGACGTACTCGGCATCGTTGCGCGGGGCAACACGGTCGTTCCAGTCGAAGTCGAAGCGGTCCAGCGCGGCGTAGGGGCGGCGTTTGGCGTTGACGATCATCGACGCGATGCGATCGGTGTCGTGCGAGTCCATCAGGTTCTGCATCGCGCGCGCCGTGGCGTCGTCGTACGGGTTGCGGCGCGCGTCGAGTGTGTCGGCGAACTCTTGAGCCGACGTTTCGCCGTCGACCAGAAAACCTTTGACGGGAAAGGCGAAGGCGTAGTAGTTCATCGTCGCCGAGAAGCCTCCCTCCGAAATGAAATGGTGCGCGTCGAGCCAGACTTCGGTGACCGTGTACGCGTCCGGGTTGATCTCGCGGACGTGGCGGTTCCAGTCTTGCCAGAAACCGATCGGCACCTCTTCGGCCACATCCAACCGCCAGCCGTCGATGCCGTCGCTGGGGTCGCCGTCGCCGTTGGGGTCCATCCACCGGCGCGTCGCGTCGAAGACGTAGGCTTTGGGTCCGGGGTGGAGATCGGTCGTGTCGGCGTTATCGGCGAAGATGGGCAGCGTCTTGGCGCCCCACCAGCCTTCGTAGTCGAACTCGACTTCTTCCGTCGACGGGTCCTCGTAGGTGTTGACCACGTACCAATCGGCGTAGGCGCTTTCGGCTCCCTTCTGTGCCAGGTCCTCGAACGCGAAAAAGTCGCGGCCCGTGTGATTCCAGACGCCGTCAATGACGACACGCATGCCGCGTTCGTGAGCCGCTGCAAGCATCGCGAAGAAGAGGCTATCAGCAGCCGTCGTGTGCCACGTCGCGGGATCGCTCGTCTCCTGCGCCATCAGCTCGAAATCGCCTTCGGGATCGGGGCCGAAATAGGGGTCGACGTGGTGAAACGTGTTGCCGTCGTACTTGTGCAGCGAGCGGGCGTAGAAGACCGGGTTGAAGTAGAGCGCGGTCACGCCCAACTCGTCGAGATAGTCCAGCTTGTCGATCACGCCCTGCAGATCGCCTCCGTAGCGGCGGAAGAACACGGCGGGGTCGTAAAAGCCTTCGGACACGTCGCGCTCCCAGTCGGTCCGGGCATACCAGTCACCTGTCCACGGCGTGATGGCCCAGTCCTCACCGGGCACGATGGGCGTCTCGAGGCTGGCGCGCGTCGGGTCGTTGGAGGTGTCGCCGTTGCGGAAGCGCTCGGGGAAGATCTGGTACCAGACGGCGTCGGCAGCCCACTCGGGCACGGTCGCTGTCGCCAGCGTGGATGGCGCCTCGGATTCGGGCGTGTCGCACGCAGTTAGCGACAGCAGGGCGAGAAGCGGAAGAAGGCGTCGGAACATAGAGGAGAGATCTGAGAGCGCAGCCATGTGATCATCGGTCGACCGCAAGGCCATCACCCCTGCGACGCTACGGGAGAGGTCAAACTAGCGTCCCGCGCGGATAAAGGTACCGGTCAGAGTAGCCGCGTCCGTTGTGAGACGGAGGACGTAAAGACCGGAGGCCAGTCCGGAAGCGTCGAGCGTGGCTTCGTGCGGACCGGCAGACAGATCCGCGTCGACGACTGTGGCGACCAGTCGGCCCAACGTGTCGAACACGTCGAGCCGGGCGCTTCCAGGCCGGTCGAGCGAGAACGTCAGCCGCGATGCACCCTGCACCGGGTGCGGTGTGGGGGTGCCGAGCGACAGAGCCGCCGAGACGAACGAGGGGTCGCTGCTCGTCGTCGTCGTCGCGGTGCCGACGAACTCATCGGTGTAGACTCGGAACGTGCCCGGAGCGAGCGAGACACCGTTGAAGAACTGGCCATACGTGATTGTCTCGCCCGAGAAGTAGTCGTACAGCAGGCTCGGACATCCATCATTCGTCGAGCAGGTAAAGCCCGTCGAAACGGTTTTCTCGGCCGTATCGAAGTTGCCGATCACCCAAGCCTCGAGCGGATCTTCGCCTTGGGCGACCGGCTCGACCAGGTGAATCCACTTGCCGCCGTCGGCGCGGTTGAGGTTGAAACGGACGCTCGTGTTCGGGTTGGTGAACACGCTCTGGGCCTGCCGAAGCTGCATCAGGTTACTCCACGTATTGTAGAGATCGCGTCCGGCCTGAGTGTCGAGGTAGTCCCAGCCCAAACCGCGGTTGTCCGTCCTTCCACCGGGGCATTCGTCTTGCTCGGGCAGGCACTCGTCGTCGGGTCCGCCATAGCCCAACTCGCCCCACTGCCAGATCATTTTGGGACCAGGCAGCGTGAAGAAGAAGGCTCCGGCCGCGCCCATGCGCTGAGCGCCCGTTGCATAATCCTTGACGTCGTACCCATTGGGGCCGTTGTTGCCATACTCGAGGTTCTTGCGCATCAGCCGCTGCTCATCGTGGTCCTCCATGAGCGCGACCGTTCCGGTGTTGACAAAGCCGCGCCCGCCCTGGCCGAAGTAGGCGCTAGAGATGTCCCAGCCGCACTGGGGACCGCTGGCATAGCCCATCGTCGCCTGGTTGAACTGGCAGATCGACTTGGACCACACCATCATGCCGGGCTTACCCTGATCGCGTCCATAATCGACCAACACGGTTTCCTCGTCCTGACCGCCGATGTGCTCGAGGATAATGTGCGCCTGCGGGTCGACTTCCCAGATCTTGTCGGCCATGCGCGTCAGGTTGTCGACGCGGCTCTGGTCGTAGCGATTCCATGCACCCACGTCGCCGCTCTGGCGCTGCGTGAAGCCTTTGGACAGGTCGAAGCGGTAGCCGTCGACGTTGAAGGTTTCGAGCCAGTAGGCGTTGGCGCGGTCCATCCAGTAGCGCGTCGCCGGGCTGTCGTGGTTGAGGTCGTTGAAGACGTTGAAGGGGTGCCGCGCGCTCGTGTTGGCGTACGGACTGTCGGCTGCCGGACCGGCGCTCGGGTCGCCCGTCGCGCTCTCGCTGAACAGGCGAATGAGCGGACTCTGGCCCGTCGCGTGGTTGTAGACCACGTCGAGGATGACCGCCATGCCGCGACAGTGCGCGGCGTCGACGAGTTCCTGCAGATCCTCGGGCGACCCGTAGTATTTGTCGACGGCGAGATGGAAGGCCGGATTGTAACCCCACGACTCGTCGCCGTCGAACTCGTTGACGGGCATCAGTTGAATGGCCGTAACGCCTAAGTCCTGGAGGTATCCCAACGTGTCGGTGAGCACCTCGAAGCTGTGCTCCTCCAAGAAGTCGCGCACTAGCAGCTCGTAGATCACCAACTCTTCCTGCGCAGGTCGCTCGTAGGGAAACCGGACGTCCTCGCTAGGTATGCTCGGGCAAATGGGCTGTGGCTGCGGATCGAAGTACCGAGTATATGCCTCCGTGATTGGCTGCGACGTTTTTCCGTCCGGGTAGCCTTCTTCGCCGGGAAACAGAACGACAGGCGAGTATGGATCGGCTACGCGAATCAACCCGTCGACGAAGTACTGAAAGCGCGCATTATCCTCAGGGTTCGATCCTCTTGATCCAGACAGACTGTACTCCATCCAAAACCACACGCTGTCCGCGTTCAGGCTGTCCCTCTTCATCAAGAAACGGTCGTCGGGCGTCCAGTCGTTGAGAGGGTTGAGCACGTAGACGTAGTCTTTGCCCGGTGCGAACAAGCTCAGCTTGATCCCGGTCAAAAACTCTCTTCCGCCATCAAGTACGTACGTGATGCCGTCCTGCAATCCTTCGGGACGCTTCTCGTCGGTAACAGTCGGCGGGGCGAGGCCGATTTCGGACGTGGCGGTTCCCTTGGCCGTCGTCGCGGTGATCTTGAACTGCGAACCCGGAGCGACGCCGGTCAGCAGGTCGTAGTCGAAGCGGCCAGTTGCGGCGTCGTAGAAGCCCAGACCGTCACGCTCGACGCCGTTGATCTCGAACGTCAGAGCGGTAACCGGATCGCTAGCGAAGACACCCGCTGACACGCGCGTAATCGCCTCGCCGCCATCCTGCTCGCGTGCAAGCTGAAACACCATCGGGTCGGCGACGACCATCTGGGAGTTGCCGTCGTTGCCGACGACGACCGGGTTGAGCGGATCGGCGATCCAGATACCGCCGTAGCCCGGCGATCCGGAAGGCGACGCGTTCCGGTGGTAGTGGATCTTGTACTGGTGCGTATCGCCGACTTTTAGCCGCTGCGTATAGCGGTACTCGTTTAGCGCCGCGTCGAACGTCATCTCGCTAGCGGCGCCTGGCGCAATCGTACCCGCCGAGTTGGGTCCCCAATCGTTGACGGTCCCGTTAGGCATCGTGCCCGGCGCAAATGCGCGTACGACGGGATCGATGACGGGCGTCGTCAGGTCAGGCAGGAAACGGAACGTAACGTCGAGGCTGTCCTGCGCGCGGGCGGACGGGACCGCGAGGGCGAGCAGAGCGAGGGCAGCGAAAAGGCGCATGATAAGCGTCGGAAAGGCAGCGGGAAGAAATCGAAGACCTAGAAGGTCTAACGACCGTGAGTCTATGACTCATGGGTGGGAGACCCGTAGGTCAGTGACCCCTGCGGGGGGAAGGTTCGGGCCAGTGGCGTGCACCGGCGGAGCCTTCTCCGCGCAGAGGCCGAAGCCCGCGCACCGCAAAAGCAGATGCGCGAGCCGTCGGTCTCAGGCGGTTCGGATTAGCGAACGACCGTCAGCGTGCGGGTAGCCGTCTGTCCGCCCGTCGTCAGGCGATACAGGTAGGTACCGGCCGACAGACGCGAGGCGTCGAACGGCGCGCTGTACGTCGAGGCAGCCTGCACCTCGTCGACCAGCACGGCGACTTCGCGGCCCATCAGGTCGTACACCGTCAGCGTGACGTGCGCGGCCGTGTTAACCGTGTAGGTCACGTTGGTGACACCATTGGTCGGGTTCGGAGCGCTCGAGAGCAACTCGACCGATGTCGGCACGATGCCTCCCAGGTCGGAGATGTCCGTAAACGTGGCCTGTCCCGAGGGAAGGCAACCGGCCGGGTTGAGGCGCGCGTTGTCGCCAGTGGCGGCGTAGTTGCACTCATACGGAAGCGAACCGGCGTCGGGCTGATATACCTCGGGCGACGTCGTGAAGGCGTACGTGGCGGGATAGTCCGTCCCGCTCGTCGGCACGACGAAGCGCACGCGGCGGCGTCCCAGCGAACTGGTGCCTTCGCCGGGCTCCGGTACGTACGATCCGTTGCTTCCATACTGGTACTTGTATTGGATCACCGAGTACGAGTTACCCCGCATCGTATACGAACCTTCGTAGATGTTGCTCGTGCCGACGCGGTTGAGCTGCACCTGGCGGTTGAGCGCAATGCCTCCGTCGTTGTTCAACTCGAAGCGCTGCGTGAAGCCCCACACCGGATCTCCGAACTCGATGAAGACCGAGTCGGTACCGGCGACGAACGGCTGAGCCGTCGAGTTGATGGCAGGCGTCATGTCGACGCGCCACGTCAGGTCGATCGACTCGTTCGCGGGCACGACGTTGTTCGGCAGGATATCGTTGAAGAAGAACGTACCCAGGTTCTGGTTCTGCTCTCCGGCGAATCCGAACGCGCGGTTGGCGCCCGTCGTGCTGACCGGCTCTTCCCATCCACTCGGCGGAACGCCATCGTAGTCGGAGAAGCGGCTCGCGAAGTTCTCGTTGTTGAAGTCAAGGAAGAACTTGTAGCTCAGTTGGGCTTCGGGAATGCGTCGGATGTCGACGATGCCTTCGTACTCGCTCGTTCCCGCAACACGCTGGAGCAGGCACTTGTCGAGGTCGGCGCAGCCCCAGTCATTGAAGCCGCCGCGCACCTGGAGGGTATCGAGCGACGCGCGGTCGTAGAGTCCGATCGCTTCGAGCGGCGACAAATCGACGGTGAAGATCACCGAGCCGTCCACCGGCTCCTGACCCGTGTTGGGCGCCTGGTTGCCATAGTTCTTGAAGTAAAGCGTCGAATCCTGAGCCGGGACGACGAACGTGCGGTTATTGCTGACGTTGCCTTCCTCGTAGTTGGTCTCCGTGCCGTTTGCGACGACGAACTTGTAGTTCTGCGTCGTCCCAGCCAGCGAAGCGGGATAGTAGGCTACCCCACTGTAGAGGTTATAGCCGGGATCGGCCCGGTTGGCCCGCTCCTGCTTGAGCGTCACGTTCGAGTCGCTGCTCCAGTCGAGCGGACCGCGAGGACTGCCTTCGGCGCCGAGCTTCTCACCCTGCGCGTAGATGCGCGGTGAGCTGGTGCCTACGAAGCCATCGGCCACGCCTTCCGGGGTGTCCATATACACGCGGAACCAGACGGCTACGGTGTCTTCCTTGACTTCCCAAGGACGCCATGCGTAGTTGTCGCCCGGCAGTTGCATGCCCTGGAACTCGCCGCCGCCGAACTCGAAGTAGTGCATCGTCAACGTCGTGTCGTTCGTGCCGGCGAGCAGTTGGGGGTTGGGGTCTTTCTCCCAGCCCTCACCATAGGTATCCTGCGCCTGCTGGTTATAGAACTTGAAGTTGAGCGTGTCGGTCGTTTCGACGTCGAAGCTGATCTCCCAGTAGTCGCCGCCGACGTTGACGGGCTCGAGCGTCGACGTGTCGTTCCAGTCAATGATCTGACCGTTCGGAAGGGCGTTGTCGTCGGCCGGGCCGTTCTGGAGGGCGCCACGGACTTCGAAGAAGCTGCTCGCGTCGAGCGTATCGGGGATAGTGGCTGCATTGAGTCGAAGCGTGACCGTCCGCTGAGCTTGGGCAGTACCGGCAAAGCCGACGCCTAAGACCGCGAGCAGCATCACGAGACGCAACCGGGTGGTAAACGTGTTCATGCTGTGCATGGGGGTGTTGGGGATTGTTGTGAGAATCCGAAGCGGAAGTCCGCTGCCGGAAAGTGGTTGTAACGGTTGAAGTTAGTACGCGCTACTCTGCGTCTGTACCTGCCCCCGCTACTGAGAATTGGGATGAATGGTCAGAATCCGATGGCGAGCGACACGCGGCTCACGTCTCCGAGCCACTTCATCTGCTCGTAGGCGTAGTTGGCTTCGAGATCGATGGGGCCGACGCGGTAGGCGAGTCCGCCTCCGAGCGTCAATCCTCGCACGGCATCGGGGAGCAGCAGTTCGGCGTATCCGGCACGCAGGAAGACCATCTCGCCAAACAGGGCGGCTTCGGCTCCGGCGTTGAGATACTGTTCGGAGTTGTTGGGACTCAGCGCGTCGAAGGCGAGCGTCAGGCGCGCATCGTTCGAGCTAAACACCTCTCCGGACAATCCAATGCGCATCGTTAGCGGCAGGTCATAGCTGTCGGTTTCGAGCAGCGCTGTGTTGCCTGTCCCGTTACCCTGGTTGTTTGGGTCGATATCGACGCGCGTGCGCAGGTCGTCGCCGCTGATCTGCATCTTGCTGCCGAAGTTCGAGATGCTCGCGCCCAGGCGGATGCCTTGAAACGGCGTCGTGAACAAAGTGCCGATGTCGAACGCGAGGCCGGTCGCGTTGGAGTTGTAGATGCGCTCCTGGATGTACTTGGCCGACGCGCCGATCGAGAAACGGTCCGTCAGCGCGCGTCCGTAGCCCAGCGTGACGGCGTACGATCCGGCGGTATACGTCTGGCCCGTCCCGTTCTGCGCGTCCTCGGTCGTCACTTCGATGTCGGCGGTCTGCATCGACGTGACACTGGCGGCGAACATGCCTCCGGCAACCGGAAGCGTGACAGCCGTGTAGCCGAAGTCGATGCCGCTGAACCAGTCGGCGTACTCGACAGTCAGCCCAGCTCCGCGCATCTGCGTGAGTCCGGCGGGGTTCCAATAGAGCGCGGTCGCGTCGACGCTGGTGGCAGCGACGGCGTTGCCCATCGCCGTAGCGCGGGCGCCGACGGGGATCGACAGAAACTCGCTGGCCGTCGATCCCCTCTTGTTCACGTCGCGCCCGGCGTCTCCAAACGGATCGGCGACTTGGGACTGGGCGGACTGGATGGGAAATGCGAATGCGGCAAATGCCGCGAGCAGGGAGAGGCGAATGGTCTTCGTCACAGCAGCGGTTATTTGATAATGGCGAAGGTGCCCGTCGTCTCGCCCACGTTGGGTGCTTCGACGTGGTAGACGTACACCCCGTAGGCGACCGACAGGTTATCGTTGGTCTGCAAATCCCAAATGATCGTCCCGTTGAGCAGTTCGGCGGGCGTCATCGGGTCGTTCATGCCCTCGTTCATCTGGAGCGTGCGCACGAGTCGTCCGCTGACCGTGAAGATGCGAACGGTCGCCTGAGGCGGCAGGTTGATGAACCGGATCACGCGCGGCCCCCTCCCCTGATCAAACGCCGACTGCGGCTCGAACCTGTTGGCTGCGACGTACGGGTTGGGCACGACTCGGACACGGTCGAGCTGGCCGCGCGCCGAGTCGGGCGAGGCGGTAGACGAGGTGGTTTCGAACTCGAATGCGTCAGCAGACAGGAAGGGCTTGCGCGTCACGATGGCGACCGACTCGCCTTGATCCGGCGTCAAGTCGGAGTTCAAGAAGTCGAGGGTATTGTTCAGCCCGATCTGCCACGTCACGACTTTGGGCCCCGTGAGGTTGGTGATCGGTGGTTCGATCAGAATGAGTAGATCGGATTCCCTGCTGTCGGCGGCAAACTGCACAGGAGTATTGCCAGTCAGATCTGGATTGCTCCCGCTCAACTTGAGGAACGCGTAATCGACCTCGTTGCCGGTTGCCGTGTTGGTAATTCGGACGTTTGTCGGGCGCGATTGGAGCACGCGACCGCGACGATACTCTAACTCGACCGACCGCCCTTCTCCGTCACCCACGATGTCAACGCGGTAGTCGGCGGGGTTGCGAATGCCTCGAATGAAGCCTGCGGCGAGGTACGGGTTGAGCGTGATCGGCGCGTTTCCGCTGCCCTCGTTCCAGCCGCTCTCGTCGCGGTTGAGCGTCGTGAACGGGTCTGAGAAGAAGTTGAGGCGGAAACCGAGCGCGCTCCCTTGGTCGTCGAAGACGGGGAACTCGCCCCCTGTGCGAAACGCCTTGGAGTTCTTGACCAGCGTATCGCCCGTCGCCACATCGATGAGCGAGAAGTCGCGCGTCGTGAGCGTGTCGGCGATCGAGTTGGTGCGGCCCGCTAGGACGGTGTCGCGGAACGATACGCGGAAACGGCGTCCCTGCTCTAGGACCGTTGGGTCGATGACCTCAAACCCGATGCGGCTCGATGTGAAGCCCTGCACGCGTTCGATCGCGTCGACCGTTCCCGCGCGGTACCCGGCGACGGGTGCGTTGGGGATCACGATCTGCACGTTGGGGCCAGGAATGATGGTCCCATCGGCGCGTTGCTCGATCAGAATCGGCGTTTCGGTCGGCGAGATGTTATCGGGGATCGAGCCGTAGTCATAGGCCGTCAGCGCGTAGAAGTAGCGGATGCCGTTGGTAACCGTCGAGTCGACGAAACTGTGCTGCAATCCGGTGTCGTCGCCCAGGTTGAACTTGACGCCGTTCACATCGACGGGCTGGAAGCCGCGCCGTCCATCTTTGAGGTCGAAGCGAGCGATGGGCGTGCGGTAGATCGCGCGTCCGAAGCCGTCGGTGATGTTGAGCGGATCCAGAAATGAGGGGTCGGTCGCGCGGTAAAGCAAGTAGCCCTCGAAGTCGTTCGGGTCGCGCCCGATGTCGGACAGGAACTGGTCGAACGAGTCTTCGGACGCGCTATTCCAATAGAGCGTCACGCGCCCGTCGCCGGCAACCGAGGTCAGCGTCGGCACGATCGGAGCCTGGGCGAACTGGTAGTCGGCGGCGTAGGCGTCGCGCGCGTTGTCGACGTTACGCAGCACTTGCTCCTGGTTGCCCTCGTTGGTGTTGGCGCTGGCGGCGATGCTGACCGCGAGCGAGATGCGTTCGGTCTGACCGGCGTCGAGCGGAAAGAGACCGCTGGAAATCACCAGGTCGTTCTCACCCGGCAGCGGGGCGCGCACGTCGATGTCTCCCGGCAGCAAGTACGTATTGTAGAGGAAGCCGTCGCCCTGCGAGTTGAAGTTGAGCGAGAAAGCGGGGATGCGCTGCACGTTGGTGATGCCGATCTGATCGGACTCGCTCACGTCGGTCACGTCGATGTTCTTCTCGCCTGGAAAGCCCGTTCCGGCGCCCGATGTGGGCCGCCCATCCGTATCGCCTCGGTCGCCCGAGAACACGATGCCGTCCAGACCGGTGTCGTCGCGAAGCGGGTCCCAGTCGCCGTCGTTGTCGATGAAGTCGCTGCGGCTCTCGTCGATCATCTCGTCGATGCCTTCGTCGATGCCTTCGTCGATGGCGCCGTCGCCGTCGTTGTCGATTCCGTCGGCGTAGCACTTGCCGATGTCGCTGGCATCCAGCCCAACGAGCAAAGCGGTCGCACGCTGCTGACCGTCAATCGTGCTGACGACGAGAAAGCGTCCGAAGGGATCGGCGGCGGCCTGGGTCACCATTTCTTGCGTGACGACCGGGCTGCCCGGCTCGCTCAGGTAAGGAAACGCGGCGGTCGGGGAAACACAGCTGTCGTCGTTGTCGATGTTGTCGGCATAGCCCAGGCCCAGGTCGCTGGCGTCGACCGAGAGCAGGTGGACGCGCAGTCGGCGAGCACCGGGAATCGTGTTGCGCGCGTTGAAGAACGGGTCGTTCGACAGGTACGGCCAGCGTCCGTACGCATCGCCCGAGGCCGCGTCGATCATGGCCTGAGTGACTTGGGGACTGTTGCCCTCACCGTCGCTGTCGTTGTCGATGTAGTCGGCATAACCCACGCCGACGCTCACGACACCATCCGTGTTGATCGGAATGTTGGCGACGCTCTCGTCGACCAGGCCGTTGCCGTTGTCGTCGATGCCGTTGGTAGGATTCTCGTTGGCGATGAACGCCTCGCTCAGGACCGGGCCGTTGCACTCGCGAACGGTGCAGGGAATCGACTCGTCGGTCGAGCCGTCGCCGTCGTTGTCTATGCGGTCGGTCGCGTTGCCCGGAGTTTCGAGAAACGCGATGCCCGCCACGCCGACTCGGTCGGATCCGAACGGTTCGGTGCCGCGGCCGTCGCTGTCGGTCAGGAAGGCGACGGCATTGGAGAGGTCGAAGAACGGCTCGTCATCGGCCGAATCGCCACCGACAAGGTCAGCCAGCCAGATCGCCACGCCGACCTGCTCGTAGTCGGTCGTGCCGTCGTTGGTGATCGAGTAGAGCAGAAACACCACGTCCTGGATCAGCACCTGGCTCCACGCCAGCACGCGCGACTCAACGACGACGGCCAGGCCGCCGCGCATGAGGTCGGTCGAGTCGGGGTAAAACTGGTTGCTTCCGGTCAGGTAGCGGTCGTACTGGTCGTCGCCCGCCTTGAACATGAACTCCTGGTCGGCATTGAAAATGTTCTTGCCAAAGAAGCCGTTCCAGCTACCGGGCCAGCCCGCATCGGTCGGATCGGATAATTTATCGGGCCACTGCGCGGGCCAGCTATTGGGATCGTCGCTCTGCGCGATGCCCGCCTCGCTTCCCGACGGGTTGACGTAGCCTTCGATGGGCTGGAACGTCCAGCTGTTGTCGCTCTCGCCGTCCGGGTTGACGCGAAAGTCGGCCACGTCCATGACGGTCAGCGGCCCAGTCGTGCCCTGGACGCGTGCGCCCACCCACAACTGCGAGAGGGCGACGTAGATGCGCCGCGTGTTGCGGGGAAACTCGTAGAAGATGTCGCCCGGCTGGCCCGACTGACCCGTCTGGTTCCAGTTGGTGATCGTCGCGCGGATGTTGTTTCCAGCGATCAGGTCGCCGCGGCGTTCGAGGCGGTCGACGCGCTCGTTACTGGGCACGTACTCGCTGCCGGGAGGCGCTACCTGCGCGGACGCGGCGGGAACGCAGAGCAGCGCGAGCAGGAAGAGGGAGAGGCGGTTCATGCGAATCGAAGGGCGAATCGGCATTCGAGATTGATGCTGGCAGAGGCGGCTCGGCGAGCCGTCCGCACGGGATTGAGAGCTTTGGGACACGATAAATGCGGCAACCATCAGAAACGGATTTCGACGCCCAGGTGCATCCGGCGCGGTTCGGAGTAGAAGCCCTGCTGCACGTAGAAACCGGGATCGTAAGCGCCGCGCCGCAGCTGGTCTTGGGTCACGTCGGGGCGACCGGTGTCGCCGTAGACGCCCTGGACGTTGCGCGCGTCGAAGAGGTTGTAGACCTGCGCGAAGATGCGCGGGCGGAACGTGCCCACCTGGAACTCGCGGAAGACGTTGAGATCCATGCGGAACGTCGTCGGCAGGCGGCGGCTATTCTCGGGAAGCGCCGACTGCACGTCTTTGCCCACCTGAGCGGCCGTCGGGAAGGCGGGCGTGTAGGGGAAGCCCGCGCCGTACTCGCCCAAAAGCGATCCGCCCCATCCATTGCCGCCGACGTAGACCGATCCGGCAAACTTGTGGCGCTGATCCCAGCCCAGCGGAAGGAGCGAGAGCGGCGCGTCGTCGCCCAGGAAGAACTGCTGGTTCTGGTCCGAGAATCCGCCGTCGCCGACTTGGAACGTGTAGGCTCCGTTGAAACCCCATCCGTTGACGAAGCCGCGCCCGAGCTCGAGCGTGACGCCGCGTACGTTGGCATAGTCGCGGTTCGACCAGATCAGGTAGTTGACGCCCGGCTGCTCGGTCTGGATCACCGGGCTAACGCCGACCCAGTTGCGCACGTCGCGGTAATAGCCAACGGCCTCGAACGTGAAGTCGCCGAACCCTTGCTTGAGTCCGATTTCGTACATCGACGTGCGCTCGGCGTCCAGGTCGGGGTTGCCGAAGATGCCATAGGTGCCGCTGTCCTGCCGCAGTTTATAGTCGTACTGATCGAACAGGCGGTCGAGCGTCGGGATCTGGAGGAAGTAGCCGTACGAGAAGCGGATGATGCCTCGGTCCGTGATCGGATAGGCGATGCCCAGTCGCGGCGAGAACTGATACTTGGCGTCGACATCCGAATACCAGTATTCGCGGCGCTCCTCGACCGTCCGGCGGTTGGCGTCGGTTTCCTCATCGGGGTTGATGACGCCGTCGCCGTTGGCGTCGCGGAAGATGTTGATCTTTTTGAACGGGTTGAAGATGTTCGGATCGGTCGGATCGGAGGGGACTCGGCCTCGGCTGTCGAAGTAGTCGAAGCGCAGACCCGCGTTGACGACGAAGCTCTCGAACTCCATCTTGTCCTGGATGTAAGCCGAGAGCGTGAACGGCTTCACGTCGTCGAACGAGTTGAAGTCGAGCGAGGTCTCCGATGGCTGCTCGGGCTGCAAGCCCTCGGTGTCGTTGTCGGCGTCGCGGATCGCAAAGCCTTCGAACTCCAGGTTGTCGAACTTGGCCTGCACACCCATCTTGACCAGGTGCGCTTTGCTGATCTGGCTCGTGATGTCCGCCTTGGCGAAGTAACTCGTCGTGGTGCGCTCAAACCGGCCCAAATCGGTGCCGCCGCGCAGGAAGCGTCCACCGCCGGTGAGCACGGGCACGCGCTCACCGGGGCGAATCTCGACCGTGTCGGGCGGCGACAGGTTGAAGTTGTTGTAGCGCGGGTCGTTCACGTCATCGAACAGGCGGCTGCTCGCCGTCCGGCTGAAGCGCGCCACGTCTACGGTGTAGAACGTCTTGGACGAGAGCAGGTGCGTGAACTTCATCTTGGTGTCCAGCCCATCGTCGAAGTTGCGCTGCCGGCCGTCGGGCGACCAGCGGCGCGAAAAGTCCGCCGACCGGTTCTCGGCCGTCGACCCGAGCGCGATCAGGTTGACGATCATCTTGTCGTTCAGGCGGATCTTGAGGTTGGCCTGCCCGCTGAACTTGTTGGACTCGCCGAGCGGCACGAGCGACGAATCGCCCGCCGTGCCGTCGATGTTGAAGATGCGCGAGCCGAACACCCATCCGTCGTTGCGGAAGTAGCGACCCAGCGCGAACAGCGTGATGCGGTCGCCCCAGATCGGGCCTTCGAGCGCGAGCGTCGTGTTCGAGTAGTGCGTCGGGTCGAGGTCGAGGTAGGAGTAGGGGTCCACGTCGCGGTACTGGATGCCGTTGACCGTCGACTCTTCCGAATTGATGCCCTGGAGCACGTCCGCACCACCGTCGCCCGCAACCAGGTAGCTACCCGTATAGGCCTCGAACGAACCGCCCCACTTGTCGCCGCTGCCCTCTTTGGTAACGACGTTGATGATGCCCGACATCGCGTTGCCATACTCGGCGTTGAACGTGCCCGAGATGACCTGTAGCTCTTCGATGCCGTCGTTTTCGAGTTGCACCGCCGCGGATCCGTTGTAGGCGTCCGTGACGGGCACGCCGTCGACCATGACGGTCACTTCGGATGAGCGTCCGCCTCGGATGTGGAGGTTGCCGTTCTGGTTGGTGATGCCCGCCTGGACGCTGAGCACGTCGCTGATTTCTTGGACGGGTAGCCGGTCGATGGTCTCGCTGGTGACGCGCGCCTCGGACGAGGTCACGTCGCGGCGGACCGTTTCGGCGTTGGCTTCGACGATGACTTCTTCGCCCTCGAACACCTCTTCGCGCAGCTTGAAATCGACCGTCGTCGTCAGGTCGACGCTCACGCCGACGCCTTCCTTGCGCTCGGTCGCAAAGCCGATGTAACGCGCGACGACCGTGTACTGGCCGGGCCGCACGCCGATGATGACGAACTCGCCGTCGAGATCGGTCTGTGCGCCCTGGGTCGTGCCTTCGATCACGACGTTGACGCCGATCAGCGCGTCGCCGCGCCCGTCGGTGACGGTGCCTTGAATCTTGCCGGTCTGCGCGAGGGCGGGCAGGGCGGACAGGAGCGCGAATGCGCCTAGGAGGGAGAATCGGATCACACGGAGCATCGACAAGACGGGGTCAATCGGTGTAGAGCGGAAGGGCAGAAAGCTGGGCGAAGTCGGCCTGAATATCGGTCGTTTCGCGCAAGAGAGAAAGGTGGTCGTCGACGGCACGCTCACCCATGCGGTAGCGCACCTGGCGCTGGGCGAACGCGCGCAGCTCGGACGAGGCGAGCGGATCGGCGGACTGGCGCGGGCCTACCTGGACGAGGGCGTAGCGGCCAGCTAACGCGTAGGGACCGAGCACGTCGCCTTCGGCGGCGGCGAACACGTCCGGTCCGATGACACCCAGTTCGCGCTGAGCGACGAAGCCCAGACTGCCGCCGGTACGCGCGGCTCCGGGGCGGAGCGTGTGCTTCTGAGCCAGCAGCGCGAATGGTTGTTTCGATACGAGAGTCTTGAGGCTGTCCGCCATCGCGCGTGAGTCCACGAGGATTTCGCTGACTTCGACGCGCGCATCGCGCACCATCGTATCGGCGTAGCGCGCCACGTGGGCGTCGACCGAGTCCACCGGCACGTCGACCTGCATGAGCTGCATCCGGCGCGCGTCGACGAGCCGTCGGTTGCGAGCCGCTGCCATCTGGGAGGCGAAGTCAAGGGTCTGATCGAGGGCGAGCGATTCGGCCTGGTCCAGCATTGCCTGCTGCACGATCAACCCTTCGACAAAAGCGCGTAGGTCGGCGTCGGAGCGGACGCGGGCGCGGGTTTCGTCGGGCACCAACGCGGCGATCTCGCGAACGTCGCCGAGCGTCCACGCCCTGCGGTCCGAAGCCGGTCCGAACGTGACGAGCGTGCGCCCGAGCCATCCGGCCAACGCTTCGTCCGACGGAACGACGGCGGTTCCGACGATCAGTGACGCCAGATCCGACAACACGTCCGCTTCGTAGCGCGCGTCGAGGGCGGCCGTCTGCTCGCGGACGTAGGAAGTTCGGGCGTCGAGGGCGCGCGTGCGCTTGAGGTAGGCTTCGAGTTCGGGGCGCTTGGCGGCCAGTTCGGTAGGCGTCGGACGCGGCAGGTTGGTGCGGCTGATCACTTCGATGACCGACCAGCCCAACGCGGTCCGAACCGGCTGAGAGACCTCGCCGATTTCCAGTTCCATTGCGGCGCGCTCGAATGCCGGATCCATCTCGTCGAAGCCGAACGTGCCCAGGTAGCCGCCCGAAGCGGCCAGTGCGCTGTCGGCGAAAACCTCCCTCGCAAGCGTCTCGAACGTCTCCCCTGCTTTCAGACGAGCGGCGAGCGTAGCAGCGCCCGCCTGCGTAGTCGCGTACAGGTGGCGGGCTTCGGTCTGGATGTAGACGCGCCGGACCAACTCGCCGAACTGTTCAGGCGTGACGACCTGGGTGTCATAGAAGCGATCTCGGGCGAATGCCGAGAGCAGCAGCGAGCGCCGGTCCGTCTCGAGGGCGAGCGCCACGTCAGGATCGTCGTCCAGCCCCATCGCGTCCGCCTCGCGAGCCATCAGCCGCTCGGCAACCAGGGCCGACAGCACGCGGGCACGCAGGCGCGCATCGTCGGCCTGTCCCGAGCGAAGCAGGGCTTGTCCGTAGCTGGCTAGAAAAACCTCTGCGGTAATCGTGTCGGCTCCGGCGACAGCGAGGATGCCGGTCGGCAGCGTAGTACCCGCCTCCACGCGCTGCGGAGCCGACGTTTGCGCCTGCGCCGAGGCGGCGGCGAGCAAGAGCAGAATGAGCAGGCGCGTCATACCACTACCTCCAGACTCGAGCCGCGCGCGATCAGTTCGGGCGTAAACCGCGTCGTTTCGGCGGTACGTTCGGGTTCGTCGAGACGCGAGAGCAGGCGCTCGACGGACAGGCGCCCCATCTCGTACATCGGCTGGCGCAGCGTAGAAAGTCGGGCGTACGCGGATGGCTTGATGTCGTCGAAGCCGACGACGGCGATGTCGTCCGGCACGGTCACGCCCGCATCGTGGAGAGCGCTCAACACACCCAGCGCCTGCACGTCGGTGGCGACGAAGACAGCGTCGGGACGCTCGTTGAGGCGCAGCAAGTCGGCGGCGGCCTGGTAGCCTGACTCCTCGCAGAAGCCCAGCGGGCGCAAGTCGGAGGCACAGACGATCGGTTGGAGTCCGGCTTCGGCGAGCGCACGCTCGTAGCCTGCCCGCCGCTGCTGCGCCACGAACGGCTCGGGCGAAACGGTGACGTGCGCGATGCGGCGGCGGCCCGACTCGATGAGGTGACGCGTGGCACTGTACGCCCCCTCGACGTTGTCGACCAGAATCGAGTCGAACTCGGCGTCGCTCTCGTCGACCAGCACGACGCTCTGACGCGAACGCTGCAGCAATCGGCGGCGCTCGGGCGTGATGGGCGTCGACAGGAGCAACAGTCCTTCCGAGCGTCCGCGCTGCAGGGCACGGGCGAGTTGTCCGTCGACGGCATCGGGCGTGGTGGCCGAGTAGACGAGCAGGTCGAACTCGGTTTCGGCGAGGGCGTCCTGGATGCCGCGCAGCACCTCCATGTAGAAGTAATTGGTCAGAACGGGAATGACGGCCGAGATCAGGTTGCTGCTGCGCCTTGCCAGCCCCTGCGCCATTGCGTGCGGCCGGTAGCCCAGTTCCTGTGCCACATCCTCCACCCGGGCACGCGTCGTCGCAGACACGCGCTCGCTGTCGTTGAACACGCGGGAGACGGTCGCTATCGACACCGACGCTTCGCGGGCTATGTCGTAGATCGTGACGGGCAAGGGAAAGGTGTAAGCGCTTACAGGCAAGGGATGTTACCGAATCACTACGGCTAGGTCAAGCCCAAAAGGAAAGCGCTTACATGAAAACCACCGAGAGTCCGCCGAACCGTCGCCTAGCCGCTTCCAATGGAATCGAAGAGCGCTTTCTTCATCGGCGATCGACTAGCAGATGTTACGCTCTTTCCTAAAGATCAGGGTCGGCTTGGGCCGGGTCCCACAGATGCGCGTCGAGGTCGATGCTGCCATCGCCGCGGAAAGCGACGCCTTCGGAGTCGAGTCGCTCGCGCATGATTGTCGGAGTTTCGAAGTGCCGGGCGCCCGAAAGTTCACCTCGGCGGTTGACGACGCGGTGACACGGCAGCGGCGTACCGGCGGCGGCTTTCATCGCCCAGCCGACGGCGCGTGCAGACCGGCCCGACGCGAGGTGCCGCGCGATGTGGCCGTAGGTGGTCACACGCCCGTGCGGGATATTGGCCACGACGGCCCAGACGCGGTCGAAAAAGGTGTCGTCGGCCACGGCTAGCTCTCCTCCCCATCAGCACCGCCAGCTGAGCGCAGGGTATGCGCGCGGGCCGGCAGAACGCGCGTGAGCGCTTCGAACAGCTCGTCGCGGTAGACGGGCTTGGTGATGTAGGCCGACGCTCCGGCGTCGAGCATCTCGCGGCGCTGCTGATCGAACGCCCGAGCCGACACGACGACGACCGGTGGGTGATCGGGCCGCTCTTCGTGCAGCGTGCGCATCATCGTCAGGCCGTCCATTCGAGGCATCATCACGTCGAGCAGGATCGCGTCGTAGGCCGCATCGGGGCGAGTCGAGTACGTCGAGCGCCTCGAGTCCGTCGGTGGCTACGTCGGCTGCGTATCCGGCGCGTTCGAGCATGCGCTGGAGCAACCGCGCATTCATCTGCTCGTCCTCTACGATGAGGATGGCGCCCCGCTCGCCGCGTGGGAGATCGGACGCAGGTGGCGGAGTCCGAACCGTGGGTTCGGCGTGGTCCGGCAGCAGTCGCTGGATCGTGAGGAAGAGCGTTTCGGATCGAACCGGCTTGATGAGCGCCTCGTCGAATACCTCGAGGTCGGCGTTCGGAATGCTGTCGACTGACGAGATGAGCAGCAGCGGCGCGCCGTTGTACGAGTCCGAATCGCGGATGAAACGAGCCGCATCTCCACCGGACAGGCCGGGCATGTTGTAATCGAGCAGGACGATGTCGAAGCTGCGCGTTTCGAGCAGATTGAGCGCTTCACGCCCGCTGCCGACCGTCGAGACCTCGGCGCCCCAGCGCGTCAGCATCGACCCGTAGAGGTGCCGGTTGGTCTGGATGTCGTCGACGACAAGGGCCGAGACGCCTTCGAGCGTTCCGGTCGCCGGAGACGGTTGGATGGTGCGAAGGACACGGTTTTCTTTGGGCAACCGCAGCGGAAGGTCGGCCCGAAACCGCGCGCCCTCCCCCAGTTCGCTCTCGACCTGCAGGCTGCCTCCCATTAGCTCGGCGAGTTGGCGGCTGATGGGCAGGCCCAGGCCGGTGCCGCCGTACTCGCGCGCCATTTCGTCGGTCTCGCCCTGTTCGAACGGCTCGAACACGCGCTCCTGGTCGGCGGGTGAGAGGCCGATGCCGCTGTCTTCGACGAGCGCGCGCAGGAGCATCGCGCCGTCCTTCTCGACGGCGCTCATCCGCAGGCGGACGAAGCCCTGGTCTGTAAACTTGACGGCGTTGGAAATCAGGTTGGACAGAATCTGTTGGACGCGCCGCCCGTCGATGATGCCCCGGCGCGGCAGGCGCGGATCGACGGCGAGTTCGAGCCGCAGCCCCTTGCGCGACGCCTCGGCGGCGAACGAGTCTATGGTTTCGGCGCAGAGGGCCTCGAGGTCGACCTCGTCGTCGCGGACCGTGATGCGCCCCGCCTCGATCTTGGCCAGGTCGAGCACGTCGTTGAGCAGGTCGAGCAGCCTACGTCCGCTGTCGGCGATGGTCTGGACGTAGCCGCGATGCTCCTGCCGGATCGTGTCGTCGTCGAGCAGCAGGTGGGCAAAGCCGATGACGCCGTTGAGCGGCGTGCGGATCTCGTGGCTCATCGTAGCGAGGAACGTGCTCTTGGAGCGGCTGGCTGCCTGGGCGGCGTCGCGGGCGCGTTCGGCCTCGACACGAGCCTGCTCGATCTCGGTTTCGTCGCGAACGATGATGAGTGTGTTGCCGTCGGGCGTCGCGCTCATTCGGGCCGAGAAGAATCGCTCTCCGGTTTCCAAGTCGAGACTGTATTTGAGCACCTCTACCCGTCCGGTCTCGCGTGCCGAGCGTGCGGCCGCCATGATCTCTGCCTACGAAATGCTGCCGGAAGCCAGTCGTGGATCTTCGTTCCAGGAGCTGGTCGCGCGGCGCGGCCAGCAGGCGCAGGATCGGGCGACTGCACGTCGAGGTAACGCCCCTCGTCGTCGATGACGAAGAAGATGTCCGGAAGCGCGGCTAGAAACGCTTGAAGGCGTGCCTTTTCGCGCTGCGCGTCCCGCTCGGCCAGCCGAACGTCGGTGAGGGGAATGCCCGTAGAAACGGTGTAGGGCGCGCCGTCGTCACCCGTGATGGCGGTGAACTCCACGCAATCGGGACGCGCTGTCCGCCCCAGTCACCCACTCGCTCTCACCCGCTTGAAGTCGGCGTGCCTCGCTTGAACTGCCGAATCGCCTCCCTGACCATATCGACGATTTCCGGCGGTTGGATCTTTTCCCAGATCGGTCGGCCCACGATTTCGTCGGCGCGGTATCCGCTGATCTGCTCGGCTTTCGGGTTGAACAAGTGGACGATCCCGTCGGCATCGAAAACGACGAGGATCACAGCGCTGGAACCGCTTAGAAGAGCCTCGGTGAGTTGGTTCGTGTAGGGTTTTGCGAACATGTTCGGGGGATTTCTGAACACCGAAGATATCGGAAGCGCGGCGAAGTAACGAGACCGAGGTAATCTCCTGCGCGAGCATGTTTTGGCACGGCCTTCGAGCCGCACGATGTGACGACGCCGCGACGCAGGCCGCGCGCCGACCCGCATGGCGTTAGTTTGCCGCCCTCCCCAGCCGCGTCTATGCCGTCGATTCTCGTCCTGAACGGACCCAACCTCAACTTGCTCGGCCTGCGCGAGCCCGACGTTTATGGCCACGCCACACTGGCCGACATCGAAGCCCGCCTGCGCGACTCGTTCGACCAGATCGATCTGTCGTTTTTCCAATCCAACCACGAAGGCACATTGGTGGACCGCCTGCAACAGGCGGCGGCAGACGGCGTCGACGGTGTAGCTTTCAACCCCGGAGCCTACGGCCACACGTCCATCGCGCTACGCGACGCCATCGCTGGGACGGGGTTGCGCGTCGTCGAGGTTCACATCAGCAACGTCCACGCGCGCGAGGCATTTCGGCACGAGTTGCTGTTGGCACCCGTTTGTCAGGGGACGATTTCGGGACTGGGCGTCGAGGGCTACGCGCTGGCGGTTCTGGCACTCGCCGGGCAGGTTGCGCGCGCCGCAGAGTCCCAAACGGCGGAGGCATAAGCGGTGCCGGGATACAGAGGCCACCTGGCAGGCGGGTTCTTCGCTTACGCCATCTTCCTGGGCGGGCTGGTAGCCGCGTTCACCGTCGACGCGGCTTACGCGCAGTTCGGCTTGCTCGAACTGGTCGCCTACCCCATCGGGCTACTGGGCATCTGCCTGATGTTCGCGCTCTGGCCCGACGTGGACACGAACTCCAAGGGGCAAGACATTTTCTACGTGATCTTTTTCGTCGCCGACCTGGTGCTGATCGGCGCGCGGCGGTTCGAGGAAGCGGCGTACCTGGGCCTGTTCGCCATCCTGCCGATCCTGGGCAAGCACCGCGGGTGGACGCACACGTGGTGGGCGATGCTGCTCGTGCCGCTTCCCCTCGTCGCGCTGCCCTACTTTCTGGTCCCCGAGCGTCCGCTCGCCGGACTCCCGTTCTACGGAGCCGCCGTGGCCGGGTACGCTTCTCACCTGCTGCTTGACGGCTACCGCCTGCGCCCCAAGCGCAAACGGGCGCGCCGCTAACTCTTCCGCCGAATGGGCTTTGCCTCCCGCCTGAAAAAACTCGCTTCCGAGACGGCCATCTACGGCCTGTCGTCGATCGTCGGGCGGATGGTCAACTTCCTGCTCGTGCCGTTCTACACGAACGTGTTCGCGCCGGACCGCTACGGCGTCGTGATCGCCATTTTCACGGCGTTCGTGTTCTTCAACATCGCGTACACGTACGGGATGGAGTCGGCATACCTCGAAGTACGCGTCAGGATCCAAAGGCCGACCGCAGGCCGGAAGCGCGTTTTCGGGTGCGATGCTGGCGCTGTTGATTTCGTCGGCCGTTCTCTCGGGCCTGCTGATCCTGCTGTCCGAACAGGTGGGGTATTTGATTGGGCTGCGGTCGGAGTACGAATTGCTCTACTACGCGGCGGGCATTCTGACGCTCGACGCGCTGTCGGTCGTGCCGTTCGCCGAGTTGCGACTTGCCAACCGTCCGTGGCTGTTCGCGACGATCAAGATGACGAACATCCTCGTCAACGTCGGCCTCAACGTGTGGTTGATTCTGGGATTGGGCTGGGGCATCGAGGCGATCTTCGTCGCCAACATGGCCGCGTCGGGCGTGGCGCTGCTGATGCTGGCTCCGATCATCTGGAAGCGCTGGGCGTCGCCGTCCAAAGAGTTGATGCGCAAGATGTTGATCTTCGGCCTGCCGTTCGTGCCGGGCGGTTTGGGCTACGCACTCGCTGAGCGACTCAACATTTTCTTCCTCTCCAACCTGGACGAATCGACGGTGCGACGGCTCTACGGGGACTATCTGAACGCCGATGCGCTGATCCTCAAAGGCCAACAGGCAGCGGCGGCGGCGCTGGCGGAGGGTAAAACCGCCGCCGAAGTCACCGAGGCCGCGACGGGCGTTTGGGGCGATTACGTGGTCGGCATCTTTGGGACGGGCTGGAAGCTGGGCATTTTTCTCGTGCTCGTGGTGCAGATGTTTCGGTTTGCGTGGCAGCCGTTCTTCCTCCAACACGCCGAGGACCCCGACGCCAAACCGCTCTTCGCGCGCATCTTCACCCTCCTCACGGCTGGGCTGGTGCTGGCCGTGCTCGCGATCTCGTTCCTGGCAGACGACCTGGTGCGCATCCCGCTTCCAGGCGACCGCTTCCTGATCGGCCCAGCGTACTGGTTCAGCATCACCATCGTGCCTCTCGCCCTCGTGGCGTACTTCTTTCAGGGCTGGTACTACCTGTTCTCGGCGGGCCTCTACCTGACCGAGAAGACCAAGTATCTGATCCACGCGACGTTCGCCGGAAGTGCCGCATCCATCGTGCTCAACCTGCTCTTGACGACGCGATTCGGCATGGTCGGCGCCGCCTGGTCGACGGTGGGCGCCTATGCCGTGATGACGGTCGTGCTCTACTTCATTACGCAGCGCTTTTACCCGATGACGTACGACTGGAAGCGCGTGGGGGCGGTCTGCGCGTTGGGGCTGGGGCTGTTTGCGCTCTGGTCGTACCTGCCGGTTCTGAACGCGTGGTACGTCGAGGTCGGCTTGGTGCTGATCTTCGGCGCTGCGCTCATTCCCATCGGCATCATCCCGCCGACGCTGGTGAAGCGGCTGCTGAAGCGGGCCTAGCCTTGGTCTACGGGAGCACACGGTTCGGAGGCAGAAGGTCGTATTCTGCGACTCCCTCAAGCCCTCGCCGATGCGCCCGATTCTCCTCTGCCTCGTGCTACTCACCGCCTGCTCGACTCCCGATCCGTCTCAACGTCCCGACCGCATCGGACTGGAGTTGGGCGCCCGCATCGACTCGCTCGCGGACGCGTTTCCCGGCGCTCTGATTGCCGTCAGCGTGCTGGACGAGCAGACGGGCGTCGCGATCCACCGCAACGGCGACAGCCTGCTCCACGCCGCGTCGACGATGAAGGTGCCCGTCTTGATCGAACTGTTCCGACAGGCTGAAGCGGGCCGGTTTTCGCTCGACGATTCGCTCCTCGTCAAAAACGAGTTCACGTCGATCTTGGACGGCTCGCGCTACGTGATCGAGGACGACTCGGACACCGAAACCTACCAGATGTTGGGCACGCGCCAGCCGATTCGGATGCTCGCCGAGCGCATGTCGATCGTCTCGTCGAACCTCGCCACCAATCTGCTCATCGAGTTCCTCTCGGCCGACAGCGTGCAGGCAACGATTGAGCGCTTGGGTACGACCCACATGCACGTCTACCGCGGCGTCGAGGACATTCCCGCCTACCGCGCGGGTATGAACAACACCGCCACGTCTCACGACCTAGCCGTCTTGATGCAGCACATCGGCAACGGAACCGCCGTCAGCCCCCAGGCCGACAGCGCGATGGTCGGCATCTTGCTCCGGCAGCGCTACAACGAGATGATCCCCGCCGGACTGCCGCCCGGCGTCCCCGTTGCCCACAAGACCGGTTGGATCACAGGCATCCGCCACGACGCCGCCCTGGTCATGGCCGACAGCGAAGCGTCCTACGCCCTCGTCATCCTCACGAGAGACGTGCCGACCGTCGACCAAGCCGATGCGCTGGGCGCCGAAATCGCCCGAACCGTTCACACGGCGCTGCGCCCGTCGGCCGCCAACTAACAGCACCATGCGCCCTCGCCCCGACAAGCCACTCGCCGGACAGGAGTCCGTCTGGCAGTACCCGCGCCCGCCGCGCCTCGAACGCGTGGGACCCTCGTTACGCGTGGTTCATGCGGGCCAGGTCGTCGCCCAGACGGTGAGCGGGCTGCGCTACCTCGAGACGAGCCACCCGCCGACGTACTACCTGCCGCCCAGCGACGTGCGGATGGACTGGCTCGAACAAGCGGGCGCGTCGGGTTCGTTCTGCGAGTGGAAGGGCGGCGCTGTCTACTTCGACTTGGTCGTCCCCAACACGCCGCGCGTCGCGAGGGCTTGCTGGGCTTATCCCGACCCGACACCTGCGTTTCGCGAGTTGCGCGATCACGTCGCGTTCTACGCCGGACGCGTCGACGCGTGCTGGGTCGGAGGCGAGCAGGCGACGCCGCAGCCGGGCGAGTTCTATGGCGGATGGGTCACGTCGGATCTGGCCGGTCCGTTCAAGGGCACACCAGGATCGTGGGGCTGGTGACGCGAAAAGAGTGGTAGACCCGCGTTTTCAGATTTGTGAGGGACGAGCGCTCGTCGGGCCAGATCTTGCGGATTCTCACCTCTCACTCCGATGCGCCTTCTGCTCGCCGCCGTCTTGCTCCTTTCCGCGTCCGACGCGCTCGCTCAGGCGTGGCCTCAACCCGAGGGCGGTCTCTACGTCAAACTCAGCCACGGACGCAGCGACGCCGACGAGCAGTTTAACTCAGACGGCAACGCACGCCCCTACGCCGACGGCGTGAGCGACGACGCCTTCGCCGATCGAAGCGGCTACCTCTACGCCGAGTACGGCCTGACGCCTCAGTTGACGCTCGTCGGTCTGCTGCCGTTCAAGACCCTGACGACACGTGACCTCGACTTCGAGTACGAGGCGCAGGCTCTCGGGTCGGCACAAATCGGTGCACGCTATGGACTCGCCGATGCGCTCAACCTGACGGGCACGCGTCACACCGCAGCCGTCGCCGGGCTGCTGACGGTTCCGCTGGGCTACGAGCGCAACCGGGCACCTGCCGTCGGGACGGGCCAAGTCGACGTGCAGGCGTCGCTGCACTATGGGCTGAGCCTGCATCCGCTGCCGCTCTACGCTCAGGTCGGCGGTGGATACCGCGCGCGGAGCGACGTGTACGCGTTTTCCTCGACCGTAGACTGCGTGCCGGGCCGCTCCATCGGCTGCACGACGGATACGACGCCCGACTATGGCAACGAGTGGTTCTACGGCGCCGAAATAGGCGCGAGCGACGGACGCTGGTTTCTGCTCCAGGCACTGTTGCACGGCGTATCGTCGGCGCAGACGATTGAGCCTGAGCGCATTACGGCCGACGGTGGATTGCCGACGCGTCAGCGCTTTCTCAAAGTCGGCGGCGGCGTGACGCTCTACCCGATCCCCTCGGTCGGCGTGAGCATCCAGGCGTTTCGGACGCCGGAGGGCGCCAACACGATTCGGTCTACCGACGTGTTCGTGGGCATCGAATACATCCGCCGATAGCGCGCGCGGATTCGTAACGTAGCGTCCATGCCCGATACTTCTCCGTCCTCCGACACCCCTCGCTCACGCCGCCGCTTCCTGTTCGAACTGGGAGCCGGGGCCGTAGGAATCAGCCTGTTTCCGCTCGCCGGGTGCGACAGCAGCGTGACGCCGCTGCGCATCGAACGACCCATCGACTTTCTGACGCCGGTCACGTCCAGCGATCCCGCACGCCGGTTCTTCGTGCGCAACGGAGGCGACGGCGCACTCGACCGCTGGCAACGCCCCAGCGCACTCGCGCCCGAGTCGTGGCGGCTGGCGCTGACCGGCCTGTTCGCCTCACCCACCTTCCTCACGTGGGCCGACGTGCAGGCGGCGCCCGCGCAAACCGTCGTCAAAACCCTGCGCTGCATCGTCGACGGCAACGACTTCCCCGGCTTGCAAGGCACCGCCGTGTGGACTGGCACGCCGCTGCGCCCATTTCTCGAAGCCGCCGGACTGGACGCGACACGGACCAAGCGCCTGATTTTCAAAGGCCGCGACGGCTTCGAGGGCAATCTGACGCTCGACCGCCTGACCGCGCCGCCCGGAGGCTTCGAGCCGCTGCTCGCCTACCAAATGGAAGGAGCGCCGCTGACGCTCGACCACGGGCAGCCCGTTCGTTTGCTCGTTTCGGACGGATACGGATACGTCAACGTCAAATGGCTCGACGAAATCGAGGCGACCGCGCGCGACGAGGCGATCGGCACGTACCAGGAAGTCTTCGGCTACGTCGACGACGGTGTCGTGCGGGTGTCGAGCAAGATCGCCGATCCGGTTTTCGCCGAGCAGATTCCCGCCGGCGATGTGCGGATCGAAGGCATCGCACTGTCGGGAAACGCGGCCGTCGCGGCCGTCGACGTGTCGATCGATGACGGTCCGTTCGAGCCTGCCCAAATCGTCCCACTCGAAGCGCACGTCGCTGCTCATCCGGCGCTTGCCGACGCCGCCCGCGTCCGATCCGGGCAACCCTACCCTTTCCCCGGCGTCTGGGCCGTGTGGCGCTACACGTGGTTCGACGCGCCGGTAGGCTCGCACACCATCCGCGTGAGGGCAACCGATGCCGACGGCAATATCCAACTCGACCGCGACCTGAGCGGAGACGACGGCTTCAATCCGATCCCACAGATCGAAGTCGAAGTGGTGTAGCGAACCGTTGTCGGACGAACCGGGCTGCGGAGAACTATCCCACTTAGACTTCAAGGCTCGACGACGGAAACGGTACGTGGTCGACGCACAGAGGAGAAACCGAGAACGCCTGCCGTTCGTCGCTGTGCTTTCCTCACGCGACCGACCGAATGGACCTGCTCTCCCCCGAAGCCGAAGATCTGGTGCGCCGCGAGCGCGCGTTTCTGGGGCGATTGCGCACGCTGCTTGATCGCACGCAATCGCTCGATGCCGCTTCCGAGCGGCTGGGTGAGATCGCCGAGGGGCTGGACGCGCTGTTTCTGATCGTCGTCGTGGGCGAGTTCAACGCGGGCAAGAGTTCGGTCGTCAACGCGCTGTTCGGCGAAAAACTGATGGCAGAAGGGCCGATTCCGACGACGGCCAAGGTCACGATCCTGCGCTACGGCGAAGAAGAAATGGAGCGCCAACTCACCGAGTTTCTGGTCGAGCGCCGCTACCCCGCCGAGGTGCTCAAAACGCTGGCCCTGGTCGACACGCCGGGCACCAACTCGATCGTCCGGCAGCACCAGGAGATTACCGAGCGCTTCATTCCGCGCAGCGATCTGGTCCTGTTCGTCACCTCGTACGACCGCCCGCTGACGGAGACCGAAGGCAAATTTTTGGAGTTCATCCGCGACGATTGGGGGCGGCGACTGGTGTTCGTGCTCAACAAAGCGGACATGGCGCAGAGCGAGGCCGACATCCGGACCGTCGTCGCCCATATCCAGGACGGTGCGTTCGAGCGCGTCGGCATCCGGCCCCAGGTGTTTCCCGTCAGCGCGCGCGAGGCGTTCGACGCCAAGCTGGTCCGCTCGCCCAAAGCCCGAGCCGATCTGATGGAGGCCAGCCGGTTCGCCCCGTTCGAGCGGTTCGTATTCGAGACGCTGACGGGAAAGGATCTGCTCGCGCTCAAACTCCACGCGCCGCTCGACGCGTCCGAAAAGCTGGCCGCGACGGTCGCCGAGCGGTTGGACGCGCGGGCGGACGTGCTGGGACGCGACGAGGCCAACCTCGATCTGCTCGCCCGTAGGCAGGCTCAGGCCAAAGCCGACCTCGACGCGTTCGCGCAGGGTCCGCTTGGCGAGATCGACGCGCTGCTGTCCGAGATGGAGCGGCGGGGCGTCAAGTTTCTCGAGAACACGATTAGGGTGTCGGGCCTCAAGCTGCTGCGCGATAAGGACGCGTTCAAAGAGGAGTTCGCGCGGCAGGTGATCCGGCAGACGGACAAGCAGATCGAAGAGCACGTCTCGGATGGCGTCGACCGGATTTTGGAGCAGGCGCTCAGGTTGCGCGAGCAGGTGTTCGCCGAGTTCGCCGAGCGCGTCCGTGAGGCCGGGCAGGGCGCGGCTCCGCGCGTAGCCAACCTGCCGGGACGCTCGTCGGTTGTGGCAGGCGTGATGCGCGAGGCCGAGCGAAAGATCGAGACGTTCGACCTGCAGGAGGAAGCCCGCCGTCTGCTCGAAACCGCGCGCGATGCGGCCACGGTCTTTCTGGGAGCCGAGGCCGCTGCCGTCGGGCTGGGCGTGCTGGGAACGGTCCTAGTAGCCGCAACGACGGCAGACGTATTTGGCGGGCTGGGCTTGGCGACCGGCGTCACCCTAGCTGCGGCAGGTCTATTCGTGCTCCCGACACAGCGCCGCCGCGCCGTCGCCGAGTTCCGCGAGCAAGTCGACAAACTCCGCACGGGTCTGCGTGGACGCCCTGTCGCGCTCGTTCTCCGACGAGGCTGACCGTGTCTTCGGCCAGGTCGACGAGGCCGCGCAGCCGTACACCGCTTTCGTCCGCCGCGAACGCGACGCCCTGGCAGAAGCTGGTGCCCTCCACGCCGAGATCACGTCTGACCTTGCCGCCCTCCGATCGGATGTGACGGCTGAGCTGGGCGAGCCGGCCATCTGACGCAAGTCGCTACCGCACCATCCGGCCACCTGCGCTCGCGCAAGAGGCGTCACCCGCCAGTCCCCGGCCAGCCGCTGCGGTCTCTCGCTAGCCACTCGGCGGCTCCCGCAAGTCCGCACCAAAACGCGGCGCGCCCCGCCCGACCGAAGCCGAGCGGGGCGCGCATCGCGGAGGAACGATCAGAATGTATAGCTGGCCCGGAGCAGCGCCATCCGGCCCAGCTGCGGCGCACCGACGAACTCGCGGTGCTCGTTGTCCAGCACGTTCTGCACGAGCAGGTCGACGCGGGCGCCTGGCGTCAGGCTGCCTAGATCGTAGCCTGCGCCCAAGTCGAGCAGGAAGTAGCTGTCCACATCGCCGACGTAGGGACCCGATAGGACGGGGAAGCCTTCGACGTAACGACCGCTCGCGTTGAAGCTGAACGAGCGCGGCGCGCTGTACGAGAAACCCGCTTTGGCCTTGAACTGCGTCGCGTTGAGCGCAACGGCTAAGCCGCTCCCCTCTTCTTCGCCCAACTCTCCGCTGTCGAAGAAATCGTCCGTCACGTACGAGACGTTGCCGAACAGCGTCAGGCTGGGAGTAGCGAGGTACTGCATCGCCACGTCGACGCCGTAGAAGTCGACTTCGCCGAAGTTGCGGTACGACAGGAAGCCACCAACGGCGCCCGATGCGATCTGCTCGTCGGTCAGAGCGTTCTGATCGGCTTGAACGGCGCCGATAGGGTTGTTTCCGACTGCCTGCTGGAGCGAACCGGCCACGAGCGTGGCGAGCGCTGCCGTTACCTGCTGCGGACTCAGGCCCGTCTGTCCCAGTCCGGCGAGGAGCTGCGTGATCGCGGGATCGCCCGAGGCTAGGAGAGCGCCGATTGCTGCGCCTGCGTCTCCGCCGAGCTGCGTGTAGTCCAGGTAGACGAGGGGCGACGAGACGGTAAGCGGACCGATGAAGTTGTCCTTGCGCGTGTAGTACCCGTCGATGGCGAGCAAGAACTTGTCGCCCACGATGCCCTTGTAGCCCAGCTCGAACGTCGAGGTCGTCGACTGCTCGAGCGGATCCACGTCGGACGGACCTTCAACCGGCGAGAATCCACGCGCCGAGCCATCCGGGATGCCCAAGATGCCTGCGGACGTGGTCGCGGTGCCGATCGGCGAGGTCGTACCGAGTTGCAGCGAGCGTCCCAGAATCTGAGCCAACAGGGTCTGCTGCTGAGCCGAGAGGTTGCCAATATTCGGCACTTGCGGAATCTGCCCCGCCGTTCAGCGCGGCGCGCAGCCCGCCTTCGCTGGCCGCGCCGTAGAGGAAGAGAAGCGGAATGGCCTTCGGGCTGGACTGACTTCCGTAGAAGTTGGGGATCGGGGCGAAGTACCGAGCGAGTCCGTTTGCGCGGAAGTTGTTGAACGTAAACCCGTCCTGGACGCCTCGCGCCTGGAGGATGAACGCTCCGCTCTGACCACCGGGAAGCGCGATCGGAGTGACGCGGCCCGGAATGTCGAGGAAGAGCGAGTTGGTGCCCGGCGCGGAGAAGGCGCGGTTGTAGGTAGCGCGGAAGGACTGCCCCGAGGCGGGCTTGAACACCAGAGCGGCGCGCGGGCTAAACTGGAAATCGTCGACGATGTTGTTGTAGTCGCCACGCGCGGCCAACGTCAGGTCGAGCTTGTCGCCCAGCGGCGTCGTGCTCTGGACGTACGCGCCGTACTGGTCGACCTGATCGTCGTCCTCGTTGCGGCCCAGGATCGTACCCTCGGTGTCCGGCGTCGTGATCCGAACGTCGATGCCGCCGATGACGCGACTGCCCATCACATCGGTGTCGTACTGCGCCTGACCGACGTAGAGGCGGCCCTTGTCGACCACCTGCTGTCCGGTGCCATAGACGTAGCTGTCGCCCGCGCTGTTCTGGTTCACGTAGCCCTGGACGAAGAGCTTACCTGCCTGCAGGCGAAGCTGGCCGAACGTGTAGCCGAAGTTGTCGGCCTGGAGCGTGCCGATACCCGACAGCACCGTTCCCGTGTACGCTGCATAACCCGCATTGGCAGAAAGCGTCACGCCTGGGCGGATGCGGTACTGCAGCAGGCCGTTCACGTTGACTTTCTGGTAGTCCTGCTCACGCACCAAGCGGCCGGTCGTGGGGTCGACGGTTTGAAAATCGGGAGCCGCTGATGGGTTCGTATAGACGAAGTCGCCGCTGAGCTGAGCCGCGTCAAGCGAGTCGCCCGCGTTGAGTTGCCAGTCATCGGCGCGTGCGAACTGACCGGTGATCTTGTAGCCGAGTTTGCCGTTCACCGTACCCGCGTGGCGCCCCTCGAAGCTGAACAGCGACCGTTCACCACCCGAGACGGCGACGCTCGTTCCGGGGTAGCCGAAGGGATCTTTGGTCAGGAAGTGGATCACGCCTGCGTCGACGCCCGGTCCGTAGAGGGCGGATCCGGGGCCGCGCACGACTTCGATGCGGTCCAGGTCGCTGCTCATGTTGGGCATGATGCCGTAGATGTTGACGCCCAGCGAGGGCACGGCGCCGATGCGGTAGTCGACGAGGGCGAACGTCGATCCCGAGAACGCGTTGTTGAAACCGCGCAGCGTCACTTCCTGCCGGTCGACGCCGGTCTGCGAGTAGTCGACGCCGACCTCGTTGCGCAGCGCCGTGATGCTGCTCGCCGAGACGGTCTGCTGCAGCTCGGCCACGCCGATCACGCTGACGCTCGCCGGAGCGTCGAGCACCTGCTCCTGAGCGCGCGACGCCGACACGACAACGTCGTTCAGGTCGAACGCGCCGGCTCCGAGCGCCACGTCGTACGTGCGCGTCTGACCTGCCGTCAGCGTAATGATTTCGGACCGATCACCGTAACCGATGTAGCGGACGGTGACGACGTACGTGCCGGGAGCGACGCGAATGCTGTACGTGCCGTTCGAGTTGGTAGCAGCCCCTGCCGCGACATCGGCCTGCCCCTCGACGGTGAGGATGACATTGGCGCCGGGAAGCGACGACCCATCGCCCGCGTCGGTGATGGTGCCGGAGAGCGTGGCTTGCTGAGCCATCGCCGGAAGCGCCATAAAGGCGCACAGAGCGGCGATGCCGAGGCAGCGCGAGAGGAAGAGAGAGAATCGCATAGGATGGTGTTGGGAATGCGTAGGGCTACCGGGCGCATGGAAAGCGCTTTCCCCGGACGGACTCCGAAAATAGCGCACACCGTTCCTTTACGGAAGCGTCACGCTAGCTTAACACCGTTAAGTGCCTACATCGGCCTCTAACACCGAGCGCTCCTGCCCTCCTGCCACTCACGCGCGTCCCCTCCCGCTTCCGCCGCGTCCGCGCGACGCGGCAATGCGGCTGCTGCCCGCACTTCGCGAAGGGCCGTTGCGCTTCTTCCCGTCCGACTTCTGCCCGCGCGACTTCATCTTGCGCGGCTTGGGTTTCGCGCCACGCTCCGCCGCCCGCATCTCGTCCGCCGTCGGGCGCGGCGTTTCGGGCATCTCGCGGTAGAGCGTCACGATCCGCCCCATCGTCTGCACTACATACGTCCCGTCGATGCGACCGGCGAGCATCGGTGCGGCTTCCTTGGCCGACTGCGGGGCGGTCTCGAGGATCTTGACTTTGAGCAAGTCGACGCTCGTGAACGCCTGCTCGAGCGTCCGCGCGACGGCGTCGGTGACGCCCTCCTTGCCGACCTGGATCGTGGCTTTGAGACCGTTGGCACGGCTGCGCAAGGCGGCGCGCTGGGTCGAGGGGAGGCGGTCGGTATCGGTCGGTCATGATCGGAAATCGGGAGAGGCGTCGTCAACGCGTCAGCGTGTGGGAGGTTGAATCCGCGGAGGGCCGGTTGGGGACGGGTGCCATTCTGCAAGCAACGCGTCGAGCAGGAAACGGCGGCGCGCGGAGTAACGGGCACGGTGTACTGAGGCGACAACGGCGTGAATGTCAGCCGAGACCCGACACGCGCGAAGATCTCGTCGACGCGGCGCGTGTGGTAGACTGGGTCGAAGAGCGCGTCGATCTGCTCTTCGGAGAGATGTTCGCGGATGTCGTCGGCCGCGAGGACGAGCGGCTGAAATGGCTCGCCGTTCGGTCCACGCCTGCATCGCGCGCGGCTGGACGCGGTCGTAGGCGTCCTCGCGGCTCAGCCCCGCCTCGACGAGGGCGAGCATCACGCGCTGGCTGTTGTGCAGCCCGTAGGTGCGGTCCATGTTGGCGCGCATGGCATCGGGAAAGACCGTCAGCGTGTCGAGAATACTCGTCATCCGCGTCAGTGCATAGTGGCAGACCGTCGTGGCATCGGGCAGGATGACGCGCTCGACGGACGAGTGGCTGATGTCGCGCTCGTGCCACAGCGCGACGTTTTCGTACGCGCTCACCATGTAGCCTCTGAGCAGGCGGCTCATGCCGGTGACGTTTTCGGATCCGATAGGGTTGCGCTTGTGCGGCATCGCCGACGATCCTTTCTGCCCCGATCGAAACGCCTCCTCGGCCTCGCGTACCTCGGATCGCTGCAGGTGGCGCACCTCGACGGCCATCTTCTCCAGACTCGCCCCGATGCCCGCCAACGTCGACAGGTAGAACGCGTGGCGGTCGCGCTGCAAGCGTTTGGGTCGAGATTGGTGCGGCTTCGAGTCCCAGCCGCTCGCACGTCAGTCGTTCGACTTCGGGCGGCGTGTGGGCGAACGTGCCGACGGCCCCGCTCAGCTTGCCGACTTCGACGCCCTTGGCTGCCAGTTCGAACCGCTCGATTTGCCGCTCGATCTCGGCGTAGTAGAGCGCCAGCACCAGCCCGAACGTCGTCGGCTCGGCGTGGACGCCGTGCGTGCGGCCCATCATCAGCGTCGTCTTGTGCTCGCGTGCGCGGCGGGCGAGGACGGCTTTCATTTCGTGCAGCGCCTCGCGGATCAGCGCGTTGGCCCGTTTGAGCCGGACGCCCCACGCCGTGTCCACCACGTCGGTCGAAGTGAGGCCGTAGTGGACCCACTTGCGCTCGTCGCCCAGCGTTTCGCTGACGGCGCGCGTGAAGGCGACCACGTCGTGCCGCGTCTCTTTCTCGATCTCGGCGATGCGCTCCATGCTGAACGATGCCTTTTCATACAGCGCGTCGACATCCTCGGACGGAATCGCGCCGATCTGCGACCAGCCCCAGCACGCAGCCAGTTCCACGTCGAGCCACGCGTCGAACTGCCCCTTTTCGCTCCACAGGTCGGTCATCTCGGGACGGGAGTAGCGGGCAATCATCGGTCAGCGGGGTTGGTGAAGCCGAAAGGTACCGGAAACGCGTCTGCCCAAAACGCAAAAGCCTGCCAAGTCGTAGCGACTCGGCAGGCATGTACACGCGGCTGGCCTGCGGATCGTCAGCCGCGCTGCGCCTTGAACCAATCGACCGTCGTGCGCAAGCCGTCGGCGATGCTCACCTCTGGCTCCCAGCCCAGCGCTTCGTGCGTGTGGGCGTAGCTGAGGACGCTGCGCATCTGCTCGCCAGGCTTGGCGGGGACGTGCTCTTCCTCGGTATGGCCGCCCGTGTAGTCGTTGATCGTGCGGAAGAGCGTGACCACGTCGGTTTCGACGCCGGTCCCGACGTTGAAGATGCCGCTCTGCTCGTGCGCCAGCGCCGCCAAGTTGGCACGCACCACGTCGCCGACGAACACGTAGTCGCGCGTCTGCAAACCGTCGCCGTTGACGACGGGCTGCTCGTGGTCGAGCATCTTCTCGGCGAAGATCGCGATCACGCCCGCCTCGCCGTGCGGACTCTGCCGCGGGCCGTAAATGTTGCCGTAGCGCAGCGCGGCGTAGCGGATGCCGTGCGTCTGCTCGTAGAAGTAGAGATATTTCTCGGTGACCAGCTTAGTGATGCCATAGGGCGAGAGCGGTTGGAGCGGGTGCGATTCGTCCTGGGGCACGTACTCCGGCTCGCCGTAGATGGCACCGCCGGTCGACGCGAAGATCACCTTCTTCGAGTCCCGAATCGCGTCCTGCTTCCATCAGATTGAGAAACCCGTCGACGTTGACGCTGGCGTCGAAGCGCGGATCGGCAACGCTGCGGCGCACGTCCATCTGAGCCGCGTGGTGGACGAGCACATCGGGCCGGTGCGAGCGAATCAACTCGGCCGCCTCGTCGCTGCGGATGTCTACTTCGTGGAAGTGCGCGTCGTCCGGGACGTTGTGGCGGAAGCCGCCCGACAGGTTGTCCATCACGTGGACTTCGTGGCCCTCGCGGATCAGAGCGTCGGCGATGTGGGAGCCGATGAATCCGGCGCCGCCGGTAACGAGAATGCGCATGTCGTGAAAGGAGCAGGAACGGCGAAGGGGAGGGCGAACGCGTAAGATATCCGTCCGGGCCTGGGAAGTCGACGCTGGCGAGCGAATCGGCCCGGCGCGCGCCTCGGGCGCCCTATCTTGAACTGCATTCTATCCGCCCGACATGACCGATACGCTGTTCACCCATTTGTCGTCTGAAGGCAGCGCCCAGCTCATGGACGTGTCCGACCGAAGCCGCGCCACGCGTACGGCCGTCGCCGCCGGACGCGTCGAGGTCGGCGCAGAGGCCGCGCGCTTGATCGCCGAGGGCAGTGTCCGCAAGGGCGACGTGTTCTCGGTCGCCCAGATCGCGGGCATCTTGGGCGCGAAGCAGACGAGCCGCCTGATTCCGCTGTGCCACGACGTGCAGGTCAAAGGCGTCGAGGTAACGCTCGAACTCGACGAGGCGGGCGAGGCAGTCGACGTGCGCGCATTCGTCAAGACAGTCGGCGAAACGGGCGTCGAGATGGAAGCGCTGACGGCCGTTTCGGTCGCTTCGCTGACGGTCTACGACATGTGCAAGTCGATCAACAAGGAAATCGCCATCTCGGACATCCGTCTACTCGCCAAAACCGGCGGCCAGAGCGGCGACTACCTGCGCTCGCCCTCGAGCGACCGCTAACCCTCCTCTCCTCCAACCCTGCCTCCCATGGACCTCTTCGGCGCTACCGGTCTCCTTCTCGTGCTGGCCATCGTGGTCGGCGTCTTCGTGCTGTTCTACTTCGTCCCGATCCGGCTGTGGATCGAGGCGACGACGAGCGGCGTCCGCGTGCCGATCTCGACGCTGATCGGAATGCGCCTGCGCGGCGTCGCGCCCGTCTCGATCGTGCGACCGCTCATCATCGCGCACAAAGCGGGCATTCCGGTTACGCCCAACCAACTCGAAACGCACCACCTGGCCGGAGGCAACGTGCGCCGCGTCATCAACGCCCTGGTCAGCGCCGACAAAGCCCGCATCGACCTGCCCTTCGACCAGGCGACGGCCATCGACCTGGCTGGGCGCGACGTGCTCGAAGCCGTCCAGGTGTCGGTCAACCCGCGCGTGATAGAGACGCCGCCGATCTCGGCCATCGCCAAAGACGGCATTCAGCTGCGCGCCATTGCACGCGTGACCGTGCGGGCCAACATCAAGCGGCTCGTCGGTGGAGCCGGTGAGGACACGATCATTGCCAGGGTCGGCGAAGGCATCGTCTCGACGATTGGCTCGGCCCAATCGCACGCCGCCGTTCTCGAAAACCCGGACGCGATCTCCAAGACGGTTCTCGCCAAGGGGCTGGATAGCGGAACGGCGTTCGAGATCCTGTCCATCGACATCGCCGACGTGGATGTGGGCGAAAACATCGGCGCCAAGCTCCAGACGGATCAGGCCGAAGCCGACCTGCACGTCGCCCGGGCAAAAGCCGAAGAGCGCCGCGCCACGGCCGTCGCCCAGGAACAGGAGGAACGCGCCAACCTCGTCGCCGCCGAAGCCCAAATTCCCAAAGCCATCGCCGACGCCCTCCGCAGCGGCAACCTGGGCGTGATGGACTACTACAACCTCCGCAACATCCAAGCCGACACGCAGATGCGCGAGTTGCTCGGTAAACCCGACGAGGACAAGGGCATGGGTCGATCGGTATAGCTGGCGGGATCGGTCAAGCTACCACCGTCTGTTCACCCTCACCTGCGTGGCGCGAACAGACGGCTCGCAGTAGCGCGATAGGCGGGGGGGACCAGCCGGTACAAGCGGCGATCTCGAATCCGAAGTGGTGTGAGCAAAACCGGCGGTCAGGCGTTGAGCGATGCGTACGCTACGCCTCTCTTTCTTCAGACATGATCGACTGCACCGCCCGCCTGACCGCATTCGCCTCTCTGGGAGCACTCGGTCTGATGCAAGACCTCTCGCGGCAGGTGATGCAGTCGATCCCTACCGCCGATCCCGAGGTCGTTGCCGAGGAGACGCTGTCGCTCGTCGCCGTCACCACAGCCCGGGCCGCAGAGGTGGGGTTTCAGAAGCAGCCTCCCGCGGCGCGCGCAGCGTCGCAGGCGCTGTCCGCCCTGCCCTATCTCTACCGCGACTACCTGATCGGCGGCGCGGTCCTCGCGCAGAACGATCCCGAGTTGGTCCAGGCTGCTCAGGCAACGCAGGCGAGACTCGAACGCAAGATGGCGTTCTACACACTCCACTTTCCCGATGGGCAGTTTCCTGGCCCGCGCGCACTCGCCGACAAACTCCCGCTGTGGATGGGGCGGGTCAGCGGCCCCGGACTTCCCGAAACGCCCGACCAGCGGCTGGCCAAATTGGGGTCGACCGATCTGGTCCTCACCCACCTCAAACTCGTCCTCGGCATGGCCCGGCAAGAAGCGTCGGATGCCGCAGCTTCCCCATCCGCCGAGCCCCATGGTTAACGCTCTCCGCAGCGCCCTGCTCGTGTTCCTCGTCGCGGTTCCGGGGTCCGGGTGCGACGCTCAGACGACCCCACGCGGTGCGCCTGCCGGTGCCATCGTGATGCCCAGCGACAAACTGCGCGGCGTCGTGCTGGACGCATCTGAGGATCCGGGGGTCGGCGCGCTGAGCCGGTTCGTGGATCTGGGGGCGGGCGTGATCTGCGTCGTCCCCTACAGCTTCATGCCCGACGCAGGACAGCCCGAGGTCCGGTGGCGACGCGACGCGCGCTGGTTCTCGGAAAACGTCGACGGCATCACGCGCATGGCCGATGAAGCCGACACGCTGGGACTCCGGCTCGCGATCAAGCCTCAGGTCTGGCTGCGCGGCGGCGCCTGGCCCGGCCAGGTAGAGATGGACTCCGAGGCGGATTGGCAGACGTGGGAGGCGAGCTACCGCGACTACGTTCTGTTCTGGGCAGGCGTCGCCGCTGACGTGGACGCCGCCGTGTTCGTGATGGGCAGCGAGTTAGACCAGGCCGCGACGATACGCCCCGACTTCTGGCGAGCCCTCGCTGCCGACGTGCGCGCAGTCTATGAGGGAACGATTACTTATGCGGCCAACTGGGACCGGCTCACCGAAATCGGCTTCTGGCAGTCGGTCGACGCCATCGGTGTGCAAGCCTACTTCCCCCTGTCGACCAAGAGCACCCCGACCGTAGGCGATTTACGGGATGGATGGAGGCCGCACCTGGACGTGCTGCGCGGCGTGTCGCGCCTGGCGGATCGACCCGTTCTGTTCACCGAGCTCGGATACCGCAGCGCGGCGACGGCGGCGTCTCAGCCATGGCTGTGGCCTGAAAACGACGACTCCCCCGCCGACGACGCCTTGCAAGCGCGGCTTTACGAAGCGTTCTTCGCCGAAGTCTGGCCGCAGCCATGGATGATGGGAGCGTTCGTCTGGAAGGTGCATCCCGACGACGAAGCGCGCCCCACAGGATTCACGCCGCTCGGCAAACCTGCCGAAGCGGTCTTGCGCCGAGGCTACACCGCTCGCTGATCTTTTTCTCTTCCTATGTCCGACCGACGCCGTTTCCTTCGCGACCTCAGTGCCGCCGGTGTCGCCGGAGCGTTTGCACCGCTGACGCTGTCCACGCCGGACGATCTCCGTTCCGGTTCTCCGGCGCTTATCCGGCCTCCAGCCTTGCGCGAGGGCGGTACGATTGGACTGGCGAGTCCGGCAGGTGCGTCCTACACCGACGAAGGACTGGTCGAAGTAGAGACGCTGCTCGCCGAGCGTGGCTACCGCACCAAGCGAGCGCCCAACGTGCTCGCAACGTATGGGTATATGGGCGGGACGGATGCCGAGCGGTCGTCTGATCTGAATGCGCTGTTCGCCGATGACGAGGTCGATGCCATCTTGCCCCTTCGCGGCGGCTGGGGATGCGCCCGCGTCCTGCCACTGCTCGACTACGATCTTATCCGCGCCAATCCCAAAGTCGTGTGCGGCTACTCGGACGTGACGAGCCTGCTCTCCGGCCTGTACGCGCAGACCGGACTCGTCGGATTCCATGGCCCCGTCGGCACATCTACGTGGAACGCGCTCACGCTGCGCTACTGGCTTCCTGCCGTTTCGGGCGGCACGTTCCGGGCCACCGAACCGAGCGAGGACTTGGTCACAATCACACCCGGAGTCGCCGAGGGGCCGCTGTTCGGTGGCAACCTGACCGTCCTGTCCGCGCTCGCCGGCACGCCCTACTTCCCCGACACGACCGGACACGTGCTGTTTCTGGAGGACGTGGGCGAGGAGCCGTACCGCATCGACCGGATGCTGACGCATTTGGGCTTGGCAGGCGTGCTGGGCGGAGTGGCGGCCGTCTACTTCGGCGATTGTCGGCGCTGCCAGCCGAGCGAAGGCTTCCGCTCGCTCTCGCTCGACCAGGTGCTACGTGACCACCTCCAGCCGCTCGGCGTGCCCGTCTGGAAAGGCCGCATGGTCGGCCACGTCGCCGACAAACTGACGCTGCCCATCGGTGTCAGGGCGCGCGTCGACGCATCAGCCGGAACGCTGGAGACGCTCGATTCGGCGACGGCGTAGCGCCTGAGCGCCAGTCGCACGGGCGGTGAAGAACGATGCTCGCCCGAACAAGGCCGCGCGCGCCGGGCTTCAAGGCGCTCTACTCACCCGATCCTCTCGACATGGCCCACGTCCCCGATACCGCTCGCTTCGGCACCCTCGCCGTCCACGCCGGACAAACGCCCGACCCTTCGACCGGCGCGATCATGACGCCGATCTACCAAACGTCGACGTACGTGCAGGCCGGTCCGGGCGATCATCAGGGACACGAGTACGCGCGCGTCACCAATCCGACGCGGACGGCGCTCGAAGGCAACCTCGCCGCATTGGAAGGGGCAACCGACGCCATCGTGTTCTCGTCGGGCGTCGCGGCGATGGACTCGATCCTGCGGCGGCTGCGCTCGGGCGACCACGTGATCTCGACCAACGACTTGTACGGCGGTACCTACCGGCTGATGCGAACGCAGTTCGAGCACCTGGGCATCGACTTCTCGTTCGTCGACATGACCGACCTCGACGCCGTTCAGGCTGCCGTGCGCGACGAGACGACGATGATCTGGGCCGAGACGCCGACCAACCCGCTGCTCAAAATCGCCGACATCGCCGGGTTGGCAGCCATTGCCCGAGACGCCGGAGCAGACCTCGTCGTCGACAACACGTTCGCCACCCCATACCTCCAACAGCCGCTCGCACTGGGCGCCGACCTGGTCATCCACAGCGCAACGAAATACCTGGGTGGGCACTCCGACGTGATCCTGGGAGCCGTCTGCACAAGCGACGAAAAGTGGGTCGAGCACCTGCGTTTCCAGGTAAAGTGCGTCGGCGCTGTGCCTGGACCTATGGACTGCTTCCTCGTCTTACGCGGCACCAAAACACTCCATCTGCGCGTCGAGCGGAGCACGCACAACGCGCACGCCGTCGCCGCGATGCTAGCCGACCATCCGGCCGTCGCTCATGTCCATTACCCGGGCCTCGCGTCGCATCCGCAGCACGAGTTAGCATCGCGCCAGATGAGCGGTATGGGCGGCATGGTCTCGTTCACATTGGTCGACGATACCGAAGCCGCAGCCGCGCACGTATTGAAGTCGACGCAGATCTTTCAACTAGCCGAATCGCTCGGCGGCGTCGAAAGCCTGATCGAACATCCGGCCACGATGACGCATGGCTCGATCCCCGTCGAAGAGCGCCGCAAGGCCGGGTTCGTCGACAGCCTGATCCGCCTGAGCGTGGGTGTCGAAGACGAGACCGACCTGATCGCCGATCTCAAGCGCGCGCTGGACTGACGCCTTCCGAAAAATGGAGAAGCCCCGACCCTTCATGGAGGATCGGAGCTTCTCTGCTTAGCCGAGTCGGTTATTGAACTCGGCGCAGCTTGACTTCGCGGCGCAGCTCGACGGACTCGCCGCCGGGCAGCGTCACCGTCTCGACGCGCTCCTGAGACAGCGACGGAAGCTCGAAGCGTTCTTCGTCCGACGGATTGAGCGTGCTCGAGCGGGCATCCCACCCACCTTCCGGAACGAGATAGGGATCGTCGGAGCGGCGGCCCGTACCGTAATCTTGGCGACGATCGTTGGAGCCGTACGACCTGCCGAAGTCGAAGTAGCGGGCGTCGTTGCCGTTCGAGCCATAATAGTAGCCGTCGTCGTATCCGTAGTCGTCGTAGCGGTCGCGGTCGTAGGGGAACGCGCTGATCGAGTAGTCGCCGTAGTCGAGGAGCCACGAGGGGTCGTCGGGAAGTAGCGAGACGGGGACCAGGCGGTCGTAGCGTCCGCGTCCGAGCAGCCGGCTGCCGCGTGCTTCGCGGACGCGCCCGCGGCGCAGATCGATTTTGCCGATGCGCACGCCGTCGCGCCCGTAGTAGGCGTCGTGCCAGGCACCGCGCCCGCTCGTGACGACGAGTTCGAAACCGGTCCGTCGCGTGCCGACGAGCATGACGTCGCGGTCGACGCGCACGTCGCCTCGGCGCGAGACTGTCGCGCGCATTCGGCTCAGAGAGTTAGGAATGCGGTCGACGCGGCCCAGGTAGCGGCCGTTCTCGTAGATCTGAAACGATTCGACGTCGAGTTCGATCTCCGACCGGTTTCGTCCGGCACTCACGACACGCTGCCGGTACTCGGCGATGAGTTCGAGCCGGGTTTCGCGTCCCCTACCGTCGGGAACGAACGCGGTCTGCTCGTAGACGTACCGAGGACTCCATCCGCTCGAACGGCGACGCTCCCACGGCCACGCCCGGTCCAGGTAGAACACCGGCTGCGGGCGATAGTGCTGAACGCCCGAGTAGATCGGAGCGTGCAGAATCGGACCGCTGGTGACGTGACCACGCACGGGCGGCACGTAAACGACGCGTCCGGGACGATCTCGGTTGCCGCGATCTGTCTGGCCGCGTGCGCCCTCGCGCTTGGGCGTCGGCTCGTTGCGGCGCACCCAGTCGCTCTGCGAAACCGGACCGTCGACGGGGCGGCGTACCGTGTTGCCCGTCGGCTGACCGCTGCGCGACGCTCCGGGCGACGTGCGCGTGCGGCTCGGCGTGCTGCGAGTAGTCGAATCCGAGTCGCCCGAGCGGCCTGGAGATGTGCGCGTGCGACTGCCGGATTCGCGGGAGGTGCGCGGCGTAGGTGTGCGCTCGGTCTGAGGCGCGTTTCGGGTAGGAGTTGAGCGCTCGGTGCGGGGCGTGGGCGTGCGCTCGGTGCGACGAGGTGCGTTGGGCGTCGGCGTGCTGCGCTCGGTACGCGCCGGAGCTCTCGGCTCGGCTCGCTTAGGCGTCGACCGCTCGGTGCGGCGCGCGGGCGCGGCAGGTTCGGCCTCCTTCTCCGGCTCGGAGGGCTTGGACTCGGCTGGGGCCGGGCGATTGGGCGTCGTGCGTCCGCGCTGGGCGTCGGCGGTGGCGGCGAAGGCGAGCAGCAGGCCCAGAATGAGGGCGATGCGCAGAGTGAGCCAGTAGTAGCGGGTCGGCATGACGGCGCGGTTTTGGTTGACGGAAACGACTGCCCAGCCCAGTACCACTTCCATTCCGACGCGCACGCTGGCCTTTGCGGGCCGCTCGCACCTCGCCGCCGTCTACGCCACGCGACACCCGGTGGCGCTCCAACCGGACAGGTCAGCCGGGAACGCCCCACGTCATCAGCCCCCCCAGATGGCTGCCCCACGCTACGACACCTGCCGCCGCTCCGCAGATCAGAGCCGCGCCGATTCGCGCGGCGATACCGGCCGACTCATCGCGCCGCGATCGCCAGAGCACGAAGCCCAACGAGACGACCGATGCCGCCCCTAGTCCGATCGTCCACTTCGCCAGCAGTTCGTGGCGGCCGACCAGTTCTTCGACGATCGGAGCCCCCTCGCGTGCCCACCGGATCGCCTCGCCGGTCTTGAATGCCGCGACGGCTCCCGCCAACCCCAGCACGCTCATCGCCAGTGCCAGTCGGCCCCAAAAGACGTTTGAGCGAACGAGCCAGACCAGGGCAGCACCACTCGCCGCCAGCAAAAACGCGACGGGAAAATGGACGGCCAGCGGGTGCCAGTAGGGAATGGTGTAGTCCATGTGCGGGAAGCAAAAAGAGGCAAAGGCGTAACTTAGCGCTCCTCTTTTCGTCTCTCGCTTCATGCGCTTTTTCTCTACCCTCGTCGCCGCCACGCTCGGCACGCTGATCGCCCTGGGCGTGATCTTCTTCGTCCTCTTCCTCTTCGTGATCGCGATCGCTTCGACTGCGGGTGGAAGCGGTGACGCGGCTCCCCGCGTCGCATCGGGATCGGTCGTCGAGTTGGAGTTGGGCGGTGGTCTGGCCGAGGTGACCGCCGAACCCGATGCGTTTGCGCAACTGCTGGGCGAAGGCAAAGAGCTTGACTTGCTGACCGTCCGCCGCGTCCTCAAGATGGCGGCGGCCGACGAGCGCGTCGACGTGCTGTGGCTGCGGATCAACCCGATGTCCGCGCCGTGGGCCACGCTCGAGGAAATCCGCGACGCGCTGGTCGCGTATAAGGCGACCGGCAAGACGCTCTACGCCACGAGCGACGGCCCGTACCTCGACGAGTCGGCCTACTTCCTCGCCTCGGTCGCCGACAGCGTGTTCGCGCCGCCGCTCACCTTTTTCGAGTTCAACGGCTTCCAGATTACCCCGACGTTCTACAAAGGCATGCTCGACCGGCTCGATGTAGAAGTCGACGTAGTTCGCGCAGGCACGTTCAAGGCCGCCGTCGAGCCGTTCACGCGGACCGATTTGTCGCCCGAGAACCGCGAGCAACTCTCCTCGCTGCTCGACGCGCAGTATGACATCTTCTCGCAAGCCATCGCCGATGGGCGCGGCATGACGGTTGAGCGGGTCAAGGCGCTGATGGAGGAGGAGGGCATCATCACGGCTGAGGCCGCCTTAGAGGCCGGACTACTCGACGGATTGGTCTTCCACGACGAAATCGAAGCCGTTCTGCGCACGCGCCTGGGGCTCGAAGACGACGCCGACTACGACGTACTCAGCGCGCTCGACTACGCCGCGTCGGACGCCGACGATGCCGGACTAACGATCGGCGACAGCGACGAGGGCGAGATCGCTATCGTCTACGCCGTCGGCACCATCATCGACGGCGAGGGCGCGCTGGGATCGGGCACGGTCGGCGACGAGACGTTCCGCGAAGCGATGACGCGGGCAAGAGAGAGCGACAACGTCAAAGCCGTCGTGCTGCGGATCAACTCGCCGGGCGGATCGGCGTCGGCGAGTGAGAAGATGCGGCGCCAGGTGCTGCTCACGCGTGCCGAAAAACCCGTCATCGTGTCGATGGGCGACTACGCAGCGTCGGGCGGCTACTGGATCGCCAGCGGGGCCGACACACTGGTCGCCGATCCGCTGACGATTACGGGATCTATCGGAGTGTTCAGCCTGCAGTTCGTCGTCGGAGACGCGCTGACCGAGAACCTGGGCCTGACGTTCGGCGAGGTTCAAACCGGCCCCTTCGCCGACATGATCTCCCTGCTCGAACCCCTCGACGCCCCCGAACGCGCCCGCTTCCAGGCCAGCATCGACAACACGTACCAGGCCTTCTTGGAGCGCGTGACCGAAACCACCAACTTGACCACCGCTCAGGTCGACGAAGTCGCGCAGGGCCGCGTCTGGACCGGCACTCAGGCGCTCGAACTCGGCCTCGTGGACCGTCTGGGAACGCTCGGCGACGCCCTAGACATCGCCGCTCGGCAGGCCGGGTTTGAGGCGAACGACCTCTACCGCGTTCGCGTGCTGCCACGCCCGCAAACCCTCGCCGAGCAGCTCCAAGAGCAGTTCGGCGGTGTGTTCTCGGGCAAGACTTCGCGCGCGTCGACCGCGCTTCTACCCGCACCTGCTCGCGAGGCTATGACCCGGCTCGAATACCTGTTCGAGACCAACGGCCAAGTCAAGGCGCTCATGCCGATGGAATTCACGATCCGCTGATGCGCAAGGTTTACAGCCACCCCGACGTAGCCATCGTCCACCTGCTCAAGAACGCACTCGAAAACCGAGGCATTCGATCGTCGATTCGAGGCGAGCATGGCGCCGCGATGATCGGCGCCGCGACAGGCATCGACGCGTGGACCGAACTGTGGATCGCCGACGACGACCGGGTGACCGAAGCTATCCGGATCGTTCAGACGCAGACCAACGACGGCGAGGCTCCGGGCGGTGAGCCGTGGACATGTCCGTCGTGCGGGGAGATGCTCGAAGCTCAGTTCGGTGCCTGCTGGAACTGCGGCGAGCCGAGGGGATGACGCAGGAACGACGCGCGGTCGACATGGACGTGTGACACCTGTGGGGGAGATTGCGTATGCCACTCATTCAAGACTCACCATGCGCTTCTCCCTGCTCCTTGTCACCTGCCTGACATTCGCTGCCTGCAGCAGTTCCGTTCCCGAAGAGGACGTGCCCGTCGCCAGCAAAATCGATCTGACCGGTGCGATCCTGACGGCACGGAGCGCCAACTGTGCCGACTACGCCGCTTCCTACACGGCTCAGGCGACCGACACGCAGGCAGGCACGACGTTCACCGCTGCGCTCGACGTAGAGCCGGACGGCTCGGGCTGCACGTTCGACTCCAATGCCATCCCCAACCACGACTTCAATGCGACGGGCGGCTTCGTCGCCCCCGTCAGCGAACAAGAGCAGTCCTACCGGATCACCTCCGATCCGCAGCCCGCTCCATCACCCGTGCGGCTGACAGTCGAGTTCGACGACGCGATCATGCTCAACGGCGTCAAAGTGGACATGCTCGCCGCAGGGTGCTTCTTCGTCCAGACCGGATGCACCAACGCCGCCGAGCCATACCGATACAATCCGCTTGTCGCTCGCCGCTTTCAAGAGGACGAACACAACGCGCACACCCAACCGGACGGGGCATATCATTATCATGGTAACCCGCGCGCTCTGTTCGACGACTCGAAGGCCAATGCGCCGTCGCCCGTCGTCGGCTTCGCAGCGGACGGCTTCCCCATCTTCGGCAGCTTCATCTCCGACGGCAGCGCGATCCGCAAAGCACAACCCAGCTACCGACTCAAAAGCGGCACTCGGCCAAGCGGACAGGACGGCCCCGGAGGCACCTACGACGGCACCTATGTGGACGACTACGAATACGTCGAGGGCTTGGGCGATCTCGACGCGTGCAACGGCATGACGATTGACGGTGTCTACGGCTATTTCGTAACCGACGATTTCCCCTACATACTGCGCTGCTTCACCGGTACGCCGGACCCGTCGTTTCGCAAAACCGGAAGCGTTCGCAACGCACTCCGGCGCGAGCAGCGGCAGCAGTAGCGATCGCCGCTACACCAGCACGTCGCCGGTCATTTTGGCGGGAACCGGGAGGCCGAGCAGGTGGAGAATCGTCGGGGCTACGTCGCCGAGTTTGCCGGGGCGAGGCGCGTAGGTGACGCCGTCCGAAACAATGAGATGCGGGACGAGAGCGGTCGTGTGAGCGGTGTGAGGGGTGCCGTCGGGGTTGCTCATCTTGTCCGCGTTGCCGTGATCGGCGAGGATGGTGACGCCATAGCCCCTGGCGAGCGCGGCCTCGATGACGACACGCGCGGCCCGGTCGCACGACTCGATAGCGGCGACGGCAGCATCGAAGACCCCGGTGTGGCCCACCATGTCGGGGTTGGCGAAGTTGACGACGGCGAGGGCATAATCGCCTGCGCGAATCGCCGCTGCCACCTGATCGGCAAGCGGGCCGACGCTCATCTCGGGCTGTAGATCGTACGTGGCGACCTTGGGCGATGGCACCATGATGCGGTCCTCGCCTTCGAACGGCTCCTCGCGTCCGCCCGAGAAGAAGTAGGTGACGTGCGGATACTTCTCGGTTTCGGCGGCGCGCAACTGGGTTAGCCCGGCGCGTGCAACGACTTCGCCGAGCGTATCGACCAAGTTGTCTTTGGAAAAGGCGACGGGAAGATCAAACGCTGCGTCGTACGTGGCGAACGTGGCGACGTACAAATTTTCGAGCATCTTGCCCCGCTCGAACCCGTCGAAGTTGGGCGAGACAAGCGCGCGCGTCAGCTCCCTCGCGCGGTCCGTGCGGAAGTTGTACCAAATGACGGCGTCGCCGCTCCGGATCGTGCCGTCGACCTGGGCGACGCGGCGCGGAGTGATGAACTCGTCGGTCAGGTCGTCACGGTAGGCGGCCTCGACAGCAGCTTGGGCAGACGGAAACGCGTCTCCCTCGCCGCTGACGAGGAGGCGATAGGCGCGCTCGACGCGTTCCCAGCGCTCGTCGCGGTCCATCGCGTAGTAGCGGCCCACCACGTCGGCAATCTTTCCGGCGCCGATGGCCTGCATCTGCGCCTGGGCCTCACGGACGTAGCGGCTTCCGGCTCCGTCGGGTGCGGTGTCTCGTCCGTCCGTAAAGGCGTGGACGAGCGTGCGGTCGCCGACGCCGTTGCGTTCGGCCATGCGCAGCAGCGCGTAGAGGTGATCCAGGTGGCTGTGGACGCCGCCGTCCGAGAACAAACCGAGCAGGTGCAGCTTGCCGCCCGTCTGCTTGACGTGCCCGGCGGCTTCGACCAGAGCGGAGTTGGAGTAGAACGACTCGTCCTCGATCGCCACGTCGATGCGCACGATGTCCTGGTGCACGACACGCCCGGCGCCCAGGTTGGTGTGGCCAACTTCGGAATTGCCCATCTGCCCGACCGGAAGTCCAACCGCTCGCTCGCTCGCCTGCAACGTGCCATGCGGATGGCGAGCGAAGAGCGAGTCGAGATACGGCGTATGGGCCGCGTCGACGGCGCTGACGGCAGGATCTGTAGCAATACCGTAGCCGTCGAGAATGAGCAGGAGATGGGGCATGAGTCGTCGATTGAGGAAGTCGATGGACGACCGGGTGCAGGCGATGTTCGCGGAGAGGCGGGAGAATCGGCGGAAGCGCACCCGGCAAGTAGAGGGGCAAAGCGCACCACGGCATTTTCTCACTGCGTCATCCCGAGCCTGCCGAAGGACCTCTGACCTGCGCAGCATCCGCGGACCTCGGGGATCCCTTCGGCAAACCCAGAGCAGACTCTCCGGATGCGCTCAGGATGACAGTTACAGAGCATGAGGAGACTCTCACACCCGGAAGTCGCGCACCTTCTTGGTCGTCCGGCCGGTCCTGGTGTCGTAGACCGTCATCGAGCCCGTTCGGGGATGCGTGACCTGCTCTGTTCCGTAGCGGTCGGTCACCCGTTCGGGATCGTCGAAGTAGCCGCCGGTCGGGGCGTAGTAGCGGCCCCGCTTAGGGTCGAGTCCCTCCATCGGCGCGGGCAGCTTCTGCAGGCGCGCGAAGTAGTCGCAGACGGACGTAACCGGACACACTTCGCATTTGGGCGAGCGGGCCAAACAGGTGTAGCGGCCGTGTAGGATGAGCAGGTGGTGAGCCTCGCTCCACTCGCCACGCGGAAGGACGCGGCCCAGCGCGCGCTCGACCTTGAGCGGCGTGTCGGCCGATGGCGGGACCAGGCCGATGCGGTTCGAGACGCGAAACACGTGCGTGTCGACGGCGACGGCATCGGCTCCAAACGCAACCGACGTGACGACGAGTGCTGTCTTGCGCCCGACGCCAGGCAGTTTGATCAGTTCGCCAACCGTCTGCGGCACGTCGCCTCCAAAGTCGTCGACCAGCATCGACCCCAATCCGGCCAGGTGTTTGGCTTTGTTGTTGGGATACGAGACCGATCGAATGAACGGAAACACGTCGTCGGGCGTGGCGGCCGCAAGCGCGGGCGGATCGGGAAATGCCTCAAACAGCGCGGGCGTGACCTGGTTGACGCGGGCGTCCGTGCACTGCGCCGACAGGACGACGGCGATCAGCAACTCAAACGGATTGCGGTAGGCGAGCTCGGTCTCGGGTTCTGGCGTGCGCTCGCGCAGCGCGTCGAGGGTGAAGCGGGCGCGTTCGGTGCGGGTCACGGGGCGTCGGGCGGAGTCGGGGGAGCGGGCACGTGGGGACGCGCGCCGCCGCGACGAGGTTCGCCAGCGTGCGGTCGAGCTACGCTTCCATTCCGCTCGAAGAAATCGTCGGCCTCGCGGATGGCGCGCTCCATCTCACGGATCAGATCGGCGGTCTCGCCCTGCAAAACGGCGACTTCGCCTTCGAGCGACGCAATCGCGCGCGCGTTGAGGTTGTGCTTTAGGAAGAGCGTCTGGTCTTCCAATCGCTCGAGGACGGGCTGCATGCTGGCCTCGGCGCGCCGCATAGCGGAGAGCAAGCCGTCGAAGCGGCGCTGGGTTTCGCGCAACTGGTTAGCGCTGCGGCGGCGCAGGTCGGCGCTCTCGTAGTCGTCTAGTTCGTCGTCCCACTCCGAGAACAGGTCGCGTGCGACGCGCTCCACGTCGTCGATGTGCTCGGTCACGTCTTCGGCGCGGGCGGCGCTGCGGTCGTAGGCGGATTTCACGTCGTCGTAGGCGTTCTCCAGCTCGCCGCCATCGAAGGCGACGACGCTGCGGAACTGTTCGAGCGCGTTTTCGAACTGCTCTTTGGCCTCCTGCTGACTCTCCTGCGCCTCCTCGACACGGTCCGAGAGCAGGTCCCGCTTGTCTTTGCCCAACCTCTCCCACGCATTGTAGTACGCCTGCTGACAAGCGGGCAGAACGAGGAGAGCGATCAGGACGAGGGCAAGCCGAGAAAGGGCGGAGTGGGTGCGCATGGAGAGTCGTAAGATGGTGGCCTAGCAACGCGCCGAACGCGACGCGTGATCGGGTCGAGCGCTACCGGTTGGTAATCCCTCCTCTATCCGCACGGCGACGGGCAAGACGCAATCGGCCCCGTCTCGCATTGTGCAAGACGGGGCCGGAGGATAGGACGAGAGCTGGGTTAAGCGTTCAGGAAATCCATCAGGATGCGGTTGAACTCGTCAGTGTGCGTCATCGTCAGGCCATGGGGACCGCCCTTGATCTTTTCCAGTCGGCTGCCCTCGACCATCCCATGGCCCTGGATGGCCGTCGGCTTGGGCGGGACGATGTCGTCGGCGTCGCCGTAGACGAAGAGCGTGGGCACGTCGATGTGCGCCATATCGGGGCGGAAGTCGGTCGTGCCGAATGCGTGAATGCATTCCTGCGTCGCGTGCGGCTGCGCCATCGCGGCGATCATCTTGGAGAAGTGCAACAGGTCGTCGCTGACCGGGTGGTCCATCAGGCCCCAACCGACGAACTTCTTGCCGAAGCCGTCCAAGAACGCCAGCCGATCTTTCTTGACGGTGGCGAGCATGTCGTCGAACACCTGCATCGGCGCACCGTCGGGGTTATCGTCGGTTTTGAGCATGAACGGAGCCACCGAGCTCACGAACGCCGCCTTGCCGACGCGGGCGCTGCCGTAGCTGCCCAGGTAGCGCGCTACTTCGCCCCCGCCCATCGAGAAGCCGACGAGCGTCGCGTCGGTCAGATCGAGGTGGTTCATCAAATCGTGCAGGTCGGCGGCGAAGCTGTCGTAGTCGTAGCCATTCCAGGGGAAGGACGACGAGCCAAAGCCTCGGCGGTCGTAGGTGACGACGCGGAATCCGGCGTCGGTGAGCGCGTTGACCTGGGGCTCCCACATGCGATGACTCAGCGGCCACCCGTGGATGAGCACGACGGTGCGCGCGCCGGACGGATTGCAGTCCTGGTAGAAGAGTTCGGCCTGAGCGGCGGCGGTCGAAGTGGAAAGTGAGGGCATCGGAAGACGTAGGATTGGTGTACCCTTTTCATTCGCGCGGACCGACTCGGATTCATTGGGGACCGAGGGTTCACAGCATCGTTCACGTTGTCTTCTCCTACTTCTTTCGTCTCGCATCCATGCCCGATCCATTGAACGCTGACTCCGTCGTGCTCATCACCGGCGCATCGTCCGGCATCGGCGAAGCGCTCGCGCTCCAACTGGCCGAGCGCGGTTGCCGATTGGCGCTGGCTGCGCGCGGAGCCGACGGACTCGCAGCCGTCGCCGATGTCTGCCGCGAGCGCGGAGCCGACGTGTTGACCGTCCCCACCGACGTATCCGACGAGGCCCAGTGCCGCGCGTTCGTCGCCGCTGCCGCAGAGCGCTTCGGCACGATCGACGCTCTGATCAACAACGCAGGCATCTCAATGTGGGCGCGCTTCGACGAACTGAGCGACTTGGAGCCGATTCGCCGCATCATGGCCGTCAACTACCTGGGCGCAGTCTACTGCACCCACGCCGCGCTTGGGCATCTCAAAACGTCGCGCGGGCGCATCGTCAACGTCGCCAGCCTGACCGGCAAGACGGGTGTCCCGACGCGTACAGGCTACGCAGCGAGCAAACACGCGATGGCGGGCTTCTTCGACAGCCTGCGAATCGAACTACGCGACACCGGTGTCAGCGTGACGACAGCGTTTCCAGGCTTCGTGTCGACGGGCGTTCGCCGTCACGCGTACGGAGCGGATGGTCAGCCACTGGGCGACAGCCCGGTCGACGAAGGCAGCGCGATGTCCGCCGGCACGTGCGCCCGGCTGATTCTCCAAGCTTCGGACCATCGCAAGCGCGAGATCGTGATGACCCCTCGTGGCAAGGCAGGCATGTGGATAAAGCTGATCGCACCGGGTCTGGTGGATCGCATCGCGGCGCGCGCCATCGAGCAGGGACGCTGAGAAAGGGACTGTTGAGAAGAAGCTCGGCGTGCTCGATGTATTTTGCTCGATGTATTTACCGTCCGGGGATGCCCGTCGCGGCTTCCAGATCGGCGGCTTGCCAGATGCCTTTCTTGGTGTTGTCGGCTCGGACGGCGGCTACGTCGTCGGGCGTGACGGCGCTGGCCCCATTGCCGAAGCTGGTGCGGACGTGCGTCAGGACGGCGGCGATCTGGTCATCGCTCAGATGGCCGTGGGGCGTCATGATGTTGTTGTACTCGACTCCGGCGACCGTGATCGGGCCGCGCATGCCGTTGAGCAGCAGCCGGATGAGCCTGCCCTCGTCGCCCGTCACCCACTCGGTTTCGGCGAGCGGCGGATAGACGCGCTCGCGGCCCAACCCGTCGGCTTGGTGGCAGGTCTGGCAGTTGCTCGTGTACGTGCGCGCTCCCAGGGCAGCAAAGCGCTGCTCGGGCGTGGCGTCGGCGGGCAGGTCGTCGCCTCCGCAGGCGGCGAGCAGGAGTAGGGCGAGGACGGAGACGAGGCGAGACATGGAGCGGGTGGAGTACGAATGCGGGAGGACCTGGTGCGTTACGCGTTGGGATGCCACGCGACGAGACGGTGAGAGTAGTCGCATGCGCGCAACTCAATCGGGGCTCAGGCTTAGGGAGATACGCAACAGACCCACTCGCAGTCACGCGGCGCGGTCGTTTCCACATACCCTTCGCCGATCATGACCTCGACTCCCGACCCCGCCGACGCCTCGCTGTCCCGCTCCATGCGCTTCGTTGGCCTGATGTTGACCCTAGGCGCGGCGTTTCTCCTCTGGGCCGACGTAGACGGGACGGCTGTCATCGCCGCCTGCCTCATCATCGGACTCTTCACGTTCGGCGGCGGCATGATGCCGATGCGTGTGCCCGAGGCCAAGCCGATTCGGGTCCGCTCACGCCGCTGAGCCAACTGGCCTCGTCCTCGCCCTACCTGACTTCTCGTCCGGTGGGGCGTTTTTCGTTTGGAGAAACGGCGGGAAACGATGGGGCGCGATCTGCGGCGGATCGCTCGCACCTATCTTCCGACACGTTCCGCGTCCTCCATCCGCCCTGCCCGCCTCATGGCCGAAATCCTCTCGTCGACTCGCAAATACGTCGCTATCGCGGGCAACATCGGTGCGGGTAAGAGCACGCTGACCGGGATGCTGAGCAGCAGCTTTGGGTGGGAGCCGTTCTACGAGCAGGTCGACGAAAACCCATACCTCTCCGACTTCTACGGGCAGATGGAGCGGTGGTCGTTCAACTTGCAGGTCTACTTCCTGTCGAGCCGGTTCCGGCACCAGCAGGCCATCGAGCGGGCGACGGGGTCGGTCGTTCAGGACCGCTCGATCTACGAGGACGCCGAGATTTTCGCGCGCAACCTGCACGAGATGAACCTGATGGACGAGCGCGACTGGGTCAACTACCGCGACCTGTTCGCGACGATGACCTCGTACCTGCGCCCGCCCGACTTGCTGATTTATCTGCGCGCCAGCGTGCCGACGCTCGTCCGGCACATCCAGGCGCGAGGGCGCGAGTTCGAGTCGTCGATCAAACTCGACTACCTCGAAGCGCTCAACCGGCACTACGAAACCTGGGTGGCGAACTACGACCTGGGACCGCGCATGATCGTCGACGTGGACGAGACCGATTTCGTCGGCAACCCGGCACATCGCGCCATGCTGCTGCAACAGATCGACAGCCGTCTGTTTGGCTTCTTCCCGGGATGACGTGCCGTGCAGCCCGCTGGTGCGCCTGCATGCTGCTCTGCGCCGGAGCGTTGGGGCGCCCTGCCGACGCGCAGACCGCGGAGTCGGCTCGCACGACGGCGACGACGCTGCTCGATCTGCTCGTTGCCCCTACCGCCACGCGTGACACGACCGGTGGCATTGCGCTTCAGCCCGAGCGTCAGTCCGGAGCTTGGAGGTTTCGCGCGGGTCCTTACGGATGGCCCGAAGCGCTGAGCCTGGACGGCGCGCCGTCTGGGGCGACGCGGCTCGAATGGGGCGGCGTCGACCTGCGCGACTTGCTCGGCGGCGACGTTCAGGCGCACGTGCTGCCCGTCGGCTGGACGCCGACTCCGGCTGCGCGCGGGCTGACGGTCCACGCTGCCCTCGACTCGTTCGATGCACCTCAGCCGCTCACGCACCTGCGCTATCATTCGGGCGAAGAAGGGCTGCAACGCGTCGAACTGCTCCACGCTCAGACCAGGCGGCGCACCCTGCTGGGACGCTCGGGCCTGCTTCGCGTGCGGGGCGGATATTTCGGATCGACAGCCGACAACACGTTCGAAAACAGCGATCTGCGCCGGGGCCGCGCGCTGCTCGGCTGGGCCGACTTCACGTCGGGCGAGCTGCACGTCAGCCTGCGTGGCCTCCACACGCGCCACGCCGTCGGCGCGCCGGGCGGCATCGTTCCGGTCGACTCGACCAACTACCGGTCGATCTACTTTCGGCAGGATGGCATTCCCCTCTCCGGTCCTCGATTTTCGACGGCCGACCGCCGCAGCATCCGCACCGACCTGACCGCCGATGCGCGCTGGCGCGGGACGACGCTGACGGCGACGCGCTCCTACCTGCGCCGCGAGTTCGACGTGCGCGACACGTCGCTCGTAGGCCGCGCCCGCCGGTTGGACATCCGAGCCGAACGGGGTCCGATCTACGCCGCGTTGTCACGCACATCGCCCGGTGACGGCAACGCCTGGATCGACGCGCCCGCTCAAAACGTCGCCGAGATTGGAGCGCGCTTCGCATGGCGTGGGCTGACTCTGCGAGGTGGTGCATGGTTCGAGAACACCGTGTTCGCTCCGGTCGGCCTAGCCACGATGGCGCGCGGCCCGTTCCGACTAGAAGCCGAGTTGGGGGCGACCGAGACGCCGCTGCTAGCCCGCTCGGGATGGGGCGCATTCGTCCGAGCCGACTCGGATCGAACGATGCGATGGGCGCGCGCTGCCGCGTCGGCGCGTGCGACGCGAGGTGACGTGAGCGGATGGGTGCGCGCGTCCGTGTGGGCGACGGGCGACGGACACGACTGGCGCGAAGTCGAGCGCGACACGCTGCGCTACGCGGGCCTGGGTGGCATCTCGCGTGGAGTCGCCTCGCTCGGAGCCGGGTGGCGGATGGACGCCTCGCTCGGCCTCTACGCCTGGACCGAGGCGACTGCTTCCAGATCGCTCGGCGATGCAGACTGGCGCGACGCGCAACCACGTTTGCACGCAACCGCCCGCATCGGCACGCGACTCGTCCTTTTCCGCCGCGACCTGCTGCTCGACCTCCACGCCGACCTGAGAGGCTGGTCCGCTCATGCCGGGCGCACGCTCCACGCACCGACGGGCCTTTACGCCCTCCCCTACCCCGGCGCCGTCCGCGTCCCCGCATCCGCCACCGTCGACCTCTGGCTCCGCGCCCGAGTCCGTACGGCGACGCTGTTCTATGGGGCCGAGAATGTGCTGAGCCAGACGCAGGTGCTGCTCGGTACTCTTACTGTCCCGGATCAGCCTCTGCCCGCCCGCCGCGTGCGGTTCGGCGTGTTCTGGCCCATCGACGGGTAAACGAGTCACTCGGACCTCGCACACGCGTCCCGTCTCCCGTCAGCCCATCATCCGTACGAGCGCGACGACCGCGCGGGCGACCTCGTCCGGCGACCCGGCTGCGGCGTCGACGCTGGGCACACCCGAGGCGTCGAGCGTGTCGAGTTGGCTTTGGAGCAGGTGCGGTGGAAAGAAGTGATCCGCACGCTCGGAGAGGCGGGCAGCGAGCACGTCTGCACCGGCGGTGAGGTGGACGAATTGGATGCGGTTCACGGCCTGCGATAAGGCCTCGCGGTAGTCAGGCGTCAGGGCCGAGCACGCGAGGACGCCGCCGCTGCCCGACGCCAGCCAGCCTGCGAGAACGCCCCCGAGGCGCGCGAGCCACGGCGCACGGTCGGCGTCGGTGAGCGGCGTACCCTCAGCCATGAGCGAGCGCGCGGCGTCCGAGTGGTGGTCGTCGGCATCGGCGAAGGGGACGCCGAGCAGTTGGGCCACGATTTGGCCGACGGTCGTCTTGCCTACGCCCGAAACGCCCGCCAGCACGACGAGAGGACGAGCAGGTTGGGAATCGTCGCGCATGGCATCCTAGTTTCCCCTCTGGACCGACGCGCGGTCCGCTCCGTTCCCCCATCGCCTTGCCATGCGCCTTCTCTTCGCCGCCGCCCTGCTCCTTACCCTATCCGCCTGCGGATCAGACGCGCCCGACGGCCCGCCTCCGGCTCCAGAGTTTCGCGCCGACGGAATCCTCGACTTCATCGACCCAGACGGCACGCCGGTCAAGCGCATCGCCATCGAGATCGCCGAGGACGACAGTTCGCGCGCGATGGGCCTGATGAACCGTCCCACCATGGCCGAGCAGGCGGGGATGCTGTTCATCATGGACGCCGAGGAGCCGCAGCGCTTCTGGATGCGCAACACGCTGATGCCGCTCGACCTTTACTTCGCCGACGATAGCCTACGCATCGTCGCCATCCGTCCCGACAATAAGCCGATTTCGGACGCCGGAATCGAAAGCGTCGCCCCGGCCCGCTACGTCGTCGAAACGCGCGCCGGGTTTGCAGCGCGGCACGGCATCGAGGAAGGCTATCGCATCCAGTGGCGGCGGCAGTAGTCTGCTAGAGTCCGGCGGTGAATGCGTCCCAATGACTGTGCAGTACGGCCTTTTCCGCCTCGGGCAAGAAACTGGCTTGGAGCGTGCGGCGGTTGAGATGCCACAGTTCATCCCACGTAAACCCTTGTCCGGCAAGGAGCAGATACTCCGCATTGAGATCGGTTGAAAACATCGGCGGATCGTCCGAATTGAGCGTTACGTAGACGCCCGCATCGACCAGCGCGCGGATCGGGTGCGGCTGACCGGTCGGCGTGACACCCAAGCGGTAGTTGCTCGTCGGCGACACTTCGAGCGGGATCTGATCGCGAGCGATGCGCCTCATCAACTCGGGATCGTCGACCAAACGGACGCCGTGCCCGATGCGCTCGGCTCCGAATCGGTCGACGGCTTGGGCGATACGAAACGCGCCATCGGTCTCCCCCGCATGAGCGACGACGCGCAATCCGGCAGCGCGCGCATCGGCAAAAATCGGCTCGTACGGTTCAGTATCAAATCCCTTCTCAAACCCGCCGACGCCCAGTCCCAGAAACAGTCCGCCGCGCTCGCGTCCGGCGAGGGCAAACGGCAGCACATCGTCCAGAAAGCCGTCGACGCCGCGTCCGATGTCGGCGATGAAGCGGACGCGGGTGGCGTGTTCACGCTCGGCCCGTTCGGCGCCCCGCTCCAGCGCCCGGATGATCTGATGGGCCGAGAGCGCACGCCCCAGGTGGAGTTGCGGGCTGAAGTAGGTCTCCGAATAGCGAATGTGCTGAGCCGCCTGATGCGCACCGAAGTCGACGACCATCTGCTCGTAGTCGTCGGGCGTCTGCATCGCCGACGAGGCCAGCAGGTAGACGCGGACGAAGTGATCGAAGTCGCGAAACGCATAGAAAGCACGCCACTCGTCCAGCGTGTCGGCGGGCAGGTCGACGCCGTTGCGCCGCGCCATGTGCCACACGGTTTCCGGTCCCGTAGCCCCCTCCAGGTGGACGTGGATTTCGACCTTGGGCATCGCTCGTAGCCGACCGGCGAGGTCAGGCGCGACGGCGTGGGACTGATAGAGCGGTTCGGGCATAGGCGGAAACTACGTCGTTACGGGTCGCGCGCGGTGGGCGCAGTACCAGCCGACGATGCCACCCCAGACGAGGCAGTTCGCGGGGAGCAAAACGGTTAGGACCGCGAGCGGAATAGCGTCGAGCAGAGGGCCGTCCATCAGCAAGGCAGGCAGCACGACCCAGTTCCAGAGCGCTGGCAGAAAGGCGAAGGCTATTCCTTTGCAGACCGTTGGATCGGGCGCGAATGCAGCAAAGGGAATCGCCCAGAGCGCGCCCATCACTATGAATCCGAGCGCCGTGCTGAAAGCCAGTCCTGCCAACGATGCACCGCTCACAACTCCCCAGACCCCGACTTCGCCTAGCAGCACACCCACGCCGACGACCATCGCCAGCGCGCCTGTCCACACCGCAGATGCCAGCAGTCCGCCGACGAATCCGTCTTTGAGAGTGGCCTTCACGCGCCAAGATCAATCAAGCGATGGACGGAAAGTCTAGACCGAAGCGCTGAGCAGAGACTGGGCGTCGCGTGCGGCGGTTGGGCTTTCGACGCCCAGGTTGCCGTCGAGCGCGAGTTGGGCGTGGCGCCGTGCTTCCGCTGCGTTACCTGCGCCCTGGTAGATCTGCGCGGCTCGCCAGTGGACCATCGCGTCGCCCGTGTTCAGGCGCATCGCGCGTTCGATGTACGGGATGCCGTCGGCCGAGCGTCCGTTGTGGTGAAGTGCCCAGGCGTACGTCTCGTTGGCGTGCATGTGACCGGGGCGGCGCTCGACCTGCTCCTTGGCCATCCGCAGCGAGCGCTCCAGCTCCTGCCCGCGATCGAGCAGGAAGTCGGCCTCCTCCATGTCGACGATTTCGCCCATGCCGCGCGCCCCTTCCAGTCCGTCGTGGACACGGTCGAGCGTGCGGTCGGCGGCGCGGTCGTCGCCCTGCATGGCGTAGACTTCCGCCAGTATTTCCAGGAAGCCGTCGTTGGGCGTCAGGTCATAGGCTTCGAGCAGCAGCGATTCGGCTTGGTCCAGATCGCCCTTGATGAGCGCGATGTGGCCCAGCCCGGCCACGGCGGGTGCGTAGTTGGGCTTCTCTTCGAGGATGCCCTTGTAGATGAACTCGGCTGTATCCGGCTTGGCAGCACCCAGATAGAGATTAGCGAGATTGTAGAGTGCCCACGCGCGGTCCGACATACCGCGCATTCCGGCATCGGCGGCCATGCGCATCGCGGCGATAGCACCGTCTCCATCGCCGTGGAGTTCGCGCAGGTACGAGGCACGCGAGTACGAGGCGACGCCCGGTTTGGTGGCGAGCATCGCGTCCATCGCCTCGACGGCTGCGGGGTACTCGCCCAGTTCCACGAGGGCGTCGACCAGAATGCCTTGGGCGTACGAGTCGCGCGGGTGCTGGGCGAGGAGGTTGTTCGCTTGATCCCGGCTGTCCTCGAAGCGGTGCAGCTTGTTGAGGAGCGTGCCGTTGAGCAGACGCAGGTGATAGTCGTTCGGGTCGCGGCGTAGACCCGCTTCGATTGCCTCTTGCGCCTGGGGCACGAACTCGGTTTCGCGGTGCGTGTCGGTTGCCTGCTGGAGCAGCACCTGGGCAAGCGCGGCGTAGCTGGCCACTTCGTCCGGGTTGCGGCGCAGGCGCTCTTGGTAATAGCCGATGGAGGCTTCGGGGTTGGCGAACTGCGAGGCGGGCAGCACCTGACGTGGGCCTTCGGGGAGCGGCTCCGTGTCGCGTGAGACACCGTACCACACGGCAGCGCCCAATGCGAGTACGAGAACGGCAGTGGCGAGGATGGATTTCATCGAGGAGAGAGGTGGATGCTGGTAAAGTAGGGTCAGTATAAAACCAATCCGCCGACCGACGCGCAAGGCATCGGCCGACGGATCAGGTCGTTTGGCGTAGTAGGATTACCGAACGAGGGTTGCAGTCTGCGTGCGGGCAGCCTTTCCGTCCACGACCAGGCGGAACAGGTAGGTGCCGCTCGCCAGGCCATCGGCGTCCCAGCGAACCGGGTGCGTACCCGTCGGCATGCGGTCTTCGACGAGCGTGCGTACCAAGCGGCCCTGCATGTCGTAGACGCTCAGCTGAACGTCTCCTGGGCGCGACAGGTGATACTCGATCGTCGTCGACGGCGTGAACGGGTTGGGGTAGTTCTGGTTGAGGATGAACGCTTCGGGCGCTCCCACTCCCAGTCCGGCTACCGACGACGTGTTGGTTGGCGGCGCTTCGGCCGTCACGTCACGCACGTAGTCCGTGCCCCGGTGTGGGTTGGCGAGGTAGGGGAAGTCGGTCCGCAGATCGATGTCGTTCTTGGTAGGTCCAGCGACGAACGTCAGTTCGGCGACGAGTTGCGCCGAAGCGAGGTCCGAGTAATCACCCGCGGTCGCATCGTCTTCGGGAAGACCAACGGCGGCGAGCACCAGGCCACCTACGGCCTGCAGCGCGATCGTCGTCACGTCGTCCTCGAGGCGGCGTCCGTTGGGGAAGCCGTCCATGTGCGGGATGGACTGGAGCGTCGCGTTGGCAAACTCCGGCACCGTCAGGCCGATAGCGGCGGCGCGGATGAGACCTTTGAACGCGTTGTTGCGAAACTCGTCCGTTCCACGCTCGGTGACGGGCACGGCCATGTTCAGGCGCAGCATGTCGCCGCCCCAGAGCTTGGGCGCATCGGCCGTACCGGTGTTCGTGATCGGCAGGAAGTTGTTGATGAACGGCTTGCCCTCGGCGAAGACGAGCGTTCCCGTTCCGTCGTCGACGACGAGTCCGGCTTTACCGGCGGCGAGCTGGTACGGCGCGAGGTTGGGCACGCCGAAGTAGAAGATCGGCAGGATGTCGACGCGGCGAGGCTGGCCGGGGGCGAGCAGCGCGGTCGGGCTTCCACCCGAAGTCGGCATCGTCGGCACGGCAAATGCGGTTCCGGTCACGTCAAGCGCGCCACTGGTGACGAGCGGCAGAACGGCAGCGGCACCGTCCGATCCGTTGGTGAAGTTGAGACCCGACCCGTCATTCGAAGGATCGCCGTCGCCATCGAGGTTGAGACCCGGATACGAGTTCTTCTGGATCTTCAGGTCTTCGCTCAGTCCGGGCACGGCGGCTCCGAAGGCTCCGTTACCCATGTAGAGCGCAAGCTCCGGGTTGACGAAGTACTGCGCGAACTCCTGCTCGGCAGCGCTATACGGCGAAACGGCGTTCCAATAGTCCTTCTCACCGATCGGGATGACCGCTTCGTTGGTCAGCGGCATGCCCAGGCGCGAGACCTGGACCCACGGACCCGAGTACGCAGGGGCGCCGCCGTCGAGGGCCAGCGTCTTGATCTGCGGGCGGCTCGCGCTCGCCCAGACGCCGATCACGAAATCGCCGTCGAGGATGCTCGTGGCCTGGTCGACCGTCTTGCCGTCCTTCTGGAGCGACGCGATCGGGACGCGCATCACGATGGAGTGCGTGTTGAAGCCAGCGACTTCGTCACGAGCACAGTTTCCGTTGGCCGGGTCGTCGCAGAACTCGTCGCGCACGCCGCCCAGGTCGAAGATGCCTCCGAGGTCGACGAAGAACGCGTCGTCGCGCGGTCCGGCAAAGACCGTCTCACCGGTCGAGGCCTGGATGACGCCCTGCGTGGTCAGCGCCTCGTAGCTCGTTCCCAATCCGGCGTCTGCCGTGATCGAACGCGCTCCGACGTTGGGCGGCGGCACGAAGCCGTCCGAAACGATGGTCGTGAAGCTCGAACCGCCGTCGGTGCTCTTCTCGAGCGTGTAGGTGGCTTTGAGGTTCTCCTTGCCCAGACGGATCTTGAAGAACGTCGTTGGGTCTTCGTTGACCTGATTGAATGTGAAACGGTAGGTGATGTCATCGGTCGCCGAGCCGAGCTGGCCCATCGACGTCTGGTTCTTGACGTGGATCTCGTAGCGGACGTTTTCGCCCCACTGGTCGTAGTTCGGACCACCGGACGGCAGCTCGAGCGGGATGTAGTTGGCAACGAGGATGACGTTGTCCGGGCTGGCCGGGTCGCGGAAGGCGTACACGTCCGTGTTGTCCGCGAGCGGATCGTTGAGGATCATCGGAGCTTCGCGGTGGCTCGAAGCCGTGACGAAGGTCGCATCGACCAGGAAGAAAGCCGCGATCAGGGCAATCGTGCCTAGACCGAGTGTATAGCGTAGAGTGCGCATATGTGGGGTGGAGGGTGGATGGAGGAGACGGTTTTAAGACGTAGACCTAAGTAAACAGTCACGCAAGGTCACCGGATACTCACTTTGTGCTCACATCCAAAGCGTTCCGAGACCGTCGTACTTGTGCACACCGTACCCGCGGTCCTTCCCTTGTGTCACCACCACCCTCCTCCATGCTGCTCAACGATCGCGTTCTCCATCACGGACACCGGTTGTTTGTGGGTCGAGACGATGAGTGTGCCTTGTTCGGCACTGCGCTCAGTGCCCCTATCTGGCCGTGGCACGTGCTGCACGTGTATGGACCAGGAGGGATTGGGAAGACGGCGCTGCTGAGCGAGTTTCGCTACCTCGCGCAAGAAGCCGGAGTGTCGGTTTTGGCCCTCGACGCGAGAGACATGGGCCGCACGCCCGATGCGTTCGCCAAGGCGACGGCGCCCGCACGAGACCGCACCGACCAAGACACGCGGTTCGTACTGACGATCGATGGAGTGGAAGCCGACTCGAGTCTGAGCGACTGGCTGCGCCGCTCGTTCCTGCCGACGATCGACGAGAATCTGCTCGTGGTTCTCACCGATCGCCGCAAGCTCGCCGCCGATTGGATGGACGCGCCGGGATGGAGCGCCGAGGTTCGCACGATCCGTCTCGCCAACCTGTCGCCGCAGGAAAGCCAGGCATTTCTCGACGTGCGCGACGTATGCGAATCGTGTAGCAAACGCGCTCTCGCCCTGACACACGGGCATCCATTCGCGCTCGCCCTAGTGGCCGATCATTGCCGCCGCCACCCCGATCAGCCGTTCGACTTCGACGACCAGCCTGACATCGTCCGGACGCTCTTGCAACGGTTCGTCGAAGAGACGCCGAGCGGTCGGCATCGCAAAGCGCTCGAGGGCGCCGCGCTGACGCGCACGCTCACTCAGCCGCTGTTGGAGCATCTGCTCGAAGAGGACGACGCACTCAGCCTCTTCGATTGGCTGCGCGCCCGAACGTTCATCGAGAGCGAGGCTACGGGCCTGTTTCCGCACGAACTCGCGCGCGACGTGCTGCTGGCCGACCTGCGCTGGCGCGATCCTGATTTCTACCAGACGCTGCATGCCCGCGCCCGCCGCTACTACGCCGATCGCCTGCTCGACACCTCCGACGAAGCGATGCGCCGCCGTACGCTCGCCGATTTCGCGTTTCTCTACCGCGACAACCCGTTCGTACGGCCGATGCTCGACATGCTGAGCCAGCAGTGGGAGGCCTCCAACACGCGCACGACCGACGCGTTTTCACCCGCCGACGCTCCGGCTCTGCTGCGCATGGTGCGACGGCATCAGGGACCCGAGTCCGAGCGCATCGCGCGCTACTGGTTCGACCGCCAACCCGAGGGCGTCGAGGTGTACCGCTCGCCCGATGGATCGGCCTCCGGTTTCCTGCTCACGCTGGCGCTTCACGAAACAACCCCGGACGACCGCGCGGCGGATCCTGCGTGCGCTTCGGCGCATCGCTATGTGGCCGATTCGTCGGCGTTGCGACCGGGCGAGAGCGCACTTCTGTTTCGGTTCTGGATGGACGAGGAATCCTATCAGAGCGTTTCCGCCGTCCAGAGTCTGGTGTTCGCCTCAACGGTGCGCCGTTACCTGACGACGCCGCGACTCGCCGTCACCTTGCTGCCCTGCGCCGACGCGACGTTTTGGGCGCCCGTCTTCGCCTTCGCCGACCTGCGCCGCCTGACGCACGCCGAAGCCGAGGTGGATGGGCACACCGATGCCGTCTTCGGCCACGACTGGCGCGCGACGCCTCCGCGCGCATGGCTCGATGCGTTGATTGCCCGCATTCCGCAAGCTGGGGTGAGCGCACCACCTGAACCGGTCGCCCCGACGGTCGTGCTCAGCGAGTCGGATTTTGCTGCTGCGATCCGCGAGGTCCTCTACCAGTACGCGCGCCCGCACAAGCTGCGGGGCAACCCGCTGCTGCACTCTAGGCTCGTTAACTCCACCGTTGACCGGGACTCTGACGAGGACCGGCGCATTGAGTCGCTGTGCGTGCTCGTTTCCGACGCTGCACACGTGTTAAGCGAGTCGCCGCGCGAGGCGCCGTATTTCAACGCCATTCAGGCGGCCTGCTTGAAGCCATTGCCCACGCACGCACTGGCTGCCGAGCGCATCGGAGTCCCGTTCAGCACGTTCCGGCGCCATCTGGGGCGCGGCATCGACCACGTAGCCCGCGAGTTGTGGCTGCGCGAAACCGAAGCCTGACCCGATGCTGGTTCCATCGCCACGCACTGCCCTCGTCGCCGGAGCCACGGGCCTGGTCGGCGGTCACCTGACGCGCCTGCTCCTCGCCGATCCGGCCTACGACCGTGTCGTCACACTGGGCCGACGCGAGATGCCTGCGGACGACGCGAAGCACGTTCACCACGTCGTCGATTTCGCCGACCTCGAAGCTGCGCGCGACCTGCTTGCCTGCGACGATGCGTTCTGCGCATTGGGCACCACGATCAAGGCGGCAGGATCGAAGGAGGCGTTCGAGCGGGTCGACCTGCACTACGTCCGAGCGTTCGCGCGGCAGGCGCGACTGGCGGGAGCGCAGCGGTTCGTGCTGGTGAGCAGCGTGGGCGCCGATCCCAACGCGTTCGCATTCTACAGCCGCGTCAAGGGCGAAGCCGAGCGCGCCGTAGGCGTCGAGCCCTTCGAGGCCACCTACATCGCCCGCCCGCCGCTCTTGCTCGGCGACCGCGACGAGGACCGCCCCGGCGAGCGGCTGGCGCAGCGGGTGCTGGGGATCCTGTCGCCGATCCTGCACGGCCCGCTCGCCAACATGCGCCCGATTCACGCCGAAGCCGTCGCCCGCGCCCTGATCGCCGTTGCGCAGAACGGACCGAGCGGGATCCGCGTCTACGAACCGCGCCACCTGCACCGCCTCGCCGCCGATCCCCTCTCCGCCGACGACCTGGTAGGCCGCGACCGCTCCCGCTAACTGCCTCTCCATGCGCTCCGCTCTTACCGACTTCGTTCCGGCCTTCGTCCTCGTGGCGGCGCTGCTCTACTTCGCATTCGACACGACGCTGGCCGCCGCCCTGCTCGCGGGTGCGGCGTCTAGCGTCGTCGTGTCCCTGCTGCTCACGCGCCGCCGACGCAACGCTACTCGGTCGGATCTGTGACCGGTTCGCTCGCGATCGTCAAACTGTTTTACGAGGAGCCGTTCTCGATGGAGTCCGTCGTTCCCGATCTGGACCCCGACGCCCGCCCACGCGCCGATCCGATGTCGTTCGAGTTGAGCGGGCTGGAGGCGCTGATCGGTAGGCCGCGTGCCTTCCGCGTGTACCTGGCGGGGACGCAGATGGAGGATGGAGCGAGCGCCCGCGTTGGCCTGACGGCGCTGGACGACTCGGACGTGTGGGCGCCGAGTCTGACTCGAGCGCTGGGATCGGCGGGGTGGAGCGGCATGATCGACGGAAGGACGCGGACGCTGTCGCCGTCCGAGTTCGCGCGGGTTCTGCCTTCTGCCGATTTCGACGCGCTTGCTCTCAACGCCCCACCGCCCGCGCTCGCCCTGCTCGGCGCCGCATCCCAGCCCGACAGGCGCCGTGCGCTGCCCGCTATCCTGACGCTCCTCGACGCAGGCGCGACGCTGCTGCTCCCCGAACCCTCGCACGAGGGACGCGACCTGACGATCTTCTCGCCTTCGCCCGTCCGCGGACGCATCGAGGCGGCGTGGCGGTCCGACCCGCGCGCTGGAGTGCGGCGGTTCAGCGCGCCGTACCAGAAGGTTCGATCCGAGCACAAGTTCTACTTCGAGGCCTGGGCGCTGGACGATCTACTGCCCGCCGTAACCGAAATCTCCTGACCTCATGCCGCTCCTGAACACCCAATCCGTCGACGATCTAGCGTGGATGCAGCGCGCCCGAGCGCTCGCCCTGCGCGGGGCCGGACACGTCAGTCCTAACCCTCTGGTCGGCTGCGTCATCGTATCCGAATCCGGCGACGTACTCGGCGAAGGCTGGCACGAACGCTACGGAGAGCCGCACGCTGAACCAAACGCCATCGCCGACGCCCGTTCCCGGGGCGCGACCGATGACGACCTCCGGGCGTCGACCGTCTACGTCACGCTCGAGCCGTGCACGCATCAGGGTAAAACACCGCCTTGCGCCGACCTGCTGATCCGGACCGGCGTGCGGCGCGTCGTCATCGGCATGCGCGATCCGTTTCCGGCTGTCAACGGCCGAGGCATGGAACGGCTGCGCGAGGCAGGCATCACTGTGACCATCGGCGTCGACGGGGTCAATTGCTGGCGGATGAACGAGGCATTCGCTCATCACGTCCGCACCGGGCGACCTCTCGTCACGCTGAAAATCGCTCAGACGCTCGACGGCTTTTCGGCGACGCAGACGGGCGACAGCCAGTGGATCACGTCCGAGGAGTCGCGCCGCCACGTGCACCGCCTGCGCGCGACGACCGACGCCGTCCTCATCGGCAGCGGCACAGCGAGGGCGGACGATCCGCTCCTTACCGTTCGCCACACGACCGGGCCACAGCCGCTGCGCATAGTCCTCGACCGAGAAGGTGCCCTCTCGCCCGACCTCCACCTGTTCGGAGACGAGCACGCCGCGTCGACCGTCGCCGTCGTCGGCCCGGACGCTGACCCTGCCTACGCCAAGGCGCTCGTGCGGGCAGGTGGGCGCGTGCTCCGCATTCCCCTCTCCGGAGATCACCTCGACCTGTCCGCCCTTCTCGACGCGCTGGGAAGCGGCGATGCGGGAACGCCGGTTCAGTCGCTCCTGGTGGAAGCCGGACCACGACTGGCGTCGGCCCTACTGCTTCACGAGTTGGCCGACCGCCTGCTAGCTTTCGTCGCCCCGATCTGGCTAGGCGGCGGACGACCGGCCTTCTCGCTCGACCCGCCCGACCGCATGGCCGACGCCGTCCGCTGGCCCGAGACCGAGTGGACGACGTTCGGCAGCGACGCCCTGCTGACCGCCTACCGGCACACGGCGGCGGACTGGCCCGACGAGGACTGACGAACTGGGCACGCCGTTTCGATATGTTTGCGCACACGGAAGGTTGGGGAGAAGGGCTCTTCGCGCCATTCGATGTTCTGCCGGAGTTCGATGGCGGGACCAAGACAGTAGAGCCGGACCTGTTCGAGTAGGGCGGCGGCAGACGAGCGGAAGTATTTTGCGCGCTGCACACTCTCTGACCGATGCTCCGACCCACTCGCCTCGTCCTGATCGCGCTCCTGCTGCTTCCGTTGTCGGCCCGCGCTCAGACTTCAGGCCCGCTCACCGTTTCGCAGATCATGGCGTGGGGCGATACGCTCTCGAACGGTCTGCCTCGGCTGATGGGCTGGAGCGAGACCGGCGACGCACTCTACTTCCGCTGGAACCCGCAGATGGCCTTCGACTCGGACTCGCTCTACCGGGTAGAGCGCGGATCGACGACACCTCGGAAGGCGCCCTACGCTGAGCAGATCGACCCTCCCGAGACGTTCGATGGCTGGCAAATCGGCGAGGGCGTCTACTCGGCGGACCGGCAGCGCAAGGTCTACGACAGCCGCGGCGATGTCTACCTGATGGACCGCACGACGGGACGCGCGACGGCGCTCACGAATACGCGCGACCGGGAATACGGCGCACGCTTCCTGGCCGGAGATACCGCCGTCGTCTACCGCAAGGGCGACGCGCTCTTTCGCCACAGCCTATCGACGGGCGCGATCACGCAGCTTACTGACATCCGCAGCGGGCGGGCACCGAGCGAGACCAAGCCCGACGCTCAGCAGGCCTTCCTCGACCGGCAGCAGCGCGAACTGTTCGGCTACCTCCGCGACCGCGCCGAGCGACGTGAGACGAGCGAGCAGGCCAGCGAGGCCGCCGACCGAGCACGAGGTGGTACGCCGACATTTTATACAGGCGGCGACGATGTGGGCCAACTCCAGATCGACCCGACGGGGCGCTGGGTGACGTTCACCACGACGCCCGACGTGAGCAACGAGCGCACCGACGTGCCGTTCTGGATTACGGACAACGGCTATGTGGAAATGCGTGCGATTCGTCCTAAAGTCGGCCAGAAAGAGGCGTCATCGACGCTCCACATTCAAGACCTGACCCGCGACACGACCTACGCCGTCGGCCTGAGCGATCTGCCGCTCCTCTACCAAGTGCCTGCCTATCTGGGCGAGCAGCCGACGCTCGAAACCGCCGCCGACTCGGCCAGCGCCCGCCGCGCCGTCGACGTGACCGGGCCGATGTGGAGCGCGGATGGACGATACGGCTTGCTAGTCGTCCGCGCGCAGGACAACAAGACGCGCTGGATTGCCCGCCTCGACGCAGCGAGCGGAACCGTGACGGCGCTCGACGTGCAGCAGGACGACGCGTGGATCGGAGGCCCCGGCATCTCATCGTGGGGCGGCACGGGGACGCTGCTCTGGTACCCCGACGCGCGCCACTTTCTGATGCAGAGCGAGGCAACGGGCTGGAGCCACTTTTACCGCGTCGACGCCGAGACCGGAGCCCAGTCGCACCTTACGTCCGGCACCTTCGAGGTTAGCGACCCCGCCTTCAGCATAGACGGTAAGACGCTCACGTTCACGTCGACCGAGCACAGCGCGCATGAGCGGCACCGCTATTCGATGCCTGCGACGGGCGGCACCCGGACCCGGCTCACCGATCGCGTCGGCCACCACGACATCGTCCTCGACCCGCGCGGCCAGGTCATGGCCCAGACGTTCAGCACGGCCAACACACCGCCCGAAGTCTACGTCGGCGGCACGCGCATCACGCAGAGCACGACGCCGGACTGGGAAGCCTACGACTGGCGCGATGCCGAGATCGTCAACGTGCCCGCGTCGGACGGCGCCCAGGTCCCGGCGCGGATCTACCGGCCCGAGCCAGGCAAGGCCAATGGAGCCGCCGTTTTGTTCGTCCACGGTGCAGGCTATCTGCACAACGTCCACCGCGGATGGAGCACCTACTTTCGCGAGTACATGTTTCACCATCTGCTGGCCGAGCAGGGCTACACCGTCCTCGACCTCGATTACCGCGCGTCGGCAGGCTACGGACGCGACTGGCGCACCGACATCTATCGCCACATGGGGGGACGCGACCTCCAAGACTACGTCGACGCGAGCCGGTGGGTCGGCAGTGAGATGGACATCGAGAGCGAGCGCGTGTTCATCTACGGCGGATCGTACGGCGGTTTCATCACGCTGATGGCGCTGTTCACCGAACCCGAGCACTTCGGCGGCGGCGCGGCCCTGCGCAGCGTGACCGATTGGGCGCACTACAACCACGGCTACACGTCCAACATTCTCAACACGCCTGCCACCGATAGCCTCGCCTACGCGCTCTCGTCGCCGATTAACTTCGCCGAAGGGTACGAGGGCGATCCGCTGCTGATCGCCCACGGGATGGTCGACGTGAACGTGCAGTTTCAGGACGTGGCGAGGCTGGCGCAGCGCTTGATCGAGCTGGGCAAAGAGGGCTGGGAGATGGCCGTCTATCCGGTCGAGGATCACGGATTCTCCGAACCTGCGTCGTGGACCGACGAATACCGCCGGATCCTGGACTACGCCGACCGAAGCGTTGGACCGCGCAGCCCGCACGCCGGGCAGTAGTCCAGGGCACTCAAGCGCCCGTTGACGTAGAAGGGCGCGTGCCGTAGCTTGCCGGTCTCGACTGCTCACCGAACGCCTATACGCCGCAACGCTACTGTTTTCTGACCTTACTCAGCGTTCCGACGTGTTTTCTATTTCCTCCCGCCTCGCTAGAACCGGACTTCTAGCCGTTCTGGCCTACGGCTTTCTGACGCCTTCGGCACGCGCGCAGAGTACGCAAGACGCGCTCGCAGCCTTACTGGCGAGTCGCTCGTCGGTGCAGTCCAACCTGCCGTCCGAGTTCGCACAGGAAGGAGCCGTCGACGCCGATCGCTATCTGGTAGGCCCCGGCGACGTGTTCGCCCTGTCGATCGGCGGCGCTCAGCCGACTCAGGTGCAGGTGCCGGTCACGTCAGACGGTATGCTGATGCTGCCTGACGTGGGCGGAATCGAAGTCGACGGACTCACACTCCGCGCCGCACGCGACCGAATACTGCGCGCGATTCAGCCGCTCTACCGCAACGTCCCCGTCGCCGTCGCTCTGGCTCAGCCGCGCCGGTTCGTGATCCACGTCGGAGGAGCCGTCGCCGACCCGGGACGCAAGACCGTCGGCCCGCTCGCCCGTCTGAGCGACGCCGTCGAGGCGATGCGTCCCACGCGCACGAACACGACGACGACGCTCGCCGACGGAACGACTGTCAACGAACAGAGCGAGACGCCGTCGGCCACTATCGCTCCCGGTTTCGCCCCGCACCTGCGCGCCGTCGAAATCCGCCGCGACGGCGCACCGGCCCTGACGTTCGACCTGATGCGCTACCGACGCACCGGCGATCCCGACCTCAATCCTTACCTGCGCGACGGCGACCGCGTCTACGTCCCCGCCTACCACACCACGCGCGACGTGGCGTTCGTGAGCGGAGCCGTCCCGTTCCCCGGGCCCTACCCAGTTCGCTCCGACGACACCGCTGAAGACCTGATCGCCGCCGCCGGTGGTACGTCCAGCAATGGGTCCGTGCGCGTGATCGGCTCTTCTCAGAGCGGCCGGACGGGATCGGACGTGCGCGTCGAGCCGGGCGCTACCGTCTTCGTCGAGTCCAACCGCGCACTCGGCATTGTCGTCGTCGATGGCGAGGTGGCGTATCCCGGCAGCTACCGCATCGTTCCCGGCGTGACGACCGCGCGCACGTTGATCGAGGAAGCAGGCGGCTTGCTCCCGACGGCTCTGGGACGCGGATCCTACATCCAGCGCAATGGAGGAGCGGGCGTCAACCGATACGACACGCCCATCCAGCGCGCCGTCGCCACACCGGGCGACTTGCCGTTCGTCACGCGCGCCTCGCTCGCCAACCAGATCGCCACGCCCAGCATCGGCATCCCCGCCGTCACGTGGCTGGGCGATGGTGGAGCCGACATCCCCCTCTTCGACGGGGACCGCCTGTTCATCCCTCGTGACGAAGGCACCGTCTTGGTCACCGGCGGCGTCGCCCGGCCCGGTTACCTCCCCGTCCAGGCAGGAGCAGGACCGAGCGACTACCTCGCGTCGGCAGGGGGCCTGCGCCGCAACGTCCGCGACGTGTATGTGCTCCGCGCCGGTACCCAGGAACTGGTCGACGCAAGCGAGGCGGGCACCCTGCAGTCCGGCGACCTGATCCTCGTCACGACCGACGACCCTGCCACCCAGGCCGACCTGTTCGGTCTGTCCCTGCAGCAGCGCAGTCAGGAGTTGTCCGAGATCCGAGACCGCCGCGAAGCGCGCTTCCGGACGATCTCGACGGCGACCGCCATCGTCGGCACGTCGCCTCCCTGGTGACGACGTACCTGCTCATCACGCGCGACGGCAACTGAGTGCCCTTTCCCTACCCGCCCGCTTACTCCGAGATGGAAACTCCTCCCGTCTCCCCCGCCACGGGAGACCACCTCACCGCCTCGCCTGCGCCGAGCGCAGAGGACGATTTCTGGTGGTCCCTCGCCCAACTCCTGCGTCACCGGACCTTCATAATCGCCGTGACCGCTCTGGCGGTCGTAGCGTCGATCGCGATCAGCCTCCTGCTTCCGGTCAGTTACGCGGCGAGCACGCGCGTCCTCATCCCCTCGGGTGGCGGCATCTCCGACCTGCTCGGCGGCAGCCTGCCCTCGTCGGCGCGCGCCCTGCTCGGGGGCAGAGTCGGCAGTTACACTCGCTCGCTGGCCCTGCTGACGAGCGAAACCATGTACGACCGCGCCGTGCAGACTTTCGACTTGGTCGACGTGTACGACGTGGGAGACAGCCGCACGCCCGAAGCAGACGCACGGGCTGAACTGCGCGAGAACGCCTCGTTCGCAGTCGACGACGAGTTCGAGTTTTTGAGCGTGACCGTTCTCGACCGCGACCCGCAGCGAGCCGCCGACCTGGCGAACTTCATGACGGCGCAGATCAACGAACTCAACGCCGACCTGACCACGCAGTCTGCCGGAGGCTTTCGCTCCTACATCGAGCAGCGCTACGACACAGCCATGCAGGCGCTCGACTCGACTCTGGACGCCAGCCGCGATTTTCAGAGCGAGTTCGGAGTGTTCGCCTTGCCCGAGCAGACCCAGGGATTCTTTACGCAACTCGCGGCCATCAGAGCCGAACTGATCCAGCTCGAGATCCAGTACGAATCGCTAGAAAGCCAGCTGGGAGACGCCAACCCGCAGGTAACGCGGCTGCGCACGCTCACCCAAGCGGCACAGCGGCGGTACGGCCAAGCGCTTAGAGGCGGAGAAGAGACGCTTCCGGTCTCGCGAGAGGCCATCCCCGCCGTCGCCCGCCAGTACGCCGAACTCGAACGCGAGCGGGTCATGCAGGCTACGATCATCGAGACGCTGCTCCCGCTGCTGGAGCAGGCGCGGATGGAAGAAATGCGGCGCGTTGAGACGGTCCAGGTCGTGGATGCGGCTCGCCCGCCCGACAAGAAGGCCGAGCCGCGCCGGTCGCGCATCGTCATCCTCTCCACACTTTCGGCCGCGCTGCTGGCGTGCCTAGCCGTGCTCGCGCGCGCCTGGTACGATCGGTCATATGCTTTCTTCAGCGGCCGGGTGAGCGGAGCCGCGGGCCGTCGTGCTTGAGTCAGCGGCCGAGGGGGACGCCCGCCGCGGGCCGATCGGCGCGGGGTTGGGCGTGCTGGCCCTGTGCGCGGCTTTGGCATGGGTAGGACCGGGGGCGCTCTCAGTCACCCTGATAGGTGCAGGAGTTGCGCTGGCGCTTGCCTTGACCGCTCCGCTCATAGCTTCCCGCATCTCTTCTCACGCGCCGCTGCTGCTCGTACTGGCCGGATTCGTCGTGATCACCGTCAACGAGGACGGGTTTCAACTCACCGAAATCGTCTACGGTCTGACGTATGGTGTCTTTCTGCTGGTCTGGTTCGCCCGTGCGGTGATGCACGGTGGGCTGAGTGCGCTGCTCCACCGCCGAGAGGACACGCTCGTGCTGGTGATTCTGATTTGGGGGGTAGCGGCGACGGCGCTGGGCGTTCTTGTGTTCGACGCGCGCCTTTCAAATGCGTTCAGCGCGCTGACAATGCTCGCCCTGATGGGCTTCTACTTTCCCGTGCGCGACTACTGCCGCCGCGAACCCGAAGCCGCTCGGCGCATCTTGCAACTGCTCGTCTTCTACGGCCTGTACGTGACGGCCCGCAACGTGCTGGACTACCGCACCAAGCTGGCAAGTGCCGAGATGGCCTGGCAGCTCACCATGGGGCGCGTCGCGAGTGCCGAGTTGCTCATGGTGAGCGGAGTGCTGGCCTCGCTGGTACTGGCGTTTTACGGGCAAGTCCGAGTGTCGATGCGCGTCGGGTACGTGCTGTGCGCGGCCGTGTGCCTGGGTGGAGTGCTTCTCACGCAAAGCCGTGGATACTGGGTGACGCTGGCGCTGAGCCTCATCGTCCTGTTCGTCACGATGGACGGCGCCAATCGAACCCGCTTGGCGCTCTCGGGCATCGCCTCGGCAGTGCTCGTCATACTTGTCGCCTACCTGGCGCTGGGCAAGACATTTTTCGTGATCGGCCTGGGGCTGTTATCGCGGCTGCTCACCGTAGGCACGGCGACGACGCGCGACGTGTCGCTGGTCAGCCGGATATACGAAGCCGAAGCCGTGCTAGGACGCGTCGCCGAGAACCCCTTGCTGGGGCATGGCATGGCTGCGGAGTTCGGGCACTTCGACATCATCCTCGACATGACGCAGCAGAGTTCGTTCATCCACAACGGCGTAATCGCGATGCTCTTCAAGTTCGGAGCGTTTGGCCTGCTCCTGATATCAGCGTACTGGCTGCTGCTGATCGTGCGAGCGTGGACGAGCGAGCGGCGAGCGGATCGGCTGGGAGCGACCGACCAGCGGGCGCTTTTGGCGTTCGGCGCGTCGTTCATGGCAGGATGGCTCTTCGTGATGAATACGTCGTCGCCGTTTTCCATGTCGGAAGGCTACCTGTTCCTCGGCCTGGTGGGCGGAGCCGTTTCGGGAACCGCCGCCCGTCTCTCCTCATCTCCGGCGAGTGATGCTGCGTAACCTGACCTGGCTGAGCGGAAGCAGCCTGCTCGTCAAACCGATCTGGTTCGGGTTCATCACGATCGTGGTGATCGGGCGGATCGGCGTGGCGCAGTATGGCGCGTTCACCGCCGCGCTGGCCCTGGCCGGAATCGCAGTCGGGCTGCTGACGGCAGGCCTTTCCGCGGTCGTCGTGCGAGACGTGGCGCGAGGCAGGGCGTCGGCCAACGTGTACGCGGCGCAGCTATTCCCTCTGCGTTTCGTCATGGGACTGCTGGCGCTGGTGCTGCTCGAAGCCATCGCTCCGCTGCTCGGCAGCCCTGCCGGACTGGTGCGCGTGGCGTGGAGCTACTGGTTCATGCTCAACCTGCTCGAGTTCACGCGCAGCTTTTTCCAGGCCGCCGAACAGATGCGCTACGAAGCCGAGTCGGTCGTCGTGGAGAAAACGCTCGTCGTCGGATTCGGGCTGGTCGGACTCTCCATCCATCCGGACGCGTTCTGGCTGCTCGCCGGCATGAGCGTCGGCGCGGCCGGAGCCATAGGCTGGAGCGTGTGGCGGATGCACCGGCGCATCGCTCGGCTGGAGCGGCAGCGCATCGACGCGTCGGTGTGGCGGCACGTAGTCGGAGAGGCGTGGCCGCTCGGCCTGTCGGCGATTTTCGTGATGCTGTACGCGCGCACCGACTCGGTCATGATCGAGGCAATACGGGGCGAGGTGGAAGCCGGGCAGTATGGGCTGGCTTTTCGCATTCCCGAAGCGCTCGTGCAGCTTCCGGCCTTGCTCATAGCCGTGCTCGCCCCACGCCTTGCGCGGCTCTACGGCGCGGGCGACGGCGCCGCCTTCGACCGGGTGATGCGCCTAGGATTTGGGGCGATGCTCGCCCTCGGACTGGTCGCGTCCGGCGCCACGTCGGCGATGGCGGACTGGATCGTGTCGACCATCGACGACTCGCCCGAACTGGCTCCGGCGGCGGGCGTGCTGCGCGTGATGGCCTGGACGTTCGCGTTCTCATGCCTGAGCTACCTGGCGAGCGCAGCGCTCATCGCAACGGACAATCAGCAGGTGTTGGTGTGGGTGATGGGCGGAGCGGCGCTGCTCAACCTGACGCTCAACGCCGTCCTGATTCCCCAAACGGGAGCGATGGGAGCCACCGTCGCCACGCTCGCCACCCAAGCGTTCGTACTCGTCGCGCTGCTGGGCTGCTACGCTGCCTGGCGTCGTCGCTACGCATTTCAGCCGGAGGTGGCCGGATGAACCGACAGACGATCTCCGTAGCGCTCTGCACGTATAACGGCGCGCGCTACCTCACCGAGCAGCTTGCCAGCATCGCCGCTCAGACGCGACTGCCCGACGACGTCGTGATCTGCGACGACGGATCGCGCGACGCGTCCGTTTCGATTGCGCGAGCGTTCGCCGAACGATCGCCGTTCGAAGTGCAGGTGCACGTCAACCCGCAAAACGTGGGGTTCGTCGCCAATTTCGCAGGCGCAATCTCACGCTGTTCGGGCGACCTCACCGCGCTGAGCGATCAGGACGACGTGTGGCGCTACGACAAACTGGAGCGGCTGGAGCAGGCGCTCGACCAGGCGCCTGGCGCGGCCGCCGCCTTCTCCAATGCGACGCTCATCGACGGCGATTCTCGTCCGCTTCCGGGGTCGCTTTGGGAGGCGGTCGGCTTCGACGCGGGGCGGCAGGCGTCGTTCGCCGCTGAGCCTCTGCGCGAGTTGCTGCGCCGCAACGTCGTCACCGGCGGCGCGCTGCTGCTGCGGTCGAGCTACCTTCCTTTGCTGCTTCCCTTCCCCGGCTCGGCTCCCCACGACGCCTGGATCGCGCTCGTGCTGAGCATCCAGTCGCGCCTGATCGCCCTGGAAGCCCCCCTCATGTCGTACCGCCTGCACGACAGCAACCAGATCGGCGCGAGCGGACCGGGAACGCTTCGCTCGCGCCTGAGCGTCGACGGTCAGCGCCGGAACCTCTCCGACCTCGGCCGCCTGATCGCGACAGCCGAGCACCTGCGCGAGCGGATGCGCCGACACGCCCCCGGTTTCCGCAGCAGCGCAGACGACCAGATGCTGGATGAGTTCGTTCGGCACGCGACCGCGCGCTGCTCGTATCCCAGAAACCGTCTGGCCCGCCTACCGCCCATCCTTGCCGAGTGGCGTGCGGGCCGCTACCGCTCTTTTGCCTTCCGAGGCGCCCAAACCATAATCCGCGACCTGCTAGTCGCCGCCGCCGCCCCGTCTCAATAATTCGAATGGACTGCTCCGTCGTCATCGTTTCCTACAATACGTTCACTATCACGCGCGAGGCCGTGTCGTCGGCGCTGCGCTGCGCGGGCAATGTGTCGTGCGAGGTGATCGTGGTCGACAACGCCTCGCCGGACGCCAGCGCGTCGCGCCTCGAGCAGACCTTCAGGAGCGAGGTCGATCGGGGCGACGTGACCGTCATAGCCAACGCCCACAACGCCGGATTTTCCGCCGCCAACAACCAGGGCGCGCACGCAGCACGAGGAGACACGCTTCTCTTTTTCAACCCCGACACGGTGACGCATCAGGGAGCCATCGAAGTGCTGCACCGCTACCTCCACGCCAATCCGGCCGTAGGCATCGCTGCCCCCCGCGTGCTCAACACGGACGGCAGCAACCAGTCGTCCATCATTGAGTGGCCGACGGTCGCGGGGCTGCTGCGCTACCATTTCCCCCTGTCCGACTTGCTGCACGGCCACCTGGTAACCGAGGTGCGCGTTCCTGATCGGAGCGGACCGGTCGACGCAGCGAAGGGATGCGCGCTGGCGATGCGCAAGGAGGCGTTCGATGCCGTCGGCGGCTGGGACGAGCGCATCTTCATGTACGCCGAGGAAAACGCCCTGTGCAAAGCGGCGGCCGATATCGGACTCGCCACCCACTTCGTGCCCCAGGCCGTCATCACGCACCATGGAGAAGTGTCCACGTCGGACACGCCCGAGTATTACCAGGTGATGAGTGCCCGCAACGCGGACGCATTCCTGGAAGACGCATTTTCCCCGTTTCGCCCTGCCGAACCGCATACTCGCCGCCGCAGGCTACGGCGTCCGGGCCGTCCTATATGCCGCCCAAGCCCGGCGCAGCGGCGAAGCAGCGCACTACCGACGAGCGCGCGTCGTGCGAGCGCTCTTCTGGTGGTACCTGCTGAACCGAGAACCTCCCCGACGCTCTTGACTGTTGGGGTCGGTAAGCGGCTCCGACTCGTTGGCACTCGCCTAAGCGAATCAGACTCAAGTACCCTGTGCGCCGCGCCCCACCGCCTGGGCCACCGGTAGCCTCTTATTTTCCTCCCATCTCCAAAGCATCTCACCGCATGTCCGACCGCACTCTTCTCGTCACCGGTTCGTCCGGCCTCATCGGATCCGAAGTCGTCGAACACTTCTGTCGGCAAGGTTGGCTCGTCCAGGGCGTCGACAACAACCAGCGCGCCGTCTTCTTCGGCCCCGAAGGCGACACGCGCTGGAATCAGAAGCGTCTGCAAGACACGTACGACGCGTTCACGCATCACGAACTCGACATGCGCGACCGAGACGGCATCCTCGCGCTGCTGTCCGATATGAAGCCCGACGCCATCGTCCACACCGCCGCGCAGCCTTCGCACGATCGCGCCGCCGCAATCCCGTTCGCCGACTTCGACACCAACGCCGTCGGCACGCTCAACTTGCTCGAAGCCGTCCGGCGTGCGTGTCCCGAAAGCCCGTTCGTCCACCTGAGCACCAATAAGGTGTACGGCGACGCCCCCAACGAACTCGACCTGGCTGAGCACGAGACCCGCTACGACTACACCGACCCAGCCTACGCCCAGGGCATCGCCGAGACGTTTCGCATCGACCGAAGCAAGCACTCAATCTTCGGCGCCAGCAAAGTCGCCGCCGACGTGATGGTGCAGGAGTACGGCCGCTACTTTGGCCTGCCGACGTGCGCGCTCCGGGGCGGCTGCCTGACTGGTCCGGGACATAGCGGCGTCGAGTTACACGGCTTCCTGTCGTACCTGATCAAGTGCAACCTCGAAGGCCGTCAGTACAAGATCTTCGGCTACAAGGGCAAGCAGGTCCGCGACAACATCCACAGTCACGACGTGGCCGCGTTCATCGAGCGCTTCATCGACGCGCCGCGGATCGGCGAGGTGTACAACCTGGGCGGTGGCAAGGGCAACTCGGTCTCGATCCTCGAAGCGTTCCAGCGCGCCGAAGCTGTGAGCGGCAAGCCGATGGATTCGGTTTACGTCGACGAAAACCGTTCGGGCGATCACATCTGCTACTACTCGGACCTGACCAAGATGAAAGCGCACTATCCGGGCTGGGACATCACCAAAAGCTTGGACGACATATTCCAGGAAATCCACGCCAGTTGGGTCGAACGCAAACCGCAGGTGCGATGAGCAAGCCGCTCCACGTAGCGGTCCTTTGGCCTCGCTTCGGACCCTACCATCTAGCTCGTCTGCGCCGTTGCCAAGCAGAAGCGGACCGCCGCGGCCACCGGCTGACGACCATTGAGACGGCGGCTACCGATGCGCTGTATGAGTGGGAAGCGACCGGACGCTCGGGCGAGTTCGAGCACGAACGGGTGTTTGAGAGCGAGAGCTTTCACGACATCGCTCCGCGCCGAATGCGACAAGGTGTAATCGAGCGGCTCGACAAAATCGCCCCCGACGTCGTCGGCATCATGAGCTACGGCTTTCCCGATGCGCGCGCCGCGCTGGCGTGGTGCCGCCGCAAACGGTGCCGTGCCGTTCTCATGACCGATTCGCGGGCAGAAGACACCACTCGCACCACGTGGCGCGAATGGATCAAGAGCGCCATCGTCAGGCAGTACGACGCCGCTCTCGTAGCCGGTTCGGACTCCACGCGCTACCTCACGAATCTCGGCTTCGAGAGCGCGCGCATCTTCGACGGCTACGACGTAGTAGACAACGCGCACTTCGCACGCGCGGCAGCCGAGGCGGGCGCCCGTCCACGTCCAGAAGCCCTCGCCAAGCTTGGCGAGCGGCCCTTCTTCCTGGCCTCGAACCGCTTTATCGAACGCAAAAATCTGGACCTGCTCCTGCGCGCCTTCGCCCGGTACGAACGAGAGGTACAGGACCCCTGGGGCCTAGTGCTGCTGGGCGACGGAGAAGCGCGCCCTCGACTAGAAGATATGGCTACGAGCTTAAACATCGAGGGTCTCGCCATGCCCGGCTGGATACGGCCTGACGAGTTGGGTGCGTACTATGGGCATGCCTCAGCCTTCGTCCACCCGGCACTCGCCGATCAGTGGGCGCTCGTCGTCAATGAGGCGATGGCGGCGCGCTTGCCTATCGTGGTCTCGCGCGGAACGGGCTGTGCCGCCGATCTGGTGCGCGAGGGAGTGAACGGGTACGCGTTCGACTCTTGGGACGAGGACGGTTTGGTACGCTGCCTGACCCGGCTATCAGCTTCCGCGGCAGTTGCACAGGAGATGGGCCTTCGGGGCCGCGACATGATCTCCGAATGGGACCTAGACCGCTTCGCACACCACCTGTTCGGCGCAGCCGAAGTCGCTACCGACCTTGCTCCACGGCGTCGCCACCTGGGCGTCGACCTCCTCTTTACGCTACTCGACCGATTCGCCACGCGCGTCGACTCTGGCCATACCGTCGAATCATGACCGCTCCCCTGTCTCGCCTCACCCGCCTCGCACGCAGCCTGCGCACGTCTCAGGGCCGCCAGGCCGCGCGCTCGTGGACGCCGTTTTCGATCACGTCGTTCGAGATCACGCAGCGGATGGTGCAGGCCGGATACGCCTTCGATCTGGTGATCGACGGGGGCGCCAACGCGGGTCAGTTCGCGCGCGCCTGCGCCATGACGTGGCCCGCCGCGCGCGTCGTCTCGTTCGAGCCGCTGCCCACCCTCGCCGACGAGGCCAAGACCAACCTGTCCGACATCTCGGGCCGCGTGACGGTTCACCAGGTTGCGCTGGGACCCGAGACGGCGACGGTCACGCTGCACCAGACGCCCTACTCGCTCCAATCGTCCGTTCTCAAGCCGACCAGCCTGGAGTTCGAGTCCATTGAGGTATCGCAGGTGCGGCTGGACGACGTGCTCGCCACCGCCGATCTGCCGCCTGCGACGCTGCTCAAGCTGGACCTGCAAGGCTACGAACTCGCCGCGCTTCAAGGTGCGATGGCTACTTTGGCGCGCGTCGAGGCGGTCCTGCTCGAGGTCGGCTTCGAAGCGTCGTATGAGGGCGAGCCATCGTTCGAGGCGCTGCGCAGTTTTCTGGCCGAGCACGGGTTCGCGTTCCGGCGCCCGTTCGACGTGCTGTGGGAAGACGGACAGATCACGCAAATGGACGCCCTTTTCACCCGGACCGACGCCTGACCCGATGCGCCTCTTCCTCCACGACTTCACGGCCTACGCCTATCCGACGCAACTGGCGCGCGAACTGGCGCGCAGAGGGCACGAGGTGACGCTCGCCTACTGTCCCTCGAATCCGTTCAACCCCGGAGGCGTCACGCCCCGACCGGACGACCCCGACACGCTCACGCTGCTGCCGATCCCGCTCGACAAGCCGCTGGAGAAGTTCAACTTCGTGACGCGCTGGCGGCAGGAAAATGCGTTCGGGCGCGACGTGGCACGCGCTCTCGAAAAGGCTAAGCCCGACGTGGTGATGTCGTCCAACGCCCCGCTCGACGTGCAGCGGAGGCTGTGGAGCACGGCCGAGCGGCTGGGCATCGGCAAGGTGTTTTGGCTCCAAGACGTGATCGGAATCGCGACGCACCGCATCATGCGTAAGAAGCTGCCCGTCATCGGCGAGCTGATTGGGCGCTACTACCTGTGGCTCGAGGCGGCGCTGCTGCGGCGGAGCGAACGCGTCGTGATGATCACCGAGGACTTTAGACCCATCCTCCGCACCTGGAACGTGGCCGATGAGCGGATGACGACGGTCGAAAACTGGGCACCGCTCGACGACCTGCCCGTCCTGCCGCGAGCCGAATCCGACTGGGCGCGCGAGGTGGGCGCCGCCGATACGTTCAATTACGTCTACGCCGGGACGATGGGGATGAAGCACAATCCGGAGTTGATCCTGGCCCTCGCCGAGCGCTTCAGGGACCGACCCGACGTGCGGATTCTCGTCCTGTCGCAGGGCAAGGGCGCCGACTGGCTGCGAGAGCAGAAAGCCCAGCACCACCTCGCAAACCTGCACCTGCTCCCCTACGTCCCCATCGAGCGGATGCCCGAGGTGCTGGCCGCTGCCGACGTACTCGTTGCCGTGCTCGAACCCGACGCCGGAGTGTTTTCGGTCCCGTCCAAGGTGCTGGCGTATTTGTGCGGCGGTAAGCCCATCGTACTCGCCGTGCCGCCCGAGAACCTGATCGCGCGCATCATCGAACGCGAAGCCGCAGGGCGCGTCGTGGGTCCGTCCGACGTTGACGGGTTCGTACGCGAAGCCTCAGGCCTCGCCGACCACACCGACGCGCGCGAGCAGGCCGGACGGCGCGCACGCGCTTACGCTGAGCGCACGTTCGACATCGGCGGCATCGCGGATCGATTCGAGGAGGTGTTCTCACAAACCGTTTCACTGTGAGAACCAAGCTGATCCGAGATGAGATTACCGGTCCAAGTGTCGGTGCAGAAACCATTCGCTCTGCCGCCGGATAGCCTTATCCGTGCTCTTCCGTCTCTTTCTGAGAAGAATCTATCGAACTGAGACGAACGCGCACGGTATTTGTGCGTCTGTTGTGCTTCGCCTTTCCCACTCATTACCTGTCCCGTTTCATGGCGGACTGGTCGCTCTACACCGCTACGCCCGAGGCTCCGATGGAGAGTCTGGTGGGGTACAACGTGCTCGACGCTGTCGGTGTACCGATGGGGTCGATCTCGGGGTGGGCGTACGATGGTGGATGGCAACTGGCGGCCCTGCGCGTGGCGGTGCGCGGCTTTCTCAAGCGGCGGCAGCACTTCCTGATCCCGATGGGATACGTGACGCAGGTCGACCCGCGTCACCGCTTCGTCCATTTGCGCGAGATCACGCGGAGGCGCGTCTCCGAACATGGCTTGCAAGCCGACGAAGCACTGCCCGAACGCACCGAACTCGAATCCCTCGTCCGGCAAGCGCCCAACGTGCGGCCCGAAATCCTCTCGATTCTGTCCGACCCGCATCAAGGACCGGTTTTTCTGCGCCCCGGACGGCTCACCGTCGCCTCGGATCAGGGCGACGGCGCACGCAGCCCGGCCCTTCCGACGCTCCTGGTTCCGCAGGCGACTTCGCTCGCCCAAGCGTCCGAGCCCACCGCATGGACGCCGCTTGCGTCGACGCCCGACGCACGGCAACCACCGAGCGGACCGCAGTGGTCGTCGCTGGCGAGTTTCAAGCGCGACGGGTGAAGGAGCAGTGTAACCGGGCTGCTCTGTCTCCGTAGGCGCCCCCTGCACCAGACCCGCCTCACCATGCCACGTCCGCTACGCTTCCTGCCCGCCCTCCTCGTCGCTCTGCTGTTGACCGCAGGCGCGCACGCTCAAGCCGACGCATCGGCCGACTCGCTCGCCCGCGATGCCGCCCGCGTCAGTGCCAGCCTGATTGCCGACGCGGCTCCGCGCGTATCTGCCGAGTATGCCGAGCGTCTTGATGCGCTGGAAGCCGAGGCGCAAAGCGTTGCCGGCCGCCGCGATCTGCGCAGACTCCGCGCTTCGGCCGATGCGCTGCGGTTCGATGTCGATCGCGACCAGGGGCGCCTGCTTGCCACGCTTGATCAGATCATCGAAACCATCGACGCCGCTCTCTCGGGCGACGCCTACGTCTGGCACGATGCCGACGAAACGCACCCCGACGCCGACTCAGGCTACGACTGGGTGAACGCGCACGAAGAGGACGACAGGCCATCGGACTCCTTGGACGTATCGGAGGACGACTTCTACTTCGAAAGCGACCTCGACTGGGGCACCACCTACGACTGGAGCTGGCGTGGCCCCCGACGGACGTACGGCTCAGACCTGCACGACGCGTTGTTCTGGCGCGAACCGCTGATGGACCAGGGGCTGCCGATTCGCTACAACCGCGTCGAAGGCCTGTACCTCGGCCTGCGTACCGGCGGGCTCGACCTGGACCGCCGCACCCCAGCGCGCGGCGTCGGCGAGATCGGCTATGCGTTTGGATTGAAGCGGCTGCGGTACCAGATTGGAGTGGAAACGCGCGTGACTCCGAGAGGTCCGTACGCCACTTTGGTCGGTGTACGCTACGGCCAGCAGCAAGCGACGTACGACCGCTGGAAGGTCGATCCGGTCGAGAACGCGCTGGCGGCAGGGCTGGCGCGCAACGACTTTTACGACTACTACGAGGCGCAGGGCTGGAACGCGTACACCAAGATTCGACTGAGTAGCCTGGGCGAAATCGGAGTCGGCTTCCGATCCGAGGACTATACGGCACTCAGCCGCGAAGTGTCGTGGTCGCTCTTCGGCGGCACGGACTTCAGGTCTAACCCCCTCTTCGACGAAGGACGCGCGCAGCGTATCGTAGCGTCGGCAACGCTGGGGCGTGTCAGGGGCATCCAAACGCTGCCGTCGGGCGCAGCGCTCCAGACCGAAGCCGAGTTCGGCGACGGCGTCGGTGGCGACTTCGCCTACACGCGCGTGACCGCTGACGGCCGCGTCTACGTTCGTCCCGATCCGGGCCTCGCCTTCTCGTTCCGCCTACGCGCCACACGCACGTCAGGAAGCAGTATCCCGCTTCAAGCCCTTCCGACGCTGGGCGGCCTGGGCAGCGTCCGCGCTTATCCGCAGAACGTCTTCGCCGGACGGACAGCCGTTCTCGCCAACGCCGAAGTCGCCATAGCTAAGTTTCAGCTGTTCGACGACGTAGCCGACGACCTCTTCGTGATCGGCTTCGCCGACGCAGGTCGGACCGACGATGCCTCGGGTGGATTCGCCCAAGACACGCCCGGCTGGATCGGCGCTGCCGGAGTAGCCCTCGGCCTCGACGACCGCGCGATCCGCCTCGAACTCGCTTGGCCCCTGCGCGATGCCGGCTACGGCACCGCGCCGACGCTCTGGCTCCGCATCCTGCCGACGTTCTAGGCGGAGGGAGCGTACCGCGTGAAGCGGCGTTTGGACACCATGATCGACCCGCCCACCGTTCTGCTTTTCGACGGCATCTGCTCGATGTGCAACGCCGCCGTGCAGTTCGTCCTCGCCAACGATCCGTCGCCCGAGTTGAAGCTGGCGAGTTTGCAAAGCGCCGCCGCCAAGCCGTTCCTATCGGCCGCCGGACTCCCCTCGGACTATCTGGGCAGCTTGGTTCTCGTCGAAAAGGGACACACTTACACTGGCTCTACTGCGGCGCTCCGAGCCGCCCTGCTGCTGCGCGCGCCATGGCCCGCCCTCGCCCGCGTCGGTCTCGCGGTTCCACGCCCGATCCGAGACCGCGTGTATGCCGCTATCGCCAAGCGCCGCTACAGGATGTTCGGCACGCGCGACAGCTGTCGTCTTCCAGCACCGCACGAACGCGCCTGCTTTTTGACGAATGGACTGGCTCCATAGCTGAGTGTCGTCTGTCGTCCGTCCGATTCGACTAAGAACGCCTAACAAAACTCTGGGGGATGAGCGAGGTTGAAGCGCGGCTTTTCCGCTTTGCCGACTACGAAACCGCTGCTCCCCGACGCCCTCTGGGCCGAGATCGAACCGCCTCTTCCGATACAGACGCCGCAACCTCGAAGGCGGTAGACCCCGCGCGAGTGACCGAGAGGCGCCCACCGGCGTCCTCTATGTGCTGCGTACCGGCATGTCGTGAGACCACCAGCCCCGTTCGTGCACCGCGTGCTGCTCGGCCTAGGTGGGGCAGATCGACTGGTCGCGCGCGAGCGTCGATGCGCAGACGGTACGGGCTCCCGGTACCGCAAAAAAGCGGAGCGCTGTTGGCCTGGGCCAGGTCGCCGTGCCGGCCTGCTGCGGAATCTGCACCTTGACGAAGTCGGCGTCCTCGACCCGACTGCGTGCCGGAGGGAGTTACGTCTCAGCTAGGAGGATTACTACTGCCCCCCAACGATGCTCAAGATGGACTGCGGAGCGCTGTTGGCCTGGGCGAGACTGGCGGTTCCGGTCTGCTGCAGGATCTGGAGCTTGACGATGCTCATCTGCTCCTTGGCAAAATCGGCGTCTTCGATCCGACTGCGCGCCGACTCGTAGTTGTTCATGCTCGATGTCAGGTTGTCCTGCTTGAACGTGAGGCGCTTCTGATCGTCGCCCAGCGTGGCGAGCCGATCGCTCAGGCGGTCGATGGCAGTATCGACCGCCTGGATGGTGGCTCCGGCGCTGGCATTCGAGCCGACAGCGAGCGCCGTCGTGGTGATGCCCAGCGCGCTGACGCTCGTCGAGTTGATGGTGGCGGTAAACGTGTCGCCGGACTCGGCGTTGACCTGGAAGGCAAAGCTGGTGTCCCCGGTCGTCGAGAACAGGCTATTGCCATTGAACTCGCTGTCGCCGAGCAGGTCGGTGACCTCCGTCGAAAGCGCGTCGAGCTGGCTCTTGATTTTGTCGCGCTCGCCCGCCCCCAGCGTGTCGTTGGCGGCCTGGACGGTCTTTTCCTTCATCGTCTGCAAGATGTCCATGACGGTCCCGAGCGTACCCTCGGCGACGGTGAGCATGCTCTTGGCGTCGCCGATGTTGGCGAGGGCTTGGGCCTGACCGCGCGTCTTGGCTTCGAGCTTGCGGGCGATGGCGTAGCCCGCCGAATCGTCCTCGGCTGCGTTGATGCGCTTGCCCGTCGAGAGCCGCATTTGGCGCTGGCCTAGTTCGCCGTTGGTTTTGTTGAGTTGCGCGAGGGCTCTGAAAGCCTGGCTGTTCGAGTTGACGCGCGAAAGATCTCCGAGCATGATCGTGTGGGTTAGAGAGACGAGTGTTCTGGCGATGTGCCGGTGGGCACATTTGCGTTATCGCACCCAGCTCGTATCCCTTAAATCACGTGCCTAACTCTTTTTGCCCCTGGGTTAAGGTTTTCGCCCTCTCAGTCGAAGAAGCTTCCCGTCAGACCACCCAACGTGCGGCAGTCTATTCCGCCTGCTCGCCTCTGCAAGCGAATCGTCTATGCGGCAGCACACCACGCACTCTCCATCAGAACGCGTCCTTGCGCACGTACTTGCGCGGCTTGGCCTGCTCCAGCGTCTCCTCGTCCAACGGCGCCGCATCGGGAATGGACACGAACGGTCGAGTCGATCCCAGCGTCGCAGCCTCTCGGCCCGGACCCACGACGGACGGCGAGGCGAGGCGGCGTTTGCGGATACGGTCGCGGTGGTTGCGCGCCTGCTTTTCGAGCTTGCGCTGGAGCATCGACGCGTCGAACGGGATCAGGATGTAGTCGTCCACGCCCATGTCGAAGGCGCCCAACACGTCTTGATACGTTCCGTTGGAGGCGAAGTAGAGAAACGGTACATCGGCGTCCGCGGCGGCGCGGAACTGCGATACGAAGTCGAGTCCCGAGATGTCGTGCAGCCCGCTGTCGAGCAGCACCATGTCAAACGCGCGCGCCCCCCCGGTGTGCAAGCCGGCGAGCCCGCTGGGGGCTTCTTCGATCAGGTGTTTTTGGCCGCGTAGAGCATTTCCGACGCTGCGCCGGAAGATCTTGGACGAACTGACGACGAGCAGCCTCATGCGCGTGCCTCCTCGGCCAGCCGCGTCAGCGGCTCGAGGTACGCCGTCAAGTGATAGTGCTGCAAGCGCAGATCCTCGACCAATGCTTCGGGGCTGCTGAACGCGTTCGGCTGCTTCGCGTAGATGTGCTCCCAGATCGGGTGCGCAACGCACTGCGCCCAGGTGACCGGCACACCGAGCCCGAAACCCAGCGCGCTCGCGGCCAGATTGCTCGCCTGCACCTTGCGGATGAGCTCCTGCATATCGACGGGCAAGTCGGACAGATCGCTGTCGTGGTGACGCTTGATGACCGTCACGAGCGGGTCGGGGAAGTTGAGCTTGCGCGCGGCAAACTCTCCGGCCTCGGTATGGTCGCAGCCAAAGAGCAGGGCTTCCAACCGGCAGAGATCCGGCTCGGCGATCTGCTGCTCCAGCGCCCGCTCCTCGTAGAGCGATGCCGCCTGCTTGGCGTGGTTATAGACCAAGATGATCTTCCCGAAGTCGTGCAGAAGGCCGGCCGTAAACGACAGCCCGACGTCCGACTGGCTATCGCTCTTCTGTCCCCCGCGCGGCGGTCCCTCATCCAGATGACGCACCAGAAAAGCAGTCGCCAGCAGGTGTTTCATCAGGCGCATGTACGCGTCGGCGGCGACGGGGTCGCGGATGACGGACCGCAGCCGCAGCATGTTCATGCCCACTACGACGCCCGTCACGGCAACCGGTCCGATCAGCACGACGGCCCGCTCGACGCTCGTCACCTCGCGCTTCAATCCGTAGTACGCCGAGTTGACGTTCTGGAGCAGCCGGGCCGCCACGGCTGGGTCGCGCGCCACCATCTGCGAGACCGTGTCCTTGTCCATCTTCTGCGGATGGTCGATCAGGTCGAGCGCTTCTACGATGGTGTGCGGCAGCGGCGGACAGCGCAGTTCGAGCGAACTGAGGACGGGGCGACGGATGGCGTGCGCGGCGGACATGGAGGCGGGGGAAGGAGTAGCATCCGGGCGGCGCGTGCGCGGGAGCGTGAGTGCGTGGGGATGAAAGAGAAGCGTGTTCACGAGGTACGGATGGGAAGCGTGTCGCGCGGCTTGGCGGGAAGAGCGGAAGACTGGGAGATGATGGGAGCGATCAGAAGCAGTAAGGGGTCAGTAAAATGCGGAGGCGTCCGTCGGCCGTTTTCCTGGGCGAAGTCGAAGGATGACGGTTGTGGAAACGCGCTGGCATACGTCTATCGCAGGTAGTCGAGGAGTGTGGTTTGCATCGAGCGAGCGCCGACTTGGAGGGCGGCCTGCATCCGAGTCTCGGCTCGCTTGAGTTCGGTCGCGGTTTCGAGGTAGTCGGCGTCTTCGACCTGGCTGCGCTCGCTGACGGCGTTGAGGCGCGTCGCTGCGATGCGCTCACCCGCCAACTGAATCCGCGACGACCGTTCTCCTGCCTCGGACGTTTGGACCGCGACGTGCTCGCGGGCGCCTTCGATCTGCGACAGGGCGACCTCCATCGTCGGAGCGCCTGCCTCGCCGCGCAGAGCCGCCGCCAAACCGGTCAGCGCTTCGGTAATCGTGTAGCCGTTGCCCGTGTCGTGAACGGCATTGCCCGCGAGGTTGACGCGAGCCGTCGTGGTCTCGGAGATCTGGACCTCGCGCTCGCCGCCGTTGCCGCCGTAGGTGACGACGCCTGCCGCCAGCTCGAAAGGCTTGGCCCCGCCGGACGCCGCCGTCCCGCCGAACAGGAAGCGGTCGCCGACTTTGGCGTTGAGGTCGTCGAGTGTCGCGTCGAGCAGCGTGTCGATCGTTCCGGCGAGTTTGGCCCGGTCGTCGGCGTTGAGCACGTCCGAGTTGCCCTGGATCGCCAGTTCCTGCGCTTTGACGAACAGCTCCTCCATCGAGTCGAGGCGGTGCTGCGTGTGATCGAGCACACTCGTCGCCGAGGTGACGTTGCGCTCGTAGCTGTCCAACCGCGACACGACGTTGTCGAGCGAGCGCGCGCGGTGGTAGCGCGGCGCATCGTCCGAAGCGCGGTTCACGTCGATGCCGGTCGAGAGCACTTCGCGCAGCCGTTCCACGTCGCGCTGGGCCGCCGGAATCGCGGTCTCGGCGAACAGGCGGTGGAGGTGCGTTTGGCGAGGGTAGATCATAGTGAAGTAGCGAGTAGTGCGCCGTGTGGTCTGTATCGGCGGAGCGGCAGGCGAGTTTAAGGGGGCCGGGTCAGATGCTGAGCAGCGTTTGCATCATCTGCTCGGCCGTCGTGAGCAGCTTGGCGGCGGCTCCGTACGACTGCTGATGGGCGATCATCTTGGTCAACTCCTCGTCCATGTTGACGGCCGATCGACTGGCCTCCAGTCCCATCAGACTCGTCACGACTGCGCCCTGCCGCTCCCGATCGCGCAGCGCCGACTCGACGGTCGATCCCAAACCGCTCAGCAAGTCGACGGCCGTCCGGTCGACGGGTTCGCGCAGAGCGGCCAGAGCGACTGCGTTCTGGTTGTCGCCCGCGGGCTGCCCGGCTGCTGCGGCGGCGATAGTACGGCCGTCGGTGATCGCGAGCGACAGGCTCGTGGCTGTCACACCTGCCGGGGCGAAGAAGGCGCCGCCTGCGTTGCCATCCTGATCGGCCCCCAGCGCGTGCTGCGTGTTGACGGCGTCGACGAGTTGCTGCGCAAAGGCATCGAGCGTGGCGAGGGCAGCGGGAATCTGGTTGGCGGCCACGTCGAGGCGCGCGCCCAGCCGTCCGCTCGTCGTGCGCAGGGCTTCGTCGGTGTCGCCGAAGAGCACGCGCGGCGCCCCCGCCGACTCGTCGACCGAGAGCAGCGTCACGTCGTCGGTCTGGACGAGGTTCATGCCGTCGAGCGAGACCGTTGCTGTGCCGTCGGATTGGCGCTTGATGGCGATCGGAGCCAGATCGGCGAGTTGGTCGAGCACCACGTCGCGCCGGTCCTGAGCTGCCAGATCGGGCTGGCCGGTCGAGGTGCCGGTGCGGACGGCCTGGTTCAGCTCGCCCAGTTCGGTGGTTAGGCTGTTGAGATCGTCGACTCCGGCGCGCAGGTCGAAGATCGACTGCTCCTGGAGCCGCAGCGCGCCGTTGCCCATCTGGTTTACCGTGTCGGCCACGTTGCGCGCCTGGCTCAGCACGGCGCGGCGCGAGGCAGGGTTCTCGGGGTCCTGGCCTAGATCGTTCCACGCGTTCCAAAAGCGGCCTAACGTGTCGGGCAGCGTGCCATCGCCGCTCGTCGAGAAGATGGCTTCGAGCGTACCCATTGCCCGAGTGCGCTCGTCGGCCCCTCCCAGAAGCGACCGCGCGCGCCGCGTCGATTCGGTCACGATCTCGTCGCGAAGACGCTCGATGCCCGAGACCTGCACGCCGCCGCCCGCCGGAAAGCCCCTGCTTCCATAGCCGCCCCCCGGTGCCTGCGACGTGCGCAGGTTGACGCGACGGCGCGCATAGCCCTCGACGCCCGCGTTGGCGACGTTGTCGCCCGTCGTCGCCAGCGCAGTCGTCTGGGCGGCGAGGGCGCGGCGCGCGGTGTGATACGTTCCGAAAAGGCTCATGAGGAGACGAGGTTATCCGTCGAGGTTGACGAGACCACCGCCGCGCGATGCGCCCGCCTGCATTCCCGTCGGCGTGTAGTGCTGCTGACCGGCAGGGGCGGCCTGTCCCTGCAAGACGGTCAGCACCTCGCGGCCGAGCGTGAGCGCGTGGTGGAGCGCAAACGTCAGCGCGTCGGTCTTGCGGCTCGCGACGGTCGCGCGCTCGCGCAGCTCGGCGCGGTGGGTCGCCAGTTCGTCTGCGGCGCGGAGCGAGTCTTCGTCGCCATGAGCGGCGAGCGCGTCGGCGATCTCTTCGATGGTGACGGTGTCGGTCGACAGCTTGAGCACGCGCGCGGCCAGGCGCGTCTGCCGTCCGCGCGTCTGCTGCAAGCGCTTCATCCGCGCCAGCGTCTCGCCCACCATGCCCGTGAGCGCGTCGAGCGTGTCCGAGTCGGCATTCTGGAGCGCGGCGAGTTGATCGGCCGTCAGGCTGTGGAGCGCGTGGAGCGACTCAAGTTCGGCGGCGAGCGTATCGGCCAGCGGCTGGACGACGGCTGCTGGTCCGCGCGGCGCGCTGGCAACGGAATCGGTCAGAGAAGAAGAGGTCTTAGTCATTCGTCATGTAGTGTAGTGGAAAAGTCAAGCGCTCAGGTCCAGGGCGTCGGCCTGCGGCGGGCGGACAGATCGGGCGGGAATTGCCTCGAACGTGCGCGCAGGGATCGGCGCGTCGACGGGCAGCGGCGCCTTCTGCTCGGGCGTCACGTCAGGCGCCCACTGGCGGCGCACCAGATCGCCGACGCGCAGCGCGCCCGACTCGACCAAGTGGCTCGTCAGCACGTCGGCCAGGGCTTCGCGCTGCAAATCGGCCTGACTGCCCATCCAGCCCGGACCGCCTTCCATCGGCTCGAACAGCTCCTTGGTCATCGTCGTGACGAACTGCTTGACGAGCACCTCTTCGAACTGGCTCGCTGCCGCGTCGGCTTGAGACGGGCGGGAAGGTGCGGCCTGGAGCGGTGCGGGCGATTGGATCCGGTCGACGGTCATCGCGCCACCTCCGGCGACAACGCATAAGGCCGACGCTTGAGGCGCCTGGAGACACCGCACCCTCCGCTGCGGGCCACGCAAGCGTCGCCCCTACGGTGAACTGGAAAAACAATCGTCGTCATCGGCATTACAGGATTACCAGATCGCCTTGCAGGGCACCCGCCTGGTCGATGGCCTGAAAGATGGAGATCACGTCGCGTGGGGTCATGCCCAGCTCGTTGAGCGCGGCGGCAAGCGTCGTCACGTCGGTATTGGGTTGGAGGACGATGCTGCGCGCCTGCTCCTCCTCGAGACTGGCCGTCTGCTGGTTGGCAACGACCGTCTCCCCCTGCGCCAGCGGGTTGGGCTGGGCGATGATGGGCGTGTTTTGCGTCGACACGATCAGGCTACCATACGTGATCATCACCTCGCTGATGCGCACGTTGCCGCCCGCCACGATGGTACCCGTCCGCTCGTTGATGACGAACCGCGCCGGAGCCTCGACCGAGACTCGGACGCCTTCGAGCATCGCCATCGCTTCACTGACACCGCCGAACGCAGGAGGAATGTCGACCTGAATGCGCCCGGCGTGGACGACCTGCGCGCCGTCGGTGAAGCGCTCGTTGACGGCTTCGGCGATGCGCGACGCCGTCGTAAAGTCGGGCTGACGCAGCACCAGAGTCATCGCCTGTCCTTGAATCTGGAGCGGAGGCGACTGGACGATCAGCCCGCCGCCCGGCACGCGCCCCGTATTGCCGTGGTTGACCTGGACGCTCGCCCCACCACCGCCCGCACTCGCCGCTCCGGTCGAGACCGGTCCCTGCGCCATGACGAACGGAACCGCGCCGACCGCTCCCGACGGGTCGATGAGCGGCGTCTGGAGCAGCACGCCGCCCGAAAGCGAGCGCGCATCGCCCAGCGACGACAGCGTCACGTCGACGGTCGCGCCGGGCCCGCTGAACGGGTCGAGCGTGGCCGTCACCATCACGGCGGCGGCGTTGCGCGTGCCCAACACGGTCGGATCGACGGCGATGCCGAAGCGCTGCAGCATGTTGGCGATGCTCTGAACCGTGTAGGGAGCACCGCGCCGTCCGCTGGCTCGGTCTCCGGTGCGGTCGAGCCCGACGACGATGCCGTAGCCGACGAGTTGCAGCGGACGCGCACCGTCGAGCACGACGAGTTCTTTGATTCGCACGTCGGCCGACGATTGGGCTTCGGCAGGCATCGAGAAGGCGAGCACGAGCAGCAAGACGAGCAGCGCCACGAGTACGCGTACCGAAAAGGGGTCGAGGCGACGGGGGCGTCGGCGGTAGAGTCGTTTCATCGGGCTAGTTGGCTACGAGAAAGACGGCGGCCCCGAGCAGCGCGACGGCTCCCAGGCGCGTCGCTGTGCCGGTCGGAAACCACTTGGCTGCGCGCCCGGCCTTGCGGTACTCGATGTGCGCGTTGGCGATCTGGAAAGAGAGGACCGTGTTGTCGTAGCGCACGTCGAGCGGCCGGACGGTTCCTCTGACGTTCATCACGTGCGTCACACCGTTGACGTTGAGCGACTTCTCGCCCACGACGAACAGGTTGCCCTGAGCCGTCACCGAGTCGACCAAAACGGTCAGCGTGCCGCTCAGCAGGTCGGATTGGACCGTGCGGTTACTCGCCTCGGCGTTTTGCCCGAACGTGGCGTCGAGCGCGAATGTACCGCCCGCGTTGCCCGCCGCGCTACCTCCGAGAGACGCCCGGCTCTGATCGTCGTACTGGCTCGACCGCGCCGCATTAGTACGCTCCGACAGCACGATGGTCAGGATGTCGCCCGCGCGGTTCGCCTTGGGGTCGGAAAACAGCGATTGCGCATCCACAGCCGGAGCCACGAGCGCACAAAGAGAAAGAAGAAGCAGCAGACGCATAGTCAGAGGTAGATGTAGGGCGACTCCGCGAATCGCCGATGTGGAGGATGTCACAGCGTTTCCACCCACTCCGCCTCGCCGACAGCCGTCAGCCGGGCACGATAGGTGGTGTTGGTGTCCGGCACGTGCATGCGGATCGTATCGCCGACGTGCCCGGCCTCGCGCGCCTGACCGCGCAGGTCGAGCGCGATGACGCCGCGACGGTAGCGCATCGTCACGGCGTCGCCGATGTCGGCGGTGAAAGCGGCGCGCAGATCGCCCTGGCGCAGCGTTCGTCCGGCGCGGAGGTGGCGGGTAGCGAAGAGCGCTCCCTTCGGCAGGCTGCGCGCCGTGAGCGGGTCGCCCGAAAGGCGCGTCGTCTCGGTCCAGGCAACGGTCAAAGCGGCCGACGCTTCGTCGCCCTTGCGCAGCGTTTCCGATAGTGACACGACGCTGTCGAAGCGCGCCACGAACACGCGCGCCCGTCCGACGGCGCGTCCCTCGGCATCTGTAACCGAGACGGACAGCGGACCGCTGGGCGCGCGTCCGCGATCCGTCCACGCCACGCGCGGCGCGTCCAGCATCGCAGCAGCGTCCGGCACCCGCTCGGCCCGCACGACGATGTGACCGGCCAGATCGGGGTACCGTGCATCCACCTGCGCCTGAACCGCAGCCGCGACCGGCGACACTTCTTGGGCAGAAGCAGGCATGCAGAGGAGCAACAGGAGCGGGAGCAAGCGAAGCATCGTGCGCGGAGGTGGTCGGCTTGTCGGAGGAGGGAGAGAAGTCTGCGCGCGGCCACTGTCGTACGGTAGCGCAGAGCGGGTCGGACGCGAAAGAGAGAGCCGAAGGGTCAGCGTTTGAGATTGTTGGCGATCTGGAGCATGTCTTCGCTCGTCGTCACCATCTTGGAGTTGATTTCGTAGGCGCGCTGGGCAGAGATCAGGCTGACCATCTCCTGCACCACGTCGACGTTCGAGGCTTCGACGTAGCCCTGGCGGACTAGCCCGATGCCTTCTTCGCCGGGCGTTCCTGGAGTCGGCTCACCACTGGCATCCGTCTGAGCGTAGAGGTTTCCGCCCATCGACCGCAGCCCCGCCGGGTTGAAGAAGCGTGCCAACTCGATCTGCCCCAGTTCGACCATTTCGGGCTGCCCCTGGAGCCGCGCCTGGACGACGCCGTCCTGGCTGATCGCGACTTCGACGGCATCGGGCGGAACGGTGATGTCGGGTTCGAGGGCGAGGCCGGTTTGCGTCACGACTTGGCCGTCCTGGTTGACCGTAAACGTGCCGTCGCGCGAGTAGGCGAGTTCGCCGCCCGGAGCGCGGACCTGGAAGAAGCCATCGCCCGAAATGGAGATGTCGAACGCGTTGCTCGTCTCGATGAAGCTGCCCTGCTTGAAGTTGCGGACCGTCGAGATGGCCGCCGCGCCATGCCCCATCTGGAGCGTCGCCGGAGCGCCCGCACCCTGACCTTCGCCCTGCCCCGCCGTCTGGACGGTCTGGTAGAGCAGGTCCTGAAAGACGACGTTGGAGCGCTTGAAGCCCGTCGTGTTGGCATTGGCGAGGTTGTTCGCCGTGTTGTCGACGCTCGTCTGCTGGGCGCTCATGCCCAGAGCAGCGGTGTGGAGGGCGCGTAGCATATCGGTGAGAAGTAGAATGAAGCGCCACCTCGGAGGACAGCGGTACAGAGGAAAAGTGGAGCGAGAAGGAGAATCGAAGAGCGGAAACCCGCGAGCGCTAGAAACCCGGTAAGCACTACCCAACGAGCCTAAGAACCGCCCGGAGGGTGCTAGAATTTGCCGGTGTCGCGGACGAGTTGGCCCAAGAGGGCGTCGACGGTTTGGATTTGTTTCTGCTGGCCTTCGAACAAGCGGAACTGCTCAATCATTTCGGTCATCTCGCGGACGGGGTTGACGTTGGCACGCTCGACCGATCCCTGGACCACGCCCGGCGCGTCCGAGTCGAAGGGGAGCGCGCCACCAGCGGCGAACGTGGCGCCGTCCAGCCGCTGGAGTCGGGCCGGATCGTCGAACGAAACGACGCGGAGTTGCCCCATCGGCTGACCGCCGACGGCGATGCGGCCGTTGTCGTCGATCTCGATCGTGCCTGCATTGGGCGGAAGTTGGATCGGGCCGTCAACCCCTTGAACGGCCAGGCCGCCGGGGGTGCGGAGTGTGCCGTCTTCGCCCGGCGTAAAGCGTCCGGCTCGTGTGTAGCGGAGAGCGCCCGTCGCCTCGTCCATGACTTCGAAGAGGCCTTCGCCGCGAAGGGCCAGGTCCAGTGGATTGCCGGTCTCCTCGAGTTGACCGTGCGTGGTGTCGGCGCCCTGCTCGGTCAAGCGATCGCTGGTGGGCGCGCCTTCGATGTCGAGCCGCTCGTTGAGCGCCGTTACGAAGAGCCGATCGCGGCGGTAGCCGATGGTGTTGGCGTTGGCGAGGTTGTTCGCCGTCCGTTCCTGCCGCTGGTTCGACTGGTGCATCGAGGCGACAGCATTGCGCAGGCGGAGGAGCATCGGCGGAGAGAGGACTTAGTGACGCTGGCGATCCATGCAAAACCGCGTCCGCTCGCCCATCCGCATCAGAACGCATACCCACGCGCCCAGACCGACCGCGCTTTCCGTTCGGAGAGGCAGGATTTACCGCATCGCTCCGTCAGTCTTCCAAACGCCGTAGTTTCACGGTTCCACCTGACGCCGCCGCTCACGCAGCGCCGCTTACCCCACCGCGCCTCCATGCCTCTACTCCTCGTCGAAGACAACGGCCTCGCCGCCCGCACGATGATCCGGCAGATCGAGCGGCTGGGCTACGTCACGCCGCACCACGCCGAGTCGGCCGAGCAAGCGCTGAAGATGCTGCGCGACACGACGTACAGCGGTGTCCTTCTCGACTGGATGCTGCCGGGCATGTCGGGCATCGAACTGCTCAAGTTCATGCGCGGCTCGCGGCGCTACGGTAAGACGCCGATCCTGATGATCACCGGCAAGCAAAACCGCGACGACGTGATGGAGGCCGTCCGGTCCGGCGCGACCGATTACGTCACCAAGCCGGTCCCGCTCGACCTGCTGGAGGAGAAACTGCGCGCGCTCGTGCCGGACCTCGCCCCGGACGGAGACGACTGAAATCCAGTCCGACGCAGGTTTAAGCCGACTCCGTTCGAGCCGACAACACAGGCAACATTCCCCGACTGCCATGCGCCTGCTCCTGATCGAAGACGTTCAACTCACCGCCGACGTGACGCTCCGCCAACTCGTGCGCTTCGGCTTTTCGAGCGTCGACCACGCCGGGTCGGGCGAGGACGCGCTGATCTTGATGCAGCAGCACACCTACGACATCGTCCTGCTCGACTGGAATCTGCCCGGCATGTCCGGCCTCGAACTGCTGTTCCTGATGCGCGCCTCGCGCACCTACGCGCGCACGCCCGTCCTGATGGTGACGGGTCGGACCGATCATGCAGACGTTCGCGAGGCCCTGTCGGCGGGCGCGACGGATTTTCTCGCCAAGCCCGCTCCGCCCAGCGCGCTCGAAGCCAAATTGCACAGTTTCCTACCGGCGTTTGCCTAGCCCGATCGGCCTGCTACGTGCCGAAGAGTGAGCGCGGATGCGCGCTGCGCCCACAGGTCGTAGATCCGCGGGCCGGGGTGAAAGCCGTCCGAAGCCATTGTTTCGATCAACGGCGCGTGGTGAAGCGGGTCGCCGGGCTGCGTGCCGAAAGACAGGTATTCGACGTCCTCTGCAACTTCGGCCCAGGCTCTGAGCGCTCGGTCGTACCGGCGCGCCTGAGCTCCCAGGTACCACCGCAGCGGAATGGGCAGAGATGGAAAGCGGCCCATCGGAGGAAGCCCCGACCCGATCACGAGCGTCACCCCGAATCGTTGGCGCAGCTCCCCCACCAACGCATCGTATCGAGACAGCCACACACCAACGGGGAGATCGGACAGGATGCTGTTGGCCCCCAGCGACAGAATAGCTACGTCGAATGACTCGGCGTTCTCCCCCCGCACCATGCGAAGCGCGTGCTCGACCGTCGCCCCGGTGCGAGCGATCAGTCGGAACGAAACGCGGGCGTGGGGCGAGAGATGTGCGAGTGTTCTGCCCAGTAACGCTTCGTCTTGCGAGCCTACGCCCACACCCGCCGCCGCCGAATCGCCGACGATGAGTAGCCGTATCGGTGTGCCGATTCCTGTCACTCCTTCACGCGCGCCCGCCGGCTCGGGCAAGCGCGGAATCACACGCCGCAAACGGCGGCCCTGCGCCCGCAACAGAGGACCGACGACGGGTCTGAGAAGGCTGATCGGTTTGGGCATTGCGTACATTCGTTCACACGCGAACGAATGTAGTACACGCATGAACCATCTACCAAATACTACTGATTTCCCCGGCTATCGCGACTGGCTCGCCGTGGTCCGCACGTACAACGAATGCGAGCGCGTGCTGACGGAGCGGGTGCGCGAGTCGGGTTTGACGCTGGCGCAACACGAGATTCTGGCGACGCTCACGGCATCCGGACCGCTCCGGCAGCACGACCTGGCAGACCGCCTCTTTGTTGTCAAGAGCAACGTAACGGCGATGCTCTCGCGGATGGAGCGTGACGGACTGGTCGAGCGCGCCGCGGACCCAACCGATGGCCGCGCAAAACGCGTCGCTCTCACCGCAGAGGGGAAGCGACGCGTTTTGCAAACGCTCCAGGCGCAGCGCGAGATCGTCAGCCGAATGTTCGAGGCGCTCACGGCAGAGGAAAGCGCGCAACTGGGCGATGTCATGCGCCGCGCGCGCGAAGCTCTGTAAGTCCTAGTTCCCCTCAAAGAGCGACACGTACTGACCGTAGCCCTTCGCTTCGAGTTCGGCAACGGGAATGAACGTCATCGCGGCCGAGTTCATGCAGTAGCGCAGACCGGTCGGCCCAGGGCCGTCGTCGAAGACGTGGCCCAGGTGCGAGTCGGCTAGGCGGCTGCGAACCTCGATGCGCACCATGCCCAGTTTGCGATCTTCGTGCTCGACGACCAGCGCGGGCTCGAGCGGCTTGGTGAACGACGGCCAGCCCGTCCCCGAATCGAACTTGTCGAGCGACGAGAACAGCGGCTCGCCCGACACCACGTCGACGTAAAGGCCTGCCTCCTTGTTGCCGTCGTACGGATTGTCGAACGGACGCTCCGTCCCGTCCTGCTGTGTGACGCGGTACTCTATGTCGGTCAGTCGGGCGCGCAGCTCGGCGTCGGACGGCTTCTCGAAATCGGCCCACGGCTGGAGGCTGGGCGGCAGCGGTGCGGCGCTCGACGTTTCGCCGCTCCACTTCCGGCGCAGGAACGGCTTGCGGCCCGATCCCTCGGCGTAGCTGGAGTAACGGGCCTCGTTTTTGAGATAGAAATCCTGGTGGTACAACTCGGCCGGATAAAACGTCGTGTAGTCGAGGACGGGTACGATGATCGAATCGTCGAACATGCCCGACGCAGCCAACTCGGCCTTGCTCGCTTCGGCAAATCCACGCTGGCTCGCGTCGTGCGCGTAGATGACGGGCGCGTAATGCGGACCGCGATCGGCGAACTGTCCGCCGTCGTCGGTCGGGTCGATGTTGCGCCAGTAGGCGTAGAGCAGTTGGTCGTAGCTGGCCTTAGAAGCGTCGTAGAAAACCTGGACGGCCTCGACGTAGTCCGTCCGTCCGTTGGCTACGTCGTTGTAGTCGGGGTTGGGTTGTGTTCCGCCCGCGAAGCCCGAGACGACAGCTTCGACACCGTCGATGGCTTCGAGTGGCGGCTCCATGCACCAGAAACAACCGCCTGCGAACGTGGCGACTGTCAAGTTGGGGTTGGCGCGCAGTTCGGCTAGCAGATCGGCAGGCGGACGCATGTCGAGGTCGTCGGCCGAGCGCATCGCGTTCTGCGCGCCGGTCGTGCCGGTCTGACACGCGGCCAGCATCAGCAGCAGGACGAGGAGGGGAAAGCGTTTCATTATCGAGTTCGATTGGATGGTGACGATCGAACGAGTGGATGGGCGAAAGGATTTGAACTCAGCGTATTCGTCAGGACACTGTTAGAATTGACGCACGCACACTTCATGCAGGCGTTTGCCGAACGCATCGTCAGGCACAGGCGTCTCACGCTGCGATGTCTCAGCCGCGCCGCCCCTCCGTTCTGCCATCCGCCCGGCTCCTCGTCGCTTTCCCGGTCGTGGCGCTGCTGCTGATCGGAGCCGTGCTGGCGACCGTCTGGTGGGGCGACGGCCTCTCGGCGCGTTGGGCCGACCGCGCCGCCGACCGCGAGGGCCGCGACACTGCCCGAACGCTCGTGACGCCCGGCGACCTGCTCGATTGGATCACCGAACACCCTGAACATGCTGGTTACGCTTCCGCACCGGACTCGCTTTTCGTCCACGCCGACGCGCTCCGTCCGACTATTGGCGCATCGTTCGTCGCTTTGACCTACGCGGCCCTGCTCCACACGCGCACCGGACGGCTGGACACGTCAGCCCGCGTCTCCCCTCGCCTGATCGAACGCGCCGCTCTCGAACTGGTGAGAGCGAGGGACTCCGTCTCCGTTGGTGCTCTCGTTGCTCGCACTCGCTCCGGCGATGCTGCGGCTCACGATGCGCTGCTTGCGCTGCTGGAGAGGCGTGAGTTGACTTCCACTCTCTCCACTCTGATCGCCCCGCAATCCCAAACCGGGCTGCGCCTCGCGTGGCGCAATCACACCTTCACGACGCCGCCAGACACGCTCGCTCTGGCCTACGCGTCGATGTCTTCCGAGCAGTTGGGTGCTCAGATCGCGACGATGCGAAGCGGCTGGCTCCATGACGCCCAGTTTAGGAGCATGGAGCAAGCGTGGCGAGCCGAGCAGCCGCCGCTCCCACCCCGAGTCCACAGGGCGTTGCTGGCGGCGACGCTGCCTCGCACGTCGGCCCGAGCGCTCGCCTCGATATTATCTCCCGGCGACACGCTCTGGTTCAGCGAACCCGGCTTCGTGCTGGCCGCCGCCTACTGCACCGACTTGCCTCGGGTCGTCGCACTCTCGGATGTGCCGCTGGGGCTGTGGCGCGCGCTGGACGCTTCTCGACTGCCGATGGAGTTGGTGCAGCATGGATGCTCTGACGACGAGCGCGGTTCAGTCTCGTCTCGTGATGGCTAGCTGCCGTCGACTCGCAGAACGCCAGCTTTACCGACCTAGAGCCAGTCGTGGGCGCGGTACCATTCGATGGTTTCGGCAATGCCTTCGTCCAGGTCGACCGTCGGCGCGTAGCCGAACAGCTCGTGCGCGCGGGCGCTGCTACACGCCGTACATGCGTCCCGGATTTCCTGCGCCTTCTCGCGGTTGAGAGGTGGATACGTCCCAGACACCTTCCCCCACGCTTCGGCAGCGGCTCCGATGGGACCGACAAGGAAGCGCGGTAGGCGCACCGTGAGCAGGCGGCGGCCCAGCGCCTTGGCCGTCGCGTCGCGTATTTCGGCCCAGCTATACACACGCGGCGACCCCAGAAACAGCGTCTCGCCAACCGTGGCGTCACTTTCGGCGGCGGCGATCATGCCGCCAATCAAGTCGCGCACATGGACCAGACTCAAGACGGGCTTGAACGGATCGCCGACGACGGGGCAGATGCCTTTGCTGCACGTCTGAAAAAACGTGTAGATATCTGCCTCGCGCGGACCGTAGACGGCGGGCGGGCGGATGACCGTGATCGGCAGCGCGTCGAAATAGCTCTCGGTCATCTGCTGCGGATCGGACAGCGCCTGCTCCATCCGCATTTTAGAAGCGCCGTAGCGCGAGATCGGACGAAACGGCGAGGCTTCGACGGCGACCGGTGGATTGCCTTCGCACGTTCCGACGGCAGCCAGGCTGCTCGTCACCAGCACGCGCTTTACGTCTGGCGCATTGCCTTTGACGGCTCCGAGCAGATTGAGCGTCGCCCGCACATTTCCGGCCTCGAATGCCTCGTCGTCCTGCGCCCGCGTCACGCCTGCCAGATGATACACGTAATCGACACCTGCAACCGCTTCCCACAACACGCCGATGTCGCTCAAACTCCCCTTGACGATCTCTACGTCGATGCCTTCGAGCCATTTCGCCTCACCTCGCACCAGCGCTCGAACCGTGTACCCGCGCGCAACCAATGCTTCGGCCAGATGACTGCCGATGAAGCCCGTCCCACCGGTGAGAAATACAGTCGCCATCGCGCGAAGAGAGAAAAGTGAATGGGCAAAATACCACTACCTCGCAAGGACGCCTCTCAGGCCGCTCGACCGCCCTACCCGACGCGGAAAAGCCTGCCAGGTGCGGAGACCTGGCAGGCTTGGGCCGGAAGAATAGGTTCGGCGGCGTCAGTGCGTGACGGCTTTCTCTATCGTCTTGGCCTGCGCGATGAAGTCTTGCACTTGGCTCAGCGCCGACACGCGGCGGACGAGCTTCTTCTCCTCGTTGGCCGTCACCATCGCGGCGTGCAGGTTCTGGGCGTTGCGCGTCGCCAGTTCGGGCACGCTGTCGACGCCCGCTGCTTCGAGCAACTCGGACGTTTCGCTGCCGATGCCTTTAATGCGCATCAGGTCGGCGTGGTTGACGAAGCGGAGCATGCGTCCAGCGTCGAGGCCTAAGACCTCAGCCATGACCTCGCGGCCTTTCTTGGTGCCAGCTTTGGAGAGCAGGTCGTCCGTCGTCTTGACGCCCGCGTCGCGCATTTTCTGTCCGATGACGGGGCCGACGCCCTCGATTTCTTCGATGTTAGCCATGAGTTGGTGAAGCGATGAGGTGAAGAGGAATCAAAAGATACACGACGGTCCGACGATCCCGATTGCACGGATGCCTACTTCCGTCGCAGGGTCATCACGTTCTCGACGTGTGCCGTATGCGGAAACATGTCGACTGGCTGTACGCGCTCGACTGTATACGTGTCGAGTAGTCCGGCCAGGTCGCGCGCCTGCGAGCGCGGGTTGCAGCTGACGTAGACCAGCCGTTCGGGGGCCAGCTCGGCAATCTGTTTGACCACTTTCGGGTGCATTCCGGCACGCGGCGGATCGACGATGAGCACGTCGGGCGTGCCGTGCGTCTGAACGAACTCGGGCGTGAACAGCTTGAGCATGTCGCCTGCGACGAACGTGGTGTTCGAGATGCCGTTGCGCTCGGCGTTCGCCTTGGCGTTCGCGACGGCCTCGGGCACCAACTCGACACCGACGACGTGCTTGACGTGCGGAGCGCAGAACAATGAAATCGTGCCGGCTCCGCAGTAGAGGTCGTAGAGCAGATCATCCGGCCCCAGCCCGGCCGCTTCGCGCGCCGCTGTGTAGAGCACTTCGGCACCCTTGGTATTCGTCTGAAAGAACGCGTGCGGGTCGATCTCGAACGTCAGCCCGCCGATGCGGTCGTGCAGCAAGCCCGGCCCGTAGACCGTCCGCGTCTCCTCGCCGATCGACGTCTGACCCAACCCGGTGTGAATCGTGTTAACCAGAGTCGTTACTTCGGGGCAATCGGCCTGGAGGATCGTTGCGAGCTGCTCCATCCGCGTATGGACGAAGCCGTTGGTAACGAGGTTGACGAGCGTTTCGCCAGTATGTACGCCCTGCCGTATGACCAAGTGGCGCAAGAAGCCCTCGTGCGTATGGACGTTCCAAGGCTGCCAGCTCTCCCATTTCGCCAACTGCCGCACACGGTTGACGATGCGCACGCTGAGTTCGGACTGCAGGTGGCATTCGTGCAGGTCAACGACCTTGCCATAGAAACCTGCCGGGTGCAGCCCTAGCCCAAATTCGCGGTCGAACGACGTGTCGCTGCCGATCTCGTCCTGAGTCAGCCAGCGTTCGGCTGAAAACGAGAACTCCATCTTGTTGCGGTAGAAATAAACGTCCGGCGACGGCAATGTCGGCTCAACGACCACGTCTGTCAGGCCAGCCTCGTAGCGCAGCGCCCCCCGGACGCTCTCACGCTTGGCCTCGAGCTGCGCCGCGTAGTCGACGTGCTGCCACTTGCACCCGCCGCACACTCCGAAGTATGCGCAGCGTGGCTCGACACGGAGCGGCGATGGCTCTATGACCTCTAGGATGCGGGCTTCGGCGTGCTTGCGCTTTTTCTTGAACACCTGCGCGCGCACGCGATCGCCCGGCACGGCGCCACCCACGAACACGACGTAGCCGTCGACGCGGGCCAGGCTCTTGCCTTTGTCGGCGAAGGATTCGATGGTGAGTTCGAGTTCGTCTCCTCGTTTCATAGGTCGTGTCGGTAGAAAGGAAAACGGCCCGGCAGCGCAGTGCTGCGGGCCGTCGAATGGGTGTCGGCGAGGGGTGGTTTAGCTGTCCTCTTCGTCGAACATGAAGTCGTCGTTGCCGATCGGATAGTCGGGCCAGACTTCGATGATGTTTTCGTACGGCTCGCCGTCGTCTTCGATGGCTTCGAGGTTCTCGGTCAGTTCGATGGGCGCTCCGGTGCGGTCGACGTATTCGAGGAGTTCCTCTTTGGTGGCGGGCCAGGGCGCATCTTCGAGATACGAGGCAAGCTCAAGCGTCCAGTACATACAAAAAAAGGGCGTGGGGTAGATGGAGCGGGACGATAGGACATCCCACGCTCCAGCGCAACCCTTTTCTGTGACGTTCACGCACCGACGCCTTTCGAGCGTCCGATCTGCTTGGTCAGACGCTCGGGCGAGGTCAGTGCAGCGACAGCGGCGAGACAGCCTGCTCGCTCTCGGCGACGAGGGCGCGGTATGCCTGCGGAGCCATGCTCGGGGCCATGAGCTCAATCGGGTTGACGGCAGACCCATCGGTCAGGTTGTGCACTTCGTAGTGCAGGTGGGGGCCAGTCGAGCGGCCCGTACTGCCGACCGATCCGATGCGATCGCCGCGTGAGATACGCTGCCCGACCCGGAGGCCCGGCGCAAACGCCGACATGTGGGCGTACAGCGTTTTGTAGCCGCTGGCGGCGTGGGTGACCTCGACGAAGTTACCGAATGTGCTGCTCACCTCGACCTTGGTCACGACACCATCGCCCGAGACGTAGATCGGAGTGCCGATGCGCGCCACGATATCGAGGCCCCTGTGCATCTTGCTGACCCGCAGAATCGGGTGGCGGCGCATACCGTAGCCCGAGATGATCGAGCCGGAAACGGGTTTGAGGACGGGAAGCTCGGCGAGTTCGACGGCCCGTTCGGTCGCCATCCGCGTCAGGTCCTGGTACGATTCGCGCTGCTGACCGATCTGGCGCTCGAGGGCATCCATCATGTGAGCGGACGAACGCAGAAGGTCACCGGTCTCGAAGCGCCCAAAATCGGCGTACTCGTCAACGCCACCGACGCCCATCTGGCGCACGTCGTCCGAGATCGGATCGGCGTTGAGAAGCGAGCGGTAGACCTCTTCGTCCGTTCGAGCGAGTCCGGCGAGTTGCCCTTGGAAGCGCTCGAGGCTCACGTGGGCGAGCGACAGTTGGTCGCGGAGGGCGTTGCGCTCGGAAGCGAGAGCGCGCTCCTGCGGTGTAAGCGTCAACTGATCGAGCCCGAGCGTCATGCCGCCGGCGAGTACGAGGGCGAGAACCAATACGACGGTGCCGCGAATGGCGAGTTGACTCTTGCGCGGCTGCACCTCTACATAGGTGCAGTTCTGGTGGTCGTAGTAGTAGTACTGATTGCGGGGCATATAAGAGGTGGTGGGAAGTGGGGCGGCGGGGATGGCCGGTTCGCTACGCACCTGACAGAGAATGGGAGTCCACTCCCTGGCAGAAGCGTGGGCGTAACGCTCACGTAGCAAAGATAGCAGGTAACAGGCACTCAGGACAACCTTTGGTGAAGATTAGCAAACTCCACGCCGGGATTCTACACCATGGCGCATACGAACATTGAGATGCACATATCTTGCGTGCGTCTTTCCGCTGCATTTACTCCACGTCCTGCTCGAAATACTCCGTTGCGCGCAGCGTGTGTCCCTTTGGACCCTTCATCTTTTTCTTCAACCGTTTGGCGAATACGTCGGCTGGGTTATACCCGTAGTGACGTAATAGGTAGTTCATAGCGATGACCTCGCAGATGACGGTGATATTCTTTCCGGGCGTGACGGGAAGCCGAACCAGCGGGAGATCGACGCCGATCACATCGCGGTGCTCTTCGATCATGTCGACGCGCGTATAGTCCTCCTCGGGGTCCCAGAGTTGTAGGTTGACGATTAGTTCGATGCGTTTCTGGAACCGGATCGCGCGAATGCCGAACATCGCCCGCACGTCGATCAGGCCCAGGCCACGGATCTCCATGAAGTGCTGAACCAAATCGGTCCCCGCCCCCATCACGATGTCGTGCTTGCGCGTAGCGACAACGACATCGTCGGCGACCAGTCGGTGTCCGCGTTCCACCAGATCGAGCGCGACTTCGCTCTTTCCGATGCCTGCCTTGCCTTGGAGCAACACGCCAACACCGTATACATCGACGAGCGAGCCGTGGAGCGACACCTGACGAGCAAACTGGTCTTCGAGGAAGTTGGCCGCCTTGGTCAGGAAGCGCGTCGTCGTGACGGGCGTGCGGAAGACAGGCAACGAGCGGGCCGAGGCTTGCGCCATCTGCGCATCGGGTAGTGTATTGTCGGCAGTCAGGATGAGGCAGGGCATCGAATGCGAGATCAGCCGCTCGAACGCCTCGCGGCGCTGCTCCTCGGGCATTGCGAGTAGAAAGCGCGTTTCCGTATTGCCCAGCACCTGCAAGCGCTGCGGCTGGAAATGCTCTTCGTAGCCCGCCATCACCAATCCGGGGCGGTGGATGTGCCGCTCGACGATGGCGCGCTCCTCGAGGGGCACGTCGTTGAGCAGCGTCAGCGGCACACCGACGCGCGTGCGCATGATCTCGGCCCAGAAGGCGAGCGGAATGCGCTCGCGCTGGATGATGGAGTTGGGCATACGGTAGGGCGCGGGTTGGGGGGAGCGTCAAACTAGCGCACGCCCCGGTTCGCTAGGACAAAGGCGACAAAGTGCGGAAGCTGCCGACCCGGCTGACGCACGTGGTTATCTCTCTGCCACCTCTCCGTCACCTCGGATGCCTTGGCACCGGACCGGGGGGCGTACGCTCCCGCTCCAAAGCGCACCGGCGCGTCGCTAGACCTGAATGCGCGCGCTCTTACGCCACGATTTCAGGTGCGGCACGAGATCGTCCAGTGCCACATCGCGGAGTTTGCCTTTGCGGTTCTGGAATCGAATGGCGCCCCAGCCGACCGGCTTGACTGGTGTGAGGACTTCGCCGCCAACGACCAGCCGGTCGCCGCGTAGGGCGTGGACGAGGACTTGCTCATAGCGCGAGCGCCGGACCGTGCGAGGAGCGAACAGGCTTTCCCACTTACACGCGCGGCCCACATCGTCGTAGGCGGCGGGGCGTTCGTCGAGGTCGAGCAAAGCGGGGGTTTCGCCGGTCATGATGCCGGTCAGCAGGCGCGTCGCAAACGGCCCAGCGATCTCACGAATCGGCGTTAGGAACGTCTCGTAGATCCGGCGCGCGGCATCGCGCAGACTGGCAGGCTGGACGCCCGTCGGCGTGTGGACGCGCCATTTTACGTCATTCGGATGCGTCTCGAACGGATCACCACCTGCGTAGGACGTTTTGTGCGCCAGCCACCCCTTGCGTGACGTGTGCGGCTTGGGCGTTAGTCCGTCGATGACCGGTATGCCGTTTTCGGCCAGCGCAGCCTCGGCGTACGACGGCCAGTTCATCACGGCGCGCGCGATACCCGTCACCAGCGCCGTCGTCGCGATCGACAGCGCGGGTGACGGCGAGAAGTCGACGGTTAGCTCGATGCGGTTTCCACGTGGGCGCACGCCGACACCCGTGCTCTTGCGGTTCGACGCGACCAGCATGACCGGAGCGGGAAGAATGTGAACGAGCAGCCACGCCAACTCTTCGACCGTCCCCGCCTCGCTCTGCTCGAACGACAGGTTGTAGTGTGCCGAAAAGCCGACCAGTTTGACCGTGTTGCCGGTTTTGCGCTCCCAATCGTCCAGTCCACTGCGCAGATCGGCGATGCCTTCCCACAGGATGCGTCCGGCACGCTCGGCGCAGCGGTATTCGACCTCGACCGGCGGCGTGGCCACTTCGATGACACCTGTGTCGAAATAGACGGCGGCTCCGCCCGGCAGGTGATACGACGTGCCCTCGCGGTGAACTAGGTCGTTACCCAGAAATGCGCGCGGGTCGCCGAACACGTCTTCGGGACGGCGTTTGTGGCCGTTGACGAGCAACTCGAACTCGGCTTCGAGCCCGATGGCCGACATGCCCAGACCGCGCAGTGCGCGCGCCGGCTTACCGACTGCTAGCTTGTCGACGTAATTGAGCGGGCCGATGGGCCGGATGGGCTTGTCCGGCTGCGCGGATGGCGAGGCGAGGGGCAGGAAGGGAATACTCACAGGTCGGGTACGGCAGCGGATGGTGGGACGAGCGCGAGGCGGCCCAGCGTCAGGTGAAGGTGGTCGTCGTTAGGCGAAGGCGGACGGACCGTGATGCCCGGCAGCGTCTTTTGAATCGCGTCGCGGTAGCGGTTGAGCGTCTCAGACGAGTCGAGGAAGTCGTCGCCGATCCTGTAGAGGTCGACGGCTGTGCCCCAGGCGTGCGCCTCGGTTTGCCGGAATCCCTGGTGCGCCGGGGAACGGTAGCCGCCGTTCGCCATCACGTGGACGTACGTCTCGACCTTCTGCCTGAGCAGCGCCAGGTGGGCAGCCGTGACCGTCACGGCCAGCGGCACGTAACGCGGAAACTGCCGCACGCGCGGATGCTCACGCAGGTCGACGTTGAGGAACTCGTACAGCCCGAAGCCCGGAGCCAGATCGGTCTTGCGCGCGACCTCCCAGCTGTCGACGCGGTAGAAAAAGCGCGGCAGCCGGGCGCGGCTGTTGCCCTCGCCTAGGAGCGCACCGGGACGAAGCAGCTGATGGAGATCGTCCGGCAGATCCTGTCCGTCGACGATGGGGAGCAGGTTAGACATTGGCCTTCTCGGATTCGGTGAGCGCCTGGTACAACACTTTCGAGACGGCCGCAACAAGGTCCGAGCGGCCCTTGACTTCGGGCTTCCACTGCGTCAGAATCGCCAGCGCGTACGGCTTGCGATTGGGCAGGTAGACGAGTCCGCAGTCGTGCTGGACGATCGAGATTTCGCCGGTCTTGTGCGCGACGCGGGCATCCCTGGGTAGTCCGGCCGGAATGCCGCTCTTGAAGGCCTGGTCGAAGAGGATGTCGCGCATCTGCTCGCGCATTTTCTCCGTGAACGCGTCGCCCTCGACGAGCAGGCGGAGCAGCATCACCAGCCCCTCAGCGGTCGTTCGGTTGCTGATGCCTTTCTGATACGCCGCTTCGTCCTCGACCCCGCGCACGACGCTCACGCCGCGTACGTCCCACTTGTCGAGCGCAGCCGCAATCGCTTCGGGCGTCACCAGGTCGACGAGTAGGTTGGTGGCGAGATTGCTCGACGTGACGATCATGTGGTACGCCAGCCGCTCGACGGGCATCGTCAGCCCCAAGCGTTCGTAGACCTCGCTGTTGGCATCACGCGAAGAGGAAACGCGGAAGGCAGACCCATCGGCTTTGCTCAGGAAGCGGTTGCGCACATGCAGGGGCTCGCGCAGGTCAAAACGGCCCTGGACGGCGGCGTCGAACAAGGCCAGCAGGACGGCGACTTTCATCGTGCTCGCGGGGTGAAACGAGCGGGTGCCGTGAAGGCTCATCGCTAGTCCGGTTTCCCAGTCGTAGGCCGCGGCTGCGAGGGCTTCGGCGCCGTGTTTCAGGCGGAGCGCTTCGAGGCTGTGATGGAGCATGGGCAGATCGGGAAAACGCGAAGGTAGCCTCGTAGCGTAGAGGGCCGATGCACTGAGCGCAACGCTTTGGTTAAGCAACCGAGTCTTCACGCCTAGGCGTGGCGCGTCGGAGAGAAATCGGTCGCGTGGCCGACCGCTCGCCGACCGTTGCCGACCGTGGCCGCTGCTCCTCAGGTCACCGTCAGCCCTGCGCAGACAGGACGCGCCATGACGAAGTGATCCACGACCGGCTGTGCGTTTGGGCTTGCTTCGATGTGATTCGCTGCGCGGGCCCTCTTTTGCCTCGATGCCCTTCGGCTGCGCTCGAGACAGGCGCCAGAAGCAAAACCATCGAGACTGGACTCGCCATGTCAGGACACGCCGTCGGATGCAGCGTTCGCTCGCTGCAATCGCCCAGACTCACTCGCAAGCTCGTCCAAACAAGACGATTTATTGACGCCCATCCCCCTTCGCGTCTATTTCGCCGGACCGAGGTCGGGCCGGTTTCCGAGCGTTGGCCCGGGGCGGAGTTGGCAGGTGGCTTCCGTGGCGTCGGAGTTTCGCGCACGGCTTTCCGGCGCGATGCATCCGGCGAGCGGAAAGAATGTCCGTTGGTGGATAGCAAATCGGCGTTTGGGCAACTTGACGGCTTGGCACGGACCTCGCCTAGTGACGGGCAGCCCATCCGGCCCTCCTGCCCTATGAACGTCAAAACCATCACCGGCCCCTCTATCGCATCGGCGCTCAACGAGGCGCGGACGCTGTATGGCGATCAGGTCGTGCTGCTCGAATCGAACGGCCCGTCGGGCGACCGACCGGCACGCATCTCGGTTCTGGCGGATCGCGCCCTCGCCGAGCGGCCCGTCGCTCAGGCCGAGACGGCGGCGTCTCCCTACGGCCGCGCCCGCATCGACCTGACAGCGGATGATGAACGCGGCGACGGTGGCGATGGCGATGGCGCCGACCTACGGAGGGCACTCGACACCCTGCGCGCTCGGGCAGAAGCAGCGCAGTCGAGCGAAGCACGTCGCGCTCTGCCTGTTCGCGGCACTCAGCCGCCGCGCCGCGAGCCTGTTCAGCCGCAGACGCCGGGACGCGGGCGGCTGCATGGGCCGATTGGTGGACGCCCCACTCGAACGGAAGTGGCCGTTTCCAGACCTGCTCCGGCCGAAACGGTCACAGCGGACGCCATCGCTCAGGCGCTCGAAACGCACTTGGCTCCCCTCCTGGACCGCATCGCCGGGCTAGAGCGACGGCTGCACAGTGCAGCGATTGGAGCGGCTCATGCGTTTGCCGCTCATCCGCTCTACGCTGGGCTGCTGAGCCAGGGGATGCGGCCTCAGACAGCGATGACGCTGTTCAACGGACTGGCCGACAAGGGCTTCGGGGCCGACACGCCCGAGACGGATTTACGCTGGGCACTGGCTCAGGAACTGCGCAAACGGTTGGAGCCGACGACGCCGTCGCGTGGGGTCGGGACGCAGGTATTTGCCGGGCCGAGTGGGTCGGGTAAGACCTCGCTGATCCTCAAACTCGCACTCCATCCCAGCTTCTACGGGCGGCGCTCGACTGGCATCCTCGTCGTCTTGCCCGAAGACGATGCAGCCCAAGCGTTCCACAACCCGGTCGACGTGTACCGGCGGCATGGGCTGGCGGTCCAGAGCGTCCAGCATCCGAGCGAAATGCCCGAGGCGCTCGACCGGATGCGCGCCTTCGACCAGATCCTGATCGACACGCCGCCGCTGCCGCGCAAGGCCGACGCGATGGCGGTCCACCTGCGCCACCTCAAGACGATGATCGACCCGATCATGCCGCTGCAGGTGACGTTCGTCTACTCGGCCGCCGACGCGCTCGACGGCGTGAGGGAGGGCCTGTTCGGCGGGCTGCCGCTGACGCCCGACGCCGTCGCGCTGACGCATCTGGACGAAACGACCGGCTGGGGCCGCCTCGCCGACTGGCTGCTGGCGCTCGAGCGGCCCGTCCCCTACGTCAGCTGCGGCCCGCGCACGCCGGACGACCTCTATGGCTACTCACCGACGTGGTTCGTCGAGGAGATGATGCAACTCCGATGACCGACATGAGCATTCCTTATCAGGCCCCCGCAACTGTCATCGCGCTCGTTTCGGGCAAAGGCGGCGTCGGCAAGAGCGTCCTCACGGCCAACCTCGCCCACACGCTGGCGCAGTCGGGCGCCCGCGCGGCCGTCGTCGACGCCGACGCCGGTCAGGGCGGACAGGGCATCTTGTTCAATCATACGCCCGCGGGCAGCGTGCTCGAGTGGGCCGAAGGACGCGCCCACGCCGAGGACGTGACGCAGCGGACATCAGGCGGCGTCACGCTCGTCCAGGCCGCGAGCCACGCCATCGCCGACGTGCCTCAGTCGCTCTACGACGGATTGGACGATGCGCTCGGAGCGCTCAGGCGGTCGCACGACTTCGTCCTGATCGACGCGCCCGCTGGTACGGACGGGCTGGTCCGCTGGGCACTCGACCGCGCCGATCTGGGGATCCTCGTCGTCGTCGGCGAGCCGACCGCCATCGCCGACGCCTACCGACTGGCCCGGCTCGTGTGGACGCTCGATCCGAGTTATCCCATGGGCCAGATCGTCAATTTCGCCGACGATGCCGCCGACGCCGAGAGCGTCGCCGAGCGGTTTGCGCAGGTCACGACCGATCTGATCGGGCAGGCGCCCGCCTACCTGGGCTACGTGCCGTTCGCCCAGTCCGTCCGCCGGTCGGTGCGCGAGCAGCGGTTGGCCGTGACGAGCGACGCCCGCATCGGAACTGCTTTTGCGCTGCTCGCCGCCGTCCTCCAGGCCGGACGCACGCCTGCTTCCGCCGCATCCGAATTGACGCGCGGCTCCAACTGACCTTCTACTTCCCGATATGTCCCAAACCGCCACACAGACCGTGCAGCCTCCTACGCTCTCGCCCGTGATTCCGGCGCTGATCGCCCAGATTAGCCTGACCGTCGCGCTGCTGCTGTTCATCCGCGACCTGTGGATGCTCGCCCCACTCGACAGCACGCTGATGACGGCAGGCGGATCAGGCGCGGCCCTCTACATCTTGTTGATGGGCGGATATGCTGTAGTCCAGCGGGCGATGCTCCGGGCGCCGTCCAAACCGGAAGAGCCGTCTACCGCCGACGCGCCAGCCTCCGAATCCGGCGCCGTGCCCCCCACATCGCCAGGTTCGGTGGGTCCACTCACGCAGCCCGCTCCGGCCCGAGAGCCGGTCGCCCGCGCGTCCGAGCCTGCCGCCCTGCCCGCGCCTCCGATTCCCGCGTAATCGCTCGCCGCGATCCGATAGACCAGACCGACCATGCAACTCGTCACCGAACCCACGCTCCAGGAACGCGTCGAGACCTACCTCGCCGATCCCACCGAGAGCCACCGCGAAGCCGTCGTTCTGCACGGCGTGCGAATGGTGCGCTCGCTCGTCGGGCGCGTGTCGATGCCCGACTCGCCACTCGCCACGCGCGACGATCTCGAGGGCGCCGCGCTTGTGGGTCTGATCCAGGCGCTGGACAGCTACGATCCCGAAAAGGCCAAGTTTTCCACGCACGCCCACCGCCGCATTCAAGGTGCGATCATCGACTACCTGCGCGACATCGACCCGCTCTCGCGCGGTAAGCGGCAGAAAATGGCGCACGCGCAGCACGCCTACGCAACGCTCCAGCAGATGCTGGGCGACGAGCCGACCGATCAAGACGTGGCCGACTTTATGGGCGTATCGCTCGACGAGTACCACACCATCCTGGGCGACGCTCAGGTCCGGTTCACCCTTTCCTACGATGCTCCGCTCGATGAAGACAGCGGCATCACGCGCGGCGAAACCCTCGCCGACGACAACGCGCAGCAGGGCTTCGACGCGTTCGAGGATGCGATGTCGATGGAGGCACTGGGCGATCTGCTGCGCCACTTGCCCAAACGCGAGCGCGACATCATCGCCCTCTACTACTACGAAAACCTGACACTGCGCGAAATAGGCGGAATCATCGGGCTTGACCGAAGCGCGCATCTCGCAGATCTTGGGCAAAACGCTCCTCGCCCTACGCGGTGGACTCACCCAGGTGAGGATCGCGGCGTGATCCGGCGAGGCGGTTGCGGCGCTCCCTGGGGCAGCGCGTCGCCCAGCGGGATCTCGTTGGCGATCTCGACCAGGTTGCCGTCCGGGTCGCGGAGGTAGATCGACCACAGCCGCGCCCGCGCTCCGACGCGCCACACCGGCCCGAGCACGATTTCGGCGTCCTGACGCCGGAGGTGCCGCTCGACCTCGACGATTGGCAGCGAAGCGCGCAGGCAAAAATCCGATGCCCCGCGCGTAGGCCGCTCGGCATGCGGCGCGACTACGGCATCCGCCGGTTGGAGGTTGATCTTCTGGCCGCCGACCAGAATCGCGTGCCGCATCTCTCCCGCCGCCCCCTCGAACGCGACGGCCTCGCACTTCAAAACGCGCGTGTAGAAGTCGACAGACGACTGAACGTCGCGGACGGTGAGGACGAGGTGGTCGATGGCGTCGAGCATGGGCGAGCGGTTGGGAGAGCGCGCAAGCTACCGACTCGTTGCGCGCGTGTCACGCCGCACGAGAAGCAGACTACCGGTGCAGAGGTTGACGTGGTCTTCCTCCCCTCTCCAAACACGTATGTCTTTACTCTCGACCGAACGCCGCTGGGACTTGCTCTCCGCTGCAGCCGCTGCACTCGCGGCCTTCGCCACACGCAAAATCGTAGCAGGCGTATGGTCCGCCACGACAGGCGAGGATCCGCCGCGCAATCCCGAATCGCCTTACACCGCGTGGAGCGAAGCGCTGACGTGGACACTCGTGACGAGCCTCGTCGCCGGAGCCGCGAGCCTGGCTGCCCGCCGCACGGCCGCCAAGCATCGTCCGGGACTGCCCTCCTCGGGCTGAGCTCTTGCTCTCTACTATGCGAGAAGCCCGACGCTCACAGGGAGTCGCCGGGCTTCTCGGTGCGGAGAGGGTGGGATTCGAACCCACGGACCCTTGCAGGTCGTCGGTTTTCAAGACCGGTGCATTCGACCACTCTGCCACCTCTCCGATGCGGTCGCCTCAAAATAAGGCGGCGAACCGCGCCCGTCCACTGCGTCAGGCGTAGATGCCGCGCAGTTTGAGCGACAGATTTACTTTCTCGATGGCGAGCACGTAGGCGGCGATGCGCGGCGTGATGCCCCTCGCATCGGCGACGTTCATCACACGGTCGAACGCATCGACCATGATGCGGTCCAGGCGTTCGTCGACCACGTTTGGCGTCCAGAAGTAGCCCATTCGATCTTGGACCCACTCGAAGTAGCTGACCGTGACGCCGCCCGCGTTGGCGAGGATGTCGGGAATGACGAGGGTACCGTTGGCGTGCAGGATAGCGTCGGCGGTCGTGGTCGTGGGGCCGTTGGCGCCTTCGACGACGACGCGCGCTTTGATCTGGTCGGCGTTGCGGCTGGTGATCTGCTCTTCCTTGGCGGCGGGCACGAGCACGTCGACCGGGAGCGTGAGCAGTTCGGCGTTCGTGACGGCGTCGGCGTGCGGGTAGCCCTCGATCAGACCGCCGTTCTCGGCTGCATGGCGCATCAGGTCGTTCAGGTCGAGTCCGTTCGGCGCGTAGACGCCCCCTCCCATGTCGCTCACGGCGACGACGGTGCAGCCCTGGGCGGCCATCAGTTCGGCCGCGACCGACCCGACGTTTCCGAATCCCTGCACGGCGACCGTCGACCCGTCCGGCGTCATGCTCAGCCGCTCCATCGCTCGAAGCGCGCACGTCATCACGCCTCTGCCCGTCGCCTCGCGCCGGCCGACCGATCCGCCCAACCCGACGGGCTTTCCGGTCACGACGGCGTATTCGGTTTTGCGCGCGTGCATCGAATAGGTGTCGAGTATCCACGCCATCGTCTGAGCGTTGGTATTCATGTCAGGCGCTGGGATGTCGCGGTCCGGCCCGAACACGTCGATCAGGTTGGCCGTGTAGCGCCGCGTCATCCGCTCGACCTCACCCAGCGACATCGCCGCCACGTCGCACCGGATGCCGCCCTTGGCCCCGCCGAACGGCACGTCGACGACGGCGCACTTCCACGTCATCCACGCCGCCAGAGCCTTGACCTCGTCGAGCGTCACATCGGGCGCGTACCGGATGCCGCCCTTGCTCGGGCCGGACGTGGTGTTGTGGATCACCCGGACGCCCTCGAACACTTCGAGCCGCCCGTCGTCCATCTGGACCGGCACGCTCGTGATGTGGACGTGGGCAGGCGTGCAGAGGTAGCGATAGGTACCATCGTCCAATCCCAGGATGCCCGCCGCCACGTCGAAGCGGTCCATCATGGCCTGGAACGGGTTGTCGGGGTCGACTACGCGGCCCGGCGCGCCAAAGAGGGAGGTGTCGTAGACGTTTCGGTCGAGGGGCATCGCTGCGGAGGTGAGAGTAGCACAGAATAAACCGGTTGGCGAGTTTCTACCCACCGGATCGCCCGGATCGCGGCGATTTGTGTTACGAGCTGAGCCGCACGGATCGTTCGTCCTCGACGCGTCGCCTGGCATCCTCCATGTGGTCTCTGAGGTATGCAGCTCATCCCCTCCTCTCTACTCGGGAAAGAGAATGTTCACTAGCTGGGCGCTCCAATATCTCAACCGCGCATCAGCAGATCCAATGCCAGTCTAGCCTGCTCGGGGACGGCGAGGAGGCTGATAAGCCCGATCAGCAGCAGCCACGTCAGCGGGTGAAGCAGGACGACGGTCAGGGCGACGGGCGTCGTCGTGTTGGTGATGGACGAGAACGTGATCGCGGCGTGGACGGTCGCGGCGATGGCGATCAGTGCCCAGACGACGAGCAAGGCCAGTGCGGCAATTCCGACGTAGGCACCCGGTAGGCTTGGGACGACGAGGGCAGCGATGAGGAGCAGGACGAACGGCCAACGCGGCCACGCCTGAATCATCAGCGCTTGGGGCAGGGTGAAGCTGTGACGCCCGCGAGAGAGCAGCGTGAACGCCAGACCGATCACCAGCAGCACGACCCATCCAGCGGCGATGAGCGCAACCGGCGACAGCCACGCTACGACGGCTCCGAGGGGAAGCGCACTGCCAATCAGGTGCCGGACGTAGCCCGACGCAGGCGTATCGTTGAGGATCAGCAGCAGTTGCGTAACGGCGACGGCTCCAGCGGCGAGCATCAGCGTCGCGAACACCATCGTTTGCAAGCGCAAGCCGTCGCGCGAGCCGCGCACGTCCTCGCGGAAGAAACCGGACGCGGTGAAGAAACGCTCGGTCAGTTGGCGCATCCGCAGCATGGACGAGAACGCCAGCCCGATCATCAGGACGACGCCCCAGCCGCCCAGCCTGAGCCAGTCGGCCATGCGTCCGGGGCGGGCGGCTCCGGCGGCGAGAGCGGGAGAAGAGGGGATGCCCCGAGCGGCGTCGGACGCGGCGATGAGCGAGAACGAGTCCAACCCATCATCGCTCAGCAGTCCGTAGGGATCGGCATCGCTGCGCTCCCAGCGGTGGAGCAGGACGAAAGCAGGCTGCGTCGTGTCGGAAGCGAACGAGGCAAACGTCGTCTCGAGCAGGCGGGCGGCGCGCTCGGGCGAGTGGTCGGCGCGCAAGCCTTCTTCCCCTGAGTAGACGGCTCGGCCCAGCAGCAAGGCGGCGCGGCGGTCGGGGTGAGCGGTCTTCCAGTCGGCCCAGCGCTTTGGTACCTCGTCGGCATCGCGCAGGTCGAGCAGCGGCAGTAAGGCATCGGACGAGCAGGCGTCGTCGAGGAAGGCGGTTTGGTAATACACCGTCGCTCGCGGCAGGCGCTGCCGAATGGACTGTGCGGCCTTGTCGAGCGCATCGCACGTCGCCTGGGATTTCGTCGCGTGATTCGCGCCCAGCCCAATGCCTGCCAGCGTCGAATCGGCGCCCGACGCCCTCAGCGAATCGGCCATCCGAGCGACGTAACCCAAGGTGTCGGCCATCTGCTTCGCTGTGAGATACTCGAGCGGCAGATCAATGTAGAACCGAACACCCAGCCGAGCGCCCCAGGCGCGCACGTCGCGGCTCACCCCAGGGGCTACGCGCACGACGGTGAAGCCCAACCGGCGCACACGTTCGAGCGACGCACGCGCCGAGTCGGCGTCGGCGGGTGGCGTCCAGACAGGACCGATAGAGGGCAGCGCATCTGTCGGCGTCGGCAGCGAGGCGAGGCGCGCTTGGAGCGATTGCGAAGCGGCGAGCGAGTCGCGCCGTGCAGCGGCAACGGCGGCGGTATCGACGGGAACAGGTGCCGGCGGAAGCAGCTCGACTTGCCGTGGCGTCGTGGCCGGTTGGGCCGGGGTGAGTTCGGGCTGCGTCCGTGCAGGTGTCGGCGTGGGCTGCGTTTGCCGAGGCGCGGGCTGTGTTTGCTGTGTCTGCTGCGGCTCTGGGGCAGTCTGCGGCGCCGGCTCGGGAACGGTTTGCGGCTCGGGCGTCGGAAGTGGAATCGCCTGCGGAACGCTCTCCTGGGTGGGAAGCGGTGGTGGCTCGACGGTCGGAAGGGGCGTCTGCTGGGGCGGTTCAGTCTCCTGCGCGGCGGCGGGAAGCGCAGCACACAGGACGAGGAGCAAGAGGACGAGCAGGCGCACGGCGGTCGGGAGGATGGAGAGGCGCAAAGTAGCCTCGCTCGGGCCGACGCGCGCGCTACCACGTGGGCGAATCGGGCGATCTAACCGGATTGTGGCGAATCGTTAGCCGCGTGCGGCCTGGCAGGGCTGAACTAGTGACTGAGTGAGTGCTCCATAACCGATTTCACTTCCTGAGTCGGAAGCCTGCACTCTCTTCTCACCGGGCGAGCAGTCGCGAGTCGTTGCCCTTGAAGGGGGGAAACGGCGGGGAGAGAAGACGAAGGACCACCCCGGGTAGAATGCGCTTGCTCCACCAGCTGAGGGGCAGCACTGGTCTGCATCACCGCCGACTACCGCTCGGCAAAGACAACGTCGGATTCGGGCGCGTCTACGGGTAGGCGGAGCGTGAAGCGGCTGCCCTCGCCGGGCGTGCTCTCGGCCGTCAGCGTGCCACCGTGCGCGTGAGCGATCTGACGAGCGATGGCGAGGCCCAGCCCCGTACTGGTGCCACGCGTCCGGGGACCGTCGCCGCGGTGGTAGCGCTCGAACAGGGTTGGCAGCAGATCGGGCGCGATGCCGACTCCGGTATCGACGACGTGGATGGCGACGTAATCGCTGCCCTTCTCAGCCGAAACCGTCACGCGTCCTCCCTCTTCGGTGTGGCGCCGGGCATTGGCGAGCAAGTTGTCGAGCAGCCGCAGCAGGCGCACCCCGTCGGCGTCGAGCGTCGGAAGCGTGGCCTGCAGGTCGAGGGAGAAGTCGATTTCGTCTGATGCCATCAAGGCGCGGTGGCGGTCGGCAGCATCGCTGAGCAACTCGGCGAGCGGGACGGGCTCTCGGCGCAGTGGAGCCGGGGCGCTCTCCAATATCGACAACTCGAACAGGTCGTCAATCAACCGGGCCAATGCCCGACTCTGCTTCCGCGCCGACGACAGCGCACGCGCCGACTCGTCCATCCGTCCTTCGACCGTCAGCCGCTCGGCCTCCTCGGTATAGCCCGACAGCGCGGCCAGCGGCGTTCGCAGGTCGTGGCCGACGTTGGCGATCAGGTCGCGCCGCAGCCGATCCGCGGTCTGCAAGCGGTCGAAGCTGCCCTCGACCTGCTCGGCCATCCGGTTGACGGCCGTCGTGAGCCGCCCGATTTCGTCATCGGGCGTGCGCGTGGGCGGCAGTCGGCCCGAGTAATCGCCCGAGCCGACGCGTTCTATGCCCCGCGTGATGCGGCGCAGCGGTGCGATCAACCGGCCCGTGTAAACCAGCCCGAGAACGAGCGCTAGCACCAGCGCGACGATACCCGACAGCGCCAGGGCGCGCACGTAGGCTTGCCGCTGCGGAGCCAGCGTTTGGGCCAGCGTGGCGTCCATCGGGAGCACGAGCAGGCCGCCGACGAGCAACCCGTCGGCATCGAAGAGAGGCGCAGCTCCCAGCGTGCTTCCGCGATCCACCCGCACGAACACGTCGCCGGTCGCCATCGCATCGACGAGTGCGTCGCGCGTCGGTACATCGATGTCGGCGGCTGGGGCATTGCCGACCGCGCGGATCGTCTCGAGGTCAGCGCCGATGAGGTAGATCGGGTCGAAAAAGCGCGTCGCCAAATCGGCCAGCAGGAGCGGCGGGAGCGCGTCGAGCGCGTAAAGCGGTGCACCGCGCTCCTCGATTTCGCGTGCGACGGCGTCCAACTGCTGCTCCATGCTCCGCGCCGCCAGTTGCCGGTTGCCACCCGACGCCAGAACGGCCGCCAGCCCGACCGCTAGCAGACTCGTCGCCACCTGCACCCCCACAAGCACGAGCGCGACGCGTCCGGCGACGGTTTTGGGGCGTGGGAGCGGCATGGGCAAACAGAGGGGCAATACAGAGTGAGCGTTGGGCAACGACTGCAGCTTCGCCAACCCTCATCTCGAGAACCAAGGCCGCGGCGATTTGCGGGTGCCTAAGCACCTTCAAAGCCCCACGTCGCTGCGCTTCTCGCGATGACAACTTGGGAAATCAGAAGAGGCATGATCGGTTATACCCTCACCCCGCCTCGGATTGCAGTTTGTACCCCACCCCCCAAACGGTCTTGACGTAGCGCGGCGATCCGGCGTCGGGTTCGATCTTGGCACGAAGGCGCTGGACGTGGCTGTCGACCGTCCGCTCGTAGCCTTCGTAACGCAGGTCCCAAACTTTGTCGAGCAGTTGCATCCGGGTAAACGGCTTGTCGGCGTGCGAGGCGAGAAAGTGGAGCAGGTCGAACTCGCGGACGGTGAGTTGGACGGGTGTGCCGTCGACCGAGATTTCGCGGCGGCCCAGATCGATCAGCAGGCCGTCGATGGCGATGGGACGATCGTCCGAGTCGGGCGCGCCGGTCATGTGCAGCCGACGCAAACCGGAGCGGACGCGGGCGACGACTTCTTGCAGGCTGAACGGCTTGGTCACGTAGTCGTCGGCGCCGACCTCAAGCCCAACGACGCGGTCGACTTCGCTGCTCTTGGCCGTCAGCATCATCACGTAGACTGTCGGCAGGCTCGCACGCAGGCGGCGGCACACTTCGAGCCCGTCAAAGCCGGGCAGCATCACGTCGATCAGCGCTACGTCGGGCGCGTCCGCCTCGGCTGCCGCGACGGCGTCGGGCCCCGATGTGGCGGCCGTGACGCGGTAGCCTTCGTCGCGCAGGCGAGCAGAGAGCAGGCCGAGCAGGTGGGCATCGTCCTCGACGACGAGAAGGTGCGGTTGAGGCATCGGACGGTGTCGGGGCAATAGGTGGACGGTGGGCGAACGATCATAAGCTACTCGGTGCCGCCGCCCGGGTTACGGTGGACCGGACCTCTTGAGGCTAAAATCGGCGATTCGCCATCCTTCCGTGACATCCCACTGACAAACAGCCCGTTCTTAGAGGCATGAACCGCCTTCTCTCTCTCATCATGCTGCTCGCGCTCGCGCCATTTGCGCGCGCCATGCAGCCCGACGTGTCCGCGTGGGCGCGGCAGCAGGGCGCGCAGGAGCACCGCGCCACGCTGGAGATCGTGACCGACGTGGAGCGTTCGATCGAGTCGCACAGCCGGTCGTGGACGCTGCGTTACGCATTGTATCAGACGTTCGTCCCCGATAGTCCGGCTCGCGTCACGCATGGGCCGATGCACATCGATGGACGCGAAGTCGACGCGCGCCGTGTGGCCCGGCTCGATCCGATGCGCAAACTGCCGCCGCTGCAACGCACAGCGGCGCGGCATGCGACGCCCGCCCAAGCGGTCGCGCGGCTCCGACTGACCGGGGAGCCGACGCGCGAAGGGAAGTTTTGGCGCTACGACTTCGCCTTTCCACCACCGCCCAATGCGACCAATGCGCCGCGTGGACCGAGCGATAGCCTCTCGCTGTGGTTCTACGGATCGAGGCGGCGCCCGGTTGGTGCGATCGCGAACCCGGCTGGAGCCTCCCAGAGCGAGCGAGCCGCTGATCGTCGAAGCGACGTATGCGCGGCACGGTGGACTCGACCTCGTCGACTGGCGCCGCACGCGCGGCGTGTTCGTGATGGAGCGCAGAGGCCGCGGCTTTTCGTACCGCATCGACGAGACGCAGCGCGCGCGCGTGGCCGAGCGGTGACTATTGGACAACGACCGTCGCACGGGCGAGCACAGACGTAGGAGACCAATTTTCGCGTGCGCTCATCGCCTGATCGATCAGCGACGCAGCGGCTCCGCGTTTGAGCGGCTTGAAGAGCAGCGCGTCGAATCCGGCGTCCGAGAAAACCGATCGATCCCTCCGCCTTGCCATACCAGTCAACGCGACGATGCGCACGTCGGGGCTTTCGCGCCGGATGAGGTGGGCCGCCGTCAGTCCGTCCATGACCGGCATCTGGATGTCAAGAAAAACGATGTCGAACGCTCCCGACTTGAACGCCTCGACAGCTTCCAATCCATTGCTGACCCAATGCACCTGCGTCCCCAGCGCTTCAAGTGTACGCACGATGATGGCGCGCTGGACCGAGTGGTCCTCGGCGACCAACACACGGGCGACTCCCGGAATAGCCTCCGGCGTGTGCGGTTTCTCGTCCCGCGCTGGCTGCAAAATGCGCAGCGCCGACACGGCGATGGACTGGCTGAGCGTCTCGTACAGATCGTCGGCGGCGACGGGTTTGCGCAGCAGCGTGCTTCCGCTGGGCAGCGCGCGGTCCGAGTCGGTGTCCGATCCCATCAGGATGGCGGGCACGTCGGGCAGGCGCTCGTCGAGCTCGTCGATGAGCGTGCAGGCGGACTGCGCGTCATACCCGCAAGTGGGCGAGTCGATCAGGAAGGCGTCGAAATCCGAGTCGGGTTCGAGGGCGGCCAGAGCATCTTGGGCCGAGCCGACGCAATAGGTGTGGACGCCCCAGTCGCGCAGCAGGTGCGCCAGGTCCTGCCGAGACGTCGGCGTTCCTCCGGCGATGAGCACGCGCCGTCCGCGCAAGGCTTCTCGGCGCGGCGCGAGAGCTTCGACGCGTGCAGGCAGGCGCACGAAGAACGACACGTCGGTACCCTCTCCTCTGGTGCTCTCCACGGTCACGCGTCCGCCCAGCGCTTCGACGATGCGTTGAGCGATGCTCAGCCCCAATCCCAGGCCGCCAATCTTGCGCGGGCGTGTGCCGCCGCCCTGGTAGAACGGGTCGAAGATCTGGTCGATCTGCGTCGGCTCGATGCCCACGCCCGTGTCGTGGACGGTGAAGCTAAGTTCGTCGGCCCCATAATGCGTGTCGACGAGCAGCGAGACAGATCCCGCTTCGGTGAACGTGACGGCGTTGGTGAGCAGCTCGAGCAAGACGGTGCGCAGGCGCGTCGCATCGCCCGATACGAAGACCGGAACGTCCGGGCCGATGCGCGCGCTCAGGTCCAGTCCTCTGGCTTCGGGCAGCCGGGCCGTCTCGCGCATGACCGCGTCGACCAGTTGACGGACTTCGATCCGGTCCGATTCGCTCGCGCGGTGCGGCGCGTCGACGTAGTTGAGGATGTGGCCGACGGTGTCGAGCATCTTCTCGCCACTCTGCCGAATCACGTTGAGGCAGTCGGCCTGGTCCAGCGTCGTCGTCGTGCCTGCGAGCACCTGCGCCATGCCCAGGATGCCGTTGAGCGGCGTCCGCATCTCGTGGCTGACGACAGACAAGAACTCGCGCCTCGCCTGGGACGCCACCTCGGCATCGGCTCGCGCGTTCGTCACCTGCTCGTTGGCCTGCTCCAACTGGGCGCTCGTGGTCGTCGCCTGATCCTTAGCGCGTTGCATCTCGCCCACCAACCGGTCGATCTGTACGGCGGCGGGACGCATCACGAACGCGAGCAGGCCGACGAGCGTGAGGAGCATCGCCGCGAACAAACCGATCTCGACCTTTTCCAACGTGTGCACCTGGGCCAGCGCCTCGCCCTCGTACTGGTGTACGAGCGCATCCATCGCACTCAAAAATGCCCGCTCGCCGACCTGCACACCCGAAAGCAATCGCGTCGGCGGTGCCTGTGTCGATGTGCTCAGGTGAGCAATCAACTGGGTCGAGGCGGCATTGAATTGCCCCAGCGCGGGTGCGACTTCGGCAAAGTGACTGCTGACGGCTTCGCTGTTGCTCCCCTGGAGTCCGGCCCGGGCAGTGCGGGTGCTGAGCGCCGAGTGTATGCGGTTGAGGCGGAGCAGAGACGTCTGGGCCTCGGAGAGGTGTTCCGTTCGAACCGGGCCGTCGGCCGCTACCGCGCGGAGCAGCGCTTTGGCCGTCTGCTGGCTAAGCATCCGCTGCCGCCCCGACTCGCTGAGCACCAGTCCCGCCGTCGCATGCTGCCGAATGAGGTGCTGAACGACCAGCTGCGAGCCGGTAGCGAGGATCGCGAGGAGCGAGAAAGCCGCAACGATGCGGTACGTGAGCCAGCGGGACGAGGTCATGGCAGCGGAGTCGGGGGAGGATGTCCGCGCTATCGGGTCGAAGCGTGCAGACTTAAACCCCCGTGCTGGAAATGTCCGAACACTCTCCTCTGCCCGCACGCAAAAGGGCTGGCCGAGACATCTCGAACAGCCCTTTTGCGTGCGGATACTAGACGCTTACGCCTCCTCTTCTGGTGTCACGTCTTCGATGATTTCACCCGCGATGATGTCGGCGGCGTCCATCGCGACGTCTTCGGCTACGATGCCTGGCGCCAGTTCGGTTTCGGCAGCTTCCTCGCCCTCCTCCACATCGTCCACGATCAGTGGCGTCACGTCGGCGATGGCGTCGCCCGCTCGGAGCGAGATCAGCCGAACGCCTTGCGTGTTGCGGCCCAGCGTCGAGATGCTTCCGGCGTCCATGCGGATGATGGTGCCGTTGGACGTTACGATCATCAGGTCGTGCTCGTCGGTGGCGGCTTTCAGAGCCACCAGCGCGCCGGTTTTGGCCGTCGTGTTCATCGTGATGATGCCCTTTCCGCCTCGGCTCTGAGCGCGGTACTCGCCCAGGCGCGTGCGCTTGCCGTAGCCGTTGGCCGAGATCGTGAGCACGTCGCGGTCTTCGTCGTGGCCTTCCATCACGATCATGCCGACGAGCGTCTCACCGTCGCGTAGCGTCATGCCCCTTACGCCGCGCGTGCCTCTGCCCGTCGACCGGACATTGTCTTCGTGGAAGCGAATCGAGCGCCCGCCCGATGAGGCCAGCATGACGTGCGAGTCGCCGTTGGTTTTGCGCGCGTCGAGCAGCTGATCGCCGGTGTCGATGGCGATGGCGATGATGCCGTTGCTGCGCGGTCGGCTGAAAGCCTCGAGCGAGGTCTTGTTGACCAACCCGTTGCGCGTCGCCATCAGGACGTAGTTGTCTTCCAAGAACTCCTCGTTCTCGAAATCGGCTTTCTTGATGCCCAGAACCGCGCGAATCTTGTCGTCGGCGTCGATCTGGATCAGGTTGCGAATGCAGCGGCCCTTGCCGGTCCGCGCACCTTCGGGAATCTCGAATACGCGCAGCCAGAAGCACTTGCCGCTGTCGGTAAAGAAGAGCAGGTAGTCGTGGTTGGAGCACGAGAACAACTGCTCGACGTAGTCCTCGTCGCGCGTTCCGGCACCGCGCGAGCCGACGCCGCCGCGTCCCTGCGTGCGGTACTCGACGAGCGACGTACGCTTGACCAGACCCTGATGCGAGATCGTGACCACGACCTGCTCGTCGTCGATCATGTCCTCCATGATGAAGTCGCCGCCGCCGTGGTAGTCGATGACGGTCCGGCGCGGATCGGCGAAGCGCTCGCGCACGTCGGTCAGTTCGCTGACGATGATCGCCATGCGCTCGCTGCGCGAATCCAAGATGCTCTCGAGGCGAGCGATCTCGGCCATTACCTCGCGATACTCGGCTTCGATCTTGGCGCGCTCCAGCCCCGACAGGCGCGAGAGCCGCAGCGCCAGAACGGCGTCGGCCTGGGCTTCCGAGAGACCGAACATCGGCTCGCCGTGCGTCGGCAGGCCCAGACGTTCGAGTTGGGCGACGGTGAGTTTGGACGGGAAAACCCCGGCCATCAGGCCCGCGCGGGCCGCATCGGTATCGGCGCTGCCTCGGATGATGGCGATGACGGCATCCAGGTGGTCGAGCGCAATCGTCAGCCCCTCCAAGATGTGCGCGCGCTCCCTAGCCTTGCGCAATTCGAACTGCGTCCTTCTGACGACCACGTCGTGGCGGTGCTCGACGTAGTAGCCGATGCACTCTTTGAGGTTGAGCAGGCGCGGACGCCCGGCGACCAGCGCCACCATGTTGACGCCGAACGTCTGCTGCAACTGCGACAGCTTGTAGAGGTGGTTCTTGACGATGTCCGGAATCGCGTCCTTGCGCAGTTCGATCACGATCCGCATGCCGTCGCGGTCCGACTCGTCGCGCATGTCGCTGATGCCGTCCAGCCGCTTCTCGCGCGCCAGCAGCGCGATCTTCTCGATCAGCGTCGACTTGTTGACTTGGTACGGAATCTCGGTCACGATCAGCGCCAGATCGGCCCGGACGGATTTCCTCCTCGTGCATCTTGGCGCGCATGATCACGCGCCCGCGTCCGGTGTGGTACGCGTCCTTGACGCCCTGGTAGCCGTAGATCGTGCCGCCGGTCGGGAAGTCGGGCGCGGGCAAGGTGCGCCATCAGCCCGTCGATCGTGATGTCCGGGTCGGCGATGTACGCTGTGACGGCGTCGATGGCCTCGCCGATGTTGTGCGGCGGAATCTTCGTCGCCATACCGACCGCGATTCCGTCCGACCCGTTGACAAGCAGGTTCGGGTAGGCGGCAGGCAGGACGCTGGGTTCTTCGAGCGAGCCGTCGAAGTTTTCCTGATAATCGACGGTCTCCTTCTGGATGTCTTTCAGCATCTCCTCGGCCAGCCGCGTCAGGCGAGCCTCGGTATACCGCATCGCCGCCGCGCTGTCACCGTCGACGCTACCGAAGTTGCCCTGCCCGTCGACCAGACGGGTAGCGCATCGAGAAGTCCTGCGCCATGCGGACCATCGTGTCGTACACCGCCGTGTCGCCGTGCGGGTGGTACTTGCCTAGCACCTCGCCGACGATACGGGCGCTCTTCTTGTGCGCCGATCCCGCCGTCAGGCCCAAGTCGGACATGCCGTAGAGCACGCGCCGGTGAACGGGCTTCAGGCCGTCGCGCACGTCGGGCAGCGCACGTCCGACGATGACCGACATCGAGTAATCGATGTACGACGACCGCATCTCGTCGTCGATGTTGATCGGGATGATGCGACGCGCGCTGCCGTCACCCATGTCTTCGAGCGCTCCGGGAGCCGCTCCGCCGGGAGGGAGCAGGCCGCCGCCGTCACCGCCTGAGTCAGGCGTTGCGTCGGGGTTGTCGTCGTCGAGGGGCGCGTCGTTCGGGTCCAGTTCCATGCAGGTGCGAAAGGGCGTCGAAGGCGGCGGTGGAGAGGCCTTCGGGAGCCGCGAAAGGGGATGGGTTCTTAGACCAAAAGATACGAAAAAACCGCCGTTAACGCCAGTTTTGGAGCGGTTCGGAAGGCAGTGGAAAGCTGGCAGCTCTTCGAGAGCCAACAGCTTTGGGCAGACCGATAGCGACCATCTGCGACTTCGGGTGTCTCGTATGCTTACCCACCGTCTCCCGCGCACTCGCCCCATGCTTCGCCTGCTCTTTTTAACGCTTCTCGTCGCCCCCGTCGCCCTGGCCCAAACTCCAGCCGATCCGCTCGCCCAAGCCCGGGCGCTGCTCGCCGATGGCGAAGCTCAATCCGCGCTCGACCTGCTCGGCGCCGACACGACCCAAGATGCCGCCTACCTGCGCGGACTGGCGCTGGCGGATCAGGCGCGCTTTCCCGACGCCTCAGACGCATTCGCCCAAGCCGACACGTCGAGTCGCCGCGTCCAGATGGCGTGGGCGAAGAGTCTCGAGGCAGGTGGCAGGACCGATGACGCGCGCGCCATGCTCGCCCGCGCTTACGCCCAAGACACGACGCACACAGCGACGGCCCTTGCCTACGCGCGTCACCTCTCGGGCACGCGCCGCTGGACCGAAGCGGATCCGGTCTACGCGGCCCTGGTCCAAGCCGACACATCGAACGCCTACCTACGCGCTCGGCTCGCCTTCGTCCACCTACAACAGGACCGCACCGACGACGCCATCGTTGGCTACGAAATCGCGCTCCAGCTCGACCCGGCGGACCGCTCGTCGCTGCTCGCCCTGACGCGCATCTACATCGACACCGAATCGCCCATCTCGGCTAAGCGCGCGTTCGACCGACTCGTCGCCCAACACGCAGACGACCCCGACGTGTGGCGACAGCGGCGGCGAGATCGAGATGAAGCTCGAGCAGTATCCAATCGCCGTCCGACACATCCAGACTGCCGTCGCTCTGGGCGATACCGTCGCGTCCGACGCTTCGAATGCTCGGAGCCGCGCACTACCTCAACCGCGACTACCCCAGCGCCGACACTGTCCTCACGCGCGCCGTTCAAGTTCAGGCCGATGACTGGCTGACGACGTACTACCTCGGCCTGACGCGCCTCGCTCTGGAGGAATACGACACTGCGCGCGGCTGGCTCACGCGCACGACCGAACTGCTCGACCAAGCCACACTCGCCGAAGTCCACGGCTACCTGGGCCAGATCGACCAATCGCAGGAGCGCTACCCGAGCGGCATCGCTCACTATACCCTCGCCCGCGACCTCGACCCTCGAACGCGCCGCCTTCCGCTACCGCCTCGCCACTCTCTACGACGCCTACTACGCCGACCGCGCCCGCGTCCGACAGGCCTACGAGTCCTTCCTCACCGCCGCCGACAGCAGCGCGCTGCCTGACGAATACGTTCACGCCCAGGAGCGCCTGCGGCAGATGCGCGAGGCGTCGCACATGCGCGGCGAGCGGTGAGGGCCGCAGTACAGAAATCGCCACTCCACACAGCACTGAAAGTGCCCGCTTTTGCATCGCCCGCAGCCATGGGCCGCACCGCAAACACCCGCGCTACTTTTTGACTGACGTAATCCCAACGCTGTGTTCAACCACGGGCTCACCCAGCGATACCACAAAGACGGTAGCCTCCTGCGGACGGGACGAGAAAACTCTAGTCACGTTCTGGCTTCCTTGCACAAGAACCAGAACACCGCCTGGCCTAAGACGAATGACGCGAATACCTGCAGATGTGACTACCGATGAGCCGCCGCTTTGCTTGGACTGCCAGAAACTCTCTTGGCCAGCTTCGATCAACTTGCCGAACGTTCCACTATGGGTTGCAAACTCGAACGCTTGAACTTCCAAAACCCAAAATCATACTGCTTGCCCTCGATCGTCAGCCTGACTCCCCAGCGGTACTCGGGTGCATCGTTTGGAGTCTCACGGGCGCTCCATTCCCATTCGGTGCGATCAGATATGGGAAGTATGAACGCGGCAGCAGAGCTCGTGACGGCAGCGGTTAATTCAGGAGCATCGCGAAATGACTCTATCAGTTTGCCCTCCTCAACACCGCTCGCCCCAACTGTCGAAGAGCACGAAGAGAGCAGGAGTCCGCAGACGAGAACCGTGACGCAAAGCACCGTGTTCGGAAGCAGCACAACTACCAGTGCTATCGCGCCGCCAGCGCTGCCTCACGCACCTGAGCGTCGAGTTCAGAAGGGAGCACGATAGGTTCGCGGCCTGCCCCGTCGCCCGAAAGGGTAGCCGATGTGAGGCGCTTCCATACGCGGTCCGAGAAGTCGAAGAATGGCTGTTTGTGACGCAGCCAGCCGAAGTGCATCACGTAGGGTGCAACGTCGAGGTAGTCGCCGCGACCGGGAAGGGCGGATGCCATGCGGATGATCGCGTCACGCACGCTGGGGATGCGCAGGCCGCGCAGCGAGTACACGAAGCGGTCGCAGTAGTAGCGGCACAGCACGTGCTCGAAGTCGGGATCGTACTGCGTCAACCCTTCGATGAAGTCGAGTTGGGGCGAGTTGTAGCCTTGAAACCACGTGAAGACAGGCAGACGCAAGCGGCTCATCGCCATCGCCAAGCTCCACTCGCAGGTCTCTTCGCTGCGGCCCTCGTTGAGGCGGCTGCGGAAGTGGGTCTCGGTCTGGCGGTCGAGGAACGAGCTGGCGCTCTCACAGACGAGCCGCGTCACCTCGTCGTCCTGGGCGTAGATCATACCCGCCTGGACGCGTGGAAGGTGACTCAGACCAAACGCACGCATCGTGCTCCGGCGGCGGTCGAACAGGAAGTCGAAGGCGACGCTGAACCCCTTGGGTCCGCCGAAAAAGAAGTCGGCGCGCTCGAGTCCCGTAGCCGTAAACGGAAAGGCGGCCATCTGCTGCCACAGCGCGTCCGGGTTGCGGCACCACACCATGTCGGTGTCGACGTAGAGGCAGCGCGCGTACGGTTTGAACTTGTAGATCGCGTGCTTGAAGCCGACGATCGACCGGTTCTCGATGGGTAGCTCGACGACGCGCTCGAACAGCGTGTCGAGTCCGTGCCTGCGAAGCGTGTTGCCCTGCTCTTTGGTGCAATAGAGAGCGACGGGGCGGTGCGCGTCGTGTCTGCGCAGCGTCACGACCGAGGCTACCGCGTGCTGCACGTAGCGTTCGGCGCCGTAAGCGTGGAGGACGTATCCTTCCGTCGGGTCGGACATGCGTGCGGAGGTGGCGGGAGTCGGCTTTAAACTAGGGCGTTACGTCTCCTCCGGCGCCGATGTTCTGTAAATACGAAGCGCATCCACCCCGGAGGATGGATGCGCTCGTGGTAATACCGACGACGAGATCAGCCCTGATCGCGTTCGATGCGGCGCTCGAGCACCTGCATCAGGCCGTCATATCCCCGTCGCTGGAAGACGCGCTTGAACTGGCGATTGTAGCTGCCCGCCGTCGAAACGTCGTCGAGGATGATGTCGACGATGCGCCACTCGCCGTCACGGCGGTTCAACTCATAATCGACTCGGGCGCTTTTGCCGTTGAGCGTCGTCGTGGTCAGAGCCGTGGCCTCGTCGCCTTCGACGCGGATCTCGTTGTAGCGCACGTCGGCGCGGTAGATGGCGAGGTTGCTGAGCGACTGGTTGCGGACGACCTGGCTAAACGATTCGACGAACGCGCGCTTCTGGTCAGACGTGAGATCGTTCCACTCGTTGTCAAGGGCATGCTGGCTCATCGCGCGGAAGTCGATAGCGCCGTTGAGCAGTTCTTTGAGTTGGTCGCGCTGAGCGTCCGTGAACGTGGTGCGCGTGCCGATGACGGCTTTTACGTCGCGGTCGCGCTGCTGGAGAAGGGCGCGCACCTCAGCCTGCTGAGCCTGGACCGGGGCGATTCCGATGAAGAGGAGTGCGAGGAAGAGGGCGGAAACGAGTCGTTTCATGTCTGCTATCGTGGACGGAGTGATGTCGTATGTCGTGGAGTGGGGTACGTCGTATGCGGTCTGGACGCCGTTTCGATGTGCCTACATGCTATCGTTCCACATCCGTGCCAGATTCTTCGCCACCGCTGAAACCAGCGAGCGACCCGGCCTGAGCACGCAGCGTCAGCACGCCCGACGCGTCGAGCAGGCGCGCCACGGCGACGTTGTAGCGCTGGATCGACTGATAATAGGCGGCTTCGGCTTCCAGGCGGGCGCGGACGGCGCGGACCAGGTCTTCGGTGTCTCCGATGCCCAGGTCGAGCGCGTTGGTCTCGTCCAAGAACCACTGCCGTGTCAGCCGATACGCCTCCTCCTGCGCGCCCAGCGCCGCTTCGGACGTGACGAGCGAACGGTAGGCTTCCTCGACCTCGAAGAGGATCAGCTGATCGGCAGCGTCACGCTGAAAACGGACTTCCTCACGCTCGGCCTCGGCCTGCTGAACGCGCGCTCGCGTCTGTCCGAAGTTGAGGTTCTGCCGGACTACGAGTCCGGCCACGACGGAACGACCGATGAGTGCGTCATTCACGTACGGATTGGGCTGCCGAAAACGGCCTTCGGTGTAGGCGTAACGCGCCTGAGCGCCGATACCGAGTTTGGGGTAGTAGTTCGACTGAGCGACGCTGACGAGCGCGTCCCGGGCCGAGAGCCCAGCCGTCGCCTGCTGGAGTTCGGCGCGGTGCGCTCGGGCGAGGGCGAAGTAGGCATCCATCGGCTCTCGCTCGAACGGGATCGGCGTCAGACGCGGATTCGTTGCGGCGAACGTGGCGGTCTCGGGCAGGAAGAGTTGGCGGCGCAGCGCTGTCCGGGCCGTCAGCACGCCTTGCTGAACTTCGACGATACGGCGCACGAACTCCTGCTCGGTCAGTTGGACCTGGTAGAGATCGCCGTAGCTCACGTCGGGGTCGCCGTCGTCGAGCATCTGGGTGAGTTGACGCTTGGCCTGGTCGATCAGCGGCTCGGTTTCCTCGGCAAGCTGCTCGAGCCGAAGCGCGAGTTGGAGCCCGAAAAAGCTCTCGGCCAGGCGCAGTGCCGTCGTCGTCGCCTGAACCTCGACTCCGGCTTCGTCGACGATCGCGCCATAGCGGGCAGCCCGGATGCTACCGGTTAGCTCGCCCCACGTCCAGAGCGGCTGGACGGCTTCGACCTCGACCTGGTTGAACGGGCGCAGGTCGTTCACGTCGTTCTTGACGCGCGGGTCGAGGTAGAGCGCGTCGGTCGAGCCTTGAAAGTCGTCCGGGATTTCGAGGCCGGGCGCGAAGCTGTGAGCGGACTCGGCCTTGAAATCGGTCAGAAAGCGGCTGGCGCGTGCTAGGTTGAGGCGCGCGTCGCTGCGATCCGATTTGGAGCGCGCGATGCCGACTTCGGGGCTGACAGCCAGTGCCTGAACGATGGCCTCCTCGACTGTCATCCTCACGGTATCGGCGAACATGCCGATCTCGACCGGGACACGTGCGCTGTCCGTCGCTTGAGCCCGGGTGTCTGCAACGGTGAGCAGAGAGAGGAGCGAAAACAGGACAGCGAGGCGCGCGGACATGGCGTTTCGGATGGATGAGTAGCGTTCTACCGGCCGGTTCAGCAATCGTGCCGAGCGTCTGGGATGGCTATAGGCGGCACGTCGTAATGTCGGTGACGAGGACGGCGCGCGCTCCGGCGGCCGAAAGTTCGTCGAGCAGGCGATTGGCGTCGCGGCGCGGAGCCATGACGCGGACGGCAACCCACCCCTCGCGGTTGACGGGCGACACGGTGGGCGACTGGATTCCGGGCGTGATGGCGCGGACGGTGTCGAGCAGCGACTTCTCGACGACGTAGTCGATCAGCACGTACGTTCGGGCCGTGATAATGCCTTTGACGCGCTCGACGAACCGGCGCACGCCTTCGTGTTCGAGCACCTCTGTGCTGCGTCCGATCAGGATGGCCTCACTTTCCAAGACGGGATCGCCGACGGTTTTTAGCCCAGCCTGTTCGAGCGTCCGCCCCGTCTGCACCACGTCGGCGACGGCGTCGGCCACGCCGAGTTGGATCGAGATTTCGACGGCGCCGTCGAGTTCCACTACGCGCGCGTCGATGCCCCGCTGCGCCATGTCGTCCATGACGATGTTGGGATAGCTCGTCGCGATGCGCAGCCCGTCAAACGCGCCGGGCGTCAGGTCCGAATCACGCGGGACGGCGTAGCGGAACGTACTGCCCCCGAAGCCGAGCGGGAGCAACTCGGCCAGTTCGGCTCCCGAATCGGCAGCTAGGTCGCGGCCCGTGATGCCGATCTGGAGAGTCCCATTCGCCACGTATACGGCGATGTCGCGCGGGCGCAGAAAGAAGAACTCGACCTCGTGGTGAGGATCGCGCGCGATCAGGTCGCCGTCGCCCCTACGGACCTTGTATCCGGCCTCGCGGGCCAGCGTGACCGCACCTTCGGATAAGGCGCCTTTGTTGGGGAGTGCGATGCGGAGCATTCGGTGGGTGGATTAAAATGCAGAAGCGCCGCCGCGTAGGACGGCGAGACAGGGAGTGGCGCGCGCGGCCGATTACAGGTGCTTGTACACGTCGTCCGGTGTCAGGCCGACGGCGAGCATCATCACCTGCGCGTGATAGAGCAGTTGGGAGATTTCCTCGGCCGTCCGCTCCTTACCCTCGTGATTGGCAGCCATCCACACCTCGGCTGCTTCTTCGACCAGCTTCTTGCCGACGCCGTGCGGCCCAGCCTGGACGGCGCGGACCGTCCCCGAGTCGGGATCACCCGCGGCGACTTTGGCGGTAAGTTCGGAGAAGAGCGCGTCGAAGGTTTTCATGCGGGCAACGGGTTGGGCGACCGTCCTACGATCCGGCTGGGCGACGATGTGCCCGCGCGCGTGCGAAAGCCGGGCGAAGACTGGGCTACTCGGCTCGACCCGCCAACTCAGAAAGGGCATCTCCGCTGACGCGCTGAACCGTCCACTCGTCCATCGGACGCGCGCCGTGGCGGCGATAGACGGCGAGGGCCGGTTCGTTCCAGTCCAGGACGGTCCACTCGTAGCGGGGCCAACCGCGCTCCACACACAACTGAGCACCGTAGGCCAGCAGAGCCGTCCCAGCCCCCTTTCCGCGCGCGTCGGGGCGGACGTAGAGGTCTTCGAGCCACAACCCTTGCAGCCCCTCGAACGTCGAGAACGTCGGGTAGAACAGCGCGAAGCCGTCGTCTTTCCCGTCGATCTGAGCGATGATCGCCTCGCACGCCGGACGCTCTCCAAACAGCGCCGCGTGCATCCGCTCGGGCGTGGCTATCATCTCGTCTTCCATCTTCTCATAGACCGCTAGCTCACGGATCAGGGTGAGGATCACGTCGACATCAGCGGGAGAAGCGGGGCGAATGATGACGGACATGGGAGAGCGCGGTCGGGTGAGACGCGAAGATAGCCGCGCCTTTAGCCGGAATATGAAATGCGATAGATGCGGCCGTTGCCGTCGTCGGTCATCAGCAGACTGCCGTCGGGGAGTACGAGCAGACCGACAGGGCGGGCGAACGTCGTCGGGCCGGATGGATCAAGTAGGAAGCCGGTCAGGAAGTCTTCGTAGTGACCGGCGGGCTGATCTCCTTCGAAGGGGACGTGGACGATTTTGTAGCCCGTTCCCTGGCTGCGATTCCAGCTTCCGCGAAAGGCGACGAACGCGCCGCCCCGGTAGCGAGCCGGAAACTGGTCGCCGTCGTAGAACTGGACGCCTAGCGCGGCGCTGTGCGACTCGAAGAGTACGTCGGGCGTGAGCGTTTGCGAGGCGAGGTCGGGGCGCTCGCTGACCTCGCCGTTCATGCGGCGCGGGTCGAGGTTGCCGGGCGCGAGGTAGGCGTAGGGCCAGCCGTAGAAGCCGCCCGGTTGGACGCGCGTCAGGTAATCGGGCACGAGTCCGTCGCCCATGCCGTCGCGCTCGTTGACGGTCGTGAACAGATCGCCGGTCGACGGCTGGAACGCCAGGCCGACGGGGTTGCGCAGGCCGCTCGCATAGGTGGTGCGCTGCGATCCGTCCGGCCGCATCCGCTGGACCGAGGCGCGCGGCAGTTCTTCCTCGGACACGTTGCTCTCGCTGCCGACCGAGACGTAGAGCCATCCGTCCGGCCCCGCGACGACGTTGCGCGTCCAGTGCTGGTTGTAGCCGCCCGGCGTCAGTTCGGTGATCACCTCTCCCCTACCGCTGATCGAGCCATCGTAGGCGTAGCGCCGCACCTCGCCCGTATTGGCGACGAAAAAGGCACCGTCCGTGAATGCCATTCCAAAGGGCTGGTCGAGCGCGTTGTCCGACGTGGCGAACGTCGTCCGCGTCTCGGCGACACCGTCTCCGTCATCGTCCGACATACGCAGAATGCGGTTGCCTCTGCTTTCGACGGCGAGCACGTCGCCATCGGGCGTGAGCGCGAGCCAGCGGGGCGCGTTGAGTCCGTCCGCCCACACCTGGACGCGAAAGCCCGAGGGCGCGTTGAGCGTGGCTCCATCGGGCACATCGACGACGTTTGGTCCTTTGCGCGCCGAACTGGTGGCGAAGGGCTCGGGAAGGTCGCTGAGCCCGAGGCGGATGGGCGACGAGTCCAGCGTTCTAGTGGGGACCTCGGCGTTGAGCTCGGCCGGTTGGGGCAGCCGCATCGGCGACTCGGCGAGGGTGGCGTCTTGGGTCGAGCAGGCGGCTACCAGCACAACGAGCGGGAGAATACGAGCGAGCATGGCAGAGCGGTTGAGCATGCTGGAGGAATGCGGACAAGCGCCGCAAGATTCAGCGCGCGAATCTGCGTACGGCGTTACACCTGCATTCGGCAACTCGCTGGCGTGGGACGAGTGGACGCGAGCGCTGTATCCTGTCGGCCCAATGCCTTTTCTCACCGATGTCCATGTCCTCCGAAGAACCCACTCCGCTGCGCCAGACCGGCGACGATCCGCCCGATTCTCCTGAGGACGCCTTAGCCGAGTCGGGATCGAAGAGACACCGCTCCTATCGTCGTTGTCGCTACGCCTGCAACGATGGAGGATCTCTCGACGACCCCGACCAAGCCGGCGCAAACGATCGTACGTGCGCCGGCTGGGCTTCCTCTGGCCGTGCGCGTCGTGGCGGGGCTGCTCGCCGTCGGGGTGATCGGGGCGATGGTGTGGGCCTGGCCCAAGCCGGACCTGACGCGCTCGTTTGCGCAAGCCGCTGAGCCGGGATCGGCGCCCATTGCAAGCACACTGCCGGACGATTCGGAGGTGACGCTCCGCTCGGGCGCCTCGCTCAGAGCCGTGGGCGGAGTGGGTGGTGCCGAAGCGCCCCGCGTGCTGCTTACCCAGACCGAGCGCCATTACATCCTGCGCGGTGACGCCCGCTTTACCGCTCTACCGGACGACGCGAACCTGTTCGTCGTCGACGCCGGTCCGGTCCGAGTGACGACACCCGGCGCCCGCTTTGTCGTCGCCGCATCGGATTCGTCGGCGCTGGTGTACGTCGAAAGTGGATCGGTCACGGTCGAAGCCGATTCGACGCGGACGGTCGGCGGTGGACAGCAAGTAGTCGTGCGCGGTCAGCGGCTGGGACTGCCCACGCCGGTCGGCTCGCCGAGTGCGATTCTGGACTGGACCACCGGCATGCTCGTCCTCGACAGAACGCTGATGGCTAACGCAACCGATGAACTGAGCCGCCACTTTGGTACCGCCGTACGCATTCCGCCCAACGCGCAGCGCCGCCGGCTGTCCGGCACGTTTCGGCTGACGACGCTCGACTCGGCGCTCGCGCAGATCGGCGAGGCCGCAGGCGGACAGTTCGTCCGGGGCGGTAACGCGTACGTGTTCACCCAACGCTGACGCGGTGCGCTCTGCGGACATGACCGATTCGAACCTGACGTTTACCACGGTTTCGGACGCCGACGCGTTCGCATCACCGAACGTGGAAGCGTTGTTCGTCAGCTACGGCACGTCCGGCATGACACGCGCCGCCGTTCACCTGCTTCGCCGGATGGAGCCGGGCGTTCCGATCACGGTCATCGACAACGCCTCACCCGATGACACCGCCGCCCGCCTCCGGGCCGAAGCCCTACCCCTCGCCCCGTTTCGCCTGTCCCACGGCGTCAACTGGCACCACGGCCCCGCGATGGACGCTGCGATGCGTACCACGTCGGCGCGGCGGATGCTGATTCTCGACACCGACACGTTCGTCTGGCGACCCGACTTGATTCAGGCCATGATCGATCGCGCCGAGGAGACCGACGCGTGGGCCGTCGGCCACCTGCTCCACGTCGACTCGGACGGCTTCAACACCGACGCGTCGACCGGCACGCCCTACGTCCATCCGCATTGCGCGCTAATCGACGTGACGGCATACCGGATGCTCGCTCCGGCTGAGAAGCATGGAGCGCCGTTCCTCCGCACGATGGAATCGGCTCAGGCGAGTGGGCTGACGGTAGCTGATTTCCCCGTCGCCGAGTACGCCTATCACGTCGGACGGGGACGGTTCGCGCGCACGGTTACGGACTGGACCTGGTAGCCGATGGAGGCAAATCGCACGCACAGTTCGCCGCTTGAGGCGTCGATCGTAAGAACGACGAACACGCCCTGCGGAACAGCTGAAGCCGGATGCGCTTGCGTGAAACCCTCTTAC
>CAWFGU010000021.1:0-78609 GCA_963815505.1 Rhodothermales bacterium
CAGCGGGGCCGCGGATACAGCGGTGTTGTTGCCGCGCGTCGACTCGGGTTCGTCGACCGCGCTGGTGCGGTCCGATCTGACGAGCACGTAGAAACTGCCCGTCAGATCGGCGGGAAGACGCGCGTCGATCTGGGCATCGTAGGCGACTCCATCGGCCAGCGCGCCGACGCGAACGAACGCGCCGATGACACGGTCGTCGTCCGAAAAGGTCTGATCGTTCGACAGCACGACCACGTCGCGCCAACTCGTCGCTGCCGTCGCGCGGTTGCCGCTGTTGACGACGCGCCACGTCAGCGGCAGGACGGCTCCGGCGTCGGCGGTCGTTGCAGGCTGGGCCGTCCACGCTACGGTCAGATCGGGCCGAGGGCGCGGGGTGACCGTTAGTGTGGTCGAAGCGCGGTTGTTGGTCTCGTCTGACTCGAAGCGGACGCTGTCGGCGTCGGTTACGACGTAAAGCGAGTAGGCGCCGGACGCGAGATCGCGCGGAATCACGACGGTTCGGTCGCGCTGGTAGCGGGCGCCTGCGCCCAACGGATCACGCTCGGAAACTCGGTCGACTCGCAACGCTCGCTGCTGGCCGGGCCACGTGGTGCCGGGCGCGAGGTAGACCAAGTCGCGGCGGTTGGTGCGTCCCATCGGCAGCGCGCCGCCCGCGTTGGCGATTTCGTACGATGCGACGAACGACTGCCCCTGCACGACCGACGACGGAGCCGCAACGCGCGCCACAGTCAGGTCAGGCGCGGCGCCCGGAGTCACGACGAGCGCTGCCGCAACGGTGTTGTCGTCGCGGTAGAGCACGTCGTTGACGAACTCGTTGAGCTTGCGGTCGGGATCGACGGTGACGAACAGCGTAAACGATCCGCTCAGGCCCTCGGGCAGCGCCAGTTTGATCGACGCCGTCCTGAATCCGTCGGGTTCGATCTGCCCCGGCTGGAGCGCGTCGACGAAGGCGCTGGCGAGCAGTCGATCGGCTTCCTCACCGTCGACTTCGAGCACGTCGTCGTCGGAGAGATATACGTCGTACTCGACGATGGCGCGTGGGACGGCGCTCGGGCCTCGGTTGAGCAGTTGGAACGAGACCGAAATGCTGTCGCTGCTCGACACCGTAGCGGGGACGGAGAACGCGCGGACGGTCACGTCGGACGGCGGCAACTCGCGCTGTACCGATTGGATGTCCGTGCGATACGCGTTGTTGTCGCGCGCGGCACCCTCGAACACGTCCAGCTTGAGATCGGCGAACGCGTAGACGTAGGCGGTATCGGGTAGAGGGACTTCAGCCCTGGCGGCAGCGTCGGGCAACGAGACGGGTTCTGTCCGAACCGTAAACGTCTGTCCTGGGTCGACTTCCTGGACGAGCGACGTTTCGCCGAGCAGAATCGCCGTCGAGCGGTTGAACGTGCTGCTGGACTGGAAAAAGAGGCCGTTGACGAAGTTGCGTGCGGGGGCATCGCCCTCGTTGACGCCGGTCACCTCGAACACGTAGCGGACAGGAAAAAGCGAAGCAATCGTTCCGTTGGCAGAGACCGGACAGGGCTGATAGTAACCGCCACCGATGAGAGCCGCGCCAGCGCCAGCCGATGCGCTCGAACCGGCAGCCTGTGACCGCGAGCGGCTGGAGGAGCCGATGCGCGGAGGCGGATAGTAGCAGTAGGGTTGCGGATCGCCGATGGCGGTGATGCGCAGATCGGGTAGGTTGGGCAGCGTCACGCTGATTGCGCGGTCGCTCTGGTTGTCCGTCTCGTCCGACTCGGTTTCGCGGCGACGGTCGTCCACGCGTACGATCAACCGATACGCGCCGCTGACGACGTCTTCTTCGCGGACCGTGATGAGACGTCCCGCACGCCGCACGCTGACGGGAATGTCGACGCGCTGCGTTTGGAGATAGCGCTCGCCCGGCCCCAAGGCCGACGGGTTGGCGAAGCGGCCCAGAAACGCGTCGTCCTGACTGACCGAATCGTCGCGCGACAGGTAGACGGCGTCCGTCCAGCTTCCCGATCGCGTCGCTGCGATGCCGTCGTTCGTCACCGTCCAGCCGACTTCGATCTGCGACCGACCGAACGCCGTCGCAGGCGCGTCGATTTGGGAGACGACGAGGTTGGAGGCTGCGCCGGTCGTGAACGTCCAGATCGGCCCATCGGTCGTGCCGTTCGGGTTGCGCGCGACGACCTGCCAGTTGTACGTCCGGTCGAGTTCGAGCGTATTGGGTAGCGTCAGCGCGGGCTGATTCGTCGTTCTAGTCGGTTGGCTGGGACGCGCCTGGACACTCGGCCACACGTACACGTCGTACGAGAGCGCGAACCGCGCTGGGGACCACTCCAAACGTGGCTTGGCCGGAACGCTGAGCGATCCGCTGGCCGGGTTGGGGTTGGAGACGGCGAGCGGAACGGCGTCGGTCATCGGGTTGCGATCACTCGTCGACGCCAGCGCCCACTGCCCGCGCATATCGTCGACCGTGACGGTCAGCGTTTGGGCCGTCAGGTCAGCGTTCGCCTCGACCACCTGCCACGCGTCCGACGGCGTCGCCCGGCGCACCATGCGCAGGTCGGCTGGCGCGTAGATGTCCGAAAAGGTGTCGTAGCTGAACACCAGCTGCGTTCGAATGCCACTCTTGGGCAGGGCATCCATAGTCCAGTACGCGTTCTGCGACACGTTGACGATGCCCGCCGGAGCATTCCCGCCCGGTGCCTCGCGGTACAGCCGGACGCTGAAGATCGCGTCCTGCACGGCCGACTCGACGTCGACGACAACCTCAGGGAACGGGTAGGGAAAGAGAGCGGAATTGCCCACCTCGAACCAGTAGCGATCTTCGGCATCTGCGTTAGGAGCCGCAGCGAAGTAGCGTGCGTCGTCGAGCGAGGCCACGTTCAGCGTCGTCGGGGCCGTGATGCCGATTTCGCGCGCTGTTGCGCCGCCGGACTCGTAGAGGATTGGCACGTCGATAGACACGCTGGGGTCGAGTTGGAGCGGGAATAGCACCATTCCGAAGCCGTAGCGCACCCGAACGCCCTTGGGCACGAAGACGCGCGCCGAGACGACCGAGTCCGCCGCCGATTGGGCCGACGTTCCGGGAAGCAAGACGCTCGAAAGCGCATACCGCCCCGCCGCCAGACCGCTCGCCACTTCGACGAAAAGCAGGCCGCCGTCGATCACGCCGGTCTGCTGCTGTCTCCGAGGGTCGACTTGAATGGTCGCGTAGGTGCCATCGAACGCAGGCACGAAGTCCCATCGCCCTACCCCCGTGCTCACGCGTCCGCCCGCAAGGCCCATGTCGCCGCCCGCCCACAGGCGCGCCGTCGCACCCGATCCAGACACAGTCAACGCGTGGACGTCGGCGCGAAGCCCGTCGAGATCCCGGATGCCATCGGCCAGGCTCGACCACGCGTTCGTCGCCGGATCGTAGACACCGATGGCTCTCAGCGAACGTTCTCCGGGCACGCCCACGTCTGGAAGGACCGAGTGGAAACTGCCCGCCACGATCAGCTTGCCGTCGTGGACCGTCAGCACGCGCGGGTCTTCGCCGCCGAATCGGGCGACGCGCTCCCATCGCCCGTCCGCTTTCAGGCGATGGAGCGAACCCAGCGCGCCGCTCAACCCTTCGTGAATCGCGTAGAGCGTCTGACCGACGTAGGCGATGCCGTAGACGTTATAGTCGAAGTCCGCGTTGCCGACTTTGGACCAGACCGAGCCGTTCCAACGGGCTACGTTGCCCACCTTGACGACCGTTCCGTCCGTGTTGACCAAGCCGTTGAATACGTCGCCGCCCAGAATCAGATCGCCCGTCGCGGGATCGGTTATCATCGCGTCGATATTGGTGTAGCGCGTGCCGCTGACGCCTCGCCCTAAGGATTGCCAGGTCGATCCGTCCCACGAAATGATGCTGTTCGAGGCGACGAGCGTACCGTCCGTGTTGACGCCGTTGGTAAACTCGCCGCTGTCCGAGCCGCCGACGTACAGCGTGCCGTCCGGCGCGACGTGCAGGCTCTGAACGGCTCCGTCGACGCCCCTTCCGACGCTCTGAAACTGCGTTCCATCCCACCGCGCGACGTTGGGCGATTCCGTCGATCCAAACGGCTCGAATGTGCCGCCGACGTACAGATCTCCGTTTGCCGCAAATGCCAGTGCCTCAATCGCGGCGAACGTGATTCCCAGGTCGATCTGGTCCCACGCAGAGCCATCCCAGCGCAGCAATCCCGTATTGGGCAGACTGGACGCTGCCCCCGCCACATACACTTCGCCAGTCGTCGGGTGAGTAACAGCAGCACGTACTTCCATCGTCAGGATACCCGCTCCCGTTCCCGCGAAACTGCCGAGGCTCGCGGCTTCGGGTGGAATGCCAAACGCGCCGGACCACACCCCCGGCAGACTGGGTGGCGCAGCGACCTGCGCGTGGACGGCCGGCAGCGATGCCACGCCGATCAAAAGACAGAACAGGCGAGCAAGAAAAACAGAGAAGCGCATACCTACAGAGATTGTAATTCTCCTCCCAGTATACATGCAAACCTATCGCCACACGTAGCACGAGGATTAGAGCGCCTCTCAGTCCGCTTTCACGCTGCCCAATCCGCCAGCCATCACCGGCATCAGGCCGATGAGTTTTTGGGCTTGACCGGAAGCACGAGCGCGACGCACGGCCGGAGCGCGCACCCGACCACCCCATCCGACCGCCGGGTGCGACCAGGGTGGGGCGAGAGCAGCTTGGCCGTCGAATACACACGTAATCCGCCGCTACGGCGACGAACTCGTTTCCATTGAACGGATCGGAAACCGCGCGCTAACGCTCAGCGATACGATTCACTCTCCACAACCCATCTGCAATGCGCCTGTTCGTCCTCGTCACCCTCCTGCTGGTCGCTTGCGACGCACCCGCCACGGCGCAGCCCTCCGACGCCGTCGCCGAGGTGATGTCCGAAGCCGGTCCAGTCGGCCTGTTTCGCGTCGCCGGAGACCTGGAGCGTCCGTGGGCGATGACGTTCCTACCCGACGGCCGGATGCTCGTCACCGAACGGCCCGGACGCCTACGCATCGTTACGCCGGACGGCGACGTGTCTGACCCGGTCGCGGGCACACCGACGGTCTACGCGCAAGGTCAGGGCGGTCTACTCGACGTAGCGCTCGATCCAGACTTCGATGCCAACGGCTACGTCTACCTCAGCTACGCGCGCCCCGGCCCCGGTGGTAGTGCGGCGACAGCGGTAGGTCGCGGGCGAATGGTTGCCGACAGTCTCGCCGGTTTCGAGGTACTCTGGACGCAGAAGGATTACATCGAAGGACCTAACCACTTCGGTAGCCGGCTGGCGTTCGGACCGGACGGCATGCTGTACATCTCGACCGGCGAGCGCTTCAAATTCACGCCCGCCCAAGACCTGACCGATCACCTGGGCACTGTAGTCCGCATCCGGCCCGACGGCTCGATTCCCGACGACAATCCATTCGTCGGCCGAGAGGGCGCGCTGCCTGAGATTTGGTCGTACGGCCATCGCAACGTTCAAAGCCTCGCCTTCCACCCAGTAACCGGCGAGTTGTGGGAAGCCGAGTTCGGCCCGCTCGGTGGCGACGAACTCAACCGCATCGCGCCGGGCGTCAACTATGGCTGGCCGACCGTGAGTTGGGGCAGCAACTACGACGGGTCGCCGATTCCCAACCCGCCGACGCGCCCCGATCTCACCGACGCTGTCCGCCAGTGGACACCCGTCATCTCGCCCTCGGGCATGACGTTTTATCAAGGCAGCATCTTTCCCGAGTGGAACGGAAGTTTGTTTATCAGCAGCCTGTCGCGCCTTGGCGTGGTGCGCCTGATGCTCGATGGGGGCGCGGTCACCCAAGAGGAAATCCTCCCGCTCGACAATCGCATCCGCGAAGTCGAGGCTGGTCCCGACGGTTACCTCTACGTCCTCACCGACAAACGCGACGGCAGCATCCTGCGCATGGAGCCGCTGACGGGCGAGTGATCCATACCGCAGCGCAAACCGTATGGATCGGCAGGTTCGCACCGGCCCTCTTCGCTCTCGCCTGGCTAGTCACTGCCTTCCCCGTCGCAGCACAAACGGCCGACACTACGGTCGTGCTCGATGCCGTTGAAGTCATTGCCGCGCCGTTTCGCCTCGACGCCGCGACGGCTCCTCTCGCGCTGTCGATTCGGACGCGCTCAGCAGCCGAGCGGGCGACCGACCCGGCCATCGCCATGGACGCGCTGGGACGTGGTCTGCCGGGCGTCTGGATCTCGGACCGAGGCAACGCATCGACGGGCGAGCGTGTGCTGATTCGAGGAACGGGCGGACGCGCTGCGTTCGGTGTTCGGAGCACGCATGTCCTGCTCGACGGCATCCCGCTCACGCTGGCAGACGGGCAGTCGCAACTCAACGTCGTCGACGCCTCTCTGGTGCAGTCGGTCGAGGTGATCCGAGGTCCGGCGTCGACGTTCTGGGGGAGTGGGTCGGGCGGCGTGCTGGCACTCTCGACGCGTGCGGACTTTGGTGCTCCACGCGTGGCGGCTCGCATCAGCGGCGGCGCTTACGGACTGGCCCAAGCCCACATCGCCGTTCGGCCCCAGGTTGCGAACGGGCGGTTGGCGCTCTGGGGATCGGGGCAGCGAGCAGACGGCTACCGCGACCACAGCGCATACCGCGTCGCGAGAGGCGGACTCTCAGGCGAACGGATGCTGCCGGGCGGACGCTCGGTCGGATTCGTGGCGCTGGGCGCGTGGATGCCGCGTGCCGAGTCGCCGGGTGGGTTGACGCGCGAGGCGGTGGACGAGGACCCGCGCCAGACGCGAGCGATCGCCATCGAGCGCGATGCGAGCAAACAGGTCACTCAGGGACACGCGGCGCTGACATACCGGCAACCGGTCGGCACGTCGACGCTCTCAGTCGCGCTGGGCGTAGGAGCGCGCAGGCTGCGCAACCCCATCATCCCGCGCTACATCTCGCTCGACCGGTGGACTGGATTCGCGCGAGCCACCGTCGAGGGCGGATCGCGCGTTCGGTGGGCTGCCGGGGTCGAGGGCGAAACCCAGCGTGACGACCGCGCCGAGACGACCAACGAAGACGGAAACCGCACCGACACCATCCTGACGGACCAAGACGAATCCGTCGATTCGGGCGCGCTGTTCGGACGCGCCACGCTGAACGTCACGCCTCGCCTGGCCGCTACTCTGTCTGCCCGCGTCGACGCGCTCCGCTACGCCGCCACGCCCAACGGAGCATCCGAACGCGCCCGCACGCTGACGGCGTTCAGCCCATCCATCGGCGCGACGTACCGACTCGTCAACGCCCGGACTGCAGCCGTCGCCTATGCCAACGCGTCGCTCGCCCTCGACGCCCCGACGACGACCGAACTGGGCAACCGAGCCGACGGCGGCGACGGCTTCAACGACGACCTCACGCCTGAACGCACCCGCGCCCTCGAGACCGGACTGCGCGTCAGCCGAAAGACGCTGGGCGGAACACTTGGCCTGGACGTAGCTGCTTTCGTCTCGCGCATCACCGATCTGCTCGTGCCCCGCGAAATCGACGACGTGACGTTCTATGACAACGAGGGGTCGGCCAGTTTCTCGGGCGTCGAACTCGGTCTGAGCGCCCAACGCGTCCGGCTGGCAGCAGGCCGACTCGACGCGCACGTCGCCGCATCCATTCAGACCGACACTCCGCCGCTAGGCTTTCCGCCTCGCTTCGCCACGTGGACCCTGACGTGGGCCGCCGACGCCCGACTTCCCCTAGTGCTCGGTATCGACGGCGAATCCATTGCGACGTACTCGGCGGGCGACGCGGCGCTGGATGACGTGCCGGGCTACTCGGTCGCTCACCTGCGCGTCGGGCTGGCCGGACTTGGTGTCGGGCGCGGCGTGACCGTCTCCCCGTTCGTATCCATCCGCAACGTCACGGACGCGCGTTACTCAGGCTCGGCCGTCGTCAACGCATTCGGCGGGCGATTCCTCGAACCGTCGCCGAGGCGGCACGTGGTTGCGGGACTGTCGGTGTCATTCGAATAACGACGCGTTAGCGGTTTCGGATCTCGGTCGTTTCGGGCAGATAGCGCCAGTAGCGCTTGGGCATGTGACGGCGCTGAAGCTCGGGGTTGCGGCGCTCGGGAATGTCGACCGATCGGAAGTAGGCGCGCCATAACGCTTCGGACTGCGACGGCTGCGCCCGGTTGGCCTGCTTCCAGACGGCATCGGGGAAATCGTCCTGGATCGAGAGCCGCTCGCCGTTCCAAACCAGTCCGTAGCGCCTACGCGCGTCGAGGATGGCCCACTTCATCGCGGGAAAGCGGCGCTTGAAGTGCGCGCCGATCAGCGGCAGCACATCGCACTCGGGTTCGACGAACGAGACGTAGGTGCGCTCCTGATCCGATAGGGCGTCGGACTCGTCCAGATCGCCGAAGCGGACGAACGCGTGCATCCGGTGGACTTCGCGGCTGACCATCCGGCTCAGGCGTAGCCCCTCGAACGCCGGTTCAAACCCTACGTCTTCGAGCACGTCGCGACCGTGCGCCAGCAGCGCCAGCGCCAGCCGCACCGCCGTCCGATCCGCGCCCGGCCGCTCGCTCAACACGACGCGGTAGAGCAGCCGCAACGCTCCGCCCTGCCCCCGCCGCGCGATACGCTCCTCCAAGTCGGCGGCGACGTTCGCGTCGGTCGCGACGGCGTTAGGAGCACTGAAGAGTCCGCCCTGACTCGCCTCGTCCGACCGCACGACCGCACGCGGAATCCGCCCCACTCGTTCGGCACGCGCCACCACGCACAGCAGACCGTCGAACGTGCCATCGTAGGCAACATCGCCGCCAAGCGCTGGCTCCTGATATAGCCGGGTCACGCCGCCAACGCCAGCGCGCTTGGCTTGTCCGATACCGACGAGCGCTGCGGAGGTCGACCCGCTGCGGCAGCGAACAGATCGAGTTGCGGCACAGCGTCCCGCTTCCGCGACGGCGCGATCAGACGCAGGCGCACCTGGTTCGGATCGTGCTCGAGCAAACGCGGTCGGTGCTCGCCGACGGTCAGGAAGTATTGCGCCCGCTTCATCACGACGCCCATCTTTTTGAGATGCTCCCACCGCAGCGCCTGGTGCCGCCGCGCCGCCACGATGCGCTGCGCCGAGCGCACGCCGACGCCCGGAATGCGGAGGATGAGCGCATAATCCGCCGTGTTCACGTCGACGGGAAACAGCCACGGATTGCGCAGCGCGTACCCGGCCTTTGGATCGACACCCACGTCCAGATCCGGCTCCTCGTCGGTCACGATCTCGTCGACTTCGAAGCCGTAGAAGCGCAGCAGCCAATCGGCCTGGTAGAGCCGGTGCTCGCGCACGAGCGGTGCTTTGCGCTCCTGCGGTACGCGCGGGTCGGGCGAGATGGGCACGAAGCCCGAGTAGTAGACGCGTTTGAGCTTCTGATCGGAGTAGAGATCGCCCGCGAGTTTGAGCACCTGGCGGTCGCTCTCTGGCGTCGCGCCGACGACGAGCTGGGTCGTCTGGCCTGCCGGGGCGAACAGTTGAGGCGTCTTGCGCAGCGGCGTACGGCGTGCCGTCCGGACGTCGTCTCGGTGCGACTGGATGCCGTCGCGCAGGCTGTTCATCGGGTCGAACGCACTCTTGTAGTCTTTGTCCGGCGCGACCGTCTTGAGGCCCTGCTCGCTGGGTATTTCGAGGTTGACGCTCAGCCGGTCGGCGTAGCGCGCGGCCTGGGCGACCAGCTCGTCCGACGCTCCGGGAATGATCTTGAGATGGATGTATCCGTTGAACTGATGCACCTCGCGCAGGTCCTTGGCGACGCGCACCAGCCGCTCGGTCGTCGTGTCGGCGTCCTTGAAGATGCCCGACGACAGAAACAGCCCTTCGATGTAGTTACGCCTGTAGAAATCCATCGTCAGTTCGACGACCTCCTCGACCGTGAAGGCGACACGCGTCACGTCGTTCGAGCGTCGGCTGACACAGTAGGCGCAGTCGTAGATGCAAACGTTGGTAAACAGGATCTTGAGCAGCGACACGCACCGCCCGTCCTGAGTGTAGCTGTGGCAGATGCCGTTGCCGGTCGCGTCGCCGACGCCGGTTTTGCTGTTGCTGCGCTTGCTCCCCGACGACGAGCACGACACGTCGTACTTGGCCGCATCGGCGAGGATTTCGAGCTTTTCGATGACCTGTCGGCGCATGAATCGGGCGGAGTGGTGGGAATACTCGGCCAATGTACATACGCATGTGTGACAACCCTGCGACACCCAGGTTTCTACGTCGACACCCCGCCTCCGTGCGGCTCCATTCGGCTCAGCGCGCTCGCCAGATCCGAGGCGGTGCAGGGTTTGGAAACGTAGTCGTCCATGCCCGAGGCGAGGTAGCGCTCCCGGTCGCCGACGATGGCGTTGGCCGTCAGCGCGACGATCCATGGCTGGGCGTCGTGGGGAACGGTGGCGTGGATGGTCCGGGCGGCTTCGAGGCCGTCCATATAGGGCATCCGCACGTCCATGAACACCACGTCGTAGGCGCAGGCCTGGCACGCATCGACGGCTTCCTCCCCGTTGGACACGATATCGGGTTCGATGCCCAACCACTGCAGCGAACGGAGGGCGACGGCCTGGTTGACCGGATCGTCTTCGGCGACGAGCACCTGCAGGCCTGAGAAGTCGGGCCGGGCCGACGGTGGCGCGGGCGGACGTTCAGTTCGTGAGGCAAGCGGCACGTCGATAACCGCCGTCGGGATGGAGAAGCCGAACGTCGAGCCGAGGCCGAGTTGGCTCTCGACCGACACGCTGCCGTCCATGAGTTCGGCCAGCCGCTTGGTGATGGCTAGGCCCAGTCCGGTCCCGCCGTACCGGTGCGCCGTGTTGGCCCCCAACTGATCGAACTCGGTAAACAAACGCGACAGTTTGTCCTCGGCGATGCCGATGCCGGTGTCCGAGACGGACAGGTGGAGGCGCGGTTGCAGCCCGGACACATCGACGTGCACGCGCAGGGTTACCGTTCCCTCGTGGGTGAACTTGGCCGCGTTGGAGAGCAGGTTGAGCACCATCTGTCGGATCCGGTGGGCGTCGCCGATGACGCGGTGGGGCAGCGCTTCGGCTCCTTCGATGCGAATCGTCGTGCCCTGCTTGTCGGCTTTGGGTTGCACCACGTCGACGCACTGCGTCAGCAATGCGCCCAGGTCGAACGGCCCGGCATCGATGTCGAGTTCGCCCGCTTCGACCTTGGAGAAATCGAGGATGTCGTTGATGAGCGACAGTAAACTTTCGGCCGACGAGCGGATAACGCGCAGGTACTCGGACTGCTCGCGGTCCAGATCGGTCGTCTCGAGCAGCTGCCCCATGCCGATGACACCGTTCATGGGCGTGCGGATTTCGTGGCTCATGTTGGCGAGGAACGCACTCTTGGCGCGGTCGGCGTCCTCGGCACGACAGCGAGCGACGCGCAACTGCTCCATCGCTTCGACGCGGTGGGACACGTCGCGCGAGACACTCTGAATCTCGACTACGACCTCGTCGACCACGACCGGTTCGGCGTCGGTCTCGAACCAGATGTAGCTGCCATCCTTGCAGCGCATCCGATAGGTGCGGAGTAGGTCGCCCTCGACGATGCGTTTGGGCAGCGTAGCGGCGCGCGAGTCGGTGTCCTCGTTCAGGTCGTCCGGGTGAATCAAGGCGTAGGGCGAGGTGCCGACCAGTTCGTCCGGTGCATAACCCAGCAGGCGCTCGACCGATGGGCTGAGCCAGCGGTAGGTGCCGTCGGGGCCATGCAGGCAAACCAGGTCGCGCATGTTCTCGGCCATCAGGCGAAACTTGCGCTCGCTCGCCTTCAACGCACGGTCGGCGGCGACGCGCTCGCTCACATCGCGCGAGACGGCGTGCATCTCGCACAACTCGCCCTCGGTGTCGAGGACGGGCGTAACGACGGTTTCGAGCCACACCGCGGAGCCGTCCTTGTGACGCACCTGCTGCACCAGCGCGAGAGGTTCACCTGCGCTCAGGTGCGCCATGCGGTCCTCCAGTTCGTCGTGCGGATCCGCTTCTCCCGAGACGACGATCGTTTCGGCCAGCTTGCCGACCAGTTCATGGGGAGCGTAGCCCAACATCCGCTCGACCGATGGGCTGATCCACCGGAACGTGCCGTCGTCGTTGTGCAGACAGACCAGGTCTGTCGTGTTCTCGGCCATCAGGCGAAAGTGGCGCTCGCTCTCGAGCAACTCGGCGCTGGCGCGTTCCTGTACGATCAGATTGCCGATCCATTTGGCCAGCAGGCGTACGGTTTCACGGTCCAGTTCCGAAAACGACTCGTCTCGTACCCGCTCCGCCACGAAGCAAAGTGACCCGAACAACTGATCATCGACCGAGATAGGGGCGCCGATATAGCAGCCGTATGGGCACGATTCGAACCGAGGCTCTGCGCCGTGTTCCGACGCCTCGAAGTCGGCAATGCTGAGCACGCCCGCCCCGCTCTCCACGAGAACGCTGCACATCGCATCGCGCAGGTTCATCGTGTCGCCGCGCGCGAGCGGGATGTCGTCGGCCGAGTGGAAAGCCACGACCGTGTAGGTGTCGTCCTTGATCTCGGACACGAACCCATCATCGAGGCTCAGAATCTTTGCCGCGTACCTGAGTGCCCGTTCGATGCGCTCGTGAGCCTGCACGTCGGCGTTGCCAACGGTCAGATCGTAGAGCGCACGCATCCGGCGCTGCTGCTCGACGGTACCGTTCTCACGCTGCTTCGCGCCGCGCAGGTCGCGTACGAGCAGCGCATGATGGCCGTCGTCCAGTTCGCGGGCTTCGAGGGAGACGGGGACCGGCGTGCCGTCGCAGTGGAGCGCATCGACCTCGCACGCCTTTGCGGTGCACGCGAACAGGCAGGCGCGCACGTCATCGCGGGCATCTTCGCCGAAAAGAACGTCGACCGCCGACTCGCCGATCAGGTCACCTGCTGCGTAGCCCAACATGCGCCTGATGGCCGGATTCGCTTCCACCACGACGCCGCTGCGGTGCAGGATCACACCTTGGCTGACCGCCCCGGTGGCCATGCCGAGGCGTTCGAGCGCCAGATCCGTGGCCGCTCGGCTGTCGGTGAGCGCCTGTTCGAGGCGCCGAACCTGGGCGCGGTCGGTCCGCATCACCCACCCGATGCCCGACGCCAGCAGCGCCGTCAGCACAGCCACCGCCCACACGAGCGGCTCCGCTCCTTCGCCGAGGAACGGAAGGCCGATCAGAAGATCGACGGGAAGAAAGGAAAGGGCTTTCGTAGGCAGTTGACTCATGTCCTCGAGAGGGGTCGGTGCCTCGCGGATATCGGCGGGGCACCGAGACGAGTTAAGCGCTTTCTCCGATTCGCCCGCTGCGAGCGGACTCGAAGCTGCCTGACTCGAAGCTGCCTGGAGACGCCAGATGCGCGGCGCAGTAGCTTTGGTTCGTACCGATTCTCGCTGCCATGCCCCCCTCCTTGCGCCGAAGCGCTCCTGCCAAACTCAACCTCGGCTTGCACGTGCTCCGCTTGCGCGCTGACGGCTACCGCGACATCGAGACGATCTTTTTGCCCATCGCGTGGCACGATACGATCACGGTCACCCCATCGGACGCGCTGACGCTCTCGTGCTCCGACCCCAACCTGCCGACCGACGAGCGCAACCTCGTCCTGCGCGCCGCGCTACGCCTCAGCGACGTGCTGGGCGGCAGCCGAGGCGCTCGCCTGCACCTCGACAAGCACCTGCCCTACGGCGCCGGACTGGGAAGCGGATCGTCGGACGCGGCGCACACGCTCCGCCTGCTCTGCACCTTGTGGGGAGTGGACCTTCCACACGCACAACTCGAAGCCCTCGCGGCTGAACTGGGCAGCGATGTGCCATTTTTCCTGGGCGACGATCCGGCCTACGCGACGGGACGGGGCGAGCAGTTGTCGATGCTTTCGGGTTCTGACGGCGAGATCTACCGATGCCCCTTCGCCCTCGTCGTTGCCACGCCGCCCCTCCACGTATCGACGGCTCGGGCCTACGCGCTGGTCGTTCCGAACGACGAGCACCGGCCCGATCTGCGAGTCGTCGTCGGGTCTAACGATTTGGAGCGATGGCGACGCGAACTGGTCAACGACTTCGAGGCGCCCGTCTGCGCGCACTACCCCGAACTAGGCCACGTGCGACAGGCGCTGCTCGACGCCGGAGCGGGCTACGCGGCTATGTCCGGCTCCGGCTCGTCGTTCTGGGGCGCGTTCGAGGACTCCGCCCAGGCGCTCGCCGCCGCCCACGCGCTGAGCAAGCAGGGCATGCGCACCTGGCACGGCCTCGCCGACGCGCCGTGAACGTATGCCCACATCCGCCGCGCTCGGCCAGACGAAGCCGACTGGCTGACCGCAATCGCCCTGGCTTCCAAACGCTACTGGCAGTATCCCGAAGCGTGGATCGAAGCGTGGCGCAGCAGCCTGACGTTCACCGCTGCATTCGTTTCCGAGGACGCCGTCTACGCCGACGCTGGTGCAGACGGCGTGCCCATCGCGTGCTATGCTCTGGTCGAAAAAGGCGACGCGCTCCAACTCGACCACTTGTGGGTCGCCCCATCACACATCGGATGTGGAACTGGGACAGCGTTTGCTCGACCACGCGGCCGAGGCGTCGTCGGCAGCCGGAGCGACGCACCTGCTCGCCGACTCGGATCCCAGCGCCGAAGCGTTTTACCTGCGGATGGGTGCCCGCTGCGTCGGGACGCTTCGCGCGGACGTGTGCGGGGCGCATGGCGAGTTGCCGTGTCTGCACTTCGACTTGAGGCGACGCGCCAGTGCCTGCCGATCCGTCACGTGACCATCCATCGGCACCGGGTTTGCACATGACGTGTTGCATGTCGGCTGCATCCTTCCGGCCCGATCGCCGGTACACGGCATTCGCTCTCTCTTCCGCACATTCGCCTGATGGCTCTGAAAGACTACTATTCTGTTCTCGGCGTGGCGCCGACGGCTGACGAAGCCGCGATCAAGAAGGCGCACCGCAAGCTCGCCCGCGACTACCATCCCGATCGCAACCCCGACGACCCGTCGGCAGAAGAGCGGTTCAAGGAGGTGCAGGAGGCCTACGACACGCTAGGCGATGCCAAAACGCGCCGCACCTACGACGCGCGTCGCAGCAATCCGTTTGCCGGTACCAACGGCCAGCCCGGCAGTCCGTACGACGATCTGTTCACGGGCTCGGGAAACCGCTACCGCGCCAACCGCGACGGCTCCTACGTCCGCTACGACACAAACGGCGGCGGCGGCGGCTTCGATCAGTCCCCCTTCGACGATTCGTCCGACTTGTTCAGCCGGTTCTTCGGCGGAGGCGCGGCATCGGCGCGGGGGCCGCGCACGTCACCGGGGCGTGACGCGGAAACGTCGATCTCGCTCTCGTTCGAGGAGGGACTCAACGGTGCGTCCAAAGAGTTCACCGTCAACGGCGAACCCATCCGCCTTACCATACCCAAGGGCGCGTCGAACGGCATGAAGATCCGCGTCAAGGGGCGCGGAATAGCCGGAACCGACGGTACACGCGGCGACCTCTACGTAACCTTCCACGTGGCCGACGACTCTAGATTCCGCCGCGACGGCAACGACCTGCACGTGACCGAGACCGTCGACGCGTTCGAAGCCATGCTCGGCACCAGCCGCACGCTCGCGACCGCCTACGGCGACCGCATCCGCATCACGATTCCGCCCGGAAGCCAGAACGGCGATAAGCTGCGCGTGCGCGGAAAAGGGGTCGTCCGTTCCAAGAAAACCGGTGACCTCTACATCACCGTCGCCGTCGAAACGCCGCGCCTTTCCGAACAGCAGCGCGATGTCCTTCGAGAAGCCGCCAAGGAAGCCGGGATTGCAGTTCCGGACGCGTGACCCACAAGCCGACGATCCGCATGCGCAACCGCTTACCGCGCTTGCCGACCGAACGTCAGGCTGATGAAGGGCGAGACAAACGTCCGTTCCGCAGCGCGGCGCACGTCGGCTTCGAGCAAGCGTACTCCGGTGGGGAAGTAGTCGCCCGATACGCCGATGCGCAGCCCCTGCACGCGCGTGTCCGTCCCGAAATCGGCTCCCAGCGACAGTTCGCCCCCCAGGCCGATGATCATCCTCCCGCGCGACAGACTTTCGAGTGACGAAAACGTCCGATCGCCTTCAGGCCGTCCAGCGCACTCGATGCCCGGTGTAATGCGCCCGTCGCCATTGCAATCGTCGAAGTAGGGCGAGCGCCACGCCAGCGTCGGCCCAATCGTTGCGCCGACGAAAGGCCGGAAGTTGGACGCGATCTCGCGCCGAAACAGCCGACGCTGGCCGCCCAGTTGCATCGGCAGCACGAGCAGGTAGCTCAGCTTTTCGGGAATCGTGACGCCGCCCAGCCCGAAGAATTTGCTTTCGCGCTCGTCGGTCACGTTCGACAGGTGGAGAACGGCGACGATGGACCAGTCGGGCGTCGCGCGCAGCCACGCATAGGTGCCCAGCCCGAACCCTGACTCCGACACGCGCACTCTACCGCCCCATCCCGCCGCATAGGTGTCGGCCGAATCCGGCGCCAAGTCGACCAGTGGCGGCGTTCCTAGCGGCCGCGGCACGAGTGTCGTGTCCTGCGCGTGGGCGCGCAGGCTGAGCAGCAGAGCGAGCAGCATCAGGCCGAGCATAGGGATCGTCCGTCGGATCATGGCCGAAGAGTACGGACACGCACACCCCACGGCGCAACCGCACCCGAGCGGACGGCGTATTTAAGCCACTCCTCGCTATCTCGCCGCTGCCCATGCGCCTTCTCGCTACTGCCGTCCTACTCACCCTTATCGGCTGTACGTCGCCCGATGCCGAAACCGCCTCGTCGCGGCTCGTCGTCGATCCGCTGTTCACTCCGACGCTCGAGACCGCTGCTGACACGCTCGCCTTTCGCGCCGCCTCGTTTGCCGGACAGGAAGCGTGGGAGCGGACACCTTACGTCTCCTTCCGTTTTGGACGCGCCGAGACGGCAACGGACTCCTCCTCCAGCCCTGCCTCGCGGCGCCACTTATGGAACCGCCGGACGGGAGCGTACCGCATCGACATCCCTCGCCGCGACACGCTCTACACGGTTTTTCTCGACGTAACGCCGCCGACCGGGCAAGAGCGCTCGGGATCCGTTTACCGCGACGGTGAGCAGCTGGGAGGCGACGAGGCGATGCAGTGGCTCGACAGCGCACACGGTATGTTCGTCAACGATACCTACTGGCTGCTCGCGCCGTTCAAACTGTTCGACCCCGGCGTCACGCGCGGACTGGATCCGTCCGAAGACACAGCGACAGAGAAAGCGCTGACGCTGGCGTTCGACGGCGTCGGACGCACACCCGGCGATCGCTATTGGCTCTACGTCGACCGGCAGAGCGGGCGGGTCAACGGCTGGAAGTATCACCTCCAGGGTCAGCCTCAGGCGGGCGGACGCATCGACCGGATGGGCAATCGCACGTTCGAGACCCCTAATGGCACGATCCGCATGGCGACGCGCCACGAGACCGGCGAGCGCGATCTCTACTCGGACGCCCTCTCCTTGCCCGAGTCCGTCAGCGACGACGCGTTCACCAATCCGGCTCCCGTTTCTCGCTTCAACTGAGGCCGGACCGGATCGACGACTGTAACCCGACCGCGTGGACTACCGCTTTCGCATCGCCCGCCGCTACCTGTTCAGCCGCAGGCGCGCCAGCGTGATCACCGTGATCACGGCTCTGTCGACGGTTGGCGTGGCCATCGGTGTGGCCGCGCTGATCGTGGTACTGTCGGTAATGAACGGCTTTTACGGCTTCGCGCGCGACCTGCTCGTCTCGCTGGATCCACACGTACGCATTACGTCTGCCGGTGGCATGCCGCAACCGCGCGCAGATTCGGTCCTGACGCTCGTCTCGGGCGTGGACGGCGTCGTCGTGGCGGCGACGTATGCCGAGGGTAAAGCGCTCGTCGTGCCCGACGGGCCGCTTGCCTCGACGCAGTCGACCAACAAAATCGTTGTCGTGCGCGGTGTCGATTCGAGCGCGTTCGAGGCCGACCCCAAAGCATCGGGCGCGTCGCCCCAATCGCCGCCGGGCGACGGGAAGTTGGCACGTCAGCCGGGCGCCTTACCGGGCGTGTCTATCGGAGGGAGCCTGTCGAGCCGGTTGGGGCTGGTTCCAGGCGTCGGTCCCTACAACGGAAGCACGCTGGGGTTGCTGTCGGCTCCTGCCATCGAGCGTGCGATCACGTCGCCCTTCGCGCCGCCCGGACTGGTCCGCTTCGAAGTCCGCGACGTGTTCGACATGGATCCCGCCTACGACGAAAGCCACGTGTTCGTCGATCTGGCCGAGGCTCAGCGCCTGTTCCGTATGGACGGCGAGGTGACCGGCGTCGAGTTGCGGCTAGCCGATCTGGAAGAAGCGCAGGCTGTCGCTGCCGTCGTGGGAGCGCGGCTGGCCGAGACGTTCCAAGACGACGAGTCATTTGTCGTCGAGACGTGGTACGACCTCAACCGCGCGTTCTACGACGTGATGGCACTCGAAAAGTGGGGCGCGGGCGCCATTCTATCGCTGATCGTGATCGTGTCGGCCTTCAACATCGTCGGCTCGCTGATGATGATCGTGATCGAGAAGCGCCGAGACGTGGGCGTGCTGGCGGCGATGGGCGTGCCGCGTTCGGGCATCCGGCACCTTTTCCTGCTAGAAGGCGCGCTGATCGGCCTAATCGGCGCGGGCGGCGGGCTGGTGCTCGGGCTTGGACTGGCGCTGGCCCAGGCGAAGTGGGGCTGGGCGAAGCTGCAGGGCAGCGGCGGCGCGTTCCTCCTCGACGCGTACCCCGTCGATGTGCAGGCGGGCGACGTAGTCGTGATCGCGGTCGGCGCATTGGCGCTGTGCCTGGTTGCAGCGCTCTATCCGGCGCGGCGGGCGGCGGCGCTCTCCCCTGCCGAAGCGGTGAGCCTGGCATAGTTCGATCGACTGTCGTCCTCGTGGACGCGCCCGGCCTGCTTGGGAGACCTTCCCGACGAAATCAACAAGCACAGACAGGGCAAAACGGGAAGTCTTTCACGGTTTATTCCCCCGACGACGGCGATGAGACTTGGAGGCGTCACCAATAGAGCGTAGCTTTTCAGGCTCAAATGCAGAGACTTGCTAGGGGCCGCCGATGCGCGGCCCTTCGTATCTCCGCCCTCTCGACTTTCATTCCGCGGCGATTCGGTCGCCCCTTTCTCTCGACGCCATGCCCCGCAAGGATCAGCTCACCGGCAAAGGACCCGTCTCGGGCAACCACGTCTCGCACGCGCACAACAAATCCAAGCGCACGTTTGCGGTGAACCTGCAGAAGAAGCGGTTCTACATCCCCGAGGAAGACCGGTGGATCACCCTGCGCGTCTCGGCGACGACGATCAAGACGATCAACAGCAAAGGCATCTCGCATGTCCTGCGCCAGGCGCGCAAGAAAGGCGTAACCGTCGCCTGAAGCCGTTTGTCGCAATTCCGGGCCTGATCGCCCATACCTTTTCTCTACTACGATCCGATGGCCAAGTCCAAAGACGTTCGCCTGAACATCATCCTCGAATGCACCGAGGCGCCGGGCACGTCGCGCTACGCGACCACCAAGAACCGCCGCAACACCACCGGACGGCTCGAACTCAGGAAGTACAACGCCAAGCTGCGTAAGCATACGCTCCACAAGGAGATCAAGTAAGCGCGTCGCGCGTTCGCCCTGTTCCAACCACCTGATCCCGCTCGCCGGGACTCAATCCCCTACCCGAAATGGCAAAGGTTAACAAAAACCAGCGGACCGACCGCGGTAAGAACCGTCAGGAAAACAAGATGGCGAAGATCGTCGTCGCCGAGAAGAAGGAGAACGGTCAGTATCGTTTCCGCCAGAAAATGGTCAACGTGGACAACGTCCAGGCCGAGCTCAAAGCCGCTAAGTAAGTAGCGGCACACTCTGCTCTCGTTCCCACCTCCCAGGCGGATTAGGAACGAGTCGGAGACTTTCGGGGAGTGGCGCAGCCCGGTAGCGCATCTGCTTTGGGAGCAGAGGGTCGTCGGTTCAAATCCGGCCTCCCCGACCCAGTCCGACAGGACATCCCAACTCGAAGCCGCCCTTCCGTTTGGAAGAGCGGCTTCGCTGTTTTACAGCGCGGCGACTGGACGGGCGGAACGTGTCGCCCTTCGACTTGCGGATTCGAGGTGCGACAGACCTGACTCACAACTGCCTACTCCTGCGGATACGCCTCGCCGTAGAGGGCGCGAGCGGCAGCTTCGTAGGTATCGCCAGTAGTCCAGACGGGACGCTGATCGGCGTCGGCAATGAGGCGGGCGGCGTGAGCGTAGGCCTGGACGAAGCGGTGGAGATAGCCGAAGTCGAAATCTTCGTCGGCTTGGTCGGCGGCGCGGTGGTAGTAGTTAGCGACGCCGGGCAGACTGAACGAGGTGAATCCGGGGCTAAACGTAGGTGCCGGAATGCCGTTGCGGGCGAGCGACACGTTATCCGATCGGTCGAAAAGGCCTTGCTCGGGACTGGGGTCGTCGAGGACAGCCAGGCCATAGCGTGCGGCTCCTCGGGCGATCATCGCGTCGGCGGTCGTGCGGCCTTTGCCGATGAGAGTGATCGCCGTCGTATCGGTGTAGCCTCCGCCGTCGATGTTGAGGTTGTAGACGATCTGGTCGAGTGGGACAGCCGAATGATCGGCGAAGTAGGCGCTACCGATAAGGCCGATCTCTTCGGCGGTGTAGGCGACGAGCAAGACAGACCGACGAGGCGGATCTTGCGCGAGCGCGTCGGCGGCGGCGAGCAGGGCCGTCGTGCCCATCCCGTTGTCGCGGGCGCCGTTAAAGATCGAATCGGCGGCCGTGGCTCCTGCTCCCGCGTTCATGCCCGCGCCCAAGTGGTCGAAGTGGGCAGTCAGCGCCACGTACTCTTCGCGCAACTCGGGGTCGCTGCCTGGCACGACGGCGACGACGTTGCTACTCGACGGAGCGTCGGTCATCGACATGCCGGGCGTGACGATCGACGCTCGGGCGCCGCTTCGCAGGGCGTCTACGGCGTCGCTTTCCGTCACCCAGGCGTGCGGAAACGTCAGGTCGTTGGCGTCCGGCATGATCTGGGTGCGCGGTCCGGCGAGAAAGCCGCGCACGCGGTCCCACGGCACGCCCGAGCCATAGACTTCGACCAAGGCGATGGCGCCCGAACGCAGCGCCAACTCGCGCTTGGCCTCAACCACGCCCAGTGCCGCGCCGACGCCCTGCCCGTCCGGCGTCCCAATCGCAGCGACGGCGATTTTGCCGCTCGCATCGGCGTAATCGCTCGCGTCCATCCCGAAGCCGACGAAGACTGATTCGCCCTCGAACGTCCCCGCACGGCCAGATACCATCACCAGTTCGCTCTGAGCTACAGCGTTTCCATCGACTGTGAGCGTGGCGTCATCCGGCGAGCCGAGTTCGACGAAGAGGATCGTCTGCAGGTAGCCGCTCATGCTTGACGCGGGTACCGCACCGGCATCGCGAAAGCGCCGGGCGATGTAGGCGGCGGCGCTGTCGTTGCCCGGGGTGCCCGTTCCCCGCCCCATCAGCGCGTCCGAGGTGAGGTAGCGGATGTCGGCGGATGATTGGGCCTGGGTCAGACGATCTTCGGGCGGCCCGGCGGACGCGTCGTCGGCTCTGGGGCCGGAGCAAGCGGTGAGCGTGAAAACTAAGACGAAGAGACAGCGCACGAGCACGTGGGATGGATGAACAGGCAAGGTAGTATAGAAAAAGCCGAGCCGGTCACCGGGACCGACTCGGCTTCGAGTTGCCAGGAGCACGCTATGTCGTCAGATCGCCTTGACCAGCGACAGCGTGTGACGGCCACTCGGCGTCGTGACGACCAGCAGATACGCGCCCGAGGCAACCGAACGACCAACCTCGTCGCGACCATCCCACTCGATCGTCGTGTCGTACAAGGTGCCCGGAGGCAGATCCAACACGCGCACGCGGCGGCCCATCAGGTCGTAGACGACCGCTTCGACGAGCGACGCGTCGACGGGTTGGCCGAGGCGAAGCGAGATCGAGACCGTCGTGCGGAACGGGTTCGGGAAGGCGTGCAGTGCGGCATCGCTCGACTCAGCAGGATCTTCTATGCCCACAGCCGTCGTCTCGTCGACGCAGGCCATGCAGACTACGCCGCCTTGTGCCGGTTCGAGGGCGAGAAATGCCGAGTAGAGCGAAAGGACGCGCTGATCGAGACTGAAGCTGAGTATCTCGTTGATCTTGTCGTTGGACTGCGCTCCTCCTTCAAGCGCGCGGATCTGATAGCCGGTCCACATGGCGGCGAGCGTGCTGTCAGAACCTGTGGCTTCGGACGCGGCGACCGAATACCGCTGAGAGAACGGCTGCGCTTGATACAAGCCCGAAAGCTCGGTGACGAAGGGGAAGTCGCCGAAGTAGCGACCGATCTGGAGGATGGGTCGGTCGGCTGAGATAGCCTCGGCGCCCTGCTCAACCCCGTAGCGACCGTACGTAAATCCGTTTTCGAGCGTAGTGTAGAGGTCGAACGCCGAAACGAACCCGCTCAGCGCGTCGATACCCGCCGTCAGCCCGTCGGCAAACGACGTGTTGCTCGTGCGCGTCGCGGTGTAGGTGCCGCCCGACAGCTTGGTCAGGTTGAGGAAGAGGTAGCTGTTGGCGACGAATGTCTGGCCGCCGAACTGGTAACTCGTCAGATTGCGGTCGGCGAAATCGACGGCGTGGATGGGCGGAAGCGCCGCGTTGGCGCGCAGATCGTCGATGATCTGGTTGGCGACGTTGGAATTGCCGAACTGGTCCGAACTCGACAGCACGAGCAAGCTCCCGGACCCGCGCGACGTAACAAACGACGTGCTCTGAGCCAGCAGCGCGGGCAGGCTGCTGTAGGTGCCGATGCGGTCCGCCGTCATCGCGTCGAACGTAGCGTTGACGGTCTGCGCGTCGGCCGGGAGCCAGGTATCCGAGATGCGCTCGACGCTCAAGCGCGACGTAAACACGTTGAACGAGTCCGCCGCCGAAAACGTCGACAAGATCTGGCTGCGCAGAGCATCGAGAATCTGCTGCCGGTTGACGTTGGTGCGCGTAGCGTCGTAGTCGATGGCAAACGCCACCTTGCGCGAGCCCGTGACGCTGAGCGCCTGAGACGGCAGCAACGCCATCTGGTACCAGCCGCCGCCTCCCTCGCTCGTCTTGCTGACGAACAGCCCGTTCGTGAGCGGCGCGTCGACGGCGAACGTGAGGCCGCCGCCCAGCAGCGATCCCGGCACGTTGACGTAGTCGTAGGTCCCAAACTCGGCGTTGGTTGTCGTGCGGAACGCGGTACCTGGCGCCTCAACCAGTTGGGGGTTTTGTCCCAGCCGACCCTTCCACGTCAGGATGGGCAACCGGTCCAGCGCGCGGCTCGATGACCGGAGCATATTGGTCGGAATCGGCGCCGTGACGGTGCGCTCGGTCCACGTGGCAGGCATGAGGAAGGTTAGCTTCACCTTGCGAGATTCCGAGCCGAGCATCGGAAAGATCCGCAGTTCGTAGCGCCCTTGCCCTCGCTTGAACAAGATCGACGGGTCGCGCCGCTGCCCGACGATGTCTTCATAGATCGTCGACGCGCTCCACTTGTCTAGGATGTCGGCGCGGATGATTTCGTCCTCGACCCAGAGCCACGAATCGGTCACGACGGCTTCCTCGGGCAGCGTGAAGAAGTACTCGACTTCGAGCTGGCGCGTGCTGTCCGACGCGTACCGCGATCCCTGCGCCGAAAACGTCAGGTAGAGGCCGTACTCCATGAACAATCCCTTCGGCCTGACCGACAATACGGCCTCCTCGATCGTGCCCGGGTCGCGTATGCCGTTGCGGTTGGGATCGAGCACCCGCAGGTAGTCTTGGGCGATGGCGGGCTGAACGGCGAGCGCGAGCAGGAACAGCGAGAGGAGACGGAGAGCCGACATGAATCAAGGGGCTAGAGCGAATACACCCGAAAGTACGGTGTCCATTCGAATCCTCGTTAGCCCCTACGTTATGCCCTGACCATCGCCGCGTCTGCTTTGGACTGCTGTTTCCCAGCGTCCTCGCTTGGCCCGGCGATTGGCAGCGTCAGCGTGAACGTGGCTCCTCTGCCGAGGATACTCTCGACTCTGACGCTTCCGCCGTGCAGCCGGGCGATGCGCTGAACGATGGCGAGGCCCAAACCTGCCCCTCCGCCGCTCTCGCCCGACCGACTCGGATCGGCTCGAACGAAGCGCTCGAACACGCGAGGCAGCACGTGGGACGCGATCCCCTCGCCGGTATCGCGGACCGAAACGTCTACCGTCTGCCCGTCGGCGCGCGCTACTTCCACATCGACCGTGCCACCGGACGGAGTGTGACGCACGGCGTTGTCCATAAGATTGGCGAGGGCGCGCTCGACCAGGGCCGCGTCGAGGCGTACGAGGGGAAGCCCCGACTCGGACCGTGCGCGCAGCGTCACGCCTCGGTTTTGGGCTTGCACCTGCAACTCGGCGGCCACATCGTGTGCCAGTTCGGGCAGCGCAGAAGGCTCGAGCGACGGCTGGATTTCGGCGGCGTCGAAGCGGGCCAGATCGAACAGGTCGGACACCAGCCGCGAGAGCCGATCCGAACTGCGGAGCGCCTGCCGAACGTAGTTGGCGCGGTCGTCCGAGTCGATACGGTCGGCCATCACGTCGAGCGTTTCCAGATAGCCCCGCAGCGCGGCGAGCGGACTGCGCAAGTCGTGGCTCACGTTGGCGACGAGTTCGCGGCGCAGCGCGTCGTTGCGCCGCAGCGATTCGACCTGCGTCTGAATGCGCTCGGCCAGCGCATTGAACCCGCCTGACAGCCCGGCTACTTCGTCGTGCCCGTCGATAACCGCCCGCGCGTCCATCTGCCCTCTCTCGAACAGGGCGACCGTCTCTCTCAGCCGCGACACGCGACGCGTGATCCGACCGAAGAGGAAGACGCCTGCGATGGCCGTCAGAACGAGCGCGAGTGCCAGGCCCTGCCACACGGCGTGCGCCATCACGTCGGACCGGATGACCCCAGCTACGGCATCGTAGCGCTCGTTTTGCAGGATGAGGTAGAGGTAACACCCCTCCTCGCCCATGATTCGAATCGGCGCGACGCTGAACGGGCGCACGACGTTCACGCGCGCCGGATCGACGCCTCGGATTGGCAACTCGGCTCCGGCGAGAAACGCGTCGAGCGGACCAGGCGGGATCATGCTCATCAGCGGACGGCTGCGCGAATCGGTAAACCACTCCTTGATCATGCCAGTGCTGCCGAGCAAGTACACGTCGATGCGGCGATTGTCCATCGTCAGCCGGTCGATGATCGACTGGATCGCCACCGAGTCGATGTCCGTTTCGAGGTGAGGTTGGAAGCGAGGCGCCAGGAACGCAGCCAGATCGCGGTTGAGCGCTTGGTCGGCGGCTTCGGATGCGCGGTCGAACGCGCGCGGCAGCGTCAGCACGAGCGACACGCCCAGCACGACGAGCAGCAACAGAAACACCGCCGCGACACGCGTCGACAGCCGCCGCGTGAACGGAATGTGCGAGGTAGAATCAGGCATCGCTTCCAGGTTGTGCCGTCGGCGCCTCACCGACGTGTCCCTGCGCCGAGCCAAAGCGGTAGCCGATGCCCCACACGGTCTGGACGAACGTCGGATCTGCGGGGTCCGGCTCAATCTTGCCCCTGAGCCGGTTGATGTGCGTGTTGACCGTGTGCGCATACCCCGCATACTGGTAGCCCCAGACCTGGTCGAGCAACTCCTGACGCGTGAACGTCTTACCCGGCTGACGCGCGAATAGGGTCAAGAGCTGCAACTCCTTGGCCGTCAACTCGGCCGGTACGCCCTCGATCTCCACCTGCCGCATCGCCGGTCGTACGACGAGCGCGCCGAACGTCAGCACCTCGTCGGCCGGATCCTCGGGATGCTCAAGTTGGACGCGCCGCAGCAGCGCCCGCACCCGAGCCACGACCTCACGCACGGAGAACGGCTTGGCGACGTAATCGTCCGCCCCCGTCTCCAACCCGTGAATCCGATCCGCCTCAGACCCGCGCGCCGTCAGCATGAGAATCGGCAGCGTCCGCCCCGACGTCCGTAACCGCTCGCACACCTCGATCCCGCTCATCCCCGGCATCATCCAGTCGAGCACCAGCAAGTCAAACTCACCTGAGAGCGCATGTTGCAACGCCAGCGCCCCGTCAGCCGCCGTCGTCACCGACATTCCAGCGTCAGAGAGATGGAGATTGAGCAGCGCCGAAAGGTCCGCATCGTCCTCGGCGACGAGGATGCGCGCGGGTTGGAAAGAGGCGTCGGACATGGAGTAGGAGTGGATAGCAATCAGAGCAGAAGCGAAGTCCGGCCTGAAACGGATCGGCGATCGGATGCAGGGTGTGGAGCTATCGCGAGGGCGGATCTGGGATCCATCCTCGCTTAGTGGTCGAAGCGCAGCGCCCGCCCTAGACGAAGCCGGGAGCGGATCAGGACAAAGAGACGACGCACGTCAGTCCACCAAAGTAGCCCGAACGGACGCAACCGAGCGTTCCGCAATTCTAACAGAGCGCTTTGAGAGCGCGTCGCAGATGGTTCAGGCTGCCACGTCCCCCGATCCCGATCAAGCCGAGGACAGACCGATACGCTCCTCGCGCCGACGGCTTGTGGCGGTGTTGACGAGAACGCTCCCCCGTTCGCAAACAACGTCGTCGCCGTTCCCAGGCTACATCGTCAGTAGCTTCGGGCATCACGCCTCAGCCCCATCCGATGCTCGCCCTCGTTCTCGTCTGCGCCGCCGTCGCCCTGATCCTCGCCGGATGGCGCATCGGTCAGCGCGGACGCTACTTCCTCCACGTCTTCCAACTCGAAGGCTACAAGACCAACGAGTACCGCGCGTGGGCGGCAAGCCGAACCGGAAGCCACGTCTGGCGCCTGTCGCACACGCTCGGCCTGCTCGTGATCGCCCTGGCTGCGCTGGGACTGTGGGCCGGACTGGGCTGGTGGATCGTGCCGGTCGCGCTGCTGCTCTACGGAATCGCCTTCTTCTCGGCCAAACTCTACCGCTCGGCGCGCATCAAGAAGCCGCTCGCATGGACCGATCGCATGAAGCGACTCCGCATCGCTGTCGTCGCTTGGACGCTGGTGCCCATCGTCGGCGGCATCCTGGCAGGCTTCCACTTTGGATACGGCGCGGCCGATGCCTTCGCCGGATGGATCGCCGTTCTCGCCGGGCTGTGGGCGGCTGATCTGGGCGCTCCGTTGTGGTCGCTGCTCGGCGGCTACGTCACCAAACCGGTCGAGAACAGCGTGCAAGAAGGCTTCAAGCGTCAGGCGCGAGCGACACTGGCGGCTCGGCCCGACTTGCAGGTGCTCGGCATTACGGGCAGCTATGGCAAAACGAGTGTCAAGTTCATCATCGCCGAACTGCTCAAGCAGAAGTACAACGTGCTTGCCACGCCGAGTAGCTACAACACGCCGATGGGCATTTGCCTGGTCATCAACACCAAACTCAAGAGCGAGCATCAGATCTTGCTCCTCGAAATGGGGATGCGCTACCCCGGCGACATCGAGGAGTTATGCGACATCGCGCGGCCGCATAAGGCTGTCCTCACGAGCATCGGTATGGCGCACCTCGAAACGATGGGGTCGATCGACGCGATTGCACACGAAAAGGCGCGATTTTGGAGCACATGAAGCCCGGCGGCGACGCGATCCTCAACGGCGACGACGAGCGCGTCCGCGTCCTCTCGGGCGTCAGCGGCAAGCAGTGGCGCGTCTCGCTCGACGACGAGTCGGCCGAGATCTATGGCTCCGATGTCAGCTACGGCAAAGAAGGTGTCCGCCTGACCGTGCGCGACGACACCGGTGAGACGGCCGAGATCAAGGCTAAGCTGCTTGGCCAGCACAACGTGATCAACCTGCTGATCGGAGTCGCCGTGGCACGCAGCTATGGACTGCGCTTGCGTCAAATCGCCGCTGCCGCAAGCCGCATCGAGCCGACCGATCACCGCCTGGCGTTGCGCGAAGAAGCGGGTCTGACCGTCATCGACGACGCGTTCAACTCCAACCCCGTCGGCGCGCGCAACGCCGTCGAGATCCTGGGCCAGATGGACGGCAAACGCGTCATCGTCACGCCCGGCATGGTCGAGTTCGGAGACCGGCAGTACGACGAAAACAAAATCTTCGGCACCCACATCGCCCGGCACGCCGATCTCGCGATCCTCGTCGGCCAGGAGCAGACGCGCCCGATCCAGGACGGCCTGCGCGAAGCAGGCTACCCCGACGACCAGATCGCCGTCGTCAGACACGTTGTTCGAAGCCCGAGACGTCGTCCGCGCCCGCACCAAGCCCGGCGACACCGTCCTCTACGAAAACGACCTACCGGATCAGTACAATGGATAGTGTATATTGGCGCTAACTTGCTTTTGCCATGCGTCTTTTTGTTCTATTTCTTCTCACCGCACCGTTTCTCACCGGCTGCGACCCCTGCGCGACTTTCGGGATGGGTGGTTACAACGACCAAGATGTCGTGCTGACACAACCTCTACCTGACACAGGCGCTAGTGTAGGCGAATCGTTTTCTGTCGACTTTTCGAGGTACTGGCGATACGAAGCAGGTGACGAATGCACTGCACCATATAAATCGACGCCTCCCATAATGTGGGCGGAATCGTCGTCGAGTGATGTGGAGCTTCGATTCGAGAGTCATACGCTAGTCGGCACTGTAGGGCGTGATGCTGCTCGAGCGCGGAAACGCGTCAATGCGATGGACGTTCGTCCGGACCGTCATCGGTCGCGACCCCACTTCGCGAAGTAGAGAACGTAGAGATACGGGTCTTTGGGAGAGAGGAAGGATACTCGACCAGTCCTTACCCCAACTATTCTCGGTCGCCCAGCCCAGCGTCGTTCCGCCTGAGCACCGGGAAAGAACTATCGCCCGACTATGCTCCAAGCCCTACCAAGATCTCGGGCAGGCGGGTACTACGAGTGCTTCACTCACCATCTGTATTTACGGGCGGCGATACACTCACGCTGCACGCGGATGTGATCGACACAGCGACAGGGTTGGCTATCACCGTCGCGTCGCGCGGTGAACCACCTCGACGATATGGCTTTTCTCCCTTGCAGTTGGTTTGGGGTGTGGATGACTCAAAAGTGTACTGGCGGGAAGGGGGACACAGCGGGCCTTTGGGATACCTGCCCGGCTTCTCAGTGGCGCCGGATTCTATTCGCGTATTGGTGCGAGAAGGCACCGATGAGGTGACGGGGGTCGTTCATGCGGACACTTATCTGGGCAGTGAGGCATTAGCCTTTCACATCGTCTCGGAGTAGTCTAGGCTCCCGTTAAGCTACGCTCCCACAGGCGCCAGTCGCCCGGCGAGGAGGTAGAGGACGGCCATGCGCACGGCGACCCCGTTGGTGACCTGGTCGAGGATGACGGCGTTGGGACTGTCGGCGACTTCGCTGCTCAGCTCGACGCCTCGGTTGATCGGGCCGGGATGCAGGATGCGCAGATCAGGATGGCGATCCAGGTGCTCGGGGCGCAAGCCGAACTGCTGGTGGTACTCGCGCAGGCTGGGAAACAGGCCGGCACCCTGGCGCTCGAGTTGCAAACGCAGCGCCATCGCCACGTTGCAGCCTTCGAGTGCTTCGTCGAGTCGGTGCGTAACGCGGACGCCCATCTCCTCTACGCCGCGCGGAAGCATCGTCGGCGGGCCGCAGAGGGTGACGTTGGCGCCGAGCGCGTTCAGGCCGTAGATGTTGGAGCGAGCGACGCGGCTGTGCGTGATGTCGCCGATGATCGACACGTTCAAGCCCTCGAAGCCTGGCGTCACGCCGGACATCGTGAGCAGATCAAGCAGGGCCTGAGTCGGGTGCTCGTGCGCGCCGTCGCCCGCGTTAACGACGACAGCATCGATGCAGCGCGTGAGGTAGTGCGCGGCTCCAGGCGAGGCGTGGCGGATCACCGCCACGTCGGTCTTCATCGCTTCAAGGTTGCGCGCGGTGTCTTTGAGCGTCTCGCCCTTGCTGACCGACGAACCCGACGCGCTAAAGTTGACCACGTCGGCGGACAGGCGCTTTTCGGCCAGTTCGAACGAGATGCGCGTCCGCGTGCTGCTCTCGAAAAACAGGTTTACGACAGTGACGCCTCGGAGCGTCGGCACCTTTTTGATCGGGCGCTCCAACACGGCCCGAAACTCGCGCGCGGTGTCGAGAATCAGACGGATTTCGTCGGCGCCATAGTCGGCCAGCCCCAACAGGTGCCGGTGGCGCAGTTCGGTCAGTTCGCTCATGTCTGGTCGGGCGTTACGTCAACGAGCCACACGCCCTCTCTCTCGTCTACGTCCGACAGGCGGACGCGCACTTCCTGGCCGGGCAGCGTCGGTACGTGCATTCCCACGAAGTCCGGCGCAACCGGCAACTCGCGCAGCCCCCGATCGACGACGCACAGAAACCGGACGCTGGCCGGGCGGCCCATATCGAGCAAGGCGTCGAGGGCGGCGCGTGCGCTGCGGCCCGTGTAGAGCACGTCGTCGCACAAAACCAGGTGACGCCCTGTGATATCGAACGGCACGTCGGTGCGGCGGACAGTCAGCGAACGCGCGCGCATCCGCACGTCGTCGCGGTACATCGTCGTGTCGAGGATGCCGACGGGCACGTCGATGCCTTCGAGCGCCTTGACGCGGGCCGCGATGCGCTGCGCGATGGGCACGCCCCGCACCTGCAGGCCGACCAGCGCGAGCGGCGGATGATCGGCATCGTCCGAGCGAGCGGCGATTACCTCGGCGATCTGCCGCGCCATGCGGTCGAGCGTGCGGGCCAGATCGGCCTCGGTCATCAGGTGCGCCGTAACGCGGTCGGCCATCGGCGGGAGGGGCGTGGAGTGGAGCGGCAAACTACGGCGGCTCGGCTTCGTCTGAACGGGATCAGGAAGCCGACTCAGCGCCCTTGGTCATACCCCACACGACCACGTTGATCTGCGCTAGTGAGACAACGAGCAGCAAGAGGGGCAGCCCGTCCCATCCGAGCATTGTTCGGTCTTTGTCAATCAGCAAAGTCGTCATTGCCAGCACGATGAGCGTAGAGCTCACCACCCGCATTCGAGTGCTAAACCTCTTCTGCTTCGCTGCAACAGTGCGCCCTACCTCGGTCTTCATCGGCTCAGGCGTCATCTGCGCACCACAGTTTGTCCCCCGAGCAGCGTCCAGCCGACGTGGCGACGCCGCCCATCGCGAGGATCAGCAGCGCCAGCGAAGCGACTTCGGCGCGCGGCGTGCAGTCGGAATCGGACTTGGATGCTCGTTTGAGTAGATAGTCAGACATACTCACTGGATGAGTCAGTTGGCAGCCGCTTTGAGGTGAAACAGCGGGATCGACACGCGGAAGCGGGCGCCGTTGGCGTATTCCATCAGATACGTCCCTTCCATGGTGCCTTCGGGCGCGCGCAGAATGACGTAGCTGTCGTACTCGTGGACCTCACCGGACGCCAGAATAGGTTGCTGACCGATCACGCCTTCGCCTTCGACTTCTTGCACCTTGCCGTCGCGGTCGCGGATGTGCCAGTGTCTGCGGACGAGTTGCACGTCGGCCAATCCGCGATTTTCGATGCGCACCAGGTAGGTGAACACGAACTTGCGCGCCATCCAGTCCGACTGCGCGTCGAGGTAAACCGGGCGGACGGTGACGGCAATGTCCTGCGTGGTGGCAGTGTAGGGGATCATGCGAGCGGGGCTGTGGGCTGCCAACACGTGGAGGGGGGCGATGTTGCGGTCATTCGCTCAGGCGAGCGCTTGTGTGTGCTGCCTTCGGCTGCGCGAGGCCTTCTTTTCGCTTGAACGAAAAGAAGCAAAGGTTCGAGGCTGGACTCGCTCCGCCTGACGCTGCGGCCGCTCGCTAAAATCGTCCAGACTCGCCCGCTCTGCCCACTCAAACAGGACACTTTCTTGGCGCTCGCTCGCTCTGGGTTTTGATTGCTGGACTGCGATCAGGCCGGTCTCATTTTCCACCTGCTTCACCCTCTCCCCTACAGATCGTGTGGTTTGATCCGACCGAGAACCCGATCTCGCCAAATCCACCTGCCCTTCGCATGCCTGGCGAACAGCACCCCACGCGTGCCGTTGAGAGATCGTCCACCCAACCCGCCCGACTCGTGCTCGAAACCGAAGCCGTCGCACCATCCGCCAAGCCGCTCAAGACGATTCCGTCCGCTGTGATCCTGTTCGCGGGCGACAGCGGCGACGGGATGCAGATCACCGGCGCGCAGTTCACGCTGGCGACGGCTCTGGCGCGCAACGACCTGGCGACGCTGCCCGACTTCCCCGCCGAGATTCGCGCGCCTGCCGGGACTCCGTACGGCGTGTCGGGCTTCCAGCTTCACTTCGGATCGGACACCATCCGCACGCCCGGCGACGACGTAGACCTGCTCGTGGCGATGAACCCAGCGGCGCTGGTCAAGAACTTGGAGCGCGTTCGGCTAGGCGGGACGATCATCGTCAACTCGGATGCGTTCGACGCGCGCGGCCTCGAGCTGGCCAAACTGGACGCCAACCCGCTCAACGATCTGAGCCTGGGCGAGCGGTTTCAGGTGATCGAGATAGGGCTGACGACCATCGTTCGCGAGGCGCTCAAGGACAGCGGCCTGAACACCAAGGAGATGGACCGCTCCAAGAACATGTTCGCGCTGGGACTGGCGCTGTGGCTTTACGCGCGTCCGCTTGACTCGGCGCTGGACTGGGCCGCCAAGAAGTTCGCCAAAAACGCTGCCGTCCGCGACGCCAACCTGCTGCTGCTGCGCAAGGGGTTTCACTACGGCGAAACGATCGAGGCCTTTGCCGTCCGCTACGACGTACGCCCTGCCGAACTCCCCAAAGGCCGCTACCGCGCGATCCGAGGCGCCGAGGCTCTGGCTCTGGGACTCGTCACCGCCGGTCAGCGCAGCGGGCTGACGATCTTCTATGGCACCTACCCGATCACGCCCGCATCCGATCTGCTCCACGAGTTGAGCAAGCACAAAAACTTTGGCGTGGCGACGGTTCAAGCCGAAGACGAAATAGCCGCCGTCGGCGCCGCGCTCGGAGCTAGTTTTGGCGGAGCACTCGGGGTGACCGGCACGAGCGGACCGGGCATGGCGCTCAAGACCGAGACGATCGGTCTGGCGATCATGACCGAGCTTCCCATGGTGATCGTCAACGTGCAACGGGGAGGCCCATCGACCGGTTTGCCGACCAAGACCGAGCAGTCCGACCTGCTCCAGGCGCTCTACGGACGGAACGGCGAGGCTCCGCTTCCCGTCATTGCCGCGTCGACGCCCGGCGACTGCTTCGAGGCCGCCTACGAAGCCTGCCGCATCGCGGTGAAGTATCGGACGCCGGTCGTGCTGCTCTCGGACGGCTACCTCGCCAACGGCAGCGAGCCGTGGCTTATTCCCGACCCATCGGCCCTGCTGCCCATCGAACCGGACTTCGCGCCCACACGCAAGGAGAGCGACGCGCCGTTTCTGCCTTACGTCCGCAACGACGAAACACTGGCGCGTCCGTGGGCCAAACCCGGCACGCCCGGACTCGAACACCGCATCGGCGGGCTGGAGAAGCAGAACGAGACCGGTAACGTCAGCTACGACGCGGCCAACCACCAACTGATGACCGACCTGCGCGCGGCCAAGACGCAGCGCATCGAGCGTGAACTGGGCCCGCCCGTCGTCGAGGGCGCGAGCAGCGGCAGCGTGCTCATCGTCGGCTGGGGGTCGACGCGTGGCGCCATCGAAGCGGCGGGCGAGCGGCTGCGCATGGAGGGATTTGCCGTCAGCAGTACCCATCTGCGTTGGCTCAATCCGCTGCCTCCGGGCTTGGACGAGCTATTCGCGCGCTTCGACCGTGTCCTGATCCCCGAACTCAATATGGGGCAGCTCAGCCGCGTGCTGCGCGAGCGCTTCCTGATCGACTGCGCCCAACTCAACAAGGTGCAGGGCGCGCCGTTCAAGGCGTCCGAGATCGAAGCCGCCGCCCGGGCGCTGATCGGCGGCGCCTGACCACCCCGCCCTTCGGCCCCCCCTCCTCCGCGAGGAGGGGATGTTTCCGATGCAACTCCGCAGCCAGTCCGCCCCAATGCAACTCCGCAGCTAATCCATTTCCCCTCCACGATGCCCCCTGCGACCGTCCTCCCCTCCCGGAGGGGAGGTGCCCCGCAGGGGCGGAGGGGTCCACGCCTCGTCTGATATGCCTACCGATCCCGATCTGCCGCGCCCCGACCGCACGCCCCCGCCCGCGCACAAACGCCCGGCCGAAGGCTCGGACGCGACCCGTAAACCCACACTTCCGCCGTCGACTAGAAAGGCGACGCTGCCTCCATCCGGCAACAAACCGACACTGCCTCCCGGTGCAAAGCCAACGCTTCCGCCTGGCGGCGATGGAGCAGCGGGCGACGCGCCTACTCTGACGCGCAAGGATTTTGCGACCGATCAGGACGTGCGCTGGTGCCCCGGCTGCGGCGACTACGCGATTCTGGCGACCGTCCAACGCCTGCTGCCCGAACTAGGCGTGACGCGCGAGGAGACGGTCTTCCTGAGCGGCATCGGCTGCTCGTCGCGCTTTCCGTACTACATGAACACGTACGGCTTCCACTCCATCCACGGCCGCGCCCCTGCCATCGCGACCGGCCTCAAAGCGACGCGCCCCGACCTCGACGTGTGGGTGATTACCGGAGACGGCGACGCACTCTCAATCGGCGGCAACCACCTGATCCACCTGCTCCGCCGCAACGTCGACCTGCAACTGCTGCTGTTCAACAACCAGATCTACGGGCTCACCAAGGGCCAGTACAGTCCGACGAGCGAAGAGGGCAAGGTGACGAAGAGTACGCCCTATGGATCGCTCGATCACCCGTTCAACCCGCTCGCCGTCGCGCTCGGCGCCGATGCCAGCTTCGTCGCCCGCACGCTCGACCGCGACCCCAAACACATGGCCGCTGTCCTGCGCCGCGCGCACGCGCACCGGGGCACGTCGCTCGTCGAGATTTATCAGAACTGCAACATCTTCAACGACGGCGCCTTTTTCGAGTTTACCGAGCGCGACACCAAGCCGCTGCGCACGATCCTGCTAGAAGACGGCCAGCCGATGACGTTCGACGGCGGCACACGCGGGCTGAAACTGGACGGACTGAAGCTGACGAGCATCGACCTCTCGACCGGCGACGCGTCGATCGACGACTGCCTCGTCCACGACGAGACTGACCGCGCGCTCGCCTACCTGCTCAGCCAACTCTTCTGGACGCAGCCCGACGGCGACACCGCCCTCCCCCGCCCCTTCGGCGTCATCTACCGCGAAGACCGCCCGACCTACGATGCGATGCTCCAGCAGCAACTCGCCGACGTAGTCGAAGCCAAAGGCACAGGCGACCTATCCGCCTTGCTCGCCGGAAACTCGACCTGGACCATTGACTGACAGACAGATCGACTGACAGCAGGGATGCGCAGGGCTACTTATAAATCGTCCCTACCTGTCGGTTGCGCGCCCACATTGTAGCGTTCGGCGTTTCCGATGCGCAGACGCACGTGCGTTTCTTGCCGCATGACGATTCTCTACGACGCCGCGTTTCAAGCCTACACGTTCGGACAGGGCCATCCATTCACACCGCAGCGTCAGGTGATGCTAATGGAGGCGCTGCGTGAGATGGGACACGACTTGGCCTTCGCGTCGCCGCCCGTCGCTACGACGGAGGATGTGCTGAGCATCCACGATGCCGATTTCGTCGCCGCCGTGCAGAAGGCCGGACGCGGCGAGGAAGTGCCGGTCGACGATCTGTGGAAATATGGGCTGAACACGCCAGACGTGCCGCTCTTCGAGGGCATGGACTACGCGGCGCGCGTACTCGTCGGCGGGACCAGGCACGGCGCTCTGCTCGCCGCCGAAACCTCTGAACCCGTCCTGATGCTGGGCGGAGGGTTGCACCACGCGCGCCGCGCCGAGGCGTCGGGCTTTTGCGTCTACTCGGACCACGGGGTCGCCATCCGTGCGCTTCGGGACAAGGGGTTACGGGTCGCCTACCTGGACGTGGACGTGCACCACGGAGATGGCGTCGAGGGCCTGTTCTACGACGACCCCGATGTGCTCACGATCTCGCTCCACCAAGACGGCCACACGCTGTATCCGGGAACGGGCAACGTGGAGGACATCGGCGAAGGCGCCGGAGCGGGCTACGCGCTCAACGTGCCGCTACTGCCCGAGACAGGCGACGAGGTGTATCTGCGCGCGTTCGAAACCGTCGTCCCGCACGCGCTGGCGTGGTTCGGACCCGACGTACTGCTCGTCGAAGCCGGAGCCGATGCCCACCGTATCGACCCGCTCGCCAACCTCAACCTGTCGACGCACGCCTACCGCACGCTCTGGCGCCGCATCCATGAACTGGGGCGCGAGCACGCGGGCGGACGGATGCTCGTCACCCTGGGCGGCGGCTATCACCCCGACAGTTCGTCCCGCGTATGGCTGCTGCTGATGGCCGAGTTGCTCGGCCTCGACCTCCCCGGCACGATGCCCGTCCAGTGGCGGAAGTATTGGACCGAAGTGACGCACACCCCATTCAGCGCTACGCTCGACGACGCCGCTCCGACGACGACCGACGACTGGATTGCCGACCTGACGCGGCAGCGCACCAGCCAGCTTCTCGAGCGCTGCACCCGACTCTGGGTCTAGCTACACGTTCAGTTTTCGAACGTGCTCCTCGGCTGCGAATCGGCGGCGCTCCCAATCACCTCGCACGATGCGGAACGGACGGTTCGCGTCACGCAGAACAGAGCAGATCGACTCGAACACGGCCCATCGTGCAGATTCATCTGGCAGGTCACGCTGCGGGTCGGGCGTCCACTCTACGTCGGGAGCCAGGACGAGAGTGAGAGCCGGAGGTTGGGCGTGGGCGGCCCGCTCGATCCAGCCGGGACAGGCGCCGAAGTAGCGGCGAGCGTAGACGACGTTCATCCACAGATCGGTATCGCATACGATGGCGGACGGGGCGAGGGAGCGGGTGGCGGACTCGCAAGCAATCTGTCCACGCGCGGCAGCGTGGGCGTCTCGCTTGGTGACGGGCAACCCCTTGTGGTCGATCCACGTGCGTAGATACTCGGGGACAAACGGGATGCAAAAGGTGCGCGCCAGATGGCGACTCAGCCACGTCTTTCCGGTCGACTCGGGTCCGAGCAGAACGATGCGGTCGATCGCGTTCGCTGGTTGGCCGCCATTGGCCCACGGCTTCAAGCCAGAAAGATCTAGGGGAATCGACACGCCAGGCGCACCTACCTGGGCGACGAGCGGAGCGTCGGCGGACAGCGTCACCTCGCCCCCCCACGCCAGCGCGAACGCTCGGATGAAGGCGCGCTCGCGCTCATCGTGAGGGCTCGCCAAGCGAACAGGCATCGAATAGGGAGGTGCACTCACCGTTCGTTGATCGCGTGGTCGGAACGTCTGAGTTCTCTGTGCCACGTCCTCCACCCGACGACAGCGAGCCCGAGCAGGATGAGGTATAAAGCAGCCGTCGGCCCCAGCCCTTTGATGACGTACACGCTCGTCGCGACGGCATTGACGACGATCCACACCATCCAGTTTTCGACCCATTTGCGCGCCTGCATCACCTGCGCCGCCAGAGCGAACGAGGTCGTGAAGCCGTCTGCGTAAGGCAACGATCCGCCCGCACGCTCGAGCGCCCATCCCAGTCCCAGCGTCCCTCCGGCTGCCGCTAAAAGCAACCCACCGACCCAAGCCACAGGGCCCAGCCGGGGAGCCAGCGCGGCGTCGTCATCCGGCCCGCCAGCGTACCATGCACGCCAGCCATACACCTGAGCGACCAGGAATACGACGTAGAGCCCCATGTCGCCGTACAGCCTGGCCTGCCAGAAAACGGGCAGGTAGAGCACTGTCGCCGCGATGCCGACCGGCCAGCCCCACACGTTCTGCCGCACCAGCAAGACGATGCTCACGACCGTCAGAACGGCACCTGCGACCTCGATGGGATTGGAAAAGAAAGCGACGAAGGCGTCCACGAATGCGCGACAGGTGAAGCGCCAAAGGTACGAGAAAGCGCTGCCGCCGTATTGTCGCGGCGCCTTCCCCTTGGTTCGAGAGAGGTATAGCTGCCGAATCCAGCACAGCACGTGCGGCACCGTTACCGTCGCGCCTCCTACTCTGCCAACCGGCGAAATGCCCGATCGTAGTAGAGCAGCGGCTCGTCGGCTTCGGCGAACGTGATGCCATGTTCTACGCGTCCGACCACGAGGGTGTGATCTCCGGCTTCGATCATACGGTCGACCGTTCCGGCGAGGCGCGACAGGAAATGAGGGAGAACGGGCGTGTTATCGGCGTCGACGGTAGCGTTCAGGCCGTCGAACTGCTGCAACGGGGTGCGGCCCGGCATGGCGAAGCGGATCGCGACGGCTTCCTGTGATTCGTCTAGGATGTGCAAGGCAAAGCGGCCCGAATCGCGGAGGATCGGCAGGAACAGCGTCTCGTTGCCTAGCGCGAACGAGAGCAGCGGCGGATCGAGCGAGAGGCTGGTAAAGCTGCTGACCGTCAGCCCGCGCGCCACCCCGCCCGCCTGCGCCGTGACGACTGAGACGGGCTGCGCGCTCAGACGCATGGCCGTGCGGAGACTGTCGGCGGGGTCGTTGGCGTTGGTGGTGTCGAGCATGAGCGAGAGTGAGGAGCTTCGAATAGACTACCGCGCCTGGATACTACACTGTTGTCATCTTGAGGACCCCAGACCAGGTCAGGGGCAGGCTCTGGCAACGGCGATCCCAGACTACGCAGCCTGTTCAGATCGCCACGTCGCTCCGCTCCCCGCGATGACAAGTGGCGTGGGTGGCGGTCACGCCTGAGCGGAGAAGGCGTTGCGGACTTTGGAGAAGAACGAGCGGGCGCGGCCTCCGCCATCAGCCTTGGGATTGGGCTGGAAGGCCGGTTCGTCGCGCAGGGCATCGAGAGCGGCCGCTTGCTCGTCGGTCAGGTCCTGCGGGGTCCAGACGTGCAAGCGAACGAGTTGGTCGCCGTGCCTGCTGCCACCGAGTTCGGGCAGTCCGCGACCGCGCATGCGCAAAGTCTTACCGCTCTGAACGCCCGGGTCGACGGTCACGCGCGACGTTCCGATCAGCGTCGGCACGTCGACTTCCGTTCCCAGTGCTGCGTCGGGTAGCGAGAGGTAGACGTCGAGCGCCACGTCGAGGCCTTCGCGTGTAAAGTGCTCGTGGGCTTTCTCTTCGATCTCGACGCGCAGGTCGCCGCCTGCTCCGCCTCGTATTCCGGCGTTTCCGGCACCTCTCAGCGTCAGGAAGTTGCCTTCGAGGACGCCCGGAGGCACGTGGATGGTAATCGTCTCCTCGCCTCGCTCGCGCCCCTCGCCCGAGCAACTGGGGCATGGCGCCTGGAGCGTCCGCCCTTCGCCCTGGCACGACGGGCACGGCTGGACGCTGACGAACTGGCCGAACACGCTGCGGCTGACGCGCTGCACCTCGCCCGCACCCTGGCACGTCGAGCACGTCGCGAAGCCTGCGTCGCCATCGGGCGAGCCGGTCCCGTCGCACGTCTCGCAGCCGACGAGCTTGCGGACTTTGACGTTGCGCTCGACACCGCCTGCGATCTCCTCGAGCGTGAGCGGCAGCTTGATGCGCAGGTCGCTTCCGGGGCGTCCGCGCTGAGGGCCACGCCGGCTGCGTCCGCCGCCGAACAGGTCTTCGAATCCGCCGCCGCCCGCCGCTGCCCCGAAGATGTCGCCGAAGCGGTCGAAGATGTCGTTGACGTTGGTGAACGGCTGCTGCTGGCCTCCGCCGCCTGCTCCGCGCAGCCCGTCGTGACCGTAGCGGTCGTAGCGGGCGCGCTTGTCGGCATTGGACAACACCTCGTTGGCTTCGGCAGCCTCCTTGAACTTGGCTTCGGCAGCCTCGTCACCCGGATTGCGGTCCGGGTGGTACTTCATCGCGACCTTGCGATAGGCCTTCTTGATGTCGGCGTCGTTGGCGTCACGGCTGAGACCGAGGACTTCGTAGTATTCGATCATGGTTAGGCGGCGACGACGACTTTGCTGTGGCGCAGGACGCGCTCGCCGAGCGTGTAGCCTTTCTGGTATTCGATGAGGACGGTCCCCGGCTCCACGCCGTCCGGCGCGGGCTGCTGGGTGAGCGCTTCGTGCAGGTTCTCGTCGAACGGCGACCCCTCGGCTTCGATGGGCTTGGCACCCAAACGCGTCAGCGTCTCGTTGAACTTGGTATAGACCAGGTCGACGCCGTCTCGCAGCGATTGGAGCGCCTCGGGACCTTCGGCCTTGGCCGTCGCCTCGCGCGTGCGGTCCAAGTCGTCGAAGAGGTCGAGCACGCTCCTGAGCACGCTCGCCTTGGCCTCATTCGACCATCCCGTCTTCTGCTCTTCGGTTCTGCGGCGGAAGTTCTGGTACTCGGCCGCCTGACGCTTCAACCGGTCGTCGAGCGCATCGCGTTCTTCTTGGAGCGTGCGCACCTGCTCGGCGAGTTCGTCGCGCTCGTTCTGCGACGCTTCGAGTTGTTCTTCGCGCTCGGCCAGTTCCTCGACCGTCTGCATCATCTGCTCTTCGGCAGTGGCGGTGTCGCGGGGCGTTTCGGGCATGGGAAAACGGTAGTTGGAGTAGAGTAGAAAGAGGGTTAGTCGAGCAAGGTGGACTCGCGCGACAGCGTGCGGGCCGCCTGCTCGACAATGCCGACGGCTCGGGCGTAGTCCATTCGCGTCGGGCCAATCACGCCGACCGTGCCGACCGACCCACCCAGCCGATAGCGCGCCGTGACGATCGAAAAGCCTTCCGTGTCGTCGCCTTCGCGCCCGATCGTAATGCGAGCGACGCCCGACGTGCTCGTTTCGTCTTCGAGAAGCTGCACCAAAAAGCGCTCGTCTTCGAGCATCCCGATCAGGCGACGCAACTCGGCAGGCTGCTGGAACTCGGGCTGATCCAGCAGCGGCGACGTGCTCGATACCTCGACGCGTTCGGTCTCAGGCTCAGCAAAAAACACGTGCTGCCGGTCGACGATGAGGCGAACGACTCCAGCGCGCGTCTCATCGTCCAGATCGCGGACGCGCTCGGCGAATGTCCGGCGGATCTCCTCCATCGCCAGACCGGCGATGCGCTCGTTCAGACGCTGGACGACGCGTTCGAGTTGGTCGCGCGGTACATCGGTGTCGAGTTCGAGCAGGATGGTTTTGACGAGTCCGTCGCGTAGGCTGAGGACGAAGATGACGCGGCTGGACGAGACGGGAACGGCTTCGATGCGTTCGAGAATGCCCGTTGCCAATCGCGGTTTGAGGACGACGCCGAGCAGGTTCGACAGCGTACCCAGCAGCTTGCTCGTCTCGCGCAGCAGGCCGTCGGTGTCGCCGCTCATGCGGTCAAGTTCGGCGCGGAGTAGATGCTTTTCGGCGCGTGACAGGAGCGGTGCCGCCATCAACTCATCAACGAACGTGCGGTAGCCCTGCGCCGTCGGAATCCGTCCCGCCGACGTATGCGGCTGATTCAGGTAGCCCGCCGCTCCGAGCGCACTCAGCGTCGAGCGGATCGACGCGCTGCTGATGCCCAGGTCGTAGCGCTCGGCCAGAATCCGCGAGCCGACCGGGCCCGCCGTCTGCACGAACGCCTGCACGGCGGCGCGCAGGATCGACCGCTCGCGTTCGGAAAGCGTCGGGGATTCGGACGGTGAGCGGGACATGCGGAGGCGTGGAGGTGGTAAGTCGGTCGGACGCGCAAGATCGGTGCCTGGGTGCCGGAACGGCAGAACGGAACTAACGGTGGGTAGCCAGGCCGTAACGGCATGTCAGAACGGCTGTTTCTCTCTAGCTCGTGCGCTTTTGGTTGGACACGGTTAGGAATCTTGCTGCAAAACGCCGACGTTTCGCCCGACTCCACTCCCGCCACGCTATGCCCTCGGCTCAACTCGACGCCTACTCCCGCGCCTACCGCGACGCTCAAACGCGCCTTCACGCACTCATCGACGGCTTGACCGACGAGCAGTTCAACTGGAAACCCGCCGAGGGCCGCTGGTCCGTCGGCGAAGTCATCGCCCACCTCAACACGATGGCGCGCGGCTACCTGTTCGTCGCCGAAGAGCGGATGTCGCACGCCGACATTGCGCCGCTCGGCGACCGCCAGTTGCGTCACGGATGGATCGGGAAGCAGTTCATCAAAGCTGTCACGCCCGGCAGTCGCCCGCTCGAAGACGATGCCGCGCATGGCCCCGCCGCCTGCTCCCGGCGGACAATCGAACCTGCGCAAGGCCGAGCTGATGGCCGATTTCGACAGCTACACCGACCGATTCGTCGCCCTCATCCAGTCGTCCGAAGGCAAAGCCATCGACAAGGTGCGCGTGTCGTCGCCGTTCCTCAAAGTGCTGCGCCTGCCGCTCGCCACGTTCTTCGACGCGCTCGGCCAGCACACGCTCCGCCACGCCGGGCAAGCCGAGCGCGTCGCTCAGCTGTCTGGCTTCCCGTCAGCCTGACCCCTCCCCCTCCCTCACCGGCTGCGCCCTGTGCTCCTCCTCTCGCTCCTCCTCGCCTCTCTGTCTGATGCCCGACGCATCCGCCGGCGAACCGCACGTTCCCGATTTCCCCGTTCTCTCGGCGACGACCGAACTCCATGCCACCTCGCCCGATGGGTTGATTCAGGTTGGGATCCAGGTGGACGATGCGGGCTACGCCTACTGGTCGGCGACGCGGTTCGGGCATCCGGTTTTGAAGCCGGGCAAACTGGGCATGACGCTGAGCAGCGGCGCGCTCGACCGGACGTTCAGGATCGTCGGCTCGTCGACGCGCAGTCAGGACGAGACGTGGGAGCAGCCGTGGGGCGAGCAGCGGCTGGTGCGCGACGCGTTCGAGGAGTTGACCGTCGAGCTGGAGACGCAGGCCGGGCTGCGGCTCGACGTGATCGCGCGCGCCTACGACGATGGTGTCGCCCTGCGCTACGTGATTCCCGAGCAGACTGCGCTGTCGGGCGAGATCCACATTTTGGACGAGGCGACCGAGTACGTGTTCGCGGACGATCACCACACGTGGAGCATCGACAGCTACACGTGGAATCGCTACGAGTATCTGTATCAGGAGCGCGCGCTGAGCGATCTAGCCGGTGTCCACACGCCGATCACGATGGAAACGCCGGGCGGACTGTTCCTCGCCGCCCACGAAGCCGCCCTGACCGACTGGGCCAGCATGACGTTGTCGCGCACCGATTCAACGACGCTTAAAGCTGACCTCGTGCCGTGGCACGACGGCGTGCGCGTCCGGGGCGAGGGCCGGATGGTGTCGCCGTGGCGGATGCTGCAGATCGCCGACGACGCGGCTCGCCTGACCGAGTCGATGCTGATGCTCAACCTCAACGAGCCAAACGTGCTGGGCGACGTAAGCAGCTATGCCAAGCCGGGCAAATACGTCGGCGTGTGGTGGGAGATGCACGTCGGCAAGAGCACGTGGGGCAGCGGCCCGACGCACGGCGCGACCAACGAAAACGTGCGCCGCTACATCGACTTCGCGGCCGAGAATGAGATGAGCGGCGTCCTCGTCGAGGGCTGGAACGTCGGATGGGACGGCGACTGGACGGCCAACGCCGACCTGTTCAGCTTTACCGAGTCCTACCCCGACTTCGACCTGCCCGCCCTGGCCGCCTACGCGCAGGAGAAGGGAACGCGGCTGATCGGTCACCACGAAACGTCTACGGGCATCGCCAACTACGAGGCGCAGATGGACGACGCGTTCGACCTCTACCGAGAAGTCGGCATCCGCGCGGTCAAGACGGGCTACGTCGGCCACGGACAGAACATTGTATGGACCGATGCGGATGGCAACGAGCACCGCGAGTGGCACCACGGCCAGTTCATGGTCCGCCATTGGCGCAAGGTGACGCAGGCCGCCGCCGAGCGAGGTATCGTGCTCAACGTCCACGAGCCGGTTCACGACACCGGCATCCGCCGCACCTACCCGAACCTGATGACGCGCGAGGGCGCGCGAGGCCAGGAGTACAACGCGTGGAGCGAAGGCAACGGCCCGTCGCACACGACGATTCTGCCGTTCACGCGGATGCTCGCCAGCCCGATGGACTTCACGCCCGGCATCGTCCAACTCACCATTGAGGGCCGCGACAACAAAGTGCCAACGACGATCGCCAAGCAGATGGCGCTTTACGTCGTGCTCTACAGCCCGCTCCAGATGGCCGCCGATCTGCCCGAGCACTACGAGCAGCGCCCCGACGCGACAGCGTGGATACGCGCCGTCGGTGTCGACTGGGAGCAGTCGCGCACCGTCCACGCCCAGATCGGCGACTACGTGACGGTCGCTCGGCAAGAGCGCGAGACCGGCGAGTGGTTCGTCGGCAGCATCACCGACGAGACCGGACGCATCCTCCCCCTCCACCTCGACTTCCTCGACGCCGATACGCCCTACCTCGCCCAGATCTGGCGCGACGCCGACGACGCCGACTGGCAGACCAATCCGCACGCGATGACGACGGAACGCCGCATCGTCCGCCTCGGCGACGTGATCGACTTGCGCCTGGCTCCCGGCGGCGGAACCGCCATCCACCTGCGCCCGGCGACGGACGACGAGATGGCGCGCGTGAGGGAGTGATTCGGTCTATGAGCTGGAACTGGTCCGCCGGCGAATCAGACGAGCTCCTTTGCAAGGAATGCGGCATGCCGGTATCACCGATGAACGCCACAAGCATCGGTGGGGGAGGCGCGGAGTTTCAACTCGCGAGAACGAGCGGAGCGTCCGGCGCGCGCGGGTCGAGGTTGTAGAGCGCACACATCGCCTCGAACAGTTCGGGGTGGCGCAGCGACAGCGGGTCGGGGCGCTCGAAGAAAAACTCGGTCGCGCAGGCGAAGAACTCGGCTTCGTTGGTGCCCGCGTAGCTGCGTAGGATGCTGCGGCCGACCTTGACACTTCTGCATCTCCTGCGCACCAGCGCGACCCACGCGTCATGGCACTCGGGAGCAACCAGCGACGGCGACCCCTCGGCTATGCCGTTGTCGAAGTCGAGCAGGTGCGCCAACTCGTGCAGCACGACGTTGTATCCATCCTCGCTGGGCCACGCGGTCTCGACCGACGGCGCGGTGAACAGGACGGCACCTTGCTGGTGTGCCATGCCGTCGAACTGGCCACCCGGCGTGTCGTCGTAGCCCTCGTCGAAGGCGTCGGGGTAGAGCAAGACGGTGTGCCGGTTCGAGATTCGGAAATCGGGACGGGCGTGCAGCAGGGTCGCATCACCGGCGGCGACGGCGACCCGCAGCGCGTCCGTCACAGGCTGACCGGCGACGCCCTCGAAGCGGTGCTCGTCCAGGAACCGGCGCACGCGGCTCTCGAAGCGTCGTTTACCGTCGGGCGAGAGTCGGTTGTAGAACGGTACGTTGGTCTTGAGCCAATCGCGGTGCGCGCGGGCGAGCGGAAGATGCGCGCGGGCGGCTCGGCGACGCTCGTCCAGATAGACGACGACTCCGGCGACGATGGCAGCGGCCAGCGACCACAGCAGCGACACGTCGAACCTGAGCGAGACGATTAGGCCGATCGCGAGGGCGAATCCGGCGGCGGCGGCGATACGGGAGAATCGAACGGGCATGACGGAAGATACCAGAGACCGAAACGATGTGGATAACGAGATGGGCGCTGGGCTAAAGTCTCGGCCGCAGGTGCCGATAGCGTCAGCACTGTATCCCCCCTAGCCCCGAGATCATGGAACCCTCCCTCCAGGAACTAGCCGAAGCTTACGCCAGCGCCCCAGACGAGCAGCGTCGCGCGACCGTCGTCATGTCCGGCGTCCACCTCGTCCGCTCGGTCGTCGGGCGTACGAGCGTGCCCAACCACCCGCTCGCCTCGCGCGAAGACCTGGAGAGCGCCGGACTGATCGGCCTCTTGCAGGCGCTCGACCAGTACGATCCGGCACGCGGCACGCCGTTCGCCTCGTTCGCCTACAGCCGCATCCGAGGCTCGCTGATCGACTACCTGCGCACCATCGACCCGCTCTCGCGCGACCAGCGGCGGCGCTTCGGCGAAGTGCAGCACGCCTACGAGACGCTGCGGCAGACGATGGGCGAAGAACCAGACGAAGAGGACGTGGCCGACTTCATCGGCATCACCGTCGACGAGTACCGCGACACGCTCAACCGCGCCCAGCGCCGATTCGCCCTGTCGATCCACAGCACGATCTACGACAACTCCGAAACGGCACTCTACGAGACGCTGCCCAGTGAGGACGCCGACGCGGCGTTCAACCAGATCGAGCAGGACTCGCTGATCAGCTACATCCAAACCATTATCGGCGAGCAGTCCGAGCGCGAACAGCACATGCTGGGCCTCTACTACTACGAGGATCTGACGCTGCGCGAAATCGCTGGGCTGTACAACCTGACCGAGGCGCGCATTTCGCAGATCCTGGGCAAGAGCCTGCTCAAAATCCGCGCCCGCCTGAACGCCAACGAACTCGCGATGGCCGCATGACGCTGGCTCCCTACACGCGAGGCAATACCCTGAGGAAGGGCGAAAGTCACGCTTCGACGGTCGGCACTTCGATCCTACGTCAGTCGTTCCTGCGCGAGGTCGAATCTACCGTCGTGGCCTGGGAAGGCAAGGCTCCGACCGCCTCATCTCGTCGCGCGGAGGTGCGCCGCGCGCCTATCCGACGACGCGCGCTCTCTGGAGCAGCCGAGCAGCGTGGATGACTGCCGGGGTCCCCGCCCCGGTCCTCGGCCAACGAATCGGTGCGAGGCGCTACGCCTCACCCGCCGCGCGCGCTTCGGCCAGAGCCTGCTCCAGCGCCTCCAGAGTACTTGCCGATGCGGCGCTTGTTGACGCCCAGATCGCTGCGGCCACTCCGCGAAGCGCTGCGGACGTAGAGGGCCGAGCCTTCGCCGTGCGGGACGACGCGGATCGCCAGATCGTCGGTGAACATCAGCACGCGGAACGTGGCGTCGATGTGCAGACGGCCCTCATCCGTGATCACGGTGTGCGGGCCGACGCGGCTCAGCGCATGTTCGGCTATCAGCCAAAGCGTGCGCGGCTCGACCTCGAATGCGTTGCCGCCCGTCGCGCAGTTGGGCGTGCCGGGGCATGGCGGAAGTGGCGTCTCCGGGAGGGTATCGGCAGATGTGCTCACGTGGCCGCCTCGGCTTCGAGCGCCTGGATCGCCCGCTCCTCGTTGTACTTCGACGGGCACTTTACCAAGATGTGCTCGGCTACGAACGCCTCGCCGTCGACTCGGCCCTCGACGACGACTTGATCAGCGTCTTCGAAGTTAGGAGGCTTGGGGTTGTGATAGACGACCGGCCTACGCGCTCCGCCCTCATCGAGCATCACGAACGAAAAAACGTTGGTCGCTGGATCGTAGGCGAATCCGGCATCGCGGTCCCACGTGCCGACGACGTGCGCGCTGGCCGAGGTGCGCTCGGCCTCGGCGAAGTCCATGTAGCCGCCGACGTTGGCGCCGAAGCTGTTGATGAGCAGGATGCTGAATACAGCCAGCAGCACGAGGCCGCCGATGGTTTTGGGCTTCATAACGGTCGAGTTAGAGAGAGTCGATACGAGTGGTGTGCGTCGGGGATTCCTTGGCCCGGTCGAATGACTCTCGCTCATCGGCAAGTTTTTCGAGACGAGCGATGCGGCGATCCGTCCGTGCGATGAACAGGGCAATGCCGATCCAGATAACAGTCAGGACGGCGGCGACGACGTAGAGTTTGTCTTGCTGCAGCAGGTAGACTTCCAGCCCATAAGGCGGCGCGTCCGGCACAGCCTGAGTAGATACCAGCGCAGCACCCGCAGAAACCGACGCCAACGAGTCAGCGGTGGTCGTTAGCGAGTCTTGGAGCGTCGAGAGCATCGGGAGAGACATCACAGCGCGGAAGGAGGATCGAGGCGGCGCTCAGCGAAGGCGAGGCGGACACGCTGCGTGTAGAGCACCCAGAACAGCGCGATGAACAGCAGGAACGACGGGTAGAGGACGACGCGCATCAGCGGATGCGTGATCTGGCTGAACGCCGGATTGCCCTCGGCACCGGGATGGAGGCTCGCCATCTGACGCGGCAGGACGTAGAGCAGAAACGGGACGGTGGCGAAAGCGAACAGGTTGTACGCCGCCCCGATGCGCGCGCGCAGCCGCTCGCCGTCGAACGCCGTCCGCAGGATGAAGTACGCCGCGTAGATCAGCATCACGACGGCCGCCATCGCCTGCTTGGGATCGTTGTTCCACCACTTGCCCGTCCCCTGATACCACGTGAAGCGCGCCCAGATCATGCCGGTCACCAGGCCCAGCGTGCCAAAAAGCAGAAGCAGCCGCGCCGCCTCGCGCGAGCGCACGTCGCGCGCAATGTCGCCCGTACGCAGGTACTGCCCCGCATGCCACGCCGACACGCCACTGGCCGCCATCAGCGTGAACCACATCGGCACGTGGAAGAACAGGTTGCGTGCCGTCTGCGCCAGGATATTGTCGACGCGCGGGAAGTCGATCAGGAAGCCGCCGAGCACGACCAGCGTCAGTCCGACGAACACGATGGCGCGGACGATGCGATAGCGGCGGAGGTTGACTTGTGCGACGGGCATGACAATCGGCGGTGGACTAATGCTAACGACGCGGACGCATCCACTTTCCCAACGCGACGTGAATACAGCCAAAACGCACGAGCGGTGCATCAACCGGATTCGAGAGGCTGACCACACAGAACAAACCCACCACGGGGGGCGACTCCTCTAGTCGCCCAGAGGCCAACGTGCCGCCAGTTGGACGAGACATCCCCAAATCTAGGTCGTAGGCGAGCGGCAGCTATATAAGTCCGGCGGTCACCCCAGATTGCCACCTTGCAAGGGCGGGGCAGGCTGTCGCTACGCTCCTCGCAATGACGAAGGGAAGAATCGCAGGGTTGAGCGTCAGTCTGCCCAGACGTACTCGAAGAGTAGCGCCGATGCCGTGATCACCGTCGCCGCGAAGAGCGCCAGCGTCGTCAGATCGCCTTGAGCCGTCGACCAGAGGAACGCGCCGGAGAGGGCGCCGCGTGTCAGGCGGACGCCGGGGAGCAGGACGGGAACGAGGAGTGGAAACAGCAGGACCGGGAGCAGGGCGGCGCCTCGCTGGTCGGCCCGGGCCAGCATCGACGCCAGCAACGTAGCGGCTCCGGCCAGTCCGACGGCGCCCAGCGCAAGACTCCCGGCCAGCAGTCCCGGATTGGCGACGCCCTGCCCCAGGACGAGCAAAAATGCGGGCGTCGTCGACGCGCTCAGCAGGCCGACGAGTACGAGGTTGAACAGCAGTTTTCCGGCGTAGAGCGCGTTGGGGGGCGCGTGCAGGCGCAAGAACAGCAGCGTGCCCCCCTCGGCCTCGTACACGAACGCGCGCCCCAGCCCGACCGACGCTCCGAACAGCAGCACCATCCACAGCATCGCTGCCAGAACAGTCGGCGAGGCGCCTTCGCGGCCCAGCGCGAACCACACCAGAACTGTCGTGCCGCCGGCGAACGCCAGCGTCAGGTTGAGCGCGAACCGGCTGCGCAGCTCGAGCCGCGCGTCCTTCTCGAAGACCGCCCACGCGCTGCGCATCCAGGCGCGGGCGCGGTGCGTTGCGGTTGGTGTCGCGGATGGCTGGGTCATGTGCGGCGGATTCCTTGCTCCACGATACTCCACGCCTTGCTATGTCGCAGCCTTCATTGGGTCCATCTTTGCCGAAATCCGACCGCACGCGCGGCGCCCTGCTCGGCCTCGCTGCCGGCGAAGCGCTCGGTCGGCCCGTCGACAAAATGAGCCACCAGAATGTGCGGACGTACTTCAAAGGCATCAAAGGCTACGTCGGACACGAGCGGACGGACGTGAAGGCAGGCGCCATCGGCCCCATAGCACACGGCATCCCCGGCTTCGTCATCGGCATACGCGGCGACTGGAGCGCACCAGACTTCGACCTCAACGAGGACCAGGGCGATGCGCCACCCGACACCTTGCCTGGCGACGCGCACGACGTAGCGGGCGGAACGATCTCAGTCCTCTACGACACTCCCCACCGGCGCGACAGCGTCTTGAAAACGCTCCACACGGCGGCGCTCAGATACACGATAGAGTCCATTCCCGACCAGTTCGACTCCGATCTATTCTGGATGCACCTCGAAGAGCAGGCCCAGAGCACCGAAATGGCTCAGCCGCTCGCCGACGTGCGCGGCGCCCTCGACTACTTCCCGCTCGACCTCGCTGACGCGTGCGGAGAGACCGATACAGTAATGTCGGCGTGGCTCTTTGGCGTGGCGATGTTCGCGCGCAATCCTCACCTCGTAGAGGCGACGCTGCTATCGGCTGTCAACGTCGGCGGATGGGCGAGCATTGTCGGGGCGACGGCGGGCAGCCTGCTCGGCGCGCTCAACGGGTGGAGCGCGTTTCCGGCTGAGTGGCGCGACGGGCTGACTGGCGCCGACGACTTGCGCGCGCTGGCCGGATAGCGCTCTCACGTCGGCGTTACGCCGCGAGGGAAACGCCAACACGCCGGTGCGCTTCCACCCGCCTCACCTCCATCGACCTTTCCGTAATGCCCGCTACCCCGCACGTCCAGAACTCCAACGAGCCGACGAGAGCAGAAGCCATCGAAACACTCGCCGACATCCTCACCGGCTACCGCGTCTGTATGCTCGTCACACGCGACGCGTCGGAAGGCGTACTCCGGGGCCGCCCGATGGCACTGCGCAACGACCGGTTCGAGGGCACGCTCTGGTTTCTGACCGATAGCCGCTCGCACAAAGTGGACGAAGTCGAGGACGAGCGCGACGTATGCGTAGTCATCAGCGATCCGAGCCAGGAGCGCTCCGTCTCGGTGTCCGGTAAGGCGTTCTTGTCGCGCGACCGTGCCAAGATCCATGAGGTCTGGACCGAGGCCGACATGTCGTGGTTTCCCGAAGGGCCAGACGGCGAGCACGTGGCGCTGCTGCGCATCGAGGTGACGGCGGCAGAGTATTGGGATGCCCCGGACGCCAAACTCGTCCAACTCTTCGGCCTCGCCAAAGCACTCGTCACGGGCGAGCCATACAAAGGCGAAGGATCCGAAAATGCCAAGCTGGAGATGTGAGGGCCCTGGTCGGGCCAGTCTTCAGACAGACAACCGCTCGGCCCTCACTTCGAGAGCCGAGCGGTTGCGTTCTACCCGACGGCGGTCGGCGTGTCGAACTCGCCGATGAAGCCGATTTCGGTTTGGAGCGCGTACCCCGTTTCCTTTTCGACCGTCGCCTGGATGTGGTCGATTAGGCCGCGCACGTCAGCGGCTTTGGCATTGTCGGCGTTGATCAAGATGTTGGCGTGGCGCTGCGTGACCATCGCTCCACCGACGCGCAGTCCTTTCATGCCGCACCCGTCGATCAGCCGCCCCGCACCGACGCCTTCGATTTTTTTGAAGATGGAGCCAGCCGACGGCTCACTGTGCAACGGCGGATGGCGCTCGCGGCGCCACTCGATGTTGGCTTCCATCACCTCGTGCATGCGGCCCCGGTCGCCGGGCGTGAGTTGGAACGTGGCCGATAGCACGATGTCGTCCGTGATGTGGAGCGTCGAATAGTCGTATCCGAAGTCGAACCACTCGTGATCGACGATGCGGCGCGCGTTGTCCTCGCCCAGCAGTTCGGCCGACAGCGTGACCTCCTCGACGAACATCGTCCGCTCGCGTTCGGGCGGCGGCGATAGAAAGTGCAGGTTCTGCCACAACGCCCCGCCGACCGTCGACGGGATGCCGACGTAATGCTCCAAACCGGACAAACCCGCATCGACAGCCTCGGTGATCACGTCGGGATATAAAACCGCGCCGCTCTCGGCCCACAACTGCGCACCGTCGCGGTCGATGCGGACGTGCCGGGCGGCATTTCTGATCACGAGCCCGCGGTAGCCGCCATCGCCGACGAGAATGTTGGCGCCCAAGCCGAGGAGGAAGAAGGGAATTTCTAACTCGCGTGCCACCGTAACGGCTTCGGCAAGTTCATCTGCCGTGTGAGCTTCGAAAAACAGATCCGCCGGGCCACCGATTCGGAACGTGGTGTAGGGAGCGAGTGAAACGTCGCGCTGGAGTCGGGGACCAAGGCGAGCGGAAAGCGCTTCGTGTTTTCTAGTCAAAATCGGTGATGGAGAAGAATAGGGCAAGGGTAAGATGGGGATAACGGCGCTGGTGTAAAAGCGTGCCCGTGCAACGACGCCGCGACACCATTGGATGCCCATCCGAACGGCGATACGGTTCACCGGCATTGCACGACGATCCACAGATGGGGCACACAACTGAGCACCGACACACTTTCATAACACTTGGGGCGCACTATCTTCTCTTTCCACGCGCCACCCCACTTTACCGGCGCACCGATTGCCATTTGGCAACAACCCCCACACACCATACTTATAGCTACTATGAGAAGCACGCTCCTCAGCGCGCTCCTCGGCCTGCTCCTCGTCCCCGCTGCCTTTGCGCAGGTTGGAACGATTCGGGGCACGGTCGTGGACCAAACGGGACAGGCTGTCCCCGGCGCCAACGTTGTCTTTGAAGGCACCACGCTTGGCACCGCCACCGACCTCGACGGGATGTACGAGTTTTCGGCTCCCGCCGGCACCTACACGCTCGTCGTCACCGCCATCGGCTACCGCACGCAGCGCGTGGCAGGCATCGACCTGACCAGCAGCGGCGTCCTCACGCGCGATGTTGTCGATCAACGCCGACGTTCTCGGCCTCGACGACGTCGTCGTTACCGGATTCTCGACGACCGCACGCCGCAACGTAACGGCCTCGATCGGAAGCGTTGGAGGCGAGAAACTCCGCGACACGCCAGTCGCCACCGCTGACGCCGCCCTCCAGGGCCGCGTGGCTGGTGTGACCGTCCTGCGCTCATCGGGCACGCCCGGTGGCGGCGTCTCGGTCCGCGTCCGCGGTGCCACTTCGATTAACGGTTCCAACGAGCCGCTCTACGTCATCGACGGCGTCCCGGTCACCAGCGGCAGCTTCTCCAACGTCGGAGCAGGTAACCAGGGCCTCAACGCCCTATCGACGCTCAGCCCCTCCGACATCCAGTCGATGGAAGTGCTCAAAGATGCCGCCGCTTCGGCCATCTACGGCACACGCGGCGCCAACGGCGTCGTTCTGATTACGACGCGTCGCGGCCAGTCCGGCCAGACGACGATCGAGTTCGAAAGCAGCTTCGGCTCCAACTCGTTCGGCCCCGTCGAATACGAGTCGCTGACCGGCCCGCAGTACATCATGCTCCGCAACGAAGGCGTCGTCAACCAGTTCGGCCCGACTCGCTTCGGTACCACATTCTACGGCAACCCCGACACGATGTCGACGACCAACTACTGGGACGAAGTCACTCGTACGGGTACCGTCCAGAACTACCGCCTCTCGGCTTCGGGTGGCGACAGCCGCACGCAGTACCGCGTCTCGGGTAACTACACCGACGAAGAAGGCGCCGTCATCGAAGCCGGGCAGCAGCGCGTAGGCGGTCTGCTCAGCGTCGACCACCGCTGGAACGAGCGCGGAACGGTTTCGGCTACCGCCAACTACAGCCGCTCGACGGTTCAGCGTGTCGGTAACGACAACTACATCTACGGCGTGCTCACCAACGGTCTGCTTGCCGCTCCTAACCAGCCCGTCTACTCGGGCGACCCGGCCGCAGGGCGTCTTCAACCGGTCGTCGGGCCCCTTCTCCAACCCGGTCGCCGAAGCGCAGAAAGACTTCGACGCCGTGCGCACGGCATTCGTCGGTAACGCAGGCATCGGCTACGAAATCCTGCCCAAGCTGACGGCTCAGGCCAACATCGGGATCAACCGCTTCGACCTGAACGAGACGCGCTTCTCGCCCTCGTTCACCTCGCAGGGCGGCGGTACGAACGGCCAGAACGTCCGCAGTGGTACGTTCTTCCAGAACGCGATCCTGCGTGGTACGCTAAACTATCGCAACCTGTTTAACGGTGTCCACAACGTGTCCGGCTTGGTCGGCTTCACGTGGGAAGACAGCGATCAGAACGAGATCACGGCGACCGGAACGCAGTTCGCGACCGACGACGTGTACGCACTCTCGATCGCTGCCGTGACGACGGCCACCGGCTCGTCGACGGAAAGCGGCCTGCGTCGCGCCGTCGCCTCGGGCGAGTACAGCTACGACAACAAGTACCTGGCTACGTTCTCGCTCAGCGTCGACCAGTCGTCGCGCTTCGGTGAGGAAAACCAGACGGGCGTCTTCCCCGCCTTCTCGCTAGGCTGGAACGCACAGCAGGAAGGATTCCTGCAGAATGTCAGCTGGATCGACCTGTTCAAGATCCGTGGATCCTACGGACTGACGGGTAACGACGACATCGGCAACTTCGCCGCACGCGCCCTCTACGGTGGCGGTCAGGACTATGCCAACACGCCGGGCTTCGGTCCCGCGTCGCTGGGTAACGCCTTCCTGTCGTGGGAAGAGACCGAGCAGGCCTCGTTGGGCCTCGACTTCGGCTTCTTTACGGGCCGTCTTGGTGGCTCGGTCGAGATCTACCAGAAGGATACCAACCAGGGTATCTTCAACCAGCCGTTCCCCTCGTCGAGTGGATACTTCGGTCGCGTCGGCAACGTAACGGAGTTGCGTAACCGGGGCATCGAGTTCCAGCTGGACACGCGCAACATCGACACGCGCAACTTCTCGTGGAACACGACGATCAACTTGGGCTCGAACGACAACCAGGTCGTCAAGCTCGTTGACGGTGACTTCGACGGCGAAGGCGACCCGATCGACTCGGGCTTTGCCAGCCGCATTGCCGAAGGCGAGCCGCTCGGAGCGTTCTACGGATGGCGCTGGGACGGCGTCTTCCAGAGCGAAGACGAACTGTGCAAGAGCCAGACGGGTGAGACCTCTGCCGCTCGCAACACGCGCTGTGCAGCCGCAGGATTGGCCTTCCAGAGTGGAAACAGCTCGCTCGGAGATTTCCGGTTCAAGGACATCAACAACGATGGAATCATCAACGGCGATGACCGCGAGATTCTCGGCCACGCCAACCCGGACTTGTTCGGTGGTATCACGAATGACTTCACGCTGTATGGTTTCAACGTGAGCGCTTTCCTGCAGTTCTCGCTCGGTAACGAGACGTTCAACGCGTCGCGCCAGTTCTACCAAGGACCGGGGCAGACGTTTGGCACGAGCGCCGCGTCGCTCAACCGCTGGACGCCCGAGAACACCAACACGGACATTCCGCGTGCCACGAACAGCGATCCCAACGACAACGACCGCGACTCGGATTACTTCATGGAAGACGGCTCGTACCTCCGCCTGCGTACGCTGACGGTTTCGTACAACGTGCCTTCGCGCTTCCTGAACCAGATCTCGATGCGCGGATTGCGCGTGTTCTTCGTGGGTGAAAACCTGTGGACGACGACCAATTACAGCGGTCTCGACCCCGAAGTCTCGACGTTCGACCGCTCGAACACGGCGTTCGGCACGGACTTCTTCACGTACCCGCAGTCGCAGCGCTTCACCGTAGGCGCCCGCGTCACGCTCTAAACAGGTCACGTCCTAAACGAAACGAACGCACCCCGCGCTGGGGACTGGTTGCCAGACTCGGCGCGGGGTGCTTTTCCCCTTTACCCAATGAATCGATTTATTCTCGCATGCGGCGCACTCGCGCTGCTCGTCCTCCCGGCGTGCGATTCGGTGCTCGACACCGAGCCCATCGCCTCGCTGACACCCGAAGTGGTGTTCAGCAACGGCGAAAACCTCAACGCCGCTCTCGTCGCTACGTACAATGCTCTTCAAGGCTTCTACGACGATTACACCATCATGCCCGAGCTGGCGGCTGACAACGCCATTCACACCGGCTCTTTCCCCTCGTGGCAGGAAGTCGACGGAATCACCAACATTCCAGCCAACAATGCCGAAGTGCTCGGGCAGTGGTCCGGCTCGTATAGTCTGATCAACCTCGCCAACAGCGTCATCGTACTGGGCGCCGACACGCCGACCAACATCGACTTCTCCGAGACTGAGAAGGCTCAGGTCATCGCTCAGGCCAAGGTGCTGCGCGCGTTTGCGTATCACAACTTGGTGCGCTGGTTCGGTGATGTGCCGCTCATCCTTCAGCCCACCACGCCCGCTAGCGAAGGTGCTACTCTGTTCGTGGGTCGCACGGCTGCTTCGGCTGTCTACGACCAGATCGTAAAGGATCTGACCGAAGCAGAAGCTACTCTGCCGGCTTCGGGTCCTAGCGCGTTCGTCTCTTCGACAACGGCCAAGGCTCTCCTCTCGCGCGTATATCTCTACACGGAGAACTATGCCGGAGCAGCAGCCAAAGCGCAGGAAGTCATCTCCAGCGGCTCGTTCTCGGGAGCGGATCCTGTCTGGAACCTGACCTACTCGGTCAACGACCAGAATGGCATGGCCTTCTTCGCGTACCGCGCGGGACGTTACGAGTATGCTCCGGACCCGGACATAGCGAGTGCTTACGCCAGCGCCGATTCGACGCGCCGCAAGCGCAACATCGCCTTCGTAGGCCCCGACCTGACGATCGTCAAGTACACCGATCTCGCGACGGGTTCGGACCCGCTCTTCCCGATTCGCTACGCGGAAGTGGTGCTCAACCGCGCTGAAGCACTGGCGCGCACGAGCAACGAGAGCGGCGCTCGCGACCTGTTGAACCAGATACGCCCCGACGACCTCGGCGACATAGCCGCCACGGTTACGGGTACTGGCCTTATCGACGCAATCATTGCCGAGCGACGCCTCGAGTTGGCTTTTGAAGGTCACCGGTGGCACGATCTGATTCGTACCGGCCGTGCACAGAGCGAACTAGGCTTCACCGACACCAAAGCGCTGCTCTGGCCGATCCCACAGCGTGAGTTGGACATCAACTCCAACCTGACGCAGAATCCTGGCTACTAAGCCTACTGCGCATGCGCGGAGCGGCCGTCTCACCTAGGTGGGGCGGCCGCTTCTGCGTTATCAAACAGAGGCCCGAGTTGGAAATGGTTCGTTTCGTGCCGTCATTGCGAGAGAAAATGAGCACCCATAGGGTGAAATCAGCTCTAGTCCCGCTGGAGGCACAGCTTTTGCGGAAGACCCTGGTACCCCCTCCCCCCTATACGATTATGGCAGAGACGACACCACCGCCCGCCGAGGCGCCTGAGTCGGCGCGGACGGCTACTCCGGTCAACGTCGGCCCTAAAGAACTGCTGCCGGTCAGGCGCCGCACCGCTACCGGTGTTGAGCGCATGGCCTTCGAACCAATCAAAAACGAAGGGCACGGTGACGATGACCCCTCGGATGGCGGTAGGCTCTACGTTCGGCGCGCGTTTCTCTTCGGGTCGATCTCGATCATTCTAATGGCGATCGTCTGGATCGCGATGGAGAATCCGTTCCCCAACACGGCGCTGTCTGCGTTAGCCGTCGAGCTGAGCTGGCAGGGGCTGTTCGTGTTCTCGTCGGTTGTTGCGCTGATCTTGTTTCTGATGCTGCTGTTGATGCGCTACTTCGGGCTGATGATCATGTCGTACCTCAACGTGGCGAGCTACACGCACCACGAAACCGAAGAGAGCGAGATCGGGACGCCAATGATTTCGATTATCGTGCCTGTCTATAACGAAGGCGTCCTGCTCCGCTCCACGATTCAGTCGCTGCTCCAGCAGAACTATCCCAAGTACGAAATCGTGATCGTCGACGACGGCTCGACCGACGAAACCGGTGACATCGCCCGGGAGATGGTCGGCGAGTATGGGCACGTAACGGTCAAACTCGTGGAGAAACCTAACGGCGGCAAGTCGACGGCGCTCAACGCGGGCATTCAGGTAGCCGTGAGCGACTTCGTGCTCAACGTAGACGGCGACTCGCAGCTTTCGCCCAATACGCTGCGGCGGTGTATCCGCCACTTCTCGGACCCCAAGCTGGGAGCGGTCGCGGGCAACGTCAAGGTGACCAACCGCACCAACATGATCACGCGCTTGCAGGCGCTCGAGTACGTCGAAGGCCTGAACATGGCCCGGAGCGCGCAGAGTCTGATCAAGCTCGTCAACATCATCCCCGGACCCGCTCGGGCTGTTTCGCAAGCAGGCGATCATCGACGCCGGATGGTACGCGTCGGATACGTTCGCCGAAGACTGCGACGTGACGCTCAAGATGATCCGCGAGGGCTGGAAGGTCGATTACGAACCCGAGGCGCTGAGCTACACCGAGGCGCCCGACAAGTGGCTAGACCTGCTCAAACAGCGCTACCGGTGGACCCGCGGCATCGTCCAGGCCATCCGCAAGCACCGCGACCTGTTCTTCAACCCAACGATCAACTTTGGCGGTACGCTCGTGATGTGGTCCATGGCGTTCGAGAGCCTGATCTGGCCCATCATGAACGTCTTCGCCAACGTCTACTTTGTTATCGTCGCCGTAACGACGGGCGCCAGCTACTACCTGATCTTCTGGTGGCTCATCCTGACGATTCTCGACATGATCGCGGCCATGTACTGCGTCGCCGTCGAGAAGGAAGAGGCTAGCCTGATTCTCTACTCGGTCTTCTACCGCATCTTCTTCATCCTCTTCGTCGACGTGTGCAAGGCGTTTGCGCTGATCGAAGAAGGACTGGGCCTGGGTATGACCTGGGGCAAGCTGCAGCGCATCGGCTCGGGCGAGGAGTCGTCTGCTCCGGCCACGACTTAGAGATTCAGCACTTCCCGCTTTGCGACACATAGTGAGACGGAGCACCGTCTTCCTATTCAGTACCACCCCCTTACGGCGTAAAATAAGCCCTTCTGCACTCCGGCTAATGGTCGGGCACGGTGCTTGTCTTATCGCCCTCACGTTCTCCCCCCGGCAGCCCCCTCTGCCTTCACTGCGCCCTCTGGACTTATGGAACTCATACCCATCCTCTCGACGATCGTCCTCGTGATGACGATCGCCACCTGCATCCTCGCTGTTGCTGCCTACTTCCTCTACAAAGCCCGCGAGCGTAAGGCGCGTAAGGCGAGAGATAACGGGACCGCCCCGGCCATCGTCGAGATGCAGGAAGAGCCTCATATGCTCGTCGCACCTCAGGGCAGCGTTCCCATCGCTGCGCTTCCTCAGGCGCAGGGTGCCTACAACGGAGACCAACGGTACCTCAGCGCCCCGGCCATGGCACCGGCAGACGGTTATTACGGCGAGCAGCAGCGCTATGACGAACAGCCTTACGCCTACGCGCAACAGTCCAACGGGAATGCGCAGCACCAGCAGCAGTCGAGCGCCGCTCCGGGCGGCTTCGACTACGACGATCGCCGCCGCGACCAGCAGCCCGAGCGCACCTGGTCTAACACCGATGACCAGAGCAGCCGGCCCGACCAACGCCAGCAGGAACGACAGCCGCAACAGCAGCAGTCCGGCTCCATGTTTTACGAGTACACCAACGACGGCTTCATTCCCGTCGACGCTCAGCAGCAGCCTCGACGCCAGGTACTACCACCGGCGCCGCCTCCCGTACCCACGAGTAGCAGCGCCGAGGCCGCTCAGCACTACGCCAGCCGCCAGCAGGCCGAAGCCGACGGTGCTCAGGCCTTCGCGTACGAGCAGCGCGCAGAGGCCGAGCAGGCGCAGCGCCAGGCCGCGCAGATGCAGCAGCAAGCTCAGCGTCGCGACGACAACCGGCAGCAGGAAGATGGTTTCGCGTGGCTCTGAGCCTGCGCCACCGTCCTCTCCACCTCTGACGCTCCCCCCACGCCATGCTGGACTTCCTCTCTCGCTTCATTGACCATCGTGTCAACGGGCTATGGCTGTTCGTGCTCGGCGTCGGCCTAGTCGCCGCCGCCTTGCTGACGTACGTCTACCTGCTCGAAGGCGTAATGGGTACGTTTTCGATTCAGCAGGCGAACCCGGCCAAGCTCGTGCAAACCACGACCGACGCCAGACCTCGCGTGGCGCTGCTCAACTCGAACTATACGCGGCGGGCCTACGCCGTCAACAACCCACAAGACACGACGGCGGCGTGGGTCAACCGGGCGCTCAACTCGTGGAACGACCTGCTCCTGGGCCAGGAGTTCGCCGACTACACGCAGATCGATGACGAGCAGCTCGAACGAGGCGACCTCGCGGGCTACGATCTGCTCATCCTTCCCTCTTCTCTCGCCTTGTCGGATCGGCAGATCGAGATGGTCAAGGAGTTCATGGAGCGCGGCGGCAGCATCTGGGCGTCGTGGCAACCCGGCATCTACGACGAGACCGGCGCATGGCGCGGGTGGACGTTCGCCGAGGAGGTATTCGACGTGACCTACATCGGCGAGGTGGGCCGGTCGAACAGCAACTTCCAGGCGTACACCGACACCTTTCCGGGGTACACGCCGCCGGGGATGTACTTCCCTGAGCGCGTCACGTCCAGTGGCGTGCGCGTGGCCGACGAGGGAGTAGGCGACTCGCTCGCCGAGGGCGTGCGTGACACGGAGTTGCCGACGACTCTGCGTCAGCAGCGTAGACGAGACGCTCAGGTCGCCGGATTCACTCCGCTGCGCGACTACGTATGGATGGACACGTCGACGACGCGGCTGCCACGCGCCGACTTCGCCATCGCCGACACGCTCCGCACGTCAATCAGGGGACTCGACGGAGAGACGCGCATACGCGATGCCGTCGCCGTCACCTACTACACGTGGAACGGCCTAGACACCGAGACCCCGCGCGTGCCCTATCCCAACACCAGTTCGGGCATCCGCCGTATGACGTTGCGCGCGGGCACCCCGGTTACAGGTAACATCGCGTCGGGTTATAGAGCCAAGGTGCAGGTATTCACGCCTGCCGTCGCCCTCGAAACCAACGGCAATCGAGGCAAGCCCTTCGCCTTCTGGTACGACTTCGCCACCGAAGACCTCAACGTCAGCGAAGCGCTGCGCACCTCGACCGCGGCCGTTTATGGCACGTACGGTTCGAACAACGGGCGCTTCGTCTACATGGGCTTCCAGCGCAACGCACTCTACATCGACCGTAACGACTTAGAAGACCAGGAGGCATTCGCCCAGCTGTTCAGCAACCTGCTGCGCTACCTGCTACGCGATCCCGTCACCTGGACCCACGACTGGCCCGCGCCCTACGATGCCGCCGCCATGATCGCTGTCGTAGACGATGCCGATCAGGCGGATGGGCTGGAAAGCGTCGCGCGGCAGCTGAGCCGCGATGGGATCGGTGGTACGTATTTCGTTCGGCCCAACGCGACCGCGGACGATGCTCTGCTCCGCCAACTCTACTCTCAAGGCGACGTGGGCGTCTACGGTGACTTCCGCCGAAACACCGACGGGTCAACGCTGGCTCAGACGCGAACGCTTCGAGGAGATGCGCCAACAGCTCGAGCAGCGCGTCGGCGGGCGGGTGAGCGGATATCGTCCCTCGACCGCAGGTATCGTAGACACTACGACGCTGCGGGCGCTCTCGCTCGGCGGATACGGGTACTTCCTGCCCGACTCTATCGGCAGAAAGATGGCTCCCAAGATTATGGGCGTTCCGAATGAGCGGCTGGTCCGCGTAGGCTACACGTCGCGCTCGGATCGGGACATCGACATTCGGAGTCTGTCGGCCTCGCTGCTCCTGCAAGACGTGACACGTGCCGCCTATGAGGGCAGCCTCTACCGCATGGTCCTGCACACCGACGGACTGGCGACGCCTGACGGTCTTCCGATCCTGAGCCAGGTCATCCGCTCGCTCAAAGACCAGAACTTCTGGATCGTTTCGGGCGACGAGTTGGCGCACTGGTGGCGCTTGCGGCGCAACGTGGAAGTCGCGACGAGCCAGCCGGGACCGAACCGCGTCAACCTCGAGATCTCCAACCTCAACGCCGAGTCCGTCGAGAACATCGCGATCAGTCTGGTGCCTGGCTTCCCCGTCGTCGACGCGTCGAGTGTGAACGTGCGGTCCGAGATCGTCGAACTGGCCGAAGAAGTCGGGCTGCGCGAGCGGACGGCCGTGCGCGCTCTGGTTTCGGCTGATGGAAGCGTGATCACGCTCCTCCTCGACCGGATGCGCCCGCAGCAGACGGCCGTCCTGCAGGTCAACCTGTGCACCAAGGAGGAAGACTGCCTCGCCCGCCTCGCCATCGCCGACTCCGGCAACGACTAAGCCCTGGTGCACGGCCTGCCCCCGTCGGCTGCCGACCGACGCCCCGCCATCCTCCCCCCCATGCGCGTTTTCTTCTTCCCCCTCCTGCTTGCGGCGCTCCTCGCCCCGCACTCGGCCTCCGCTCAGGCTATCCCGCCCGGCGTCACGGCTGCTCAGCCGCTGGCGAGCGTCGCCACGGGCCTGGGCGAATTGCGCATGACGACGGTCGACAAGCCGTTCGTGTTCGTGCACCGCCCCGACGTAGCCCCCGCCGATTGGAAGCGCCCGGTCGAGCAACTGCGCGACGTCGTGCGCTCATGGGAGGTCTTCTTGCTTGGGCTGGGCATCCCCTACCAACTCATCGACGACGACGACCTCGAGGACGGATTGCCGCGCCACGCCCGCGTACTCGTGTTGCCGGGCTCCGAACTGATCACGCGCAGGCAAGAGCGCCAGGTCGAGCGCTTCGTGTCGCGCGGCGGAGGGTTGGTGGCCCAGGGCCGCATCGGGCTGATGGACGACGACGGACGCGGCGGCGACCGCAACGAAGAGTTTTTTCGCACCCTGTTCGGCGCCGAGTATGTCGACGCGCTTCCGCCACAAGAAGGTGGCATCTTCCAATCGCTCGACGGATCGCACCCCGTTACGGCAGGAATCGAACCCGGCTATCTGATGAACTTAGTGGCTCAGGTGCCGACATCGGCGGCGCTGCCCATCACGGCCCAGCCACTGGGCGCCCTGTTGACGTACAACGCGCCCGATCAAGCGGCCTTTGACGGTCTGACGATGCTGATGAGCGGCGAACACGAGCGGGGCCGCTTCGTCTGGACCCGCTTCCGCCCTTCCGACGTGTCGCGCGAGCCGGAGCAGCAGCGGGTATACGTGACGCTGCTGATCAACGCGCTGGCCTACGTCACCGACGTACCGGTAGCGAGCATTCGCCCATGGCCGCGTGGACGCGTGTCGGCCGTCACGCCGGTCGTGATCCCGCTCGTCGGCGACCTGAACCTCTTTCGCCCGTCGATGACCCGGCTGATGGATGCCCTCGAACGCGAGCAATCTCCGGCGACGTTCTTTCTCACGTCCGAAAAAGCGGCACTCTTCACCGACATTATGGAGCGCGGCGCGCAAATCGGCGAGTTGGCGCTGTCTTCCGCCGACGATCGCGTGCTGCGCGGACGTACGCTCGACGAGCAAATCCAGCGTTTGACCGACGGCGTCGAGTTGCTCTCGCGCTACGGCTCGAACATCAGCGGTATCCATCCGCCTGCGGGCTTCTACGACGAGAACACGATCCGCGCGATGGAGGAAGCCGGACTGCGCTACCTGCTTCGCTTCCCCCCGCACCCCAGTGCAGGCATCGACCCGTTGGGACTGACCGAACGCGCCGACTATCGCGAAACCCGCTTCGGCTACCTGATCGACCCGGACACGCTCCGCGTCATCGGCGAGGTCGGCATCTCAGATGTGAACGCGGCTGGAATCGTCTCGACCGAGGCGATTCCCAGCCAGATCACGTTCGACGACAGCATCGGCCGTCCCGTCGACGAAATCGATCGGCTGGGCACCAGTCCTGACGCCGTTCGCAACGGCGCACCGCGCAACGTGCCACCTGATCCGCGCGATGGGGCTGTGCCCGATGTATACGATCGTCGCGACCGCACGGCGGGTTACGAAGACGAGGAGCCAGTCGCGGTCGATCCCCTCGCCGACTTTCGCACACGCGAACGGACACGGACGCGCCGCCGCCCTGGAAGCCGCACGAGTTCGGCGATCCCCGAGCCTGCGCGAACCCCGACCGCGCGGACCACGACCGCCGAGCAGCGCAGCGACCAAGCCGCCGCCGACCCAACGTTGCGGGACAACCGGACCCCCAACCGCGCCTTGCTCCACGGATTACCCGCCAATGAGTCGGATCCGCGGTTCAACAACCGTCCCCTTCGCCCCGGAGGCACGTCGGTGATGATGGAGGGCGAGACGTCGACCGGCTACACCGATGGAACGATGGCCGACGGTGCACTGCCGACACCCGAACCCGAAGACGTGTATTCGCCCGGCACACAGGGCGTAGCCCGCCCCTTACCCCAGTCGCGCCGGCTCGTGGCGATGCCGATTCTCGGACGAACGACGTACGCCATCACGGCAAACCCGGCCATCGGCGAGGTGCCCGCGCTGCAGTTCGCCGCCTACCGCGACGACTTCCTCAACGTCCACGACGCCCGCGGCCTCTACGTCATGCCGATCCAGGCCGAGTTGCAGGCTAAAACCGACGAGCAGGCCGATGTCGTCGCCCAGGTGGCGCGCTATGCCAGAGCCGAAGGAGCTTGGGTGGCGACGCTCAGCCAGGTCCGCGAGTGGTGGCTGCAGCGGGACCGCGTGCGCGTCTCTCTCTCCGACTTGAACGAAGACGGCGTCACCGTGACGCTCGAAAACGGCAACCGTCTGCCCGTTACCGGACTGAGCATCGACCTCTTCGTCGATGTGCCCGAGCGCCGATCCAGCCGCCTGGGCAACACATCGGCTTACCTCGCTCCGCCCGAGGAGGAAGACCGAATGGTCCTCGTCATCGCCAGCCTCTCGCCCGGCACGTCCACGTATCGCATCGCATTCGAGCGCGACTGATCGCTCGGCTCATCCACGACAGCATTAATTAGGGGGACGAAAAACGAGTCTTATACCCCTTGTTGCACCTCCGTACATACGCTGCTGGATCAGCGAAACGGCTTCTCCTTAGACAAAAAGGCGCCCAGATCGTCGACACCGATGGGACCGTGGCGGTAGAGCAGCGGCTCGCCGAACGTCGCGCCGACGCGATAGCCAAACGTACGGGCTTGCGCTTCGACGAATGCGTGGTAGGCTGGATTGGAGATGAACGTCTGCGGTTCATTGTCGCCTTCGTCGTCCGCCCCCGGCGTGTGGAACTGCGAGCCGAAGGCGTGGAGGGCTGACATCCGCTGCTCCCACACGTCCGATACGTCGACGACGAGCGACGGGGTGAACGGAATCGACTGCATGTAGTGAAGCGCGTGGCTGGGCCGGTAGGGCTCCTGCGCCTTGCCGTCCGCGCCCGTCGTTTCGATCGCTCGCAGCCCCGAGTAGAAGAGCGCATCGCCGACGAGTCGAGCCGCCGCGCCGTGGTCCGGATGGCGGCACTCGGGCGCGTTGAGCAGCACGATATGAGGGCGGTAGGTGCGGAGGGCACGGATGATGGACAGGCGCGTCTCCGGAGTGTTTTCGATAGCTCCATCCATCATGCCCAGATTTTCGCGCGCGTGGATGCCCATGATGCCTGCGGCGACCTTAGATTCTTCGATTCGCCCTTCGGGTGTACCTCTGCTACCCAGCTGCCCTTGCGTCACGTCCACGATACCGACGCGATGCCCATCGCGCACCAAGCGGCAAACAGTCCCACCCGCACACAACTCGACATCGTCGGGGTGGGCGGCGAAGGCGAGAACATCGACTGGGTCAGAAGCACCGAAAATCAGCATGGGGAGAAAGTGTGTAGGAGCGGGAAGCGCATTCGGAACAATACTGTTGCGCCAAACGCCGCACCGATTGCACGAAAGATCATAACATTGGATTCAGTAGCGCGCGAGCAGGTATAGACACTTACCCGTATTTTGCTACCGTTCACATCCAACAACCGAACTCACACCATGCCTACACGGCTCCTCACCCCTCTACTGGCTCTCGGCCTCCTGTTCACTGTCACCGCCTGCGAAAACGATACGGCGGCGGAAGAAAACATGGAGGACGTCATGGCAGAAGAGATCGCTCCGATGAACCCGGACATCGCTTCGACCTACACGGGTCCCGTACAGACGGTCTCCGGCACGATCGAAGCCCTCAACATGGGCCTCACCAGCATTCCCGCCGAAGCTGCTCTCCAGAACATCGACGGTTGGATCTTCCAGCTCGAAGGTGCTGACTTCGAAGGCGCCGAAGAGATCACCGACAACCTCGAGTCGCTCGCCAGCGAACTGCGCGAGAGCGACCCGGCCGACATCGACGGTGACGACATCGCCGAGCGTCTCGACCGCCTCGGAGAGCTGACGACCGCCGCTGCCGCCTTGGCTGCCGGTGCCGCCGCTGGCGAACTCCGCGAGCTGGGCTCGATGCTGACGAGCGCCGGTGCCAGCCTCCGCTAAACCGGACGCAAGGTTCTAAACGCCGAAGCGGCGCATCTCCTACGGAGGTGCGCCGCTTTTCGTTTGTCCTTTCTAGCCTGAACTCTTCACCGACCCACGTGAGACTTCTGATTCCTGGCAGGTTGGATCCGTAGGTCAGTTCGCCACGATGTTGACGATGCGGCCCGGCACGTAGATCTCCTTGCGGATCGTCTGACCTTCGAGGTGACGCTGGATGTTCTCTTCGGCTTTGGCAGCTTCCATCACCACCTCCTTGCTCGCGTCCGGTGCCACGTCGATTGTGGCGCGCGCTTTTCCGTTGATCTGAACGGCTAGCGTGATCGAGTCTTCGACCAGCAGCGATTCGTCCAACTCGGGCCAATCCGCATAGGCGAGGCTTTCATCGTGCCCCAGCATCCGCCACAGCTCCTCGGCGATGTGCGGCGCAAACGGCGAAAGCAGCAGCACGAACGGCTGGGCGACCCCATGCGGCACGCTGTCCCACTTGTTGGCGGCGTTGACGAACTCCATCATGGCCGAGATCGCCGTGTTGAAGCGCATGCCGTCGATGTCATCGGTCACCTTCTGGATGCACTGATGGAGTGTGCGCAGTTCGTCGGCGGTCGGCTCGGTGTCGGAGACGCTGATCTCGCCTTCGTCGTCGGTGAGCAGGCGCCACGCGCGGTTGAGAAAGCGGTGGACGCCGTCGACGCCGCGCATATTCCACGGCTTGGTCTGTTCGAGCGGCCCCATAAACATCTCGTAGAGCCGCAGGCTGTCGGCACCATAGTCGCGCACCACGTCGTCGGGGTTGACGACGTTGCCCCGGCTCTTGGACATCTTCTCGTCGTTCTCGCCCAGGATCATGCCCTGGTGGACGAGCCTGCCGAACGGCTCGGGCGTGCTCACGACGCCGATGTCGAACAAGACTTTGTGCCAGAAGCGGGCGTAGAGCAGGTGCAACACGGCGTGCTCGGTCCCGCCGACGTAGAGATCGACCGGCATCCAGTACTTCTCCTTCTCGGGGTCGACGAGCTGCTTGTCGTTGTGCGGGTCGATGTAGCGCAGGTAGTACCACGACGATCCGGCCCACTGCGGCATCGTGTTCGTGTCGCGGCGCGCGGGCTGCCCATCGATCGTCGTGTCGAGCCAGTCGGTCGCTTTGCTCAGCGGGCCTTCATAGGTGCCGGACGGCTTGAAGTCGTCCATCGGTGGAAGCTCGACCGGAAGCTCTGCGTCGGGAATCGCGTGCGGCTCGCCGTCGACCCAGCCGATGGGGAACGGCTCGCCCCAGTAGCGCTGACGGGCGAAGATCCAGTCGCGCAGCCGGTACGTCGTCTCGCGGCGACCGACGCCTTGCTTTTCGAGCCACGCCATCGTCTTCTCTTTGGCGTCGGCGATGCTGTCCATTCCGTTCAACTCGAACGGCTTGATCGACACGCGCTGCCCGCCGCCATAGTGCGAGTTGACGTAGGTGCCCTCGCCGGTATAGGCTGCGATCAGGTTGCCCTCGTCGTCCTTCTCGCCGCCGCTGACGACCTCGACGATGGGCAGTCCGAACTGCGTGGCAAAGTCGAAGTCGCGCTGATCGTGCGCGGGGACGGCCATGATCGCGCCGGTCCCGTAGCTCGCCAGCACGTAGTCCGAAATCCAGACGGGGACGAGTTTGTCGTTGATCGGGTTATAGGCCAGCGCGCCGGTAAAGACGCCGGTCTTCTCGCGGTTCTCCTGCCGCTCGCGGTCGGTCTTGTTCTTGGCCTTGGCGACGTAGGCCTCGACCTCGTCGCGCTGCTCTTTGGTCGTGATCTTGATCCGTCAGCGGATGATCGGGCGCGAGGACGACGTAGGTCGCGCCGAACAGCGTGTCCGGGCGCGTCGTGAACACTTCGATGGGCGAGTGCGGAAAGCCGACGACGGTGAAATCGACGTTGGCACCCTCGCTCTTGCCGATCCAGTTCTCTTGCATCTTGCGCGTCGACTCGGGCCACTCGACCAGGTCGAGGTCGTCGAGCAGGCGGTCGGCGTAGGCGCGGATGTTGAGCACCCACTGCTTCATCGGCTGCTGGATGACGGGGTGTCCGCCCCGCTCGCTCACACCGTCGACGATCTCCTCGTTGGCGAGAACGGTGCCCAGTTCGGGACACCAGTTGACCGGCACCTCGTCGACGTAGGCCAGGCCGCGCTTGAACAGTTGGAGGAAGATCCACTGCGTCCAGCGGACATATTTGGGGTCGGTCGTGTCGACTTCGCGCTTCCAGTCGTACGAGAAGCCGAGCATCTGCAACTGCTCGCGGAAGCGGTCGATGTTCTCGGCGGTCTTGCCCTTGGGATGGTTGCCGGTTTCGATGGCGTACTGCTCGGCGGGCAGGCCGAACGCGTCCCAGCCCATCGGGTGGAGCACGTTGAATCCCCGCATCCGCTTGTAGCGCGCGAGGATGTCCGTCGCCGTGTAGCCCTCGGGGTGTCCGACGTGCAGGCCGCTTCCGCTCGGGTAGGGAAACATGTCGAGCACGTAGTACTTGGGCTTGCTCGTGTCGAGGTCGTCCGGCGTGCGAAACGTGTCGTGCTTGGCCCAAAAGCGCTGCCACTTGGGTTCGATGTCGGAAAACGGATAGCCTGCCATGCGTGCGGATGAGTCGGGAAGTCGGGACGCCAAAGGTACGCGCCATGAACCCGGACTCGGCGCGCGCGGTTTGCTCCTTTTCCGTCCTCTGCCCAACCGCGTCCCCTCTCCGATGTCCGATACCGCCACACCCGCCGAACTCCTCAGCCGCAGCAAAACCATCGCCCTCGTCGGCTACTCGGCGGACCCAACGCGCACGAGTCATCGCATCGCCCACTACCTCGCCGACGCCGGTTTCGACGTGATCCCCGTCAATCCGAAGTATCAAGAGGCGATGGGTAGGACGTGCTACGCCAAAGTGAGCCAGATCCCCGCCGACGTTCAAGTCGACATGGTCGACATCTTCCGCCAGCCCCGCTTCGTCCTCGGCGTCGTCGAGGACATCGTCGCCCGCATGGAAGCGACCGGCGACCGCCCCGTCGTGTGGACGCAGATCGGCGTGCACGCCCAGGACGCCGAAGCGCTCGCGAGCGAGGCCGGACTGCCCCTACGTCCGCAACCGCTGCACGATGGTCGAGCACGTGCGCGGTCTCCTCGCGCACGATGCCGAGCCGCTCCATCAGGTCGAATGCCTTGCGCACCGTAGGTCCCGACAGCCCAGTGCGCTCGACCGCCGTTCGCACCGTCAGGCGCGGGCGGCGCTGCATGGCTTCGCGGACGCGCAGAACGGATCCGGCGGCTCGTCCGGCCTCCTTGATGCGATCCCGATCGGCGGCCAAGACCGACAGCACGTCGCGCGCCGTGCCGACTGCTTGCTGAGACGTTACGTACACGCCTTGCAGAAAGAAGCGGAGCCACTGCTCCCACTCGCCGTGCGTGCGGACTCGGTCGAGGCGTTCGTAGTGCACGTCGCGGCGAGACTTGAAGTAGAGCGATCGGTAGAGCAGCGGCTCCTCGAGCACGTCGTGGCGGAGAGCAGAAACGTGATCAGCAACTCCGGCGTCGATTTCCGTCGAATCGGCGATCCGATCGGGCCGCTCAGACTCGCCGAACCCCTTGCGTTTCCAGTGCGTTACGCTCGGCTTGACTTCTATCCCGAGCCGCGCCATGCAGCCCCTCCTTGACCTCGACCTCCTCGTCGATCCGACCGACGACCTCGACGTGCCCAAACTGAGCGCGACCGAAACGTCCGGCGCGCGCAGCGTCTACATCGAGACGTACGGCTGCCAGATGAACGTCTCCGACAGCGAAGTCGTCGCGAGCGTGCTGACCGAGAGCGGCTGGGGACTCACGCGCGACGTGGACAACGCCGACGTGGTGCTCATCAACACGTGCGCCATTCAGGGAGGGAGCCGAGCAGAAAGTGCGTCGCCGCTTGGCCGACTTCCGCGCCGACAAGGTCAAGCGTGGGCGCGACTTGCAATTGGGCGTCTTGGGCTGCATGGCCGAGCGGCTGCGCGCCAAACTGCTCGACGAGGAGAAGCTGGTCGACTTGGTCGTTGGGCCGGACGCCTACCGCGATTTGCCGCGCTTGCTCGGACTCGCACGACGAGACCGGGCAGGCGGCCGTCAACGTGCAGCTGAGCAAGGAGGAGACGTATGCCGATTTGGCGCCGATCCGCTACGACACCAACGGAGTCAGCGCGTTCGTGTCGATCATGCGCGGGTGCGACAACATGTGCGCGTTCTGCGTCGTCCCGTTCACGCGCGGACGCGAGCGGAGCCGTCCGAGCGCGTCGATTCTGGACGAAGTGAAAGCGCTGGTCGACGGCGGCTACAAGGAAGTGACCGTCCTGGGGCAGAACGTCAACAGCTATCGGAGCGAGGAGAACGGTGGGCAAGTCGACTTTGCTACTCTGCTCTACCGCATCAGCCTTCTGTCGGACGATCTGCGCATCCGCTACTCGACGAGCCATCCCAAAGACTGCTCGGCCGACCTGCTCCACGTCCACGCCGAACGCGCCGGAGTGTGCAACTTCATCCACCTGCCGGTCCAGCACGGATCGACCGAGACGCTCAAGCGGATGCGCCGGACGTATAGTAGGGAGCAGTACCTGCGTCTGATCGAGCAGGCGCGCGCCATCGTGCCGGACATCGCGTTCTCGACCGACCTGATCGCGGGCTTCTGCGGCGAGACGGACGACGAGCACGCCCAAACGCTTTCGCTGATGGAGCAGGTGCGCTACGATCACGCGTTCATGTTCGCCTACAGCGAGCGGCCCGGCACCTACGCCGCGCGCAAGTTCGAGGACGACGTGCCCGAGGCAGTCAAGAAGGAGCGCCTGAGTCAGATCATCCGCCTGCAAAACCAGCATAGCCTGGAGAGCAACAGGCGCGACATCGGCACGATTCAGACTGTTCTGGCCGAAGGCACGAGCAAACGATCCGACGCTCAACTGATGGGCCGTACCGACGCCAACCGCGTCGTCGTGTTCGACCGCGACCACTACGCGCCGGGCGATTATGTGGCCGTCCGCGTCGAAAGCGCGTCGAGTGCTACACTCAAAGGCGTTGCGCTAGGCAAGACGACCATGGCAGGGGAAGGCGTCGCCATCGCATAACGTTAGGCGAGCGGGGATAGGCGTACTTTATCCACAGACGCCAAAGCCGACAACACGGCCATGCCGTCACCGTCGCCCTCTCTAACGCTTCTCCTCATCGCCCGCGATGAACCTGATCGTCTACGCACTTCTGGCGCAGGGCGGCATCCTGATGCTGGGCATCGTGATGTGGCTGGCGCTGGTGCGGCGCGAAGTTACCGGCGCACGTGAACTGGCGCTGCTCTCGCTGGCGTGCATGGGCTGGATCGCCGCCGACATGCTTGGCGTCTTCGTGTCCGACATCGGCGTAGTGCAGATGCTGGCGTTCGCGGGCTATCCGTTCATCGCGTTCACACCGGTTGCGTGGCTCGCATTCGCGCTCACCTACACCGGGCGCAGCGAGCAGAAAGCGTCGTGGTGGTTCCGGCTACTGCTCGGGCTGGCCGTCGTCACGACTGTCGTGTCGCTCACAGGCGGGCTCCACAACCTGCTCTACCTGACGGACAACGTGCGGCAAATCGCTGAGTGGACAGGCGGGCGTCCGGCGTATGCGGTCCGGCCGACGTATGGACCGTGGTTCTGGGTACACGGAGCAGCGAGTTGGTGGGCGACGGCGGCGGGCAGCATGCTGGTCGTGAGCGAGCACATGCACGCGATGCAGGCGCAGAAGCGGATCTCGCGATGGATCGCTCTGAGCGCGCTGCTACCGCTGGCCGTCAACTTCGCCTACGTGCTGCGCCTGGTGCCGATGGTCAAGGATCTGACCCCCATCAGCTTGGGCATCACGATCTCGGTGATGTCGGTCGTCCTGTTTCGCTACCGGCTCTCCGACGTGCGACCGTTCCGCAGGTCCGCGCTGGTCGACGCGTTGCAGGAAGCCGTCTTGGTGCTCGACGACCGGGGACGCGTGACCGACTTCAACCCGGCGATGCGCCGCATCCTCGACCTCGACGAATCGGACCTGGCGCGCCCCTTGATCGACCGCGCCTCACGCGTCGGCATGCGTCTCCCTGACGAACTGATCGCCGTGCACGACGCCGATGCGCCGCCCGGTGCCTCCCCGCTACCGCCTACGGTCGAACTGAACACCGAAGAAGGCGTGCGATGCTTCGAGTATCGTTCGGCCCCGCTGAGCGACCCAAACCGCCGAGGCGTCACGGCCGGTCGCGTGATCTTGCTGCTCGATGTGACCGAGCGAGAACAGCAGCGCGACGCCAGAGAGCAGGCCGAGGAAGCCTTGATGCAAGCCAACGCCGAGTTGCTCTCGCGCAACGACAGTCTCGACCAGTTCGCCCACACGGTCGCGCACGATTTGAAAAGTCCGGCCAACACGCTGCGCAACTACGTCCACCTGCTCCGGGAGGATGCCGACATGCCCGACGAGATGCGGCTCGAAAGCCTGAACGCCATCGACGCCGTGAGCGCCAAACTGATGTCGATCGTCGATGAGATGCTGCTGCTCGCCGGAGCGCGCCGTCAACCCGTCGTACCGGTCCCCATAGCGATGGAGCACGTCGTCGACGAAGCGCTCGATCGGCTCGAGCCGATCATTGCCGAGCGCGGTGCTTACGTCAAATCGACCTCGACGTGGCCATCGGTTCTGGGACATGCGCCATGGGTCGAAGAGGTCTGGGTCAACTACGTCTCGAACGCACTCAAATACGGCGGATCGCCGCCGCGCGTAGTTTTGGGAGCCGACGCCACTGCTGACGGACACGCGCGGTTCTGGGTGCAGGACAACGGGGCAGGCATCACTCACGTGGACCGCGACCGACTATTCGTGCCGTTTGCGCGTCTGCACGTGGGTGGCGGCATCGAAGGGCATGGATTGGGCCTCGCCATCGTCCGGCAAATCGTCGAGCGGCTGGGCGGCACGTGCGGCCTCGAGGACAGCCCGCTAGGAGGCACGACGTTCTACTTCACGCTGCCGACGGCAGAGAGAGCCGAAGTCGTGGAAGCAGAGGTAGCGTGACGAGGTGTGGGTTGGCAGCGCCCCCCGCACGCATTGCACGAATCTAGTCGGCTACCGCGCGGTCAGGTCTACGTCGTCCGTGTGGCGGAGCAGTTCCCAGTCAATGCCCTCGGCGGACATGAGCGCATGCCAGCGGCGGCGCGGCTCGGCATGAGTGGCTACGGTGGCGAGAAACACCTCCTCACGTGAGACGGGCAAACCGGCGTGTTCGAGCGCGGCGAGGTGGGGCGGCGGCGGCACGTCGCATGACGTGGGATCTACCTCGGCGAGGCGGAGCAGGCTCATCTGAACGCCTGCCAGCGTGCGCCGCACGTGCCGCGCCACACCGCTGTCGATGCTCCCCTCGGACAGTCCGCACTCGGCGAGCAGCAGTGTTTCGTAGAGACGCGTCAGCCCCATCACCACGTGTGCCAGATGGCTCTGATTGCGGAAGTCCCACAGGACAGGGTACAGGCGCAAACTGTGCTCCAGCTCGATGATCTTGTCGCCGATGCCCTCGAGGTAGGTGTCGAGCGACGCCACAGACGTGCCGTTCCACGAATCGATTACAGCGGCTTCGGGCGAGGGCAGCGTCCGGTGCAGGTTGAGCGCCAGGTTCCACTTGAACATCGCCGCCTGCACGAGCGGGACGAGAAACGAAATACTGAACGTGACGAGGAAAAAGCCCAGCGTCGACGCCAGCGCAGTCATCACCTGCCAAAACGGCCCGCCCGGCTCGTAGTCGCCCAAGCCGAGCGTTGAGAACACGAACCCGGCATAGTAGACGCGCGCCCAGAAGTCGGCAGGTTCGCCCGTAGTGCCCTTTACGACGGCTTCGTCGGCCCCCATGAACACACACGTCCACCCGATCCACATCCACGCGATCCACCCGGCCACCATCCCCATCGTGACTATCACGCCGAGTTTGCCTTTGAGCCCCGGCACAGCCATGCGGTGCAGCTTGGCCAGGACAGTGCGCATTCCGCGCGCGAACCACTTCGTCAGCGGTGCCAGCCCAGACTGCGTCGTCGTACCAAACACTTCGAGCGAGACCACGATCACGATGCCGATGCCCAGTACGGTCCAGAGCCAGTGATACATAAACCAGTCGAGGGGTGAGCGGCCAAGGTAGCCGATACCAACCACCAGTCCCGTGCCTACGCACGAGGTGTGTTAGTTAGTACGAGTCCGTCGTATCCCGGTGCGATGCCCGGCGGCGTGAGTGCGGCGATAGCTGCGTGGCCGGTATTGTGGCTGATGTGGGTGAAATACGTCTGCCGCGCGCCGATGCGCTGAGCCGCCGCGATGGCCTGTTCGAACGTAAAGTGCGTCCGATGTGGCTCGGACCGCAGCGCGCTGATGACGAGCGTGTCGACGCCCGTGACGAGTTCGTACGACGCGTCGGGGATGCGGCTCACGTCAGTCAGGTACGCCGCCTCGCCAACGCGAAATCCCAGAATCGGCAGCTCGCCGTGGAACGCGGGAATGGGCACCACGCGCACGCTCGGACCGGATGCGTAGCGGCTGGCGACGAAGAACGGCGCGTCGACCTCGTGCAGGTCCAGGCGTGGCGCGCCAGGGTACCGCTCGGCTCCACTGGCGAAGGCGTAGGGGTACGACTGCCGCAACACCGCCGCCGATGTGGGCGAGACGTAGATCGGAATCGGCGTCTTGTTGTCAAACAGGAACGGGCGTAAATCGTCCAGCCCACCGACGTGGTCGTAGTGGTGGTGCGTGATCAGAACAGCGTCCAAGCGGTCCAGGCCGATGCGCAGCGCCTGGTATCGCAGATCCGGTCCGGCATCGATCAGGAGGCGCAGCGGCTCGCCCGCATCGGTGTCGACCGTTAGCAGCGCGCTGGTGCGTAAGCGGCGGTCGCGCGGATCGTCGGACGTGCAGACGGCGCAAGGGCACCCGACGACGGGGACGCCGGTCGACGTGCCGGTGCCCAAAAGCGTTGCCGTGACGCGGATCGGAGCAGGCGGAGCGTTCACGACTCGAGGCGGGATCGAGCCATCAGCGCATCGATTCGGCCCCACTCGGCGACTAGTGCTTTCCGCGTCGTTGGGCGCAGGTATACATCGTCGAGATCGAATGGGCGCAGGCTCGACGCCAGAACGGCGAGGGTGACTTCGGGCGGATGCATCCGGTTGAGAACGATGCTGCTCTCCCCCGCGACTCGGCACGCGCCGCCGCGGAAGCGACCGCGCTCGGTCCGCACGCGCAGACCGAAGTGCTCGGCGACCCCGGTGAGTTCGGCGATGATGTCGGTCGTTTTCATGCGGCTTCCAACGCGCGAACGACGGGAAAGCGCCCGGCCGGGACAAGGGTGAGTTGGATCACTTGCACACATTCGGCCTGCATAAGGCCGCCGGCGCTCACTGTGCGGCCTATCGGCCGAGATGCGGCGCTTTGAGAATGGCTGGTACTTCCATCTTGATGTGCACTGATGCGCACTATCTGGCTACGGTTAATCCGAGCGTTCTCACCTCACCTGACGCTTCGGCGCGAACGAAGTAGACGCCCGGCGACCAGCCCGACACGTCGAACGTCAGCGGCAATCGTACGCCCTTCATCTCCCCATCGTGCAGAGCGGCGATGTGGCGCCCAAGCGCGTCGTACACGGATACGCGGGCGACTCCGCCCACGCTAAGATCCAGCACCAGTCGAGCGGTCCCGCGCACCGGATGCTGCCCAACCAATCGCAGCCCGAGCGCTGCTGGCTTGGCCTCAGCGAGATCGGCGGTGACGACTGAGTCACCCAACCGCTGCCACCCCGCACCGGAAGACGGAAGACGGGCCTGCATCGCTCCACCGTCGGGCGAGTCATAGGCAAGCAGCGCCGCGTGGAGAGCCGTCATGGCGGCTGCGCTGTCGGCGACTCCCACGTCGGAGAGTGTCACGGTCGCTTCGATCAAGCGGTCGGTCGCCGATACTTTTCCGCTTGTCGCGCCGAACGGACCGGACCAGCCGCTGTCGCCCTCGCGCGCGAAGAACGCCAGAGTCGGGGCGAGCGTGCCCATCTTGGCCCACGGCGCATCTCCTGTCGCGTCGGGGTTGCCGGTGAGGGCGAGAAAGAGGTCACGCCCAGTGTCGGAAGCAGAGGGTTCGGCGGCGAGGTAGAGCACGTCGCCGCGCACATCCGCGTAGAGCGTGCGTCCGTCGGCGTCTCGGGCAATCAGACGAGCGCCGAGGTCGAGCGCTCCGTCGAGCACGAATGGGCGCACCGAACCGCCACCGCCGTCCGCGCCGGATAGGTCGATGCTGTAGTCACGCCCGCCGTTGTTGTCCCACGTGTCGTCGGCCCAGCGGATCACGAAGGAGACGTTGCGCACGGCCTGATCACCGCTGAACGGCCCGATGACCAGCCGAAGCGAGTCGCCCGACGCAGTGAACGGAGTTTCGACGGCGGTGCCACTCGTCGGCTGCGTGCCGACTGGTTGGTAGGCAGCAGCCGGTGTCTGCCAGTCGCTTCCGTCGGCATTGACGCCCCAGTGGAGCCGCGCGCCCTGAGTGGCCCCGCGCATGACGATCACGATGCTGTCGGAAGCGGCCGGGTTCGTCGGCGTCCACGCGACACCGGCGTTTCCACTGCCGCCGGTTGCCTCGCCCCTACCGATCCAGACGTGCTGCAGAATGGAACGCTCGGACCGGCCTCCGGCATCCGTCGCCTCGACGTAGTAGTCGACGAGCACGCCGGATAGGTCACTCAGCTTTGCCTCGTAGCGCGCTGCCTGAAACGGTGGTGCAGGCGTCGTTCGGGCGGACGGCTCGCGGATTTCGACCATCGACACCGACTGCCACGATCCGCCTGCGAATACCTGGTTGACCGGATCGACGCTTCCGTCCGGGTCGACGCGGTAGTACAGCGTCACGTCGCCCAGTCCACCGTCGTCGTAGGCGTAGGTCCAGATCGTCACGTCGCGCGGCTGGACGGTGCCCCACTCGGTCTCGCCGGGATTGTACGGCGTCCGCTGCGGCACGAAGAGCGATGGCGCTGCTCGGTCGACCGAAGGCGCAGGATGCAGTTGCGCGATGCGAGCGGACGCCCGCGCAACGTGGCTGTCCCAGATGCCGCCCAGCGATCCGTCCCAGTACCAATAGTCGCTGGCCGTCGACTGGCCCAGTAGTTCGCCTGCTTCGGATACGTCGGCTCCGGATGCACGCGCGGCGGCAACGCGGTGCTGTGCGGCGGTCAGGATCGACCACGAGGTGTAGTCGGGGCTGTATCCGTCGGCTCCAGGACGGCCCATCCACTTGAGAAACTCCGGGTCGCCGTTGTCGGCGCCTGCCCACGAACCCGGCTCGACGTGGATCACGTCGTCGGGCGCGGGCGGAAACGCGTCCAGGTAATCTTGAACGGTCGTGCATTCGAAGCGGCCCCGGTTACCTGCTGCCCAATCGGCGAACGCCTGGAAGTTGCCGCCATAGTAGCCTTCGGACCCGCCGCCGAAGTTGTCGCCGTCGTGGTGGAGCACGATCAGAATGGGATGATTGGGGTCGGTGTTCGCCGCTTCCAACTGACTCATCACGGCCTCGTACTGGAGCGCACCGAAGCCGCCGCGTCCGTCCTCGTTGCCCAGATAGCGGCTCGTCGGAACGACAACGATTTGCATCGCCTGCCCCGTCGACGGATCGACGTATTCCGACAGGTGCGGACGATGCGCCCACGCGCCCGACACCTGGGTCGGTGCCCACAGCCCGTTCAACCGCTGCCAATCGCCCGGATCCGCGTTGCGCTGGTCGGCTCGGTGCGGCTCGGCGAGGTTGCTCGCCGGATCGTACGGATACCCCCGGGCAGCACGCTCCATGTGGACGTTGTCGACGAGCACCCAATCGACACCCGCAGCCTTGATCGAAGGGATGGTATGCGTCGCGAACGCATTCTCGGGCGGAAACAGCCCGCGCGAAGGAGCCGCGCCCAACCGATTCGTCATCGCCTCGCGGTGGTCTATGATCTGCCTGCGCACGCTCGCCGAATCGACGAGCGGCATCAGCGGATGGTAGTAGCCGAAGCCGATCAGGTCGAGACGGGGGTTGCCGCCGCTCGTTTTCTGCTGCGCCGCCTGCTGCCAGTGGGACGCCCAGTTCTGGTAGCCGCTGTGACCGACTGCTTCCCACGCGTCGAGGTTGTCGGCCAGTGCACCTGAGAAGCTGACGTGCGCACCGCAGTCTTGCAGTCCGGCACGGCGGGCGGTTTCGACGGCCTGAGCAGGCCACGTCGTGTAGGGTCCGACGCGCTGATCGAACACACCGCGGACGGAGAAGGGATAGCGCCCGGCGGCATCGGTTTCCGGAGCGCTCTCGCCGGGCCAGTAGACGGGCTGATGCATGTGCCACAAGAACGTGACGTAGATCGGCGGCCGCTCTTGTGCCCACGTGGGGACGGCGGTGAGCAGGGCGAGAAGCAGGAGAGACGAGCGCATGACAGTCGGTAAGCCGAACCGCAATGTAAGCGCTTACCACGTGGCATCGTCCGATCTCGCGCCGCCTCCTAAGGCACTT